>CAYTYP010000001.1:0-3288 GCA_964441405.1 uncultured Acidobacteriota bacterium
TTGAACTCAGCGCGTCGCACTCTATATTGAGCTCTTAATAAAGACACCTTGTTCTGCGCAGCCCTGACTGCCTGATCGGCTTTAACTTTGATTATTTGCTGCTCGGCTTCCTCCAGCTGCGATTGGCTTTGCTCCAGGTTGTATTCCTGTTCGCTGGAATCGAGCTGGACGACAAGATCCCCTTTCTTTACATGCGTGCCGCTCTTAGCCAGGTGGATGATCTGCATCATGCCTCCGGACATAATCGGCGCCACAACAGTTGTACTCTTGGATGGTTGAAGCTCGCCCAATGCATGAATCCTGATCTCAACCGGGCCGCGCGTCACCCGCGCCGTTGGAATGCGGATCTGTGGCTTCTGCAGTCCGGAAACGTCCGCCAAATAAGAACAGGAAACATTTAACCAGAGCGTAGCGGCAATCAGAAACATCTTTTTGTTTATAGACATGTTTCATCTCAAATTACGAAGTACGAATGACGAACTAAAAAACCTTTGAAAATTCGTCATTCGTCATTCGTATTTCGTAATTATTCTTGTGTCGGATCTTTTAATGCGATCCGTTCTCCCGTTTTCAATCCTTTCGAAACCATTGCCTGGCCAACGCCACGACGAGCTAAAGTCAGGGGGCGCTCGCGATACATGCCATCCGAAAGAACATAGGCGATCGATTGCCCATTTTTAAAAAACACCGCTTCAACAGGAATCACAATTGCATCATGTACGCGCTCAACCTCAATGCGAACGCCGATCATCATTCCCGGCCTAAGCTTTGCATCCGGATTTTCCAGTTCTATGACCAGTCCGAAATTCTTAGTGGTCATAATATCGGAATAATCCAATTGAGCGAGTGGACTGATGTCTTTCACTCGTCCCCTGTGTTCTCGGTCAGGAACAGCTTCAATGTTGAGTATTGCCGGCTGTCCAACCATTACACGCCCGCGATCGGCTTCTAAAACAGCAGTTTTTGCCTGGATAGTCGACATATCGGGTATTTCAGCTATTGCGTTGCCGGAATAAGTGCGATCGCCTTCTTTGTAGATCGGCGCAGAGCCGCTATAAACTGCGCGGGATCTTGAATTGGGGAGCAAGGTGAGAATGCCGTCGGCCGGAGATATAAGCGTCAGTTCCGCCATATTACGTTCCGCTTTTTCAAGATCGGCCGCCGCCTTGTCGCGCCGACGGATAATCGCAGCCATATCCGCTTCGGTTCCAATGCGGCGAGATTCCATTTTGCTTTTCAGTTCCAGAAGTTTCTGTTCCGCCTTTTGCAGCGCCAGAACGTACTTTTCATTTTCGATTGCTGTAATTACATCCCGCGTGCTTGCATCCAGGCGCGCGCGTTCGAGCGCAAATTCGGCGCTCATCATTTCTGTTTTGATCTGTTCTTCGGCGAGGAGTTGCTGAGCTTTGGCTTTGGCAATTTCCGATTCCACCTGTTTTAAAGTAGAACGGGTTTGATCTGCAGTGCGCTTCAGGCTGCTGGGATCAAATTCGGCTACAACATCGCCTTTTTTTACCTGAGCTCCATTGCGAGCAAGTTTTAAAATCTGAAGATCGCCGGCGTTATTCGGAGCAGTAATCACCGCGGATGATCGGACCGCAATCTCCCCTCGCAGTTCCACATAATCGATAAAATTGCCCAGTTTGACCGCGACGGAAGGAACGGATAACTCTTTCTGACTTTTTCCCCGAACCTTCAAGACTATCCAGCCCGCCAGGATCGCCAGCAACAGCAGAATCCAGAAACCGTAGGTGAACCATTTTTTATAGCGCTTGATCATTCCATCTGCCTTTTGTTCCGGTCCTTCCAGTGAAAAATAATTATATTTGCGGATTCAGAGATACTAGCATTCCTTCCTGGAGACCGGAATCTATGACCGCTTCGCAATCATTCATAGATCCGATTTTGACTGGACGTCTTTCCGATTTTCCATTCGATAGGACTTCGATTAATGCTTGTCCATTCTGACGGATAATTGCTTCCCGGGGAACGATCAAGACATTGTTCAGACTCTGCAGATGAACATCAACCGCTGCAGTCAAGTCAGGAAGCAGCTTGGGGTTCTTCCCTTGAATTGAAACCATTACCGAGAAAAAGCGGATTTTTTTTGAATCGGCGTCGGAACTGCTTATTAAGCTGATTCGTTCCACTTTGCCGGGAAAGACCAAATCGGGATATGCGTCCAGACGGATATCGCCGGTTTGACCCGCCTGCACTTGTGCAATATCTACCTGATTGACAGCAGCCGATACCTTCATCGCAGATGGATTGACAACCTGCATGACTGCGGCGCCGGACCCTACTTCATCTCCCTCTTTAGGTTCCATTCTCCGATTCCCTTTGTAAATCGGAGTTAAGACGACAAGACCATCCATGGTCGACATCATTATCATCTTGTCCACGTTGCCTTTGGCATGCTCCAAGGCTTTCAATGCACGATCGCGTTGGATTTCAAGTATCCGAAGATCGGCGCCTTCCGCTTGTCGCTTTAAGTCGAAGGTTTCCTTAAGCTGCTTGAGTTGGGCTCGGGCTTCTTCCAGATTTGCTTTGTTGGTCTCAGCCTGATATCTGGGAACTAATTCATTTTTGCGCATTTCTACGAGCGCAGTTTGAACATCGACTTCAGCTCCTTTTATATCTGTCTCGTCGGCGATTCTCGCAGATTTTTGATCCGCCTGTTTCTTCCGGATCTGTTGCAGATATCCGTCATAGTCAGCCTGGCGGTCCATTATATTTTTCATCTGGGTTTGGCTATCAAATTCGACCAGGATATCGCCCTTTCGAACAGACGAGCCATTGCGCGCAATTTTAGTAATAACCATTGAGCCTGAGCCCATCATTTGGCCGGAAAGTCGTGGGGCGAGAACGCTGAATGATTCTACGGCGCCTATGACGCCGTTCAGCCGGACTGTTTTGCTGAAATTGCCTCGTTTGACGGCGACGGACTTGGGAGAGCTTTTGGAAGACGCCTTGGTCGCCGAAATTCTGTTGCAGGCGGCAAATCCGAGTGCAGTTATAGCTGCTAAAAAAATAAATCGATGCCAGATTCTGTAAAACATCGATTCTCCGTAAAAATGGTGAAATGCTGAATCCTTACTCTATTCAGAAGCAATCTCTTATTAAACGTCAGGAGGTGCAAAAAAGTTTTATTTTTTTTGAATATTCAGCATTATATATTAATCCCAAAGCCGTTTATCCAAATTCGTTTAGGAAAGATTCTCGAAGGTCGAAAGTTGCTGGAATTCCCTGTAGCGCGCTTCTATCTGCGGAAAGGAGAGGTTCCCCAAC
>CAYTYP010000001.1:3298-256122 GCA_964441405.1 uncultured Acidobacteriota bacterium
CCAACTGCTGGGGACCGAAATCAGTGACATTGAACGAAGCCATTGCCGACCCGAACACAACCGCCTTCCTCAATGCAGCGTCATCGCATGTTTTCGAAGCGGCCAGATAACCCATGAGTCCGCCGGCAAAAGAATCTCCGGCTCCGGTAGGATCCAAGACATTCTCAATTGGCAGCGCCGGGAGGCCGAAAACCGATTTGGAGCTGAACATCAGCGCTCCATACTCCCCTCGTTTGATCACAAGCATTTTGGGGCCCAGGGCAAGAATAAATCGGGCGGCGCGAATAATATTGGGTTCGGAGACCAATTGCCGCGCTTCCTCGTCGTTGATTATCAGCAGATCAATAGCGGATAAGGTTTTAAGCAAGGATTCCCGTTTGGTTTCGATCCAGTAATTCATAGTGTCGCATGCGACAAGTTTTGGCCGGTTCATTTGCTGCAGGACTGAGCGCTGAAGATCCGGATCGATATTTCCAAGGAAGAGGTAATCCAAGCTGCGATGCGAATCGAGCAGTTTAGGAGAAAAATCAGCAAAAACATTGAGCTGTGTGTCTAAGGTGGTACGCGTGTTCAGATCATTGTGGTATTCGCCCTTCCACCGGAAGGTTTTTCCCTTCTGCCGCTGAAGCCCTGAAACATCAATTCTCTTCTGTTTTAGAAAAGAAACATTCGCTTCAGGGAAATCTTCACCCACTACCGCGACAATGCTGACATCGGTGAAATAACTCGCGGCAAGACTGAAATAGGTGGCGGAACCGCCCAGCACATCATCTTTATGTCCAAAAGGAGTTATGACTGAATCCAACGCGACAGATCCTACGACGAGTATTCCCATTTCATCCCCCGATTTAAGAGCCGGATCAGGCAAGATATTTGCCAAGTATTAATTTCATTCGTTCTTTAGCAGAATCAGGAATGATTGTTTTGTCAGTGATCAGAGCATATTTCAGGGCTTCTCCGCACTGGCATTTTCTGGCGGGATCAAGATCACGAACTGCTTGAGCAATAATTAATTGGGCGTTCCGGCAATTTTTTTGCAGATTATTGACAATCATATCTGTACTGACGGTTTCATGCGATTCATGCCAGCAATCAAAGTCGGTTACCAAGGCGATCGTTACATAGCAGATTTCTGCTTCTCTGGCCAACTTCGCTTCCTGAAGGTTGGTCATTCCGATAATATCCATTCCCCAGCTGCGGTATAGATTGGATTCGGCTTTGGTCGAAAAGGCAGGGCCTTCCATGCAAAGATACGTTCCTCCTTTTTTTGCCGCAATCCCCGCATTTAGAGATGAACGATGGATTTGTTGTATTAAGTCCGGACAGATGGGATCGCCGAAAGCAATATGGGCAACGACTCCGCCGCCAAAAAAACTGGAAATTCTACCGCGGGTACGATCCACAAACTGGTCGGGCAAAACAATGTCGAGGGGCGCGATTTCCTCTTTGAGAGAACCGACAGCGCTCACGGAAATAATTCGCTCGACGCCCAAAGATTTCATTGCATAAATGTTGGCGCGAAAATTCAATTCCGAGGGCATATATCGATGACCTCGGCCATGCCGAGTCAGAAAGACCACTCTCTTACCCGAAAGCGTCCCGATTACTAATTTGTCCGAGGGATCGCCGAAAGGCGTCGTGATTGCAATTTCCTCCCGTTCCACCAGTGCGGGCATGTCATACAATCCGCTGCCGCCAATTATTCCAATATTTATTTTATCCATAGGATTTCTGCCTCACTCCATAGGTGACAATCAACCATCCGGCTTAATAGATTAGAATGCAGACGCCGATAGAACCAGATGGAAATTCATTTGAAAACGAGATTGCGCTCGAAATCGGCGGCGGAAGTCGCTGCGGATCTTGCCGCTGCCATATCGATTACGCCCGATGTATATAGTTCCGTCAAATGCTGATCAAAAGTCTGCATTCCATAAAGCTCTTTCCCCTTTTCCAGATATTCCCTCATAATATCGGTTTTTTGCGGATCGGAGATGCATTCCTGTATGGATTGCGTTCGACGCATTATTTCGCATGCCACTACTCGCCCTTTGCCATCCGCTCGGCGCACCAGGCGTTGGGAAATGATAGCCAGTAATGATTCGGCCAGTCGGAGGCGTACGGAGCCCTGTTCGGACGAATCAAAAACACTGATCAACCTGGATATCGTTTTAGGTGCGTCGGTGGTATGCACTGTCGACATTACGAGATGACCGGTTTCGGCTGCTTTGATGGCGATATCAATCGTCTCTTTATCCCGCATTTCCCCGACAAGGATTATATCGGGATCTTGACGCAGCGCCGCTCGAAGAGCTCGTGCAAAACTTTCGGTGTCGGAACCACATTCTCTTTGAATGATGCTGCATTGATCGTCACGATAGAGGAACTCAATTGGATCCTCAATGGTGATAATCTTTTTCTGGCTGATCTGGGTAATGAAGTTGATCATAGCGGCCATAGTAGACGATTTGCCGCTGCCGGTAACCCCTGTTAGAAGGATGAGGCCATTTTCGCTCGCGGCGATTTCCTCCAGCACTTTAGGAAGGCCAAGGCTTTCGAAAGTTGGAAGCATCAAAGGGATATGGCGGAGCACAATAGCCAGTGACCGTCGTTGGCTTGCAATGTTGACTCGAAAACGGCCTAGGCTGGGCGTCGCATAAGAACAGTCATAATCGGTCAATGATTCGATGAAGTGCGCCACATTTTCCCGAGTGCATTTGCGACCCGCAATTAAAAGGCCTGCGGCTATAGTTGCAACATCCGCGGGTGAAAGCGGTCCTGCGTCCGGCGCAATCTGGAGTTTGCCATTGAGGCGTATGCGAAAGCCTCCGCCCACCGAGATATGGAGATCGCTAGCGCCCTGTTCCACCATTTTTTTCAACATTCGATTGAAACGTTCAAAGGCGCCACCGGCCGCAGCATCCATCATCTCATTCATATGTTCCTCCCGGCCTGTTATTAAAAAGATCCGTGCATCTTAACAGCGAAAAAGCAATTTGAAAACAAAACAGAGACATTTCTCTTTCTCTATTTTTTTCAGCCAGGATTCAGAATTTAAGGTTGTTCGATATTTCGAATAGGAAATTTAATTTCATAAGAAAATGGGCGAAGGTTGGACTTTTTGTGCATTGACGAACGAGAGAAATTAGTATTTTCCCTGCATCTGGCCGTTTAGCGGTTCATACCCCTCAGGCAGGGCAGTCATAGTTCGTCTTTCAGAAGGGTAAATCTCATCAAGGTCGTCGTGCGTAACAACACGGTTGCGCCCGCGGGTTTTAGCGGCGTAAAGACAACGGTCGGCGGCGACAATTAAATCGTTGGCCGTTGAAAAAGTTCGGATGTCGGACATGGTTGCACACCCAAGAGATATCGTGACAGGGATTTCAACATTTTCAGCAACAATATGTGGATGCATCATTACAGAAGTCTGGATGCGTTTCGAAAGATCGGCTGCTGATTTCGCCGGAGTGTTCGCCAACAGGATGACAAATTCGTCGCCTCCATAGCGGGCGACCGTATCTGATTCTCGCGTACATAATTTTAAAACACGTGCGACGGATTCCAGGACGCGGTCGCCTCCCTGATGTCCATGAGAGTCATTGATAATTTTAAAATTATCAATATCGATGAAAAGAACGCTTAGCGGCTGATTCATTTCACGGGCAGACATAAACAGCTGGGGCAGAAGTTCATTAAAATAAGATCGATTGGCGAGCGTCGTAAGATCGTCGCGCTGTGCCTTCATTTGGACATCATGCGATGCGCGGTTAGCCTGCAACGCTAATTCAACCAGCGCTCCCCGGGCCTGGTCAAGGACTCCATCGACAAAGGACTCGCCCCCGAGGTTGACATCAAGGTTTGTCGTTACTTCGGGCAGTGATTTTGCAATGTCCACTAAAAGTTTCTCAAAGTTTATGGAAGACATCGCAAAAAAGCTGACCGATTTCTCTCGAGCCTGTGTTGTAGCGACGGTGGGATCGGGTTGCGTCCAGATTCCAGCAATATCACTAGCTAAAGCGACGCATTTGCCAAAAATCGATGAATCTTCAAAATCGGGCGTGGTTTGATGGCTTGCGGCAGCCGCTTGTTGCAGATTGGCCGGCAAATTCCAGCGTGTGAGCATCCAAGCGCTTACTTCTGCGTGATCGCTTCCATATTCCTGACGCTCAAGTTCCGCTAATATCTTATGATCTCCTTTAGCGGCGTCGACGATGGTCGGATAAGTGTCCGGCAGAGCTTCATTCAATACAAGGATTCCGATATCTTGAAGCAATCCTGCAAGGAATAACTCTTCATGATTGGCTACATTTACTTGCTCCCCAATCGTTCGGCTTGCAGCCGCGCATATTACACAACGCAACCAGTAAGCTTGATGATCGAATCCGCTTTGGCCTTTCTGCAATCCACGCACAAGTGAAAAACTAAGCGCCAGGCTTAAAGTAGCGTTTATTCCCAATATTGTGATTGCACGTTCAAGAGTTGTTACTTGCGATCGTACGCTGTACCAGGGAGAATTGGCGACTTTCAGCACTTTCATGCTTAGAGCAGGATCGCGAGCGAGCACTTTGGCAACCTGTCCGATGCTAACTCCCTCATCCTGACAAAGATCCAGCACTTCCAGTACGACCGCTGGAACGCTTGGAAGCGTCCGGCATTTTTTCAGTATAAGTTGAAGGTTCTGGGATAAATCATTCATTAATAGCAACCGCAATTTAAATTGTATTTGTTCTCTGTGCATTTCGGTATTTGGGAGAAATAACTTCACCTAAATCGATAGTTTTAGAGAATTATTATAAAAGGGAGCTGAATTATTAGCGAAACTACTATTCGCCAGGAGTGGCGCTTCTCATTGCGGAATTCCACATTTCTTCGGCCGCTGTATATGGGTCCATTTTGCGATCGGCGACTAAACGAGCGAGTTCTTGAATCCGATTTTCTGCTCGTCTGCTGCGGAGAATCTCATCATTGGCTTTTAGTAAAACCAGTTCTAAAATCCGATTCTTGTGCTTTTGAATAATCGAACTGTATTGAATTTCTGAATGCGATAGGAATACCCTATATTTTTCAATCATTTCCATTGCCTCGCTTATTCCGAGTCCTTCCGATGCGACTGTGCGGACAATTAGGGGTTCCCATCCATCCGGCCTTGCGCTGAAGGAAACCAAAGCACGCAGTTCACTTTCTGTTTTGTCTATTCCAGGCCGATCGGCTTTGTTGATGACAAACAGGTCGGCGATTTCCATTATTCCGGCTTTCATATTTTGAATATCATCTCCCATGCCGGGAACAAGAAGTACGATTGTCGCATCTGCTGTTTGGGCGACTTCAACCTCATCCTGCCCAACTCCAACAGTTTCGATAATGACAATATCAAATCCGGCGGCGTCCATTACCAATAAGGCGTCGGCGGTAGCGCCGGCAAGCCCTCCCATATGACCTCGGGTGGCCATGCTTCGGATAAAAACGCCGGGATCAAGGCAACGCGATTGCATCCGGATGCGGTCGCCGAGAATCGCGCCCCCGGAAAATGGACTGGTAGGATCAACGGCAATAATCCCGATCTTTTTATTTTGAGCTCGATAGGATTCGGTGAGTTTGTCCACCAAGGTGCTTTTTCCGGAACCAGGTGAGCCCGTTATACCAATAGAAAAGCATCGACCGGTAGAAGGAAACAAATCGCGCAGATAGGGAATCGCCTCTCTGGAACTGTTTTCTACAATTGAAAGAAGCCTCGCGACTGCTCGGAAGTTCCCGGCTAGAACTTCTCTTACAATTTCGCGCTGTTGTTGAGACTTATCGCTTTTTAGGTCCAGGACAGGTTTTTGCATAATATCGCCACCTTGGCTTTTATATGAAAAGCTGGAAAACCTCATTGGAAAAAAGCATTCCTTGAGGAGTAAGGCGGACGATAGAATTCTTCCATTCTATCCATCCGTCATCTATTAACTTTGTGAATGAATTTTCATAGGATGTGCGTCGTTCAGGAAGGCAGTGTTCGCGCAACTTTTCCCAATTTATTCCTTGGCTCAGGCGCAATCCCAGGAAAAGAGTTTCTTCTACCGCCTGAGCGGCGGAGACCGACTCACGCCAGATTTCCGGAGAATCTCCTTTTTCAATCGCTTGTCTATATTCATCCATTTGTGGATTGTTGGCATACCTGCTAAAGCCATCGAATGAATGGCTTCCCAATCCAAATCCCTGAACCGGTTGACGCGACCAGTATTTCAAATTGTGTCGACAGGAGAAGCCGGGCTTGGAAAAATTACTAATTTCGTACTGTTGATAACCATAGGAGGTTAAACGTTCTATGGTTTCCAGATAAAGGTCCGCTACCAGATCATCGTCTGGAATTTGAAGAGAACCTTTTGAGATTAAAGAATGAAGCGGAGACGGTTCGTCAATCTCAAGCATGTATGCCGATACATGAGGAATGGAAAGTTCGCCAATCTTCTCCAAATTCATTCTCCAGCTTTCGGCAGTCTGGCAAGGCAGACCTAGCATTAAATCCAGATTGATATTGGAGAAACCGGTTTTGCGTAAAATATTCAGCGATTCGAATATCATGGTGGAATTATGTATTCTGCCGATGGAATCCAATTCCCCATTATCAAAAGATTGAGCGCCCAGAGAAATTCTGGTTACGCCACAATCATGGAAAGCGGATGCATTATCCTCTGTTATTGAGCCCGGATTTGCCTCCAGCGATATTTCACAGTCATCTGCGACGGAATATTGTTTGCGACATTCGGAAATCAGGTTTGATATTTGATTCGCCGGTATAATGCTGGGAGTGCCTCCGCCAAAATATATCGAATCCACTTTCGAGTCAGGAGATGAAAAGATCTCTAATTCGCCAAGGACCGCTCTATGATAATTTTCTGCCATCTCCAAGTGATAGGGCATGCTAATAAAATGGCAGTAATGACATTTCGATTGGCAAAATGGAATATGAATATAGACGCCAAGGCTCACAAATAGATGTCCCGATTGTGTATACGATTTACAGACGGAGGCTCCTGTCCGGAAATAAGGCGCCCCTTCCCTAATCCTTGGACAAGCTAGCCTGTTTCCGTCAAAGTGTCTGAAGTGATGAATTCGACCCCCGCCTGACGCATTTCTTCAAGCGCTTCCTTTTCCGCTTTTGGGGCGACAGCGCGAATCGCATCGGTAATCAGGGCTGTAGGAATTCCTTGTCGGCGCAATCCGAGGCAGGCTAACCGAACGCAATATTCTGTGGCGACGCCAAATACGATTGCACGAGGAGGCAAAGCTCGCAGAAGGCGCTCCATCATAGAATTGCTGAATAGATCCAGAGATTGTTTTTCTACAATAATCTGCTGATATTTTCGAACAGTCTCCATGAGATTACGATCAACCAGTTTGTTCTGGAATATCACAGGGCGAAGCAGGGTGGTTTCATCAATTTTGCGCTGTCCCGCTGTGCCCAGGATGCAATGCGGGGGGAATTGTTTAAATTCCGGATCGTCTGGAACATGAGCATCCATACTAGACAAGATGGGAATCTCATTTTTACGTGCGAAATCAAATAACCGGCGTAATTTGGGGATGATTTTCTCGGATCCCGGCACATAAAGCGCTCCAGACCTGAGCAGGAAATCCCGCTGAGTGTCTACATCCATGAAGAAAATGTTTTTCATCGCCTATCTCCGAACTACTATTATACATTATTCTTAACGACTTATCGGTGCATGAGTCGTCGAGTCATTAGTCTGGGTTCCCTCTAAGAGCCCAGCGTCTGCAAAACTGTAGTAATCATCGTGTCCAAGAACGATATGGTCAAGGACTCGAATGCCTAAAATTTGTCCAGCATGGACAAGTCTTTGTGTGCATTCTCTGTCTTCTCTACTTGGCGCAGGATCTCCGGAGGGGTGATTATGCATGAATATTATTGCCGCCGTGCTGTCACGAACCGCTGGAGCGTATACTTCGCGTGGATGAACAACCGAAGTGCTCAAGCTGCCAATCGAAACAAGAACCTCCCGGATAAGCTGATTTTTCGAATTGAGATGGAGCGAGAAAAAGTACTCTTTATTGGCTGAAAAAAAACGAGCTCGATACCGGAAAAACAAGTCTCTGCTGTTTGAAAAACGTTCTCCTGCCCGGAATGGCATAGAACAGACTTCCCGGCCTAATTGCAAGGCAAAATAGAGAGAAGTCGCTTGTCTTCCTGAGAGCTTTCCTGCATGTCGAATTTCTTCCATTGAGGCCGAAGCAAGATTGTGCGGAGAACCAAAATGATTGAGCAAACGACTGGCGCGACTGCCATCCCCTACCACATTTGACAACATTTCCAATATTTTAGAGCCGACCATACAGAATTACGAATTACGAATTACGAATTGCCACTGACAAATGAAAAACCATAATTCTGGTTTCCAAACATCTAATCGATCAGACGCCTAAAATGCCAAAATTAATTCGTAATTCGTCACTCGTAATTCGTAATTTATATTGCGAGGCCGCCATCCATTTGAACAACCTGGCCGGTAATATAGCGAGCTTCATTCGAAAGCAGAAACGCTGCCAGCACTGCTGCTTCTTGTACGGTTCCAAAGCGTCCCAGGGGAATGTTTTTTAAGACTGCATTCCTGTAATCGGCAGACATATTTCTTGTCATATCCGTGTCTATAAATCCTAATGCAAGGGCGTTCACGGTAATATTCCGGCTCGCTAATTCTTTTGCCAGTGATTTTGTCAATCCGATCAGCCCTGCCTTAGAAGCGGAATAATTCGTTTGTCCTGGAGAGCCAATGATGCCACTGATAGAAGAAATATTAAGAATGGAGCCAAAACGGGCTTTAAGCATTACTGCGGAAACGGCTTTTGAAAAATTAAAGGCGCCTTTTAAGTTAGTCTCAATAACTTCATCCCAATCTCGTTCGCTCATTCGCAGCAATAACTTATCCTTGATTATCCCGGCGTTATTAACCAGGTAGTCGATCGCTCCAAATTGGTTCATGACTTCCCGGACCATATTTTCCGTTGCGCCAAATTCTCCAACTTTGTTTTTAAAGGCGCAGGCGCGAACGTTCAGGTCTGAAAGTTCTTGGGTCAGTTGCTCCGCATCCGTAGCGCTATGGGAGTAATTAAAAGCGATATTGCAACCCAACCGGGCGAGTTCAAGGCAGATTGCCCGGCCTATTCCTCTTGCGGCGCCTGTAACGATGGCAGTTCGTTTCCGGAAATCCATTAATATCTCCGAAAGTACGAGGTTGAAGCCTTTATAGGCAATGAAAAGTTACAATCAATCACAATGGGAAAAAGTACATCAGCCAGCCGGCCAAAAGCGAGAGGACAACAAATGAACCGAGAAGGAAGAAGAAATATTTCATCCGCTCTCTTGCTCCATTTTTAGCTATAAATGTAAGGACAAGAGAAGTCAAAATGCTGAATATCAACAGTAAGAAAAAGTGATTATTCATTGTTTTCTGCCCAGCGAGATATCGAACGCATCAATAACGATTAGCATATTCAACAGGCCGGCGACGTAAAGGAATAGATTGGCGTAATCATAAGTGTAAGCCCTGGCATTCGCCGTAGCAAAATCGGCTAGGAATGGAATCCAATAAAGCAATCCTGCGCCTGCCTCCGCAATAAATTTCAGAGCGGAAAAGATGTCGGTAAATTCCGGGCCAAAGAGCTGCCCATGCATTTGCACCCCAAGCATCACCATAATCGAAATGCTGAAAAAGAATACAAGAGCTCGGGTCCATTTCTTCAGCAGGGCGTGGCCCAAGCCGGGGATCAGCAAACCTGCAATACAAGAGACAGTTGCCTTAACTGCATTGGCTTGTAGATTTTCCCGCTGGATTTTTTGTTGCATTTCTTGAGTAGGTTGCGTGTCCATAAGGACTCAATCTTACGGAAAGGTTGGGGGGCAGTCAAGTGAAAGCCCTTTTGACGCAATGAATGCGGCTGCCATCCTGACCGATCCGGATCAATGCAGCATGGACTCAAAACTATTGATACCGCGCTGGGAAGCCGATATCGATGTTGTAGCCCTTGACGCCTATTTTACACAACCTTTAAAGGTACAGGGCTTAAAGCCTTTTATTAGAGGAATATGTATGAATCTAGACAGTCTTCTTCGCGTCATGTTTGCCAAAGGAGCTTCCGATCTTCATCTCAAAGTCGGCAGTTTCCCGCATCTTCGAATTAATGGAGAGTTGGCGCCTTTGGGAGATCAAGGGAAACTGGATAAAGAAGATTCTCTCATGATGGCGTTTTCTATCATGAATAATAAACAGAAGGAGCGATTCAGAGACAACTCTGAAGTGGACATAGGGTATGGAGTTAAAGGACTGGGACGTTTTCGCGTGAATGTCTTTCAACAGCGCGGCAACGTCTCGATTGCAATCCGTGCAATTCCCACGCATATCATGGGATTTGAGGAGCTGTATCTGCCTCCTATCCTGGAAACAATTGCGCGGGAACCCAGAGGCATAATCCTGGTTACCGGGACTACCGGTTCCGGTAAATCGACCACGATCGCTTCAATGCTCAACTTCATTAATGAACAAATGACGCGGCATATAATTACAATCGAAGATCCTATCGAATTCTTATATCAGGATAGAATGAGCCTAATCAGTCAACGCGAGATCGGCGTTGATGCCATAAGCTTTGCAACCGCTCTGCGCAGCGCTTTGCGCCAGGACCCCGACGTTATCCTGGTGGGTGAAATGCGAGACCTTGAAACCATCGAAACTGCTTTAGTTGCAGCTGAAACAGGGCACCTGGTATTGAGCACTGTTCATACTTTGGACGCTGTCGAAACAATCAACCGCATCACTACGATTTTCCCTATTCACCAGCAGAGGCAAATACGACTGCAAATGTCGATGGTGCTCCGAGCCGTGATATCGATGCGTCTTATCAAGCGATCGGATGTCTCAGGCCGGATTCCGGCTATTGAAATCATGAGAAGCACCGAGTTCATTAAAACCTTAATCTTGGATCCCGAAAAAACGCGCCTTATGCGGGAAGCAATCGCAGCGGGAACTTCTCAATATGGCATGCAGACATTTGATCAATCCATTTACGAGCATTTCAAAGCCGGCCGGATATCCCTCGAGGATGCGTTCAATTATTCAACTAATCCTGAGGAATTCAAACTGCGCATTCAGGGCATCTATACAACGAAAGACGCCGCTATTGAATCCATGGAAAAAGAGATGGCGCGATAGTTTCTTGTATCAAGCTCAGATTTTCCTAAGCCTGTCACGATAGGCGTATGATATAAAACAGGTTGGACACTTTAGCGCCTGTATGGATGCGAATATTCAAAAAATGATTTTGCAGAAAGCAGGAACCCTGTTGGCGCGACGAGCTTATAGTCGTGGCGAACTGCAAGATAAGCTTATGGAATATGCCGAAAAAGCGCAGGTAGAAATGGCGCTTGACCGGCTGGAGAGTCTAAATCTTCTCAATGATGCAGATTATGCGTATAATTTCGCTCTCTACCGGATTAGGCGACACGGATGGGGCGCTTCAAAAGTGATCGATTCCCTTCTTAAGCGCCGGGTGGATAAGGATGTTATTGAATCGGCGATGGTTCGCATTCGAAATGAGGGCATCCAAGAAATCTCTCTGCAAACTCAGATAGAAAAGTATTGCAGAAAAAAAGGACAGCCGGCGAGTTCCAAAGATATAGAGAAAATGATATCTCACTTGCGTCGTTGCGGTTTCGAAGAAGAAGATATCACATACGCATTGAAAGAAGCGCTTTCTAACTCAGTTTCGTTTGAAACAGGAGAATGAATTGATAAGCAGCAATCAGATCCGGGAAATCTTTTTAAAATATTTTGACGGCCAAAATCACAAAATTACGTCCAGTTCGTCGCTAATACCCTTCAACGATCCTAACCTCTTATTCACCAATGCAGGCATGAATCAATTCAAGGACATATTTCTCGGAAATGAGTCACGGCCTTATAAACGGGCGACTTCGAGCCAGAAGTGCATGCGGGTAAGTGGAAAACATAATGATTTCAAAGATGTGGGCCATTCCATGCGGCACCACACCTTTTTTGAAATGTTGGGCAATTTTTCCTTTGGCGATTATTTTAAAAAAGATGCCATTCATTTTGCGTGGGAATTGTTGACCAAGGAATTCGGACTTGATCCCAAACGACTGTGGATTACGGTTTTCCGAGAAGACGATGACGCCTTTAATATTTGGCATACTCAAGAATCCATACCCACTGATAAGATCATGCGCCTGGATGAGGCGGATAATTTTTGGTCGATGGGAGAAACCGGTCCCTGTGGACCCTGCTCCGAGTTGCATTATGATTTTGGAAAGAGCCCTATCCCGGATCACGGGGAATGCGACCTGACATGTTCTTGCGGCCGCTGGATTGAAGTCTGGAATCTGGTATTTATGCAATATAATAAAGACGCCGGCGGAGCTTTAAACCCGCTTCCATCCCCTTCCATTGACACAGGAATGGGATTCGAACGAATTGCAACCATTCTCCAGCATAAGTCTTCCAATTATGATACGGATCTATTCCAGCCCCTTTTAAAGGAAATTTCGCAGATTTGTGACATGGATTACGGCGCGGATGACAACAATGATGTTTCAATGAGGATTATTGCGGATCATGCGCGCGCTGCAACCTTTGTCATTGGCGACGGGCAGTACCCGGGAAATGACAAGCGCGGATATGTTCTGCGGAAGATTATGCGCCGCGCCATGGTCCACGGGAAAAGACTTGGAATCGATAAGCCTTTTATATACAAGATTTCCGGAGCGGTTGTGGAATTGATGAAGGAAGCCTATCCTGAGCTTGTAACCGCTAGAGAGACCATTGCCCGTGTAATCAAACAAGAAGAGGATTCTTTTGCAGGAACGTTAGGCGAAGGATTGAAGGACTTCAATGAACGAGCCAATAAGCTCAAAGCGACAGGATCCAGAAGCTTGCCGGGAGAAGAAGCGTTTTTCCTGTATGACACTCGCGGCCTGCCGCTTGAAATAATTGAAGACCTGTCTCAGGAAAATGGACTTGTAGTCGATGAAGCAGGTTTCAACCGAGCCTTTGAGTTGCAGCGGGAAAGATCGCGTCAGGACTATCAATCAGGAAAAATCAGGGAGGAAGTCGCCAAAGCAGTTTTCGATGAAAAAACCACATTTGCGGGTTATGGCATTGAGGGCTCGCTCAGAGCAGTTGTCCGCGCAATTGTTGTGGATGGCGAAAGAGCTGAAAATATCGAAGCCGGCCAATCAGGAGAACTGGCGTTGGATGCTACTCCGTTCTATGCGGAGTCAGGCGGGCAGATAGGAGATACCGGCTATCTTGTTAAGGCGAATACACGTGTTCGAGTAAGCAACACTATTTATCGCGGAACCGCTATAACACACATCGTGCAGATGGAAACGGGCAATCTCCAGGTGGGCGATGAGGTTGAAGCATGCGTCGATCTGGAAAAGCGAAGCTTGACCATGAAAAATCACACGGCCACCCATTTACTCCAGGCGGCTTTAAGAAATGTTCTAGGGCCTCATATAAAACAGGCTGGATCGTTTGTCTCTCCGGATCGATTGAGATTTGATTTCACTCATTACGCTCCCCTGACGAAAGCTGAAATCGAGAAAATTGAGGATCTTATAAATCAGCAGATTTGGCTGAATGCCCGAGTCGAAACCACAGTCATGGATCTGGAAAATGCGTTGAAATCCGGCGCTATGGCTTTATTTGGTGAAAAATATCAGGAAAATGTCCGGGTTGTAGAAATCCCAGGATTCAGCAAGGAACTCTGCGGTGGAACGCATGCGCCAGCCACCGGCTCTATTGGCCTCTTGAAAATAGCCAGTGAAGGTGGCATATCTGCGGGCATTCGACGCATCGAAGCTCTGACAGGCCCTTCGGCTCTCGCCCGCTTTCGTTCCGATGAACAAATGCTGGAACAGATTCAGGTCAATTATAAAGTAGCGCGACAGGAAATACCGGCTCTTATCGAAAAACTCCAGGAACAGGTCCGCGATCTCCAGAAACAAAACGTTGACCTGAAAGCACAGTCGGTACGGGTTAATATCGGAGCCATTCTGGCGCAGGCCAAAGCTATTCAAGGAATCAAGGTGATTGCAAGCGCGCTCCCTTCCGCTGATCGAGCCAGCCTCCGAAATCTTGCCGATGAACTGAAACAGAAAATCGGTTCGGGCGTTGTGATTTTGGGAACGCCCCAAGATGATAAGGTAGCTCTGGTCGTGATGGTTACAAGCGACATTTGCCGGCGAATCCCGGCTGGACAAATTATTAAGCAGATTGCGCCCATTGTAGGAGGGTCCGGAGGAGGCAAACCTGAATTGGCTGAAGCGGGAGGTAAAGATTCAGCTAAACTGGCCGATGCAATTGAATATAGCTATAGTGTTGTTGAGAAAATGCTTGAGAAATAATATCTATGATTATTTTGTCTTGCTATTTAGGGGTTAATTTTTAAATATTAAACCTTTTGTATGCTCCTTATTAGCCATGTTGTGTTTTTCAGGAGCTGTTTATTCATGAATCGAATGAAATTATTCTTTGCTGCGATGATTGTTTTTGGGGTTTCCCTGCCCTGCTCTTTCAGCCAGGCATTATATTCCTACCTGGATGAAAATGGGATTCAGCATTTTACAAATATCCCGCCTGTGAATCAGGTGTTTAATTTGAAAGTTACTGGTTCGGAACCTTTTACCGAGAAACAGGATCTGCCCAAAAGCAAGTCTGACAAAAGCAAATCTGATCAGTTTAAACCGATTATTGAAAAATACGCCCGTGATTATCAGCTTGACCCTTCGTTAATTCACTCCATCATTGCGACAGAATCGGATTTTAACCCTAAGGCTGTTTCTCCCAAAGGAGCTAAAGGGCTTATGCAACTTATGCCCGCAACTGCCGCTCGTCTTGGAGTCAATAATAGTTTTGATCCTGAACAAAATATCCGCGGAGGCGTGAAGCATTTCCGTTGGTTGATGGATAACTTCAAAAATGACTTAAACTTAAGTCTTGCCGCATATAATGCCGGCGAAAATCTAGTCCAACGCCTGGGAAGAGTTCCAGCAATAAAGGAAACTCTCGAATACGTCAAAAAAATCACAAGTCAATACGATAAAAAATTGTTAACCACTCAAACTGAGACTTTAATGCCAATTCCCCAGACTTTTCGATTTATGGATGAAACAGGAGTATTGCACCTTACCAATATCCCCCCGACTCAATAAGCGCAAGCCCTCTGTTGAATAATTGCAAAAGCCTTAATTATCAATAACTTCTAACAATTTACGCTTGACACAAGAACTGTCGGCATTTATGATTCACCTCATGAATCTTGCTTTGTGCGGAGCCAGACCAACACGCACCATTAAACTGATTTTTTTTACCTTAATAGCTATTATTTCTGTCCAATTTATCCAGGCTGAGCGATGGGACTCGCAAGGAGCCCAGCAAGCATTTCAGGAAGCGAAAAAAAAACGGGATGAGCTTGCCCAAATTGCCAAACCCTCCGCGGCTCAATATACAGACTGCGCCAAAAATTATCGGAAGGTTTATGTAAAGGATCCGCATTATGCGCGGGCAGGCGACGCCATTTTTGAAGAAGCGGCAATTTATCAGGAAATGGGAGACAAGTTCGGCGATCTGGATTATTACCAAACAGCGGCAAGACGATTTCTCCTTTTAGTTAAAGATTATAGCGGCAATTCGAATTGTCCGAATGCATTAGAACGATTGGGTTTAATCTATTCCAAGAATCTTAAGGATGAAACTTCAGCTCAAGATGTTTATAAGTTATTAAAATTACAATACAAATCTTCAACCGCCGCTCTTCGTTTGCGTAATGCAGATACGGGTTCAAAACCTGTATCTGTTCAGCCACAGAAAAATGAAGAAGTTCTCAAACAAGCGGAAAGCGCTCAACGTGGGACTTCATCCGTTCAGAATGTTCGATTTTGGACCACGAACGATTATACGCGCGTGTCCATAGATATGGATTTGGACGCTTCTTTTGAGAAATTCCAAATAACCGATCCCGACCGGATTTATTTCGATATTTCCAATGCCAGTGTGAGCAACGAGTTGCATGATCAAACAATCTTGGTCGGAGATGGAATTCTCAAACAAATCCGAGTTGCACAGAACCGAACCGGTTTAGTCCGGGTTGTACTGGATTGTAAGACTGCAGTCGCTTATTCAGTGAACGAACTTCGCAATCCATATCGCATTGTTATTGATATGCATCCTCCGTCTGTCGAAAGAGCTTCTACGATAATTGCTGCCAAGGAAGGCCGCTTGCCGGAGGTGGTTCCATCGAAGCCCAAACCAGCGGTTAGATCGGAGAAAGCTCTAATCGAGAGATCCACAAAACCGCCGCTGGCTATCACTCCTGAAATTATTTCCACGCCAAAACCGTCCCCGCCCCAACCGGCTTTACCGACAAGTCAGGGAGATCGCACCCTTACCCGCATGTTGGGATTAAAGGTTGGACGTATTGTCATTGATCCAGGACATGGCGGGCACGATCAAGGAACTATTGGGCCCGGTGGTCTTTTCGAAAAAGATCTTGTTCTTTCCCTCGCCATCAAGCTTGAAAAAATGCTTCGGGAAAAATTGGGCGCTGAAGTTGTCTTGACGCGTAATGATGATAGTTTTATTCCTCTTGAGGAACGCACGGCGATTGCCAATCAACATCGGGCGGATCTGTTCATCTCTATTCATGCCAACTCCAGCAAGATACGATCCATCAGCGGCGTGGAAACCTATTACCTTAGTTTTGCCCAAACGGATGCTGAACGTGAAATTGCAGCGCGCGAAAATGCCACCACAATCAACAATGTCGCCGATCTCGAAGATCTGATCAAAAAGATTGCCCAAGCAGACAAGTCCGTAGAATCAAAAGAGCTTGCCTCTGCTGTTCAGAAAAAGCTTTATTCCGGAGCCCGGCAGTTGGTTCCTGCGACTCAAAACCGAGGAGTCCGGAGCGCCCCATTTATAGTGCTTATTGGCGCAAATATGCCTTCAGTTCTTACAGAAGTCGCTTTTATCAGCAATCCTAAAGATGAGAAGCTTTTGAAAAAAGAAAACAATCAGGAGCATCTTGTAAAGGCCCTCTTTTCCGGTATTGAGTCGTATATCAATACTCTGGGAAGCGACGCCAATTTAAATAAGCACGCACAAAAACAATGAAAAGTATTATAGCAATTCCCCTTTTATTGCTGGTTTCTCTGACCCATACAAGCGCTCAAGCTGATCCGTCCGCTGACCGCTATTTCCCATCCCCGTCTGAATTCAAAGAGTTGCACAATATTTCATCCGAAACGATTTTTGACGATCCGGAGCGGCTTTCCAAACTACCCAACGGAAAAATAATTTCTGATGTTGGTTTTCACCATTATGCCCAACGCACTTATTCCCTTGAAGGATCGAAATTTCTTTCCATAGAAGTGATCACTCTGATGGATTTGAAGGCCGCCTATTCATTATTGACTCTATTGAGAAGTTCCAATATCCAATCAGGAGCGCCTGGTGATGAGTATTCACTCGATGCCGATGGCCTTCAATTCGCTCAAAGGAATCAATGGATAAACATTCGTGGCAGAGACGTATCTAAGGAATTCATCAAGCAAGTCGCCAATTCGGTTAGCCGCCGGCTAGGTCCATTGCAGAAAAAAATTCCTGCCCTGATATCTCATTTCCCAAAATCCGGTTACGATGCTTCAAGCCTGAAATACTTTCCCGGATTCAAATCATTCGAATCCTATGCCAAGAAGCTTCCTGCCTGGATTCAAAGCTGCGGCCAGGATATGGAAATTGCTCAGGCGAAGTATTCTGTAGGGAATCAGACCGGAGTTCTTTCGTTATTGAGTTTTCCAACCAGCCAGATTGGCGAGGGTTGTCATTCCAAACTCGCCGCATCCCATGCAGGCAAAATTCAATTAAAAAATTCCGGGCCAATTGTAGGCGTGCTTGAAGGTCCGGTTGATCCGGATTTATCCAGAAAGCTGTTGGATTCTATTCAGTACCGGTACTCTGTTCAATGGATATATGAGAAAAAAGAGTCCAAGCCTACCAATCTTTTTGGGATCCCGATAAGAGTTGTGGAAAAATTGGTAAAAAAATCATTTATTTTTGTCGGCCTGACTGCCGTAATATCCATTATAGCAGGGTTGATGTTTGCATTTTTTCGCTTCCGTTTTCGCAACCGTATGTCGAAAAGTAATTTGGACGACACTGTTACGCATTTGAGAATGCGATGAAACTTGATCTGATTCGAAAAATTCCTCTTTTTTCCACCCTATCGGATGATGAATTCGGTCCGTTGGAGCACATTTTTGTGCAGCGCGCCTACAGCAAAAACCAGGTTATATTTCTTGAAGAAGAAACCGGAAACTACATGTATCTGGTGCTTTCAGGGAAAGTCAAAGTATCCAAGGCGGGTTCCGCCGGGCGTGAAACGATTCTGGCAATCCATCGTGGCGGAGATTTTTTTGGGGAAATGTCTCTCCTGGACGGCAAAACCGCTCCCGCCACAGTTTCGGCGATGGAAGATTCAAAAATAATCTCGCTGAGCGGGGCCGACTTCCACAAGTATCTCATGCACAATGAGAAAGTTTTACTGCAAATAATCAATGTTCTGTGTTCAAGACTTCGACAGGTTTGGCAGACCCAGAGCATCAGTTCCAGCACAGCTGACGCCAAGATCCGCAATGGCATTTATCAATTAGCCAAACGACATGGAATCCAGGACGCACACGGGACCATCATAGATTTAAAAATAACGCATCAGGAATTAGCTGAAATGGTTGGAACTTCCAGAGAAACCGTAACCCGAGTCCTCGCGCGTCTCAAGGAAGACGGAATTATTGAAGTTGAACAGAGACGCATCACTCTCCTGAATCCTCAAGCGCTCCTAGAGGAATAAATACGCCTTCACGCCATTTTCGGACGGAATTGATCAAATAGATCTTTGTACAACGTTCAAGCTCCGCAATCTTGATGATACGCTCGAATATCTTGCCCTGTTGCATCAATGAATCTCTAAATGTTCCCGGCAGCAATCCAGAATTCACAGGAGGAGTAAACAGTTTTCCATCAAGCTCCACGACCACATTGGAGATGCATGATTCCGTCAACTCGCCGCGATTGTTCCACAGCAAAACATCATCACAGTCTGGAAATTCCTGCAGCGCCGATTCGTAAACTTTCCGATTGGTAGTTTTGTGGTACAGGAAGATGTCTGATGGATCGACCGATTTACTCGAAAGCCGGAGACGCGCCGGATGGTCGGCGTTCTCGATAAATAAAGGAATGTTCACTATCCGAACGGCGCCATTTGAGGAGAGAAGAAGGCGGATTTTCTGAGGATTGACTGAGAATTCATCAACTTTTCCATGCAATAACATTTGTATCTGGTGGGCGTCCATCGGGTAGTTGAAATACTCAGCCGAGTCTTTAAGGCGCTGAAGGTGATAATCCAGAAGGAAATAAGAATCTTCAGGATTCCACAAAATAGTTTCCAACAGCGAAAATTCAGGCTGTCTTTCTTCAAATACTCTGGCTTTGAGCAAAGCTTCGGTGTATTCGTCCTCACCATCGGAGTCCCATACAATGCCTCCCCCTGTCCCGTATTCCGCCTTATTAGCAACCCGGTCCACTACTGCTGTGCGAATCGCTACATTGAACTGAGCGATTCGACCCGGAACCATATAGCCTATGCATCCGGTATATATTCCGCGCGGGACAGGCTCGAGTGCTGCAATGATCTGGGTTGTGCGGCATTTGGGCGCGCCCGTAATGGAAGCGCATGGGAACAAAGATGTCAGGATCTCTTTTAAAGATGCCTTGCACCGGGACGTTACTGTGGAGGTCATCTGCCACAGGGTTGGGCGTCGCTCAATATCGAAAAGCCTGGTCGTTTGAACGCTCCCGGGCTCGCTGACACGCCCCAGGTCATTGCGAATCATATCTACGATCATCAGGTTTTCCGCTCGGTTTTTTTCGGAGCCTTGCAGCCATTCGGCATAGATTTTGTCTTCTGCGAGCGTTCGCCCTCTTTGAGCTGTGCCCTTCATAGGTTTGCAGGTCAGACGATCTCCATCGAGACGAAAAAAGAGCTCGGGAGAAGACGAACAGAGGGCAATGCGACCCATATCCAACCAGGCGGCATATCCGGCGCCCTGTGCATGGACCATCGCCAGAAAAAGATGCCAGGGATCGCCTGAAAAATACGCATGCAATTGTAGCGTATAGTTTACCTGGTAAGTGTCTCCGGATCGGATGTAATCCTTAATTTTTGAAATAGCCCGGCAGTACTCCGCTTTACAGATAGATGGAACCGGATTGCCAAGATTGTAAGCCTGAAAATCGGGGCGCGGCAATTGAAACGATTCCGGCGCTGGATAAAGTCCAAACCAAAGCAATGGGAGATTCCCTGCAGGATGAGCGCTGAGCGCAGCATCGAAAGCTCCTGCAGCTTCATAGCTGATAAATCCTGCGGCATGCCATCCCCGCTCATTCAGGAGCGTTTCCACATGCTCCAAAGCAGGGAGCACGTCATCAATTTTGTTTGCTGTTATTATTTGGTATGGATTTGTGAAATGAAGCCATCGCGAGCTTTCCAGATCGTGGAGGATGATCGGATTCTCTGTCTTGTGGACGTGCATGGATTGACGGAAAGATTCCTATTTAGAAGTTTCATTAAAAAGCGATTCGACAAACGCTTCAGGAGAAAATTCCAAGAGATCTTCCAGAGACTCGCCAATTCCTATGTAGCGCACCGGGATATTAAGTTCCTGACTTATGCTGAACAATATGCCTCCCTTTGCCGTTCCATCGAGTTTAGTGATGATCAAGCCTGTAACTCCCGTGAATTTTGTAAATTCCCGAGCCTGAATCAAGCCGTTTTGTCCGGTCGTTGCATCGATAACCAGAAGAACTTCGTGAGGCGCGCCGGGGATTTTTTTTGATGCAACGCGACGCATTTTTTCAAGTTCCTGCATCAGATTGCTTTTAGTATGCAATCTGCCGGCAGTATCCACAATAAGTATGTCGCTATTGCGCGAAATGGCGGCTGTCAGAGCGTCATGCAACACGGCGGAAGGATCTACGCCGGATTTGCTTTTGATCAGATCGGCGCCGGATCGTTGAGCCCAGATCTCCAATTGTTCGATAGCAGCAGGACGAAAAGTGTCGGCGGCGCAAACGAGTGTTTTCTTTCCATCCTGGGAAAGCCGCGCCGCCAGCTTGCCGACTGTGGTTGTTTTTCCTGTCCCATTCACTCCGACTACCATCCATACCTGCATGCTGGGCATCGTTTCTGAAAGCGCACTATTGGAACGCGCAGTTAGAATAGAAAGCAGTTGACTCCGAATTTCGGCTTTGGCATCCGCCGGCGTTTTAAAAAGCTGCTTTTGTTCGCGAATCGCTTTCATTATTCTTTCAGCAACGCGCACTCCCAGGTCCGCCCCGAGCAGGATCCCTTCCAGTTCATCGAGAGCGTTTTCATCAAGCGAGGTTCTTGAAGAAAGCACGGATTCAATTCTGCTGACGAGATTTTCCTTGGTAGCGCCCAGAGCTTTTTTCATCCTCTCGAACAGACCCGCCTTTTTTTCGGGCGTTTCAACTGAGGATCGTTTAAAAAACATTTTTTTTCTCCTCTGCACGGACCAAGCTTACGTCCCCTGCAAGTATTGTTTCTTCCGTTCCATCCTCGTTGCGAACGAGAAGCGCCCCCATTTCATCAAGCCCGCAGGTCGTAACGGTTCTCCTGACCTCGCCATCGGAAATGCTGACCTGAACGCCATTCCACATGGATGAAAAAGACTTCCAACGATCGAGGAGTTCTTTATGATTTCCCCGTTCAAATGTGAGATAACACATCTGAAATTGACGCAAATAATTCACAAGAAGCTGCCGCCGAGGAACGATAGCCTTGGCCATATCATCCAGGCAGCAGGCTGTCAATTCCAGAGATTCCGAAACGCTCCCTTGATGAACATTAATTCCCAGTCCGACAATTGCTGCATTGGAATCACTCGCAGTTGAGAGGCTTTCCAATAATATTCCTGCGCATTTCTTTCCGGAAAGGAGTACATCATTAGGCCATTTGAGATCAATAGCGAGTGGCTGGGATGTTAAATGGAGATCGGAAAGATTCTTGAGCGTTTCGACTAAAGCTATAGAAGCCACATGTGTCAGAAGAGGCCAGAAATGAAGAGGCTGAGTCGGCCGGAGAATAAGCGAAAAATATAAGCCTGCCCTTGCAGGAGAAAACCATGTCCGATTTTTGCGGCCTCTTCCTGCAAACTGTTCTTCTGCGTATACGAGAGTCCCGCTCGGGGCGCCTTTTCGCGCCTGTTCCAGAGCTTCACTGTTAGTGGATTTTGCGCGTAAAAACCCTTTCACTCCCACCCAGTCCCAGGCTATTGCTGGAGATTCTTTCTGAATCCAATAAGGCACAAGTTGCTCTTGATCATACTGGAGACTGATCCGATCATTCGTTGTCTTAATCTGAAATCCCCATTCTCGACAAAGTTCAAGTTCCCGTTGAAACCATTGGGCTGAGTTCAGCGGCAGGCCATTGGGACCTACATGGCCCAGATCAATAAGCAGCGATGGGTGATTAAGCGTAGTCATATCTATTCTTGAGGTAAATTTTTAATGTTTGATTCAAGTTTTTGAAGTTTTACCATAAGTTCGTTATGTCGTGATTGAATTTCTAAAATAATCTCTTCAGGTGCGCGGGATAGAAAATCCTGGCTGTTCAACTTTTTCAATACCTTTTCGATCTCCTCCTGGACACGGGATAGTTCTTTATTGAGCCGTTCTCTTTCCGATTTCAGATCGATGGCGTCATGGATATCCAATCCGAATTCTCCTAATCTCCAGACTCCTCTCAGGAAGTTTACCGGAATAGAGGATTGGAATTCGATTTTGTTCAAGCGGGCAAGAGATTGAATCTTTTCCATGTTAGCGGAGATTAAATCCATTCCTGTTGCATCGGAGATAACGAGCGCAGCATCCAGAGAACGCTTGGGCTCGATATTCATCTCCGCTCGCAACGACCGAATGCTTCCAATAAGTTCCATTAAATCCTGCATCTTTTGAGCCGCTTCGGAATTTTCCCTGACTTTATTAAAAACAGGAAATTCCTGGATCATTATCGATTCGCCTCGATGAGGAATTTGCTGCCAGATTTCTTCCGTTATAAAAGGCATAAAGGGATGAAGCATGCGCAGTGAAAAATCAATTGCATGGATGAGAATTTTGACTCTGGAGCTTCTTTCCTGGCCTTGGATCGATGGATGGGTCAAGACCGGTTTTACCAGCTCAATATGCCAGTCGCATAGTTCGTGCCAGATAAATTGATAGATCAATGCCGAAGCTTCATGGAAACGGAATTTATCCAAGGCCTCTGCAATTTCCGCAGAGACCTGGTTCAGCCTGTGAATGATCCACTGATCTTCCAGCGGGATTCCTTTTCTGCCGATCAGCTCATCCACTTCGGAAGGATCAACCGCCTCGTCTCCTTCTTTAAGATTCATCAGAATAAATCTGGCGGCATTCCATACTTTATTGGCAAAAGCGCTGTAGCCTTTCATCCGATCGGAAGAAAATGGAATATCCGTTCCCGGAACCGCCATGGATGAGAGTGTAAATCGGACTGCATCTGCGCCATACTCATCAATTAATTGAAGCGGTTCTATGATATTGCCTTTGGTCTTGCTCATTTTTTTTCGGGCGGCATCCCGCACTATTCCGTTGATATGCACTTGGCGGAATGGAATATCGCCTGTAAATTTGATGCCCATCATAATCATCCGCGCTACCCAAAAGAAAATAATATCGGGCCCGGTGATCAGAACATCGGTTGGATAAAAAGTCCGCAAATCCGGCGCATCCTCGGGCCAGCCCAGTGTGGAAAAGGGCCAGAGAGCCGAGCTGAACCATGTATCCAGGATGTCGCTTTCCTCTCGAAGAGGTCCTCCGCATCGAGTGCATTTCGATGGTGTGGTTCGTGAAACTACGATTTCGCCACAAGCGTCACAGTACCAGGCAGGGATGCGATGTCCCCACCAGAGCTGCCGAGAAATGCACCAATCATGGATGTTGTACATCCACTCGAAATAGCGTTTCTTGAAATTATCCGGAATAAATTGAATAGCGCCGTTTTCCACTACTTCAATGGCAGGTTTGGCCAACGTATCGACTTTTAAATACCATTGGATCGATATTTTTGGTTCGACAACGGTCGAACAGCGATCGCATTGACCGACGTTATGTTCATAATCCTCAATTTTATCGAGATATCCTTCTGCCGTAAGCTTCTCGACCAATATTTTCCGACATGCGAATCGATCCATTCCTTTGAAGGGACCGGCAGATTCGGTCATGCGGCCGCTGTCGTCAATGACTGTTATTTTTGGCAATCCATGCCGTTTGCCGGCTTCATAATCGTTGGGGTCATGCGCTGGAGTCACTTTCACTACTCCGGTGCCAAACTCACGATCCACGAAAGAGTCGGCGATAATTGGGATTTCACGTTGAAGAATCGGCAATAGAACTTTTTTCCCTATCAGTCGCTGGTAGCGTTCATCATCCGGATGCACCGCAACCGCTGTATCGCCCAGCATTGTTTCCGGACGCGTCGTGGCAACTGTTAAAAATTCATTGCCGCCGATCACCGGGTATTGGATATGCCACAGCTTTCCCTTGGTTGCCTTGTAAACCACTTCTAAATCTGAAATAGCAGTCTTGCAGCGCGGACACCAGTTGACGATATACTCGCCGCGATAAATAAGTCCTTCTTCGTATAAGCGGACAAAAACATCGATGACTGCCCGCGACAGTTGCTCATCCATGGTGAAACGTTCACGCTCCCAATCGCACGACACTCCCATCCGGCGCATCTGGTTGAGGATGGTTCCACCGCTGGTTTTTTTCCATTCCCATGCGATTTTGAGAAATTCTTCGCGAGTCATATTAGAGCGGTTTTTACCCTCATTCTCCAAACGTTTGTCCAAAACGTAATGGACGGCGATGCTCGCATGATCCGTTCCGGGCAGCCATAGGGTGTTATATCCGCTCATGCGTTTCCATCGCACCAGGATGTCATGCAACGTGTGTTGCAGCGCGTGTCCCATGTGTAGAGAACCGGTAACATTCGGAGGCGGAATTACAATCGAAAAGCGTGGCTTTGTTGAAGCGTTATCGGCATGAAAAAAGCCCTGGCTTTCCCAGACCTGATACCATTTTTGTTCAAACGCTATGGGTTCGTATGCTTTAGCGAGAGATTCACGAATCATCAGGCAAATACCTCAATAATGGATGAAAAAATAAATATCATGCGACAAAACCTTAAATTCTATTCAAAATCACAGGGATAGTCTACCTTTAGTATAGAAACGAAATTAATAGACATCGGTGGCGGATTCGGATCCGGATCTCGAACGAAAATCCAACAAACGTTCCAAAAAACAAAAACGCCGCTTTTTCGGCGGCGTTTTATTCAGATAATCAGCAACCTAGCAATCCAATCGTTTACGATTTTTTCTGTTCCTCGATCGAACGTCGAATTATGACTTCTGAAAGCTCCGGGACTACCTCCCATGCCACCTCACGAACAACATCGGTCGACATGCGCCGAACAACCCTCTCTACAATCATATCAAGAGCTTCTTCGGACAGACCTTCTTCCAGCGTGGCATGAGGAGTTGAAAGGGGCTGAGATTGAATTCTTTGGCCAGTTTTTTCCCCTGCTGCGGAAAGGACTTCCGGATCAAAAAGATCGAGCACTCTGGACGAACCAAGGAACGACGTCCGCACCTTGGAGTTTGCAAAACCCCTGTCGCTGGACTGCATCACTGGGACTGCATTCAGAACCTCTGCCGGTCGCATATTATTTTGCGCTGTATCTTTCTTTCTTATCAGTTTATGAACCATTTGAATAAGTTCCGTTGTATCAAAGGGTTTGGTTAAGTATCCATCGCATTTGACGCGAGAAGCTTCGGATTCATCGAACGGTTCAAAAGTTCCAACCAGCAAAATAACCGGGGTGTTTTTAAGCTCTGGATCTTCCTTGATATACGCACATATTTCGTAACCATTGCATCCAGGCATAAAAACGTCGGCGAGCACAATGTCCGGCTTAAAAGCCCTTACGTCATCTAGAGCGGAATCGCCATTAGATACCGATTGAATCGTGGCCTCTTCACTGCCGAAAGCCAATCCAACAATTTTCTGAATAGTAATGCTGTCATCGGCTACAAATAATTTTAGAGTCATAGTGGGCTCACTCAGGTTTCTTAATGCTTTGCCTTTTATTTTTAATCACTGTTTTCTTTTTCGCCGGAGAGTCGTTTGGTTGAGAAACATTGGATTCTTGGCCTAAAACATAAGTTTCCGAAGTTTCTCCTGTTGCACTTTTTTTAATAACAGCCTGGATCTCGGAACCACTCCCTTCCTCGGCCTTTTCTGCTGCTTCCTCAGCTTTTTTGACATTCTCTTCGGCGATGGTTTTTTTCATTTGTTTATATATATCGGGCGGTTGAATAAATCCCATCTCCTTGCCTATACCCACAAATACCTTCAATGGATTGAAGAAGGATTCCTCTTTCACCCGGGATTTGTGTAAAGCCGAAAGTTTTTCATCCACGGCGGGAATTGGTTTGTTAAGTCCGGCCAGGCGTTGTTTAGCGGTTTCAAAATACTTGCTATAAGGATAGCCTGTGGCAACTTTGCTCAGGTAGATGGCCTCTTCTTCTGGATTTTTTATAAGTTTCGCTCCGTCCGCGAATATAAAGAAAACCTCGTCCATACGAGAGAAATCCGGGTAATTATCCATTATCGTCTTCAAACGATTATGCGTCGCAATCACATTTCCCATATCGGCATAAAACTGCGCTACTCCAAAATCTCCGAGGGCAATATTTTCTTCAACCTGCGTTTTATATATTTTGACTAGGGGGGTGAAGTCGTGATTGGGAAATTTTTCGAGAAAGTTATTGATATGTTTCAAAGCTCTGTATGAATTGGACTGATCCCTGCCCGGTGCGTGCATCATCTTCACACTTAAGGAGATATTTTTCATCATTGCTTCGGCGACTTTGGGATTGGCAGGAAAAAAAATGATGAAATTGCTATATTGCTCCTCGGCGTTCAATAGATTCTCGGCGCCGCCCTCATCGTAGAAGGAATCGCCCATGGCAAAAAAAGCTTCAGCGGCATATTCACTATCGGAGTAGGTATTTATCAATGTCTGAAATGCCAATCTGGATTTAATGAAATGGCCATGTTTCAAGTAGTCGGTTCCGGTCACGTAAAGAGTTTTATCCGGAGGCGTAACGCTTTTCTGAAGTTTGGCCCCCTTGGGTGCGCATCCTAAAATCCCGAGCAGGACGACGCATATTAATAAGTAATGAATTACAAATTTCATGGCCAAATCGTCTCCAAGTTTTGAGAAGGCCGAAACTTAAGCTGAATCAATCGTTCATGTGTTGTCCAGCAATTGTCCTTATTTCCCGAACCGCTTCAAAAGCGCCTTTATGGGAGGAAAAAATTGCAGATCCAGCCACAATGATGTCAGCTCCAGCGGTGAGAATGGCGTCCAGATTATCCGGACCAATACCCCCATCCACTTCAATCCGGGTCTGATAACCATTAGATACGATGGATTCCTTGAGTCGTTGAACTTTTTTTAGCATTGATGTTATAAATTTCTGTCCCCCGAATCCGGGATTCACCGTCATTAAAAGCACATAATCTGCATAGGACAGAATCTCATCCAGCGAACTTAACGGCGTAGCGGGATTGAGAACAACGCCTCCTCTAATACCTTTTTGGCGTATGAATTGCAGCGACCTGTTGAGATGAACATCCGCTTCAACATGGACCGATACCCAGTCGGCGCCTGCACGAATGAAATCGTCGAGAAGCAATTCTGGATTTTGCACCATTAGATGAACATCTAACGGCAAGCGTGTTATTTTACGTATTGAGGCGACCACCGGTGGACCGATGGTCAAATTGGGGACAAAATGACCATCCATGATATCAAGATGAAGGACATCTGCCCCGGCGTCTTCAACCTTTTTAATTTCATCAGCCAAATGTGCGAAGTCCGCCGATAGTATTGAGGGCGCAATTTCAATTATTCGTCCCAATTCTCCGCTCCGCCTAACGCAATTCGTGCGTTGCAGAAGGGTATCATAGCCAAGTCCATACAGCAACGGAATGCTGTCCTTGTATTTCGCAATCCTGTTTTCTTTAATGTTTGTTTGATTTAATCGATAATCCGCATCATCAATCCTGCAAAAAAACCATCCCATAATCGAGTGCTTGGAAAGGTTCGGACCAGTTTGTCTGTTCCTATCCAGCGCTCGATTCCCGCAGGATACCTGGGCTTTTCCAAGCGAAATGCCGGATTTGTTTTCAGAAAATGTTGAATGACGTCCTCGTTCTCTTCGGGTTCAGTAGAACATGTGGAATAAAGCAGAAAACCGCCTGTTCGTACAGCTTGGGATGCTGAGTCCAATATAATTTTCTGTCTTCGTTGCAGCTCGGAAAATTCCTCCGGTTTGAAATTCCATTTTATTTCGGGATTTCTTCTCAAAGTGCCTAAGCCTGAACAAGGAGCATCGACTATTACGGCATCGAATCTTCGACTGAAGGGAGGTGAAATGGACGCATCGGCAACTAAAACTTCACTATTGCGGATAGATGATCCCTTAAGCGTATTAATGAGGAGTTGGATTCGTTTCTCTTGGAAATCACTGGCTAACAAACGGCCATTTCTGCCGCATTTATAGCTCAAGATGGCTGATTTGCCTCCAGGTGCAGCACAGCAATCCCATATAGTGAATCCTTCCACGGGTCCCAACAGGTGAGGTATTAGCTGTGAAGCTTCGTCCTGGCGCTGAGTCTCGGATGCATCCCAATGCCTTTTCTCCTGAATATATGCTCCCGGAACCAAATCCGAAGGCATAACAGATGGCAGATCAGGGAGGCTTTCCGTAAAACGTCCTGAAATTTGAGGAATCTCAGTCAGGGAGATTGCATACTCATTTGCGATTTTCGTCCCATAGCGATCAGTCCAGCGTTCCCATAGCCATTTTGGAAGTGTGGATTGAACCCATGATGGAGCGTTTAGAATAAGCTCCGCTTTTTCCCATTCACGCGTTCGAGTCAGTTTTCTAAGGACGGCATTGATATACCGGTCGATTCCTCTCCCTAATTCGTTCTTTGCCAGCTCAACGGCATCGTTGACGAGGGCATGGTCAGGGATTCGGTCCATTTTCCACATTTGGTAAAGGCTCATCCGAAGCAAAACTTTTACGCCCGGATCAACATCCTTCCATTTTCTCGAGCTGGATTTGCTTAAAAAGAAATCCAGTAAAACCTGCCATCGAAGGCATCCGTAAAGTATTTCAGTGACTAGATTTCGATCTCTCCTATCCAATGTCTGCATGCTTTCGGAATTTATGGCTTCGTCGCTGAAGATATGGTGTAATTCAGTCTGGAGGAGGAGCTTATAACAAATTTTACGTGCTGGAGAAATCATAATAGGACCAGTTTAAGAAAAAGCGAATTCTACAAATTTGGAGTGCTGCCGCGCTGTAAAATCCGTGGCGTTTTATTTTTCGAATAGCCTGTCGCCCGCTTGAAGGCGCATTCCGTTGGCGAAATCACGGCCGGTCACTCGACCTTTTGCCGGCGCTTGCAGTTCCAATAAAGCAAGAACAGTCCCTTCCCCGCACTGCACGCGTATGCCTGAATCCGATACTCCAAGAAATGTTCCAGGGGCGTTAATGGAATTCGATAAAGGTTCAGGAAAGCTGCGCCAGATCAGGATGGTTTCACCACGAAAATCGGCGTTTGCTCCAGGCCAGGGATTCATAGCTCGAATCTGATTATGAATGGATAAAGCTGTTTTTTTCCAGGAAATTTGAGCTACTTCTTTGTTTATTCGTTTCGCCCAGGAGACAAGATTTTCATCTTGTGTCCTAGGCGTGAACGCATTCTTTTGCATCCCATCCAGGGTTTCAATCAGCAAACAAGCTCCCACGGAAGAAAGTTCCGCCATCAACTCTCCCGTCGTGATTGTTAAAGGAATGGAAACCTCTTTTTGCAGAAGAATCGGCCCCGAATCAAGCTTTTCCGCCATTAACATTGTAGTAACGCCGGTAATACGATCGCCGTTTAGAATAGACCATGCGACTGGAGCAGCGCCGCGATATTTCGGCAACAGCGAACCATGAATATTTACCGTGGCGATACGTGCAGCCTGCAGAAGCCATAATGGCAGGATCTGTCCATAAGCGGCGACTACGATAAAGTCCGAATGGAATGATTCCACTACCGAGCGGTTTTCTTCCGATTTTATTTTATCAGGCTGAAATACCGGTATGTTTTTCGATTGCGCGAACAGCTTAACGGGACTCGCCTGTAATTTATGGCCTCTCCCAGAGGGGCGATCGGGTTGAGTAATGACAGCGCAGACCTCATAGCGATGGGACAATAATGCCCCAAGGGGCGGGACTGCGAATTCCGGCGTTCCGATGAAAACGACACGCATGTTTTCTACCATTCACCGGCTTTAGCAAGTTTTTTTATTTTATTGCGAATTAAAGTTCGCTTGAGCGGGCTCAGGTGATCGATAAATAAAACGCCGTTCAGGTGATCTATTTCATGGCAGAAGCACCGCGCCAAGGTTCCTTCAACTTCATACTTGACCTCGTCGCCAAAAAGGTTCACTCCCCGGACGCTCACTCGATTCGGGCGTATTACAGTTTCGTTGAAATCAGGAATGCTCAGGCATCCTTCCTCACTTTTTTGTTCACCTTCCGCTGAGATGATTTCGGGATTGCAGATAATGATCTTCTGGTTTTTATCTTCACCAACGGTCAGATCAATGGTTACGAGCCTGATATTAAGCCCGATTTGAGGAGCCGCCAGGCCAATTCCGGGAGATGCGTACATTGTTTCGATCATGTTCCTGGCGATTTCTTCGAGATCGCGTGCGAAAGCATCGACAGGCTTGCTTACATCTCTGAGTGGCTGCGCTCCGTATTTTAATATAGGAAGTATCATAACTGTACAATTCTAATGAAGATAGAGCAATATGTAAAGCTTCAATAAGACCGGTCCTGGTAAAACTAAAGCCTGTCTATCTCAATACTCGCTTAAAAGGCGGATGAAATTCTTATAATTCCCTTCAATTTCCATGATGGAATCCCCGCCGAATTTTTCAAGAAACTCATTTGTCAGAACAGTTGCAAGCATTGCCTCTGCAACCACTCCTGCCGCCGGAACCACACAGGTATCGCTTCTCTCGAATGCTGCGGCAAAAGCATCCTTGGATTCCATATCGACGGACTGGAGAGGTTTGCGCAGAGTTGGAATTGGCTTCATGTAGACTCGTATTCTGACATCCGAGCCGTTGCTGACGCCTCCTTCTATTCCACCCGCTCTATTGGTATTGCGATAAAAGCGCCGCGAGTCTGAATCATAGAATATTTCGTCATGTACGACAGATCCAAAACTCTGCGCACAGGAAACGCCCCGGCCTATTTCAACTGCTTTTGCGGACGGGATGCTCATCAGAGCTTGCGCTATCCTTCCGTCCAATTTACGATCCCATTGTACGTGGGAACCAAGTCCTGGAGGAATTCCCGTAGCGACTGTTTCGACTATTCCTCCCAAGGCGTCACCCTTCTTCTTTGCCTCATCAATCAGCTCTATCATGCGCTTTTCTGCCTCTGGATCCGCACAGCGAATGGGCGATTCCGGATCAAGTGCAAAGATGCGTTCCCCTGGCAAGTTGTCGAATGATTTTTCGACGCTTTCGCTTCCGATGGAAATTACGTGGCTTCCGATTTTTATTCCAAAATGAGTTAGAAACAATTTGCAGAACGCGCCGGTGGCAACGCGCGTTGCAGTTTCGCGGGCGCTGGCGCGTTCGAGAACATCTCTGGCGTCATGGGTTTGGTATTTAAGCGAAGCGGCCAGATCGGCATGTCCTGGCCGCGGGCGTGTTACCGGTCTGACATTGGATCCTTCCGGCGCCGGTTCAACCGACATCGGAATCTGCCAATGAATCCAATCCTTGTTTTGTATGATAAAAGATACAGGGCTTCCCAGGCTGATCCCGTGACGCACTCCCGATGTAATTTCAATTTGATCCCGCTCAATTTGCATCCGGCCGCCTCTGCCATAGCCAAGTTGCCTGCGATAAAGCTGAAAATTTATAAATTCTATATCTATAGCCAGCCCGCGCGGCAATCCTTCGATTACTCCGATCAGGCACTTTCCATGCGATTCACCTGCAGTAAGAAAGCGGAGCATAGCAACCCCTCCTTCGGAGGCAACGGAATTGTACAACATAATCCCAAAATCATACTAATAGCCAGCGCATTTCTGTCTAAAAAATCATTCATGGTAGCAATATGTTAGCTTTTGGAGCGAACAAAGCCTCGTTTGCCCTTGACTTGCCGAAGGGCTGCTTAATAAACTTTCAACGGTCTATTATGGAAAAATCCAGGACAAGTTCTACGGAATTCATTTTTCGTTTTCTTACCAAAGCCATTTTGGAAGTGCAATCCTATACTCTTCTCTGTATTCGAGCCATTGGGAACCTTTTCACCCGGCCAATTTATTGGCGCGAGATCATTATGCAGATGGATCGAGTGGGCGTGGGGTCTCTTACCATTGTCATGCTCACAGGATTTTTTACAGGAGCTGTGCTGGCGATCCAATCCGAAGGCGCGTTGCGCAGATATGGAGCAGTCGGGATGACGGGTCAGCTTGTCACCCTGACTCTAATTCGTGAATTGGGTCCGGTATTATCCGCGCTGATGTTGGCTGGACGCATCGGTTCAGGCATCGCGTCCGAACTGGGATCCATGGTTGTTTCCGATCAGATTAACGCTATGAGGTCGCTAGGGACCGATCCGACCCGGAGACTCGTGACTCCTCGGATGATTGCTATGGTCCTGATGCTTCCGCTTCTCACAATAGTCTGCGATGCAGTGGGCATGTGCGGCGGCTGGATTATCGCTTATTATAAGCTTCTGATCAGCTCCAATCAGTTTTGGTCGGACGCCTTGAACGCTCTTCAGTTTTCCGACCTTGTTGGAACGCTTTTAAAACCGGTCTTTTTTGGATTTATTATCGCCATGACCGGATGTTACATCGGGCTGCGAACGCACGGAGGAACTGAAGGCGTTGGCAGAACAACGACGCAAGCCGTCGTCAGCAGTTCGATTCTTGTGATTGCAGTTGATTTCTTCCTGAACAATCTGCTCATTTACCTTTCTCCTATGTTGAACTCATGATTGAATTTAGAAACGTTACCAAATCATTTGACAACGATGTGGTCCTGAAAGATGTCAGTTTCACAATAAGCAGTGGAGAAACCAAGATTATCTTGGGAGGGAGCGGATCTGGTAAATCGACTATTTTAAAACTGATCCTTGGATTGATACGCCCGGATGCAGGCCAAATAATAATTAACGGACGAGATATTACGCAGATGACAGAACGAGAGCTTGTATCGGTACGCCATGATATCGGCATGGTATTTCAGGAAGGCGCGCTTTTCGACTCTCTCAGTGTTCTCGAGAACGTCGGTTACAGGCTTTTTGAAGAAGATCGCCTGGATGAAACGGAAATAGAACTCGCAGTGCGTCAGATATTAGGATTTGTTGGGCTGGAAGATGTAATGGATAAAATGCCGGCAGAGCTTTCCGGTGGAATGAAGCGCCGTGTCGGGATTGCGAGAGCGCTTGTGGGCACTCCTAAAATGGTTCTTTACGATGAACCGACAGCGGGTCTTGATCCAATCACGAAGAGAACAATCGTTGAACTCATGATCAAACTGCGGGATATGGAAAAGGTGACAAGCGTATTTGTAACACATGATTTGCAGGCTGCATCTGTTATGGCGACCGAATACGCCTTGGCCGACCCAGACGGTCAGATCCGTTTTACGTCAGCCGAAGATTCCTTGTGTCTTCTCAAAGTAATTTTTATTATGCTTTATGAAGGTTCTATTTGTTTTCAAGGCAGTTACCAGGAGTTAATGAATTCGGAGTTGCCATACATTAAAACTTTTACAGCATGATTTTTTTAAGCGGAGATAACAGTGTTCGAATAAGGAGGTCCTGATGCCGCCCCAAAAAAAGATAAAAATAGCCGAAATGAAAGTAGGAATTTTTGTCATCATCGCGCTTTTGTTGCTCTCGACTTTAATTCTGCAACAGAGCTGGGGAATTAAATGGTTCTCCAAATCAGTTAAGGTATTGACCTACCTGCCTGATGTCGGAGGGCTGAAATCAGGAGCGCCTGTATGGCTTGCCGGACTTGAAATAGGCAAAGTTCGCAAAGTCTCGATAATTCCTCCGGAAAGCTATCCCGCCAATGCTGCTTTATTCAGGAAGATTGAAGAAATTAAAAAACAAATAGCGGCTGTTGATCCTAAACTTCCCAAGGCCATAACAACTATTGACGACTTTCGCGATCAGATCCGAAATTACAAAGCAGATATTAGATTAGTCGAAGTCCAGCTCGATATTCAGCCCCAGTTTTTAAGCAGAATCAGTCAGGATTCTGAAGTCAGCATTGAATCCAAAGGATTGATTGGGGATTCGTTCATTGACATAACTCCTGGAATCTACGGCAGTCTCCCTGAAAAGAGAGGCGACTATTATTTAATTGAAAGCATTCAACATCCTGGGTTCCGAGAAATCATGACGGGGGCCAACGATGTTGTAGCCAATTTCGGCGTTCTTTCGGATCAGTTTAAAAATATAACCAAAAAGATTGATCCCGGCAAGGTTGGGAACAGCGTATCCGATGCTTTCCTGGACCTGCAAAAAACAATCCGGGCAGCTGAAAAAACTTTTTCCAGGGCGACGCTCCTAATCGATGATCTGCATAAGGGGGAAGGCACTTTTGGAAAAATCGTATCCGATCCTGAATTGTACCGACGTATGACGGAATCGCTGGAGAAGTTCAATTCATTTGCCGACAAAATACAAAACGGTTCAGGAACCATTCCCAAACTGATCAACGATCCCTCCCTATTCAACACTGCCAATGAAACGCTAAAAAAAGCTCAGAATGTTATGGATAGGATCGAAAAAGGGGAAGGCACTCTCGGGAAGCTTTCTAAAGACGCAGCGCTCTATGAGAAGACAAAGATAGCGCTTGAAAGATTTTCATCGCTTGCAGAACAAATTGAGCAAGGAAACGGTACAATGGGAAAATTGCTTAAAGATCCGGGGCTTTACAATAATCTGGATCAATCGACAGCCGAAATCAGCAAACTCCTCTATGATTTAAGACAGGATCCCAAAAAGTATCTTACGATCCGCTTCCGTGTCTTTTGACCTTGAACAAGAATTTTGAACCTGTTAGCCTAACGCCATGTTCAGTAATATTATAGGTCGCGGGGGGAAATTCCTCCTTGATGGAATTGTAAGGTTTCTAACCCGGTTTAAAGTCAATCCTAACATCCTTACGTTCACCGGAGTGCTCATCAGTTTCTGGGCGGCCTGGGAATTTGGTTACGGCAATTTTCTCCGTGGCGGCCTCGTTATCATTCTTGCCGGTCTGTTCGACATGCTGGATGGCGAAGTGGCTCGCGTCAGCCGATCGGCAACTGCCTTCGGCGCCTTTTATGATTCGGTAATAGACAGGTATTCGGACACAATTATCCTTCAAGGATTGATGGTCTACTATGCCAGACATCAAATGCTTGGCTATGTCGTTCTGGTCGGGATTGTCATTATGGGTGCAGTGCTGACCAGTTATACGCGAGCTCGAGCCGAATCGATGATTCCCTCTTGTAAAGTTGGATTTATGGAAAGGCCTGAAAGAATAGTATTGCTGATTATTGGCGGACTGTCGAATCGGATGGAGGCTGTTTTATGGATCCTTGCCATACTGGGCAATTGGACCGTGATCAACCGGATCTACTACACATGGAAAGAACTTCCCAAGACCAAGAATGCAACCGCAGGTCAATAGCGATAAGAAGTTAACGCTTTACAATTGCTGCTTCTCAACTCTTTTGGGCAATTTCTGATCAAATTTAGAGCTGGGTATTTTAACGTTCAGTTTTTCATCGGTGAAGTTGATTAGAACATAATCGCCGTTGGGTTCTTCTTTTTTGTTCTGAATGGGAATCCCATCAGATTTCCTGTACCAAACATACATGAATTTAAAATACGCGGCAATCTTTGGAAGTTTAGGCTTGAAAACAAGGATATCACAGGGCGATCCATTCACCGTTTCACTGCCCTTGTAAGATATGTCAAACGTTTTTTCGAGCTTTGCCGGTGATTGACTAAGACCGACAGCCAGATACTCCGCTATATCCTGATCCTTTCCAAGATTTTTAATTTGAGCCTGGTTAATAGCGGGCTTATAAACAATTGCAACACTATCCTTTATGGTTAGAATCAGCTTCCCGGGACTCATGAACTCAAGGCGTAGCCTCGCCGTTCCGTCTTTGGCTCGCTCATAGAAGAATTCCCCCGTTTCCGGAGTGTCGAACTCTTTTAATACCGCAGTATATTTCTTCTGAGTGATTTTAGCGGTAAAATTACGAAACTTCTTCTCTCGAGCATCCATCTGCTTGTAGATTCGCTGAAGATCCGGATCCTGTTTTACCTGGGCCGATAAATTGGAAACAAAAAGAGCCGAAAAAGACAGAATAATCGCCCAAAAACGCGCGCCCGCTGGAGATGCTAATAGCGACGCAAATCTAATTTTGTTCATTGTGGGAGATTCCGTTTTGTTGCTGCGGGGATGACATATTTGAATCTTTGTGCGTCAACCAATTGATTCTTTTTTTTACAAAGCAGCTGTGCGGCACGAGGAAAATGAATAAAAGAATCAGAGCGCAGATAATGTCATACTGAAGGGTCCCTCGAGCATAAGACCACATGAGAATATGCCGGGCCACTATCCTGCCCTTCGAATTAGAAGCGTCGTTCGAATTCAGGCTCATACGAGTAGAATTTGTCCATCTTTCATTTCTATTACGCGACTGGCGGTTGAAGCGGCTTCAGAATCATGCGTAATCATAACTATTGTTTGATTGAGTTTTTGATTCAATTCCCGAAGTATCTGCAAAACATTATGGGAATTCCGTGAATCAAGGCTTCCGGTAGGTTCGTCTGCCAGGACAATTGAGGGACGAGTGATCACTGCGCGTGCAATAGCGACGCGCTGTTGTTCACCTCCGGATAATTCTCCAGGGCGAAAATTGATTTTTTCGGACAGCCCCAACATATCCAAAATATGGTCTACTCCGTTTGGACCGAGATGTCCGTTGCCGTGGATTTTTTTCGCCAGTTCAAGATTGCCTTTTGCCGTCAGGGTCGGAAGAAGGTTGAATCGTTGAAAAACATAACCGATCTTGCTTCTTCGAACAGTTGTGCGTTCTGCATCGGTTAATTTGGAAATATCAATACCGTCAATGACGACTTGGCCCGAGGTAGGTTGCATCAATCCTCCAAGCAAATGCAGGAGGGTGGATTTGCCGCATCCTGAGGGGCCCATAATTGCGATAAACTCACCGTGATTGACAGTAAGGTTGATATTATGAAGCGCTGGGACTTCCACCCTGCCCGATTGGTATGTCATGCTCAGGTTTACGGTCTTGATAGCGCTCGTTGAAGGAGCATCACTCATATCTATCTATTTCCCTACTAATAACTTAGCGCTTTTACCGGATCCATCAGGGCTGCTTTGATCGCCGGATGCAATGAATCCAGGATTTCCGCCATCAATCCAAGAAAAAGGCTCTAAACAAATGATTAAAGCTTATCGCCTTCACTTATTATAATGCCGGCCAATGAGCCTAAAGCTCATATAATAGCAGATTCTCTCAAAATCATAGCAACTATAAAACGGCTAATCAGCATCGCTCTTTTTCTTTTCCATAAGGTGTATTTCCTTGGCTCCGGGATGATCGATTTTAAAACCAGCGTTTAACACTTCAGGATTATTTACCCGCCATTGTGCGACTTTCAGCTTTAAAGAGTAGCCATCCAGGGGGCGATCCATATTGATTTCATGAGGCAGAGAGAAGCTATCTATTTGTATTTCATGGGAATACTGGGTATCGCTGACTATTTTCCCTCCCACCGTATACGTCTGTTGTTTTGCAATTGTCAATCCGGTGCGTTCGATCCATATTTTTCGAAAAACATACCGCCTGTTGGCGGCAATCGGTTTGCTAAAGCAAAGAACGAAATACCTGGCTTCGATACCGGACTGCTCTTCCATCCAGATTTCAATATCAGGCGAGTCTAAATTTATGGGTTCCGGTAAAATAGCTTCAAAGAATTGCTGAGGCCGAGCGGGAAAATCATAGCCTTTGCCATCGGGCGCATTCTCAGGAACCAATTCACCTTTGAAACTATTCTTTCCGATGTAGAGTTCATTCCCGCGCTTCCAGACCTTAAATTCGTCGCCTATAGTTAGAATCTCTAAAATCGTAAAAGAAAACTCTTGGATTTTGATAAACAAGGAATCTGGACGCTTCAGCTGGATAAAGCCGGAACCACGCTTGTACTCTTCGAGCACGCCGGATTCTTTTTTGCCCACAGTAAGGATCAGGTCCAAATTGGAAGCGAGTGCGTTAATTTTGCCAAGTTGTTCATTGTTGCGCCTGACGATATTCAACAACTCTTCGTAAGTGGCAGTTTTATCCAGAAGAATGTTGGCTGGAACCGGCACTTTTATTTTATTTTTAACTTTACACCCGGATGGAAGACCGACAATAAGGAAGAAAAGAAAGGTCCCCAAAGCAACTGAGCGCTGATTAATTCTGAATATTTGCATTTCAGGAAATATTTCCTTGGTCTCAAAAGCCGCGAATCTACCAAAGTATCCCAATGATGTCAATCGAACCAAGTCGCGGGGGCGTACGAAATAATTGAAGGTAGATGTTGAGCTTTTCGTCTTCCCCTCAAGCATTATAAACAATCATAACTCATAAGCCATCTTCGCGGGTATAGGTGGCAAATTCCTCATGTAGCTTCAATCAAGAAAGACGATAACAACTTTGTCGCGAGCTTCTTGGAGTTACATGGATGTGACAGCCGGGTCTACCAGCTCAGATTCAAACCGAAAGGTTTGCTTTACGCTCGGGAATAGATAGACGCTATCTACTAAAGTACGTTCCATCGATATCTCGGAACCGGCGATCCCGGCTTTTGACTCTGGCGATAAAAATCCGGCTGTCCTAAGAGAGATTTAAAACTAAAGCGCATCTGATTGCGCAAGCTGCGAATCTAACAAAACATAAGGAGCATTCAAATGACCAGTTTATTGGCTGGGTCCGAGGTCGAAGTTTGCCAAAATACGTCGAGCGCTATTCCGACTGTCTTAAAGTCGGGAGGCAAATTCCTGACCTTTTTTCTGGCCGGAGAAGAATATGGGATAGCAATCCTGAAGGTCCAGGAAATTATCGGGATGATGGCGATCACCAGCGTGCCGCGCACTCCTGTATTTATCCGTGGCATCATTAATCTCCGCGGCAAGGTCATTCCTATTGTTGATCTTCGTTCGAAATTCAATTTACCCGCTCAGGATCCAACCGCTGAGACCTGCATCATCGTTGTGCAACTGCAGGGGATTGAGGTAGGAATTGTCGTTGATTGCGTCTCCGAGGTTCTCAATATTGCCGGCAAAGACATTGAAAACGCCCCTTCATTCGGCGTCGATGTAAGTACGGATTATATCCTCGGGATCGGGAAATCACAGGGAAAAGTAAAGATACTATTGGACATTGATCGCGTCTTATCGGAGCAGGAAGTCGGTACACTCACCTCCCCGAAAACAGAAACCGCAGCCTAGCGTCCTGACGCGGGTCTATCTAAAAGGAGATCAAAATGAAATGGTTCTATAATATGAAAATTTCCTCAAAACTCATTTGTACATCGCTATTGCTGGCTTTTATTGCAGGTATGGTCGGATATGTCGGCATCTCTCAATTGGGCAAATTGAGCAAGGCCGACATGAAAATGTACAAATCAAACGTCATTCCAATAACTCTCATGGCGGAATCTGCAAAGGCCTATATCGGGCTTCGCGTTGCAATACGCGATGCCATGCTGGCAAAATCAAAAGATGAATTGGACAAACACCTCCAATCGGGACGCGACAAGATCAAAGCACTAAAAGACCTGATGAGTGAGTACCAGGGTAGAATTGCTTCGAAAGAGGAAAGAGAAACCTATGACATCTTTACCTCCAGTGTCGACAAATACGGGGAAAACATCGAGAAATTCGGTCAGTTGCTCCACGCCAATAAAAAAGATGAGGCCTTTGCTTTCATGCGCGGCGAGTTCCTTGTCGTAGCAACCACCGGTAACGCGGCCGTCGAAAAATTAGGCAAACTCAACCTGGATCAGGCTAAAGCTACTGCGGATGAAAATACGGCAACCGCAAGCACGGCGACCACGACAATGATGATCATCATTGGAGTCTCTGTGATAGTGGCGGTTGTTTTGGGTCTCGGGCTTTCCCGTATTATAGGAAATCCGATCAAACAGGTCATGGAATGCGCGGAGAGACTCCAATCGGTCAGCATAACCAATCTTGGCAATGCCAGTGAATCCATGGCGCATGGGATTTTGGATGTAAAAATCGTTAGTGACGTTGAACCCCTGCAGATCAACTCGAAAGATGAGGTGGGAGCTCTGGCCCAGAGCGTCAACGGAATTATCAATAAAACTCAGAAGACTGTGGTTTCATTCGAGCTGGCCATGGCCAATTTACGGAAGGTCACGGACGAAATCAACGGCCTCATCAAGAGCGCCCAATCCGGGAATCTGGCCAATCGCGGCAAAGCCGAGAATTTCGAGGGCGGCTATCGCGAAATGGTCTCCGGCTTTAATGCAACGCTTGACGCCGTAGTCGGACCATTGCAGATTGCTTCCAAATACATCGACCGCATCAGCCAGGGCGATATTCCTGAGAAGATCACCGATAATTACCAGGGCGATTTCAACAACATCAAGAACAGTTTGAATCGGTGCATCGACAGCTTGAGCGCTCTGATTGAAGATGACGGCGGCGCAGCGCTTCTCTCCGCAGCGAATAAGGACCTGACGGCCCGCGTCAAGCAGGACTATCAGGGAGCCTTCGACAAGATGAAGACCAACATCAACACTCTGATCCAGAATCTCGACGAGGCGCTTGGTCAAGTCGCGCTTGCGGCTGAACAGGTAGCGGCGGCATCCGGACAGATCTCTTCCGGCAGCCAGACTCTCTCCCAAGGCTCATCCGAACAGGCCAGCTCGTTGGAAGAGGTATCCAGCAGTCTCCAGGAAATGGCATCAATGACTAAGCGGAATGCGGAATATGCCAAGGAAGCCCGAAGTTTGTCCGAAGGCGCCCAGTCCACCGCTGACCGGGGAGTGGAGAGCATGAAGAGGCTCTCCGATGCGATCGTCAAGATCAAAGTGTCGTCCGATTCCACGGCAAAGATTGTCAAAACAATTGATGAGATCGCTTTCCAGACAAACCTTCTCGCATTGAATGCGGCGGTGGAAGCGGCCCGCGCAGGGGACGCCGGCAAGGGTTTCGCCGTAGTCGCCGAGGAAGTCCGCAATCTTGCGCAGCGCAGTGCAGAAGCGGCCCAGAACACCGCCAATATGATTGAGGAATCCGTTAAGAATGCGGAAGGCGGGGTCATAATCAACCAGGAAGTTCTGAAGAACCTGACTGAGATTAACACCCAGGTGAATAAAGTCGGCGCCGTCATGGCGGAAATCGCAGCAGCCTCCGAACAGCAGAGCCAGGGTGTAGAGCAGGTAAACACTGCCGTCGACCAGATGAACCAGGTGACGCAGCAGGTTGCCGCCAATGCAGAAGAGTCGGCAAGCGCGGCGGAAGAACTGTCCGGACAATCTGAAGAGATGAAAGGCATGGTTGCCGCATTCCGATTGACCAACGCTTCGATGGCTTCCACCAAGTCGGCGCACCAGCAGGTTCGTAAACAGGCATCTCCGGCTCCCAAGATTCAGGTCCGGAAACCTGCCGAAAAAGCGACGACTCCCTTGCGTATCAATGGCGGTTCGCATCACCATGTCGATCCTTCAAAACTCATCCCATTTGATGGCGACGATCAGTCCATTCTGAAGGATTTTTAGATGGGACCCTTTCCTGAGCGGGCCGAGAACTTCACTCCGGCCCGCGGATACGGCAAATGAGGACCTTCACTGCCACAGCTGAGAAACGGGGCAGAATGACTGTCCATACATATCGAAGTCACAAGACAGGGTGTGTATAACGTTTCCATATTCCAGAGATGAGGAGAAACACCATGGCTCGTGAAAAAAGCAATCGGGTGGGGTCGGATATCCGGGTCCCGAAGAACGGAACGCAGTCCGTTGATAAGGAGCATGAACAGGATGCTTCGCCGGGAAAAGAGGACGAAGTATTCTCCATTGATGATACAGTTGCCTTGCTCATACAACTCGAGCCGGAAAACATACCCGAGTTAACTCAAATCAAATCGGATTTGGAGGGGCGCGTGGGAGCTCTTTCTCCCGCGGATCCACTCGGGGCATATCTAAACGATGCGCTGAAATGGCTTGAACGGCTCATTCAGGGGCTATCCACCGACCCTGAGAGCGACCTGAATCAAGTCATGATTTCCCTGGACGCCGCCCGCAAAATGGATCACCAGCTGCCCGACGAATCGTTTATAGCAGCCGATTCTCCCATGCCGGAATGTGAACCCGCCACTGCCCCGGATGCGCCCCCGGCAGATCCCGGTCCCGCAAAAATAACTCTGCCGCCGGACGCCGATTCGGAGCTGATCGGAGAATTCGTCACCGAAAGCAAAGACTTGCTTGAAAAGGCCGAAGCGGCGCTGCTTTTGTTGGAAACGAATCCGGAAGATAAGGATTCGGTTAACACGGTATTCAGGACTTTTCACACAATCAAAGGAAATTCAGGTTTTCTCGGTCTCACTCTCATCCAGGAGTTTGCTCATTTCGCCGAATCATTACTCAGCCGGCTGCGGGATGGCGAAATTCGTTTTGAAGGGAGCTATGCGGAACTGGCGCTGCGGTCAACAGATGTCTTGAAAGAACTTACAGAGGGGGTGCAGGCGCTACTCGCCGGAGCGGAGGCGTCCCATCCCCGTGGTTATCAAGCGATCCTGACGCTGCTGCAGAATCCGGAGGCGGCGGAGAATCGACTGGAAAAGCCGCTGAAAGAGAAGACCTCAGCGCCGGAAAAATCGGGGACCGCAGCTATGGCGGCTATGGAGAACGCCGGTAGCGCCCAACCGGCGCAGCGAAGAACGAGCGCTCCGAGCGATGGAGAATCGACTCTTCGTGTCCGAACCGATCGTCTCGACCAGTTGGTGGATATGGTAGGAGAACTGGTAATTGCCCAGTCCCTGCTGTCTCAGGACACCATGGTTCATCAAATTGGCAATCACGATCTTTTGCGAAAAGTGACCCATTCAGGAAAGATCGTCCGGAAATTACAGGATCTGGCCATGTCCATGCGAATGGTTCCCCTGAAGGGATGCTTCCAGAAAGTCGCCCGTCTGGTTCGCGACCTTGCCCACAAGAGCGGGAAACCAATCGAATTCATCAGTGAAGGAGACGAAACCGAGATCGATCGCAACATGGTGGATATTCTGAGCGACCCACTGGTGCACATGGTTCGCAATGCGATCGACCACGGAATCGAACCGCCGGAGGTCCGGGCAGCCCTGGGCAAGCCCCAGGCAGGCATTGTCCGCCTTTTTGCCTATCATTCCGGAGGAAATGTCGTTCTTGAACTCCGTGACGACGGCAAGGGACTTGACCGGGATAAAATCATCGCGAAGGCTATTTCAAAAGGATTGCTGGATTCGGAAATAAATCTTTCCGACAGCGAAATCCTTCAATTGATATTCCAGCCGGGTTTCTCTACTGCAGACAAAATTACTGAGATTTCAGGTCGTGGAGTCGGCATGGACGTTGTCCGCAAGAATGTCGAAGCTCTTCATGGCCGTATCGACATTAATTCAGAACCCGGCAAAGGATGCACCTTCTTTGTTCGTTTGCCCCTCACCCTGGCCATTACCGACGGGATGCTGGTGAAAGTCGGGCGCGAGCGCTACATCATCCCGACCGTCAACATTCACTTGAGTTTTAAGCCTGTCGCAACTTCCCTTTGGACAGTCGCAGGACAGGGTGAAATGGTGATGCTGCGGGGCGAGTTGATGCCGTTATTCAGGCTGCATTCCTTGTTCGGCATTGATGACGCGATCTCCGATCCAACGAAGGGACTTCTGGTAGTTGTCGGCGAAGGCGAGAAACGCTGCTCCCTGCTGGTGGACCAACTTATCGGCCAACAACAGGTTGTCGCAAAATCCCTGGGATATGGATTGGCCAAAATCCCCGGGATAGCGGGAGGCGCAATTCTGGGGGATGGCAGGGTTGGCCTGATTCTCGATACCTCTGCACTGGTTGTGCGCGCACGACAGGGTGTCAAGAGTAGTAATTCCCTGGAGTTGTCGGACGTAAGCGCTGCTTAGGCCGCCCATAAACCGAATAACCCTTATGAATCATGTATGATAAAGGTTACAGATGTTGACAGAGTCCACCGCTGACATAAACGCAAATTCGGCCGTATTGAGCGCCTCGCAGTTTTCAACCATCAGCCGCATCATTTATGAACGTTGCGGCATCTGTTTCCCACAAGGGAAAGAGATCATGGTCAAAGCCCGTCTTGTAAAGAGACTGCGCATTCTTGGGCTGGCGAACTTCAGCCAATACCTGAATTACCTGGATAAGGATGTCTCCGGGAATGAACTCGCAATCATGACGGATGCGCTGACAACGAACAAAACCAGCTTTTTCCGGGAATCCCATCACTTCGAGTTCCTCCGTTCACGCCTGGCGCCGGAATTTCGGAATTCACAGTCCGGAATCCGGATCTGGAGCGCGGGATGCTCTACAGGAGAAGAACCCTACTCTCTCGCAATTCTCCTCAGTGAGGAACTGCCCGAATCAAGACGCGCCAACTGTCATATTTTGGCTACAGATATCTCACAACGCGTTCTAGCGACTGCACGCGAAGGAATATATGCGGAGGATGCAATCAGGGATGCCGATCCGTTGCGTATGAAACGGCACATGGTCTGTGTTCAGACAGCCCACCCCCAACGATACCGGATCGGTGCGGAGGAGCGGGCAATGGTTCGATTCGCGTATCTCAATCTGATGAGCGCGTGGCCCATGCAAGGTCCTTTCGATGCAATTTTCTGCCGCAACGTGATGATTTACTTTGACAGCGAAACTCGGACAAAGCTGGTACGCCGATTTTGGGAGCTGATCAAACCGGGTGGTTTTTTGTTTGTGGGTCATTCCGAGAGCCTTGGCTCAAGTTCTCATGAATTTTGCTATGTTGAGCCGGCTATCTACCAGAAATAAAACGATTCGGAGCAGTGAGTGCAAGCCATACATGTTGTCGGTGTCGCTGATATGAAAGTCTCCGCCCAGCAGGGGGATTCAATCATTACCTATGCCCTTGGCAGTTGTCTGGGAATCACAATTTATGATCTTAAGTCCTGCGTGGGAGGGATGCTTCACGCCATGCTGCCGCAATCCTCGATTGATTCCGTAAAAGCGGCCCAGAATCCTTTCATGTTCGTGGATACGGGAGTCCCTGAATTATTCCGCCAATGCTACAAGCTGGGTGCGCAAAAGGAAAGGCTTATGGTCAAAGTCGCAGGGGGAGCCTGTGCACGCGGAACCGAGGATGACGATTACTTCCAGATTGGGAAGCGAAATTTTATTATGCTGCGAAAGTTATTGTGGAAAAACGGAGTGCTTGTGTCCTCCTACGAGGTAGGCGGTTGTTATCCCCGAACGATGTCCTTGGACATCGCTACCGGTGATGTTTTGCTAAGAGTGAACGGCAACACAAAAAAACTGTGAATCACAGGGGAACTTAGGACTTGTATGCAAGCCGCTTCAGGGAGAATTCCAAAATTGGAGGAAAAGAATGGCGCTGAATGTCCTCATCGTTGATGACAGCTCCGTTATGCGCTCGATTGTAATTAAAACGCTGCGGATGAGCGGACTGCAACTGAACGATATTCACCAGGCCGCAAACGGCAAAGAGGGATTGGAGATGTTGCAAAAACACTGGATTGACTTGGTGTTGCTGGACATCAACATGCCTGTCATGACCGGCATCGAAATGATCGACACGGTTCGGAAGATGCCGGAGTTCCTGGACCTGCCCATGATTGTCGTTTCGACCGAGAGCAGCACCACTCGCATTGACACGCTCATGCAGCGAGGGGTTGGCTTCGTACACAAGCCGTTTAGCGCCGAAATGCTGTGCCGATTGGTGATTCAAATGACAGGAGTGACATTGAATGAACAGCCTTCAGACGCATCTTTTTAAAGTGGGTCTCCAGATATTCGAAGATTTGGGATTTCTGTTGCCATCCTCGAATCTTGATGAGGAACAGGCCAATGCAGAGTTGGAGGCGGCCGTTGTGGTGGAATTTAGCGGCCCCACAAAAGGGATGCTCCTGTTGTCGCTCAGCGGCCAGGTGCTTCCGGGCCTTACCTCCAACATGCTTGGAGACGACAATCCCGTCACCACGGAACAACAACTGGATGCTCTCAAAGAGGTGGCGAATGTGGTCTGCGGCAACCTTCTGCCTTTCATGGGCAGCCCGGGAGATGTCTTTGACATCAAACCGCCGCAGATTTGCGATCCTGCGGCTCTCAAGAGAGAATCAGGGGACAAGCAGGTCATACATCAGGCGATTGGGCTCGAGAACGGACGCGCGGACATTCATCTTTTTTTACCGGAAGAAAGATTGCACCAGGAAAACAAATGATTCGAGTATTGATCGTCGATGATTCTGCTCTCGTGCGAAAGGTCCTGACCGAACAACTGTCCGGCCAAAAGGACATTGTCGTGGTGGGCGCCGCCTGCGATCCTTATGTGGCCAGGGACAAAATCGCTTCCTTGCGCCCGGATGTAATCACTCTCGATATTGAAATGCCGCGCATGGACGGGCTGACGTTTCTGGCAAAGCTGATGAAGTTTTATCCCGTCCCGGTGATTGTGGTGAGTTCTCTAACCCCGGAAAACAGCGAGACAGCCCTTCGCGCCTTACGTCTTGGAGCGATCGAGGTGATCCCCAAGCCGAGCTCTCAGTATTCCGTTGCAGATGATTCCCAGAGGCTCGTCCGGGCCGTACGGACCGCCGCATTGGCTAAACCCGCGCGCACGGAGCAGGCCGCGGCGATTTCCTCTCCCCATGCCGAGCAGAATCAACCTCTCCTCAACACAACACACAAGGTATTAGCCATCGGCGCCTCCACAGGGGGAACCGTTGCCATTGAATGCGTGTTGCGGGCATTGCCCGGCAGCATCGCCGGCACAGTGATTGTTCAGCATATGCCGGAAAATTTCACCGATGCGTTCGCGAAAAGACTAAATACAGTCTGTGCCATGGAGGTACGGGAAGCAAAGGACAACGACAGCGTCGTGCCCGGAGTAGCCCTCGTGGCTCCAGGCAACCGGCATATGATACTGCAGCTGAATGGAGCTCATTACACGGTCAGGATAAAGGATGGGCCGCTGGTGCACTATCAAAAGCCCAGCGTAGACGTACTGTTCCAATCGGTCGCGAGGAATGCGGGAGGGAATGCGGTTGGGGTGCTGTTAACCGGCATGGGATCTGACGGAGCCAAAGGCCTGTGCGCCATGCGTCAATACGGGGCGCACACAATTGCGCAGGACCAGGCCAGCTGTGTAGTCTTCGGGATGCCGAAGGAAGCCATCAACCTGGGAGCCGCTTGCGAGGTTGCGCCCCTTACCCAGATTCCCCACTCGATTATGCGGCAGTTGGCATGCTGAGTTTCAGCTGAACGGAAAGAAAGGAAGTCGTCGTGGCAATACCGGAAAAGCTCTTGGATGGAATTCAACGGCTCGATCCTCTTCCCATCACTATTCAAAAACTTATGGTAGCTATGGAGGACGATAATGTTCGTTTCGGCGAAATCGCCACGATTATTGAGTATGACGGAGCGGTTGCAGCGAACATCCTTAAAGTCGCCAACTCTGGAGCCTATGGCGGCTCATACCGAACGGAGACCGTTAGGTCCGCCATCGTCCGACTGGGCGCCGCCAACCTCCTCAATATCGTCCTTGGCTCTCATCTAACCTCGCTCCAACCTGCAGCGCCCATGTACGGCCTGACAGAAAATGAATTCTGGCTGCACAGCGCCGCTTCCTCGATTGCGGTAAAAGCCATCATGTTGGAAGCAAAGCCTTTACTCATCCCGGCGATGGCGGCCACCGCGGCCTTGTTGCATGACATTGGGAAACTTCTGATCGTGCGATACCTCAGCGTCAACACATCCAATATTCATGCAGTTGCAGAAGAAAAAGAGATCCCATTTGTTGATGCCGAGCGTGAATTGCTGGGGTGTGATCACTCTGAAGTCGGCGCCGAAATTGCCCGACGGTGGCGCTTCCCTTCGGATATTGCATCCGCCATTGAGCGCCATCACCAAATGCCCGCGGACAATGCGGATCCGCTGATCGACGCTGTGATGCTTGCAAATCTGGCGGCTAAATCTCTCGGCGCCGGAATGGGCGCAGATGGAATGGATTTTTGCATTGATTACTCAGGTTCGAGAGAACGGCTGGGACTCAAAGTGGAAGCGTTTGAGCGTGCTTGCGCCCAAGCGTCAATATGGTTAAACGAAATCAGAACAATCAGAGAGGCACGACCGACTGTTCATTAGCAGGTCCGGCAACCGGCGTGGAACACTGAGAGAATATGGTTGGGAAGCAAGTAGATACAACCTGGTATGCACTGACGAACAACTGCCGACCATGCTTCAAATTCGGCCTATCGAAGGAGCCAATATGGGTACCGTTGCTTTTGCTGTGGAGACTATCACCATTACCGAATTGGAGAACAGCCTTGAAAAAGCGGTGAAAGATGTTTTTTCCACAATGCTCAATATTCAGCCGGTGATTTGTCCTTTTGATGCCGGCGCCCTCCCCTTAGGGATCGCTTCCATCGTCGGGTTTGGCGGCAAGGTTTCGGGATTCATAGCGCTTCATATGACTCCCAACGATGCATGTGTTCTGGCTGCCGGGATGCTGGGTATGAGCTTCAACGAACTGGATGAAATTGTATCAGACGCCATGGGCGAAATTGTCAACATGATTGCCGGAGGGCTTAAAAAGAATGCGTCCTGTTCAGGAGAGCTTTTTAAAATCTCGATCCCATCCGTAATTAGCGGGAATGACTACTCCACCCACACCCCCAAGTGTTCTGTTCAACGGGTGCTTCGGATACAAGCGGCATCCTGCTTGGCGGCGGTTCAGTTGGTGGTTGAAAAAGCATAGCAATTGGGATTTCACTTGAGATCTAACATAATGTTTTAAGGAGGGCTATCGTGGGGAAGACAGTACTGACCATCGATGACAGCAAGACACTTCGATTGATCATCGCTAAACATTTGACTCCTTTTGGAGTCAAGATACACGAGGCTGAAAACGGCGAACAGGGTCTCACACTCGCCCGAGAAGTGGCGCCCGATTTAATTTTGCTCGACTACAACATGCCCGTCATGGACGGATATCACACCCTGATAGAATTGAAAAGTGATCCGGAGCTGAAGCCGATCCCAGTTTTCATGTTAACCACCGAAACTGTAAAGGAAACGGTTGTCAAATTGATGAAACTGGGGCTCCAAGGCTACATTGCTAAACCTTTTACGCGGGAAGTGCTGCTTCAGAAGGTCAATCCGATTCTGAACCTTTTTAGTGGCACTGAGGTTCCGTCCGATCCTCCCCATGCAACTCCTGCCCCACAACCGACACAGCCCGTTGCGCCAGAAGCCATCCCTGGGAAACCGGCTATCCTTGCAATCGATGATAAGGAGAACATCCTGAATTTACTGAAGCAGTACATCGGGGAAGACTTCCAGGTGATCACCGCAGATTCCGGCAAGGCGGCTTTGGCAGCTATCGCACACACCAAATTTGATTTTGTTTTCCTGGACCTGAGCTTGCCCGATATGAACGCCCTGGACATTTATGCGGCATACGAGAAAGCCCAAGGCAATGGAAGGAGTGCAAGACAGGTCGTTGTTATGCCGTTGCGCACAGCTCAGGCCGATATTGAACGTGCACAGGCGGAAGGCATCAGGATGTTTCTTTATAAGCCCTTCACCAAGGAAGATGTAGCGCAACTGGTCAGCTCACTGGATCCGCAACAGCAAAAAATAGAAACAAACCCATCGCGATTCCTGTCGGCTGAGAGAGATATCCGAGTTTTGTCATGCCCCCCTGAAAAAAGCCCAATGTTCCGGATCTACCTCGGCGCTCTGGCGAACAAAATCAGAAGCGAAATTGAGGAGATGGCAGAGGAAGGATTGACAAAACTCATTATCGAGGTGAACCCGGGAATTCTGTCCGATATGATAGTGACCCGGAAATTCATCGACTTGGTGGAACATGCAAGCAAACTATCGATGTCGATTCGGTTCGTGGGAGAGTCGCAACAGGTGTGCGAGTTGTTGCGGCAATATGCGGAAACCGCATCCTTCCCAATTGATATCTCCTTAAAATGCGCTCTAAACTCGATGAGCTGATGGTTTGAGGTATTCCATCCATCACTTCTTAACAGAAGGGAAAAACTTCTGTGGTCACAACAAGCGCAATGACAACCTTTTTTCCTCAAGAGAAATTTCAATGCATCCGCCGGTTTCGCGCAATGAATGATATGCATTTGTTGCAAGGTTCATCCGTCATTTCTCCCCTTCGGTTTGACGACTGATAGTGAGGATCTGCTTGACCACGTTTTTTGCCCTTTCACAAGCCTTCAGAATTCCGCTGACTTCAATTTGGACATTCTCGTTATCTTGCGCATCTTTCTGGATTAATAGGGAAAAGCCCATGACAACGCTCAAAATGTTGTTGAAATCATGTACAATATCGCCGGCCAGGGCGCTCTGGGTGTGGAGAAACTGCGCTTCCAGCTGTTTCTGTGCGGTCACATTGCGAGCGATGTTGTGAATATATAGCCTGCCACCGATGATCATGCGGTGATGTTCGAATTCCATCTTCAATTTACAGCCGTCTTTTTTGAATATTATGGCTTCTCCCCGAACATCCTCGCCGGCTAGAATACGACGTTGGAGTTCTTCAAACATGTGATGATCGGCTTCTTTATTCAGGTCCGAAACCCTCATTTTAAGCAGCTCTTCTTTCGAATAACCCGTTAGTCTAACGGCAGCTTCGTTCATATCCACAATCATCGAATTTGAATCGCTGATTAGGATTGCATCCCGCGATCCCTCAAAAATGGCATTATGCCAATCCAGTTCCATTTGAAGTTTTTCTTCCACCTGCTTTTGCTCAGTGACATCCTCCAGCGCTTCCACTGCGCGATTGCGCTCAAGGCGGGTGCGTAAAACATTGACGCCAAATGCCAAGTCTACAGCCAGTCCTTTGAGAAGCCGAATTTCGTCTGATGTAAAGGCGTTGGTCTTGGCAGAATAGATATTGAGAGAGCCGAAGGTGTTGGACTTGTCATCCTTAAGGGGAAGGAAAATGCCTGAGCGATAATCGCGCTGCAAAGCATTTTCGCGCCACGGAGCGAAAATAGGATCCATCGAGAAATCTTGAGAACAGAAGCTGTCTCCGCTCCTGATTACATTTCCGATGGGACCGTTTACACGTTTTGTATCCGCCCAGCTGATGTTGGTCTGTGCAAGATATCCATCTTCAGACCCGGCCCAGGCAACAGGACTCACGTCCGTTTCATCATCGTTTTCTGCATATCCTACCCAAGCCATGGGGTAACCTGCTTGGTCGCAAATAATTCGACAGATGTCACTGAGCAGCTTTTGTTCGTCCGCTGCCCGTATTATGATTTGATGACAGTCCTTGATGACTATCATCTCTCGATTGATTTGATTCAGAACCTTTTCCGACTCCCGGGTTTCCGTAATATCATCAACACCCATATCGAACCCTACTCCAAGCTCCGAAGATAAATGGTTTGGCCTGCGATGGGGAATTCCAAGGATTCGTCCAGTACGAAGAACATATCCTTTTTAAGTGTCTTCAGCGATGATCTGCATTTTTCGGGAGAGCTCAACAAGGCTATGACATTGCATTTTATCGAGGATGCGTCCACGATGTGCGTCCAGCGTCTTGCGGCTGATCTTGAGTTCTGCCGCGAGAGTTTTGTTGTTTTGTTTGCCGGATGTCAGTTTTTCCATTATCTCGCGTTCCCTCGGGGTCAGGTGAGACATGAGCGTCAAAACGCTTTGCCGTTTTTCTCTTTTCTGTCGTGCCGCGCTGTCGAGCGCAATCGCATGGTGCACGCGATCCAATAGTTGCTGATTGTTGAGCGGCTTTTCAAGAAAGTCCACTGCCCCCGACTGTAAAGCCCGCACTGCCATCGGAACGTCTGCATAACCGGTGATTATAATAATAGGGATTTGTAATTGGCGCAGTGTGAGATGCGCTTGGAGTTCCAACCCTCCCATGCCCGGCATCCTGATATCCAAGATCAAGCATCCGGGACGCTCAGGGTCAAAAGCTTGAAGAAACTCATGAGCCGAGGAATAGGCCTCCACTGAATGTCCAACAGATTTTAAAAGGAAAACAACGAATTCCCGCATTGAAGGATCGTCATCAACAAGAAAGACAGTAGGCTTAAGAGTTGCATCCACTTTATTATTTGACGTAATAGACATTTCTTACATACCAAAAAACTTGTTCAAATCCTACTCAAGTCGAGGTCTCCTGTTTTCGGTTTCAGTTGTATCGATTCCCGGTCAAGTTTCGAACAAAGAAATATTCCATGCTACACAGATTAAATCTTTAGTAGGTTAAACCAAAACGGTTTGAGTGTCTAAATAAAAAATCCACAACTTGCGATTCAGACAGTGGGGCCCCCGCCTAGACGGGCGAAGCACTTCTCTGCGCTCATTGTTGTGGTTATGAGGCATTCTGGATTTTGTTCCTGTTCCTTAATGGGACATGCTAGTCTGGGATGGAACTGAGAGACAGATAGGCCCACAACCCGATACCCACGCCCAATTCGCGGACCGCTTGCCTCGGAATTATGAATTATGACCTTCCCCGCTGCGGTTCACTCTTGTCCGTCGCAGGTAAAAGACGATAATGATAGTTGCCGACAGTGCAAAAGCGCCGAATAGAATTATTCCTATGAGGTCAAGATTTTGCTGCATATAAAGCAGGACGGAATTTCCATATAGGACCGCGAGAACTCCCCACATGGAATATCGAAGTGTTCTCCCGATCAGGACGGCGCCGAAAAACTCTAGAGCTCTTAAGCGAAATACCCCGGCGCTCAGTACAAATATTTTGAAAGGCATGGGGGGAGGCAGAATGCTTGGAATTAAGACTGTCAGGAGGCCATATTTTTCAAAAAGCTTTTCTGCCCGTTCAATATTCTTTTGTGAAAATTTTCGCCTCAGCATCGGGCTGCCTCCTTTGCGGCCAACGTAATATAGGAGTAGACAACCCATGATTGAGCCTGCAACCGTCATGCTCACATAGTAAGCCATACGGCCCCAAGAATTGCCTGTCGAGAGAATGACGATAAGCAAGTCATTTCCTTCAGGAATGCTGAGGAAAGATGAATCGGCAATAGCCAGAATCATTATTCCTAATCCGCCCAGGCTGGCAATAAAAGCGCTGACAGCGCCGGCCAATCTTGCCATCCAATGCTGATTGGACAACAGAATTAAATACATGAAGAACCTTTCGCATTTTTTCTGTCAATTGCCGGATTCATGGGCCGACTTTTCGAGAGGATTGTTCAATATCGTTTGACTGGATCTACATCTGGAATAAGCTTTAAGCGGCAGGTATTCGCACCCTGACGCCACCTGCCTCAAAGCTTGAAAATATCATAGGGTGATAAACCTATCAACCCATTGTGAATATTTTAATTAAAGCTGCCGATGTAATATATCAGGGTGTTGGCATGAATCTGATTTATTCAGAGCATTCTAAAGCTTGCATTTCATTGACATAGCATAGGCTAAATAAGTAAAATGCATGCTTTAGACTAAATAGACATACATATTATGAGTTCCCTTGCTTCAGAATTAAAAACCGAGCGGGAAAGACGCGGTATTTCTCTTGTGCAAATCGCAGAAGAGACCTGCATTAGTTTGCGGCATCTGCAAAGCCTGGAGGAAGGTCGTTATTCCGATATGCCGGGCGGGATTTATAATCGAGCATTTATAAAATCATATTGCGATATTCTCAAATTGGATCCCCAATCCATACTTCAGAAATATGAAGCTGAGCTTTCCCCTCATCCGGAAAAACCAGCTAAATCACCAACGTTTGCTCAACCCAAGAAGAAATTATTAAGATCAAACCCGATTTTTATCTGGAGCTTAATGCTCATTATTTCGGCGACAGGATTGTTCTTCAGCCGAAAATGGATTTTCTCAGTTTTTTCACCCTACGTCCCTCATACATCCGTTAGCGCTTTAAAATCCGAAACAAATCCAGCGACCACATCGGCGATGATTGCAGATCAGGCTCTAATTCCAGCTGAATCCAGCGGTGAAGCCACAACACCCTCTCCTGACGCTAAAGCAAGTCTGGAGACGGCCGCGTTTGCTGCTTCGGACTCCGCATCTCTTAAAATCGAATTTGATGTCAAAGAGAAATGCTGGATTTCAGTTGAGAGCGATGATGGGCCAGTAGTCAGTAAACTTCTTGAGCCCGGAGAAGCTCAGACTTTCAACGCCTCACAGCAATTTAAAATCGTGATCGGGAACGCGGGCGGAGTGCAGCTGCGAATCAATGGTCAGCCCGCAAAACCTCTAGGAAAACCGGGTGAAGTTGTCAAAAAGTTGATTAATTATCAAAACCTGCCGGATTTAATCAATCATACAACAGGCTAGCAAATGGCCTCTGGCAATCTGCTGCAACTGCTGCTGAAAGGCGACATTCCAAAGAATGGTCGATTGCTGGTCGCCAATGGATCTGCGCCGCTTGCACCCAAAGCTATGCTCGAAGTTTTGGTGCATCTCGTCTACGACGAAGATAGGGAAATCTCCTCTGCTGCTTCGCAAACAATCTCAGGTTGGGACGAGGAATCGATTGTAGCTCAATTAAATTTGCAGGATTGTGCGGTTCCGGTCCTGAAGCATTTCGCAGAGACAAGCGGCTCTGTTGCCATCCTGCAATCCATCATAAGAAACCCTTCTTCTTCAATAGAGATAATCGAGTCCCTCGCGTCTACCGGTACGGCTCATTTATTGGAAACAATATTGGACAATAGGGTTCGCATTCTGGAGCATCCGGAAATTCTGGAGAAAATCAAATCGAATCCTTTCGCAACTGCAGAAATTCAGCGTGTTATACATGAGATCGAAACCGAGTTTTTGGGAAACAAAAAAAAAGAATACGCAATAGAACAGAAGCCTGAAGAAACGAAAGATATTAATTCGATCCTCGGATTGGAACTAGAACCTCCTCCAGCAGACCTTTCTCTGGAGGGGCTGCCCATGGATCCCGAAGAACGACAAGCCGCAATAACTACCCGTCTGTCCAGTCTGTCTTTTCGCGAAAAGATACGATACGCGCTCTTCGGCAATCGAGAAATCCGCGCAATGCTGGTGCGAGATTCCAATAAAGAAGTATCTCGCATGGTTCTTCGAAGTCCGAAGCTTACCGACAGCGAGGTTGAATCCATCGCCGCTATGCGCGGCGTAACTGAGGAAATCCTTCGGGAAATAGGGACTAGCAAGGCATGGACCCGGAGCTACAACGTCATTCAGAATCTGGTAAAAAATCCCAAGACTCCACCTCTTATCTCTCAAAACCTGTTATTCAGGCTGCGAACGCCGGATCTTACGCTTCTGACGCGGGATAGAAGCATCCCCGAAGCTGTCCGGCATAATGCGAATCGTACTTTGAATCAGCGCGCAGCCAAGAGGTTTCTGCAATGAAAAATTTAATCCAAGCTAAATCCAGTTCTGAAATCGTAGAAATCCAAAAGCGAAAGATACCCCATCGGGAAATCCTGAAGGTTTCTCATAGTTGCATTGCAGGTATTTATCGTCAGAAAGTCCTTTCTCAAAAAACGCGTACGATCCGATTGCTAGGCAGAAAAAGTGCGGCCAAAATCATCCATACACTTCTGGGGTATGAAGTGCAGGCATCATATAAGCGCATTCAATGCCCGGATCTCGCCACTGCCAGGTACTTAAAGCTGTTTTCTGAGCTGGGATGCCATACCATTCATTTGCCCTATGATCCAACCCTCACCTCTCAGTTGATTCCTGAGCTCGAAAATTCAATTGAAGGCGTCCATCAGAAGATTCAGGAGTTTTTTCCAAAAAATGTTAAACTCCAGCAGTATGCTATCCAAAAAATCTATGAAATTATTCGCCAACAGCTAAAATCTTGTTAGGGATAGGTCGATATTCAATAATGGATTAAATTTTTCAAATTTTCTTGAATATTCATTTAAGCAAGCGTGAATGATTGTGCTATAAAGGATTCATCAATAGCTGGTGGCAATACAACAAATCCCTGTCTTCATTGCCTCCGGCAAATATGGGCATTCTCTTATTGGAGGCTGAAGTTGAGTTTCTTTCGGTCCTGTAGCGAGTGCATCCGCAGTCTTTTCTCCCAAAACTTACAGGTGAGACCTATGCGACTTTCAAAAGTTCTGGTTCTTATTGTTATTCTGTTTCTGGGTTGTTCGTGGATTGTTTGCGCCCAGGATAATTTAGACCGTGAAGTCGTAATTAACAAGAATGTAAAATTGTTTATTACCGGAGCCCATTCAGAAATTCCGGCCGGGATTGCCGGCCAGTATTCAGCTTTTTTACCTTTGCTTGAAGCCGTATTGAAAGAAAATGTTTCTAGCCAGAGTGACAATTGCGAGCTGACGATTAAAGTCGCGCCTATTGTAAAAGAAATTGGATCTGCCAAGACTAAGCGCGCAGCGGCGAAGATTACTGCCTATCGCAAAAATGCCAAACAAGAATTCATCGGCACCCTGATTCTCTATAGTTATATCAACAGCGGTCCAGTAACCAAAGAAGAAACGCAGCATTTCTTGCAAAAGCAGATTTTAGACCCGTGTGAATGTAGCAAGTAGCAGCCGTGGAATTATAGCACTCTTATTTAGGGAGCAGGTCCTCGCGAATCACTTCGATGCCTTGAGATGGAATCTGCAGGCGAACCAATCGGTTGTTTGCATCGACAGACAACATTGCCGTACCGATACTTGCAAACTCAACGCTGAAATTTATAACCGGCACGTCTTTCTTATCGAACGGAAGGCTGGAATCGCCCAGGTGAGTTAACGAGATAGGAATATCCAGTCCGATGACCGGAAGAAAATTGGCGAATGACTGCTTTCCCCTCTTCTTTTTGTCATACCTGCGCACCAGGTAATCATATTGATGGTATACGTTATAATCCAGGATAACCATTCCCGGAGTGAAGGGCGCCTTAACTTCACTGGTTCGCCCTCCTTTTCTAAGATTCCTGGTTATTTGAGCATCCTTTATTGTTACTTCGTAAGAATCTCCTGTGTTTCCTTCCGTGTATTCATAAGTATATGAAATAGGGTCGAATGAATTTTTCGAAAAAATCATTTTTGTCGAAAAAGCCATATGCTTGGTCTCAAGTCCATCTGAAATTATTAAATCATGCTCAGAGGTGGAAACCATCTGACCTTCCTCGTTTAAATTCTCCACCACCTTCTCATGTCCGGACCTGGCCCCATTTATGAAAATAGCGTATGTTTGAGAATATTCTTCTTTATCTGCTGCGGGTAATACTTGAACAATTCCTAGCGATATTATTAATAATAATGATAATAATTTCATGCCTCACCGTTGGGTTCTAACGATTTTCGAAGACGGAACTCGAACCAAAGCATTTCGAAGGGAGCCTGCCAAAGAAGAAGAAATCTGTTCTTGAACGAAAGAGACCATTTCTTCAACTTGTTGCTGCAATTTTTCCATCTTTTCCCGCATATTTAAAATAACTTCCACGCCTGCTAAATTGACGCCAAGTTCTCGGGTAAGGTTTAATATTACTTCAAGTCTTTGTAGGTCTTCGTTTGTATAGAGGCGAGTATTCCCGTCGCTGCGAGAAGGTTTCAGCAATCCTAAACGTTCATAAAGTCGGAGCGTTTGAGGGTGGATCTGATAGGATTCCGCAACTGAACTGATCATGTAACCTGTTTTTCGACGCGGACTCAAGATGCACTCCCATCTGTTTTAATTCATTAATTTTGAACGATGCTTGATCGAGGATTCTCAGGATTTAATCGGGCAAGCTCTCGCAAAATTTCTTTGGAGCGTTCGTCTGCAACTTTGGGGACAACAACACGGACTTCAACAATTTGATTTCCGGGAATATCTCCTTTTAAGGAAGGAGCTCCTTTGCCTCTCAGGCGAAATTTTTGACCGCTTTGGGTTCCTGGAGGAATGCGTAGCAGCGTCTTTCCATCAATAGAGGGAACTTCTATTTTAGTTCCGAGCGCTGCTTCTGTCACAGTAATTGGAACTGTACAAACAATGTCATTGCCTTCCCTCTTGAAAAATTCGTGAGCTCTTACACTTAAGATCAGAAACAGATCTCCGGGCGGGCCGCCGGCTTTGCCTGCGTTTCCTTTTCCAGGCACACGCATGCGAAATCCATTGGCAGCTCCTGGCGGGATTCGAACGGTAATAGTTTCCTGAACTTGTGCGGTCCTGGATCCATTGCAAGCCTTGCATTTACCGCCGATGCGTCCGGCTCCTGCGCAGGTTCGGCAAGGACTTGAAAATCGCATAAAGCCATGAGACTTGCCTTCTTGTCCGGAACCCTGGCATCTTGGACAAGTTTGCTGTTCGGAAGATCGATCCAAGCCTGAGCCGTCGCAGGAAGAACAAGCGTTAGTGCGCTTTAATGTCATCCGGGTGGAAAGACCTTTGATGCTTTCATAAAATGATATATTCAGGTGGTGTTCTAAATCGAGCCCTTTAGCTGGATCGGATGTTCGTCCATGGCCAAAACCTCCGCCAAACAACTCAGAAAAAACATCTCGAAAACTGCTCTGTCCGGATTCATTGAAATCCATTCCTGAAAAATTAGGGAATCCCTGAAAGCCTCTGCCCTGGCCTCCTGGAGGCTGCTCCTTGAAATTTTCAGAATAGAAACCGTATTGATCGTAAACAGCCCGTTTTTTAGGGTCGTTCAGGACGTCATAAGCCTCCTGCATCCTCTTAAATCTCTCCTCGGCGGATTTATCGCCGGGATTGACATCCGGATGGTTCTTTCTGGCCAGACGTCTGTAAGCCTTTTTAATTTCCGCTTCCTTGGCATTTCGAGGAACTCCAAGGATTGCATAATAATCTTCTTTATTTGCCATACGCTTAGCGATTGGCTCGATTTAACCGATTTTTTAACTTTTGGTTTTAGGAAGCACCACATTTAAGACGCCATCTTCCAGTGTTATCTGGATTCGATTGCTATCCACGGGTGCATGCAATGAAAAAGTCCTAAGGAATTTTCCTCGATGGCCTTCGAGCCTGTGATAACTTTCCTTTGCACAGACGGCGTCGATTTTGCGTTCGCCCCGAATTATGAGTTCAGGGCCATACAATTCGACTTTTATATCTTTACGTTCCACTCCAGGTATCTCAGCATTCAAGATATATTTGTTGTCCAGCTCATAAAAATCCATTAGAGGGGCCCAGATAACCGGATCATCCATAATTGACTTTCCATTGGAATGGAAGGGCGCCTTGCAGGCGCCCTCATTATTCCTACTCATTCTTATCCATATCGACATATTCAGCATCGATTACTTCATCTTCTTTTTTTCCTGTTTCCTTTTGCCCAGTGTCCGAAGGTCCGGGGCCAGGTTCGGTATGAGGCGTCGATTGACCTGCCGTCTTTTGATACATAATTTCAGCCAATCGATGCGAAGCTTTGGCAAGCTCTTCGGCCGCTGCGTTGAGTTCAGAAGCTTCCGCGGAGCTTTCCAAAACATTTTTAGCTTTGGACAATGCAGCATCCAGTGAGGATGCTTCCGGATCCGATATTTTCTCCCGATTTTCTTTCAGGATTTTTTCAGTATTGTAAATCAGACTGTCCAACTTGTTCTTGGCTTCAATCTTATCGCGGTTTTTTTGATCCTCATCCGCGTGAGACTGAGCGTCTTTTGTCATTTTTTCAATTTCTTCCTTGCTTAATCCGCTTGAAGCAGTGATGGTAATTTTCTGCTCTTTACTGGTCGCCAGATCCTTGGCCGACACGTTCACAATTCCATTAGCGTCTATATCAAAGGTGACTTCAATTTGAGGCACTCCACGCGGGGCTGGAGGTATCCCGACAAGGTGGAACTTGCCCAGAGTTCTGTTGTCCTTAGACATGGCTCGTTCACCCTGTAAAACGTGGATTTCAACAGAAGTCTGGTTGTCGGCCGCTGTTGAGAATATCTCAGATTTTCGCGTCGGAATTGTGGTGTTTCTATCAATCAATTTCGTTGAAACGCCGCCTAGCGTTTCAATTCCCAAAGATAGAGGTGTGACATCGAGAAGAAGCAGGTCTTTAACGTCTCCGGCAAGCACTCCAGCCTGAATGGCCGCGCCTACTGCGACAACTTCATCCGGATTGACTCCTTTGTGAGGTTCCTTACCAAAGAAATCCTTGACCATTTGTTGGACCTTGGGAATTCTGGTCGAACCTCCGACTAATACCACTTCATCAATATCGCCCGGCTTCAATCCTGCGTCCGCTAGCGCTTGCTTTAAAGGCTGTACTGTCCGCTGCAGTATATCTTCCACCATCTGCTCGAATTTGGATCGAGTCAGTTTCATGTTCAAATGCTTCGGGCCGGAAGCGTCCGCCGTGATAAAGGGAAGGTTTATCTCACTTTCCATGACGGTCGACAATTCCATTTTGGCTTTTTCTGCGGCTTCTCGAAGCCTTTGCAGCGCCATTTTATCCTTGGAAAGATCTATGCCCTGATCTTTTTTAAATTCGTCGATAATCCAATCCATAAGTCGCTGATCTAAATTATCGCCACCGAGATGCGTATCACCATTTGTCGATTTTACCTCTACTACTCCTTCTCCCACTTCGAGAATCGAAATATCAAAGGTGCCGCCTCCAAAGTCATAAACCGCAATGGTTTCGTCCTTTTTCTTGTCCAGGCCATAAGCAAGAGCTGCTGCAGTAGGTTCATTAACGATTCGAACCACTTCCAAGCCTGCAATCTTGCCTGCATCTTTAGTCGCCTGGCGTTGACCGTCGTTGAAATAAGCAGGCACTGTGATGACTGCTTTTTCAATTTTTTCGCCCAGATATTCTTCTGCAGCCTGGCGCATTTTTTGCAGGATCATAGCCGAAACTTCAGGAGGGTTGTATGTCTTATCCGACATTTTTACCTGTGCTTCTCCATTAGGACCCGAAACTACTTTGTAGGGGACAAGCTTAACTTCTTCAATAACTTCCGCTGACTTTCTTCCCATAAATCGTTTGATTGAAAATACTGTATTTTCGGGATTTGTAACTGCCTGGCGTTTAGCTACCTGTCCTACAAACCGTTCATTATTCTTGCCCATTGCAACCACCGATGGGGTCAATCGACTCCCTTCTGGATTAGTAATTACCTTGGGCTCGCCTCCTTCCATGACTGCTACCACAGAGTTGGTAGTGCCAAGATCAATTCCAATAATCTTACCCATTAGTTTCTCCTCCAATTCCATCATTTCTAGACATCATAAGTGCATATCTCATATTTAAAGCTCTCTTAGCGCTCCAGTTATATAGAATCTGAGTGAGTTATTGTCAATGCCTAAAAGTTCAAATTTTTTGTTCTCGTTTCCTGCTAATGGGTTTAAATATTGGATATTAAGGACACCATGGAAATAAAGGATCTCAGACAGGCAAGTCCATTCCATTTCCCTTTAAATGAACTGGCAGCTTGAAACTGGAAGCTTGTTTTATGCTATTATTGGCAATCATGAGATGCTTGAATGTCGCGCTTGGGTTAATCCTCGGTTCTGCTATATTAATGGCCGGTGAATACAAGATAAAAACCGTTAAAGTCTTGCCTATTGAATCATATCCTGCCCAAGAAGAGGTATTGGGGTTAACGGTAGCGGTAGATCCCTATTCGACAAATGCGAAATCTTTTACTGCTTTCGATGTCAAACATTTGAATTCGGAGGGATACTTCCCTCTCCATGTAATTATTAAAAACTCCACCTCTAAATTCTACTCTCTCAAAACACAGAATATTGTTCTGGCGACGAAGTCCGGACAGCAGCTTTATACCACTCCGGCGACCCTTATTGTGGATGATGTTATTAGATCCGGATTGGCGCCGAAACCATCGAATAAAAGGAATACAGGGTCGCCCCTCATAGATTTCACTTCTAAAGAGCTGACCAGTAGAACCATTGATCCGGAAACAACCAGCGATGGTTTTTTATTTTTTTTCACTACTACCCCTAGAGTAAATCCATTCGTTGGAGCCACCCTTTTTATTCCAAAATTCGAAGAGGAAGGGACGAAAAAAACATTAGGGCCCTTTTACATTCCACTAGACTCCACCGCCGCAACGCAAAAATGATGCTGTTCAGCCGGCATGCTCAACTTCAAATAATTGATAGTCGTTCGGCTATCTTAAAATTTGCGAGTAAAATTGAAGCAATTAAAAATTCAAACCAGTCAGGTTTAATAATGAAAAAAGAACGAATCACGCTCCCGGACGGTCGTTACCTGATTTATTACCAATTCGAAGACGAACAACAGGAACCCTCACAATCCAAACAGAATCGCCCACCCGAAAAAACGGCAAGCGAAAAACGAAAAACGGACAATCATGAGTGAACTACGTTGGAATCCGCTACTCGGCGAATGGGTCGCCACCGCAACGCATCGACAGAAAAGGACCTTTCTACCACCCGAAAATTTCTGCCCTTTTTGCCCTGCAAAACCTGGAGGCTTTCCGACCGAGATCCCCAGTGAAAATTATGACATTGTTGTTTTCGAAAACCGATTTCCGAGTCTTCGTTCGCATCCCGGGACCCCATCGGTACGAGGCAACGATCTCTATCCTGTAAGGTCTGGCGAGGGCGTATGCGAGGTGGTCCTCTACTCTCCACGGCATCATTCCAGCCTTGCCCAAGAGCCAATAGAGCAGATCTACAAGCTCCTACGGGTGTGGCGTGATCGATTTCAGGAACTGAGCGCCATTGAATTCGTTCGCTATGTCTTCATTTTTGAGAATAAAGGCGAGGCGATCGGCGTTACATTGCATCATCCTCATGGCCAGATATATGCCTACCCGTTCATACCTCCGCTCATCGACAAAGAACTCAAACGCTCTCGCGAGCATCAGGAGAATTCAGGACGATGTCTTTTGTGCGATATCCTTTTGGAAGAGCGTCGAGACGGCAGACGTTTGATTCTGGAAAACAATTCTTTTTGCGCTTACATTCCTTTTTTTGCTCGCTGGCCTTACGAAGTGCATATCACCTCGCGGCGGCACTTGCAGGCTGTAACTGATTTTACTTCTGAGGAAGAGCGCGATCTGGCATCCATATTGAAGTCGACGCTTGTCGGGTATGATAAGTTGTTTGATCGGTCATTTCCTTATATGATGGCATTGCATCAGCGTCCCAGCGACGGTCTCGATTATGATTATTATCATTTTCATATCGAGTTTTATCCGCCCTTAAGATCGGCCAACCGGTTAAAATATCCGGCAGGCAGCGAAACGGGAGCAGGAATGTTCATTAACGACACTTTAGCGGAGGAAAAAGCCGGCGAGTTGAGGCGTTGCATCGCCTCAGCGATCGGGGCTTCCCATAAATCATGATAGACATCCCCCATTTGATGGACGCCTTTCGAAATAAATTCGGCGAAACGCCGCGGCTTTTTCGCGCACCCGGCCGTGTGAATCTGATTGGAGAGCATACGGACTACAATGATGGGTTCGTGCTGCCTATGGCCATCGATCAGCAGACGATCACTGCCATTGCGCTGCGCCCTGATAGGAAACTGCATGTCTGGTCTCTCAATCTGGATGAACGGATTGAACTGAATCTGGATGCACTCGGGCTGGGCAGAAGCAAGACTTGGGTCGATTACATTGAAGGGACAGCGGCGGCGATAAAGCGCGCCGGCGTTCCACTTAAAGGCGCCAATATTGCGATTACAAGCGATATCGCGTTAGGCGGCGGTCTTTCCTCATCCGCCGCTTTGGAAATGTCTTTTGCAAAGGCGCTCGTTACGGCATCAGACGGTCATCTGAATAATTTGTCGCTGGCTCTTGCAGGCCAGACTGCGGAGCATGTACATGTCGGGATTAACAGCGGAATTATGGATCAGTTCACTTCCGTGCATGGGTCGGCAGGACATGCCATCCTGCTGGATTGTCGCTCACTAAAAGCAAAATCGATTCCTTTGAATTTTCAGGGATGCTGCGTCGTAGTCTGCAACAGCACTGTGCGCCACTCCCTTGCATCCTCCGAATACAATCAACGCCGCCAGGCTTGTGAAAAAGGAGCGGAGCTTTTAAGTTCCAAACTTCCAGGCATTAAAGCGTTGCGGGATGTTTCGATCGAAGAGTTCGAAAAACACAAGTCAATTCTGCCGGAAGCTGTGTTGCGTTGTTGCCGGCATGTGATCGCAGAGAATGCCCGTACATTGAAAGCAGCGAAAGCATTGGAATCCGGAAATATTGAGGAAATGGGCAAACTAATGTCCGCGTCTCATCAGTCGCTGAGAGATGATTACAGGGTCAGTTGCATGGAGTTGGATGCGTTGGTGAAAAGCGCAGAATCGCAACCTGGGGTATTGGGATCACGCTTAACCGGTGGCGGTTTCGGAGGTTGCACCGTGAATCTGATCAAAGAAAAAAACATTGAAGCTTTTAAGGAAAATGTCACGTATGAGTATCAAAAATGTACAGGTCTAACGCCGGAAATCTTCATTGTAACGGCCAGCGAAGGCGCCAGCGAAATAACAAGCTAGCCGCTTTTAAACAGCTTTTCAAAGGCTGTCCGGATCATGGTTGTGCAGTTTTGACTGTAGTCGGTTAGAGGCAAAATCCCACGGATTGCTGAAACTTTCTTGAGATCTGGCAATCCATGGGATTTCCAATTCCGCGAGGCATCGAACGAATTCTCGAATGGGATCCGTTTTCCGCATCTATCCCGGTTCTTCTTCCAATTTTCAGGATACATTGCTTTTCTGACGGCCAACGCTGAATATTTTGGCCCTTGTTGCACTGGAGTCTTAAAATCAGTGCAAGCAGTTCAGAATTATTTTCGCTTTATCCTGTATACTTCTGCGTAAATCCGCCTGAGTGGAGCTACACAGTATTGTAGAACCAGTTCCATGAAGTTCGGTGGGTCCGAAATCAACTCTTCGAGGTGTTCATCTTGAATTTGAAAAGTTAATCGGACGATGTCCGCCTTGCCTTCCCTTGTTTCAACCGTGATGCTGTCCTGCAGGGTTTCCTGCAACCCGAAGATTTCACAGTTACGGGCTTTTTTAATTTTTTTAAATCCTTCGATCGGCTTATCGTTAGCCGTATTATAGTAGGCAGACAGCCTTCGAACTAATTCGGCGTAATTAAAATTAGGGACTTTGTTATTGACGCTTACTTCGAGCGCACAATCTTCATTATCCGACATCAGGCTTAACCCATAGGTGAAATCGAGGTCGCCTTTATTAAATTTGATTCTATGGCCGTTTTCATCATGAAAACGCTTAAGTTCTTCGGGAACCTGCAGATCAGGATTATTAGACTTTTTTTCAGTAGTTACATAGTAATCACAGACGCTGAGATACCATTGATCGATAATAGCCTCGAGGGCTTTATCGATCATTGCAGCAGATTTTGGTGGAGTTTTCCTCTTTCCAGGCAATCGTGTAGTCCTCGCAAATTGGTTAATAACTAGCTTTTTTAGCCGGACTCTGCCGGAATATTTAGTATATCACGGAGTTTTTTAGTTTTGGAAACTGATCCATTATTTTAATACTTTTCTTTGCTTTAGGGCTTTTCAATAAATATTGATTCAATTTGACAGAGCTTGCGGTATCGGTGATAATTCAATCCCGTTATACCACGTGGGTGGTTAGCTCAGCTGGGAGAGCGCCGCGTTCGCAATGCGGAGGTCGGGGGTTCGATCCCCCCACCATCCACCAATAAATCAAAGGAAGTCAGCTCTATCGATCCAGTTCTTTGGAGGTATTTTGAGCCCCCAAGCCTGAAATATTGTGAGTGGGAGCAAGGTTCATTTCACGGCTCATTAAAGATTCTAAAGAATGGACTGACTGGCAGATGTTTTGGCGCACTTTTTCATCGCACTCCACGCAAAGACGCTCTTTAAGAGCATGCAGGCATTCTTCGGATCCGATAGATGCAAGCGCACGAACGGCTGTTTGGCGCAATACGGACAACTCATCATCCAGAAAGTGTCGAAGAAATTTTATGGACCTCTTTTTTCCCGTGTTAGCCAATGGGATCATGGAGATCAGTGCGCTTTCAGGATGTTCCATTACATAGGCAAGAAGCGAATTATAAGATTCCTCCAATCCAATTTTCCCCAAAGCTTCGATGGCGCATTCCGTATGGAATGGACTTCCCAAGTCACTTAGAATCAATGGAGTAGCCGCCTGGATTTTTAACTCTCCAAGTACTTTAATTAATCCCCATCTAACGCGATCCCCTTCTTCAGGATAAAGCTTCAGGATTGCTTTTGCCTCAGCGGGTTCCAATTTATCAACCATTTCACGTACAACCGAAAGGCGTTCCCGAGTTGTGCCTGTCCTTAAAATCTGGAACCATGCTTCAATCCTGTCGGATTTCTTTGGAAAAATTACTTCAATGGGCCCCCACATTCTGGCAGTAACATCCTCGGATGGCTCTCTTCTCTTCCTAGGAATGACATCCTGGCATTTTTCCAAATCCATTTCCAATGCACCGGCGTTTTCATATCTTTCTTCAGGATTGATCGCGAGACATTTCTCAAGAATGTACTGCAGTGTTTCTGGGAAAACCTGATGAACTTCTTTAGGCCATGGGAATTTCCCCAGTGGCGGAAATCCCATTAACATTTCATAAAAAAGAGCGCCTAAAGCATATATATCGGCTCGTTGATTGACCTTTTGGGTATTAAACCGCTGCTCCGGAGCGAGATAAGCAATGGTGCCCATAATTTCGCCTGAAAGAGTGAGAGGGGGATGATTATCCAAGTCTGAAATCTTGGCAATTCCAAAATCAGAGATGACAGTTTTTCCGTCAGATTTTAGAAGAATATTGGAGGGTTTCAGATCGCGATGAATAACTCCTTTTTCATGCGCATAAGCCATGGATCCACAGATGTTTAGAAAAAACTGAACAGCCTGATCGATGGAAAGCTTTCCTTTCTGCAAAAGACGGGTCAGATTGCCTCCAGGCATAAATTCCATGGAATAAAAATAACATTCGTCCGATACTCCATTTTCAAGAATTCGGATAATTCCCGGATGTGAAAGGCCACGAATGATATCCACTTCGCGTAAAAAACGAGCATAGGCGGAGGGCCATAAAGTAGCCGACTTCCCCAGAATTTTAAAGGCGCGTTTTTCACGTGATCGAGGATTGAGTCCAAGAAAAACCTCGGACATGCCGCCAACTCCGATTCGCTCTACAAGATAAAAATTTCCGATTTTATTGCGCAGCATGCTCATGTATTTACTCCGGAACTATTAAGGGCTCGATTTCTCGCCAGAGTTCGGCTCTATTTCTTCCAAGCGATTTTGCGCGGTACAACGCCTGATCGGCGTGTTCAAGCAGAAGATCTTGGTTTGCGTCTGTGGCGATGCAGGAAGCCGCGCCTATACTGGCTGTTATTGTAGTAGAAAGGCCCAGGGAGACGCCCGCCATGTTCTGAATATTCGATCGAATCCTTTGAGCCAATCGAAGCGCGCCTCTAGGACCTGTCTCAGGAAGCACGATCATAAATTCGTCGCCTCCAAATCGTCCGGCTTTATCCCGTCGTCTTATGATGGACCGAATCTCCCTGGCGACAACTTGTAAAATCCGGTCTCCCATCAAATGTCCATGCACATCATTCATGCTTTTAAATTGGTCGATATCTATCAGAATAACCGATACCCACCGGCAATCCCTTAAACTGGCAGTCAGTTCTTCTGTAAGAGTTCTCGTTATTGACGACTTGTTTAATAGAGATGTCAGATGGTCCATCGTCGCCAGTCGGAAAATCTCTTCATAGAAGTTCTGTTCGGCGAGATCTCTGGAATCGAATTTCAAAATAATTCGACCAATACTTATTTTGTCTCCAGGTTTCAGCGATTTTTTCTGCACTGCTTTATAATTGACGAGCGTGCCATTTTTGCTTCCAAGATCACGGATTACAACAGACATGCTTTGAATACAGCCTTTCCGCACCTCTCTACAACTAACTTGAAGATGTTTCCTGGATACGGAAGGATCCGGAATTAAAATGTCGCAATCTTCGCCACGTCCCAAAGTCAATTCTCTATGAACCAAAGGAATCTCTTTTCCAAGTGCGGGGCCGGAAAGGAAGGTAAGGGTGGGGACGAACGAGGACGCCACGTTTAAAAATCGGTCAGTTTTCAATGTACTGTTTCCTTCGAAGAAACAGTAATCATTGACACTCTCTTCTTCAGGCCTTGGCATATTGGATTTCATAATTTACCTCGCAACATATAAATGCTTTCTAATGAAGCCAGACCGTTTTAAAGCGAGTTCGGTGAAATACAAGATGAACTTCATGGCTGGTATTATCCCGAACCGCCGCCAAGTCATGAATCCTCGTTTGAGTCCGGTGAACCTCAGTCGCAATTTGATAAACAATAACGTTTTTTTCAGCCAGAAAACGTAAATGGGAAATCATTTCGACGGGAATATTCCGAAAGACAGCCAGCAATTCACATTCGTTTAAAGGCAATTGTTTAATCATTTCTGCTTCACGAAGAAAACCGGCATATTCAGCCGTTGGCAGCAGATTTGTATCGATGCTTTTTCGAACATAGGGAAGTTTTAATATTTGAGAAAGAAGAATTCTGTTTCCCATTTCCGATGGGATTTTGAATTCATTGCCGTCCACGGATGGAAGCGTGATCCATGGATGCGGTGAGGTGCGCACGCCGGATGTCGATAACGCAGGAGCAAACGATCGCAATTGCAGCGGCATCATAAAAGTTTCTTGTTTGATTCGAACCGTTTTCTTAGCAGGCATTGCCCAATTAACGACCGTTGCAGTTTTTATAAATTTTTCAGTATGAACTGTACATGAAAATCCAGAAAAGCGATCCGCCCAGCCTCCTAAAATTGCCAGTTCTCCCCGAATATCGGCAGTTAAACCAAGCTCAGAATCAAAGCCCTTTACCTCGGTATTTATCCCAAGAGATTCTTCTGAGATTTGAGAGGATAGATTGCCTAAATTGAATTTCCGGGCAAATCTCGTTCCAATCCTTGCTGCACGGCCGACGTCTCGTTTTTGAACTTGTAGCGGTTCCGTTTTCCAGCGCGTCAACTTTTCTTCCCTTCTGCACAAATATTTGTCAATGCAGATGTTATTCTGTCTAACGGCTCCACGATATCCATGGTGCGGGAGATTTCCTGAATCCAAACAGCCATATTGCGTTGGATCGTTTCATTAGAGGTTGAAAATGCCAATCTAAGGAAAATTTGTTCTTCTTCGAGTTCAATAATTGCTTCACGGTCTCTTATTCGGCTGAAGGATCCGGATATATCTCCTGGTGGAAGGTTGCACTTCTGAACTGCGACCATCTCTTTGGATGCAAGCAAGCCTAAAAATTCCTTTTCATCGTACGTGGTTATGAAATAATCGGGATTTGAGTGAATTTCTCGGCCCAGTCTATCCCTAATCACTGTTTCATGAAGATACTTTTCCAGAACAGAACCGTAGAGAATTTTATGGAGTTTCGTTGTGGTCACTGGTTCGGTATATTTGAATTCCAAAGGCACTCCTATCTTATTGGTTACCAGGATTGCCCCCATGTGTTTTTCGTTTAGATTAAGGTGACAGAAATAGCCTACCTGTGTTTTTAAAATATCCGGTTTTTCCTGAATCGGCATGCCAATACCCCTTAAAATTATCGGCGATAGTTGCAATTTCCATTAAGGCGTATGTTTTGAACAGCTTTCGGCGAGAGGGCTGGCGGTTGCTTTTTTGATGAATGGACTGGACCAGGAGTGAAGCAATAAATTAAAGGAGCGCAGATTTAGCAGATCCGCGCTCCTCTCTTTTCGCTTATTTCCCTAACTCTGCTTTGGTTTTTTTAATCAGCTTGTCCAACCCGACCATGCTTCCTTTATGGGCGGCGCGATAAGCGAGGTCCAATTGTTTTTTTGCTTCAGTTTGAATAGCGCTTGGGAGTGCATAGCTTTTGGCTAGAGCCGTTATCGCCTCATCCAGTTTATTTTCGTTTTTAAGCGTTACTCCATAGAAAAACCATGCTTCTGCGAATTTAGGCTGTGTTGAGAGCGCATCTTGGGAAAACTTCTTAACTAATGCATACTTCCGCTGGTCCATAAGGACTTTGAGATCTTGGGTAAAGTAAAAATTGGCGTAATCACTGATTTTAGAATCCATTCGGGTTCGACCTTTATAGAACGAAGCCAATTGTTCTGCTCTTTTGGCAGAATCGGAAATCTTTACTATTTGTTGTATTCGATTGTAATCCTGTTCATACCTGCTCTCTTCACCTTCACTTTGTGAAGCAACCGCGCCAATACCGACGGCAAAAATCAGAGTCATCATAAAAAATAATCGAATCCCTGCCAACATATAGCTGATCTCCTTTGTATTATCTATTTACAAATGGGAAGCGGAAATGTTAAAAAACACATATGGGCGCCTAGCTCAGCTGGTAGAGCACTGCGATCACACCGCAGGGGTCACAGGTTCGAGTCCTGTGGCGCCCACCATGGTTCCCATAACAATTGATGCAACTACCTGAAAAGCTTCCCGACACGTGGAAGTCTGCCACGAATAGCAGAGCATTTGCAAGCATAAGGGAATTTTTCACTAACTCTCATCGCGCCTTCTAATTAACGTTTAGGTTCCACAGCTTTAACATCTGATTTCAAAAAATCAAATTTCAACTTTCAATTCTTGCTGTAGAATGTGCAGACGATGCCGTGGAAAATGACACATGACAGCTGAAATGATCGCCCATTACGAAATCCTGGAAAAGCTCGGCGCTGGAGGAATGAGCATTGTGTACCGTGTACGCGATACAAAGCTCGGACGCGATGCCGCATTAAAACTCCTGCCTGAAAACTTAGCTGCAAATCCCGCTTATCTCCAAAGATTTCAACGGGAAGCTCGCGCAGCTTCCGCGCTGAATCATCCGAACATCTGCACAATTTATGAAATTGGAGAGTATCAGTGCAGACATTATATCGTGATGGAGTTGCTCGAAGGGCAAACATTGCGCGATCTGCTTCAATCCAAACCTTTGCCGCTCGATCGAATCCTATCTATTGGGCTTCAAATCGCAGATGCATTGGAAGCGGCGCATTCGAAAGGAATAATCCACCGAGACATCAAACCTGCCAACATATTTTTTACAAGCCGCGGTCATGTAAAATTGCTTGATTTTGGAATTATCAAGCTGGAGGCCGCTCATTATAATGGATTGCAAAAATCGTCTGTTTGTTCGGATAACGCTTCCGTTTATATCAGTGCGCCTCATGGGACAATCGGTACGTTGCCATATATGTCGCCCGAACAAGCTCTCGGCGAAGACCTGGATTTCCGGAGCGATCTGTTTTCTCTCGGGTCTGTCTTATATGAGCTTGCTACCGGAATACAGGCGTTTAAAGGAAATACCCAAGCAATCTTATTTCAGGAAATTCTGACTAAAACTCCGGTTTCCTGCCTAAAGATAAACCAAGATATACCGCCCAAATTAGACGACCTTATTTTTATACTCCTTGAAAAAGATCGTACACTGCGACGCCAGACAGCGGCCGATTTATGCGCGGATTTGAAACGACTGAAGCGTGACATTGAAATAAACTCTCCTAGTCTTGACGCCATTCCCCACAATAAGAAAACAACTTTGGTCGAGGATTCCCTGCCTGCAATGCAATCCGCCCGACATCAACAAAACGCTGTTGATTTCAGACGCAGGTTGCTATTTTTAAGAAAACCTAGGAATTTGGCGCTATCTGGAGCCTTGGCTCTTATTTTATTAGTTGGCGCTATCTTTGCCATTAGCAGTCCAAATTATTATCCATGCATTAAATTTGAAAACTTCGAAGGAGGATCGGATTCTGTTGATGCGCAACTTATTGGTTTTGCTCTCAATCGCACGCTCTCCCAATTTCAGCAAGCTGTTGTGGTGGATCCGCAGGAATTCGATCATTTGTTGACCATACAAAAAAACCAAAAAGAATCAGAGCTATCCAAAGCCTCATTGCCCTGGCTGCAAAGAATGCTTCCATGGCGACGCGAGAGGAACAGGCCGGTCATCGTTTTATCCGGATATGTGCGAGATTCACTGGGAACTCTGGAAATCAATCTGAACTGTGTCGTTCGCGGTAAAAAACATTCTCTCCCGATGCGGTTTCGAGGCGTCGATGATCTCCTGAACAGAGGAATCGATGAATTAGTTTTACATGCGCTCCATCACTATGATCCCACGATTGTAGAACAGCATATCCAATCCAAACAGCCGGACTATCGTTCCGCTGTGCAATTGTTATCCAATCGTTGGGATGCGCTGAAACATTATTATCTCGGCGCCAAAGCGTGGGAACGTCGTGATATGAATTCTTCCGAGCGTGAGCTTCGATCTGCGCTGGAAATAGATCCCAATTTTGCTCTTGCCCATATCCGACTTGCGGAAGTAAGGATTTTTCAAAATCAATGGGACGCAGCTCAGTCAGAAATATTAGCGGCTCGCAAGGAAGCAGGAGCTCTAACCGAAATCGATCAGTTGGGCATTGAAGCTCTTCTTGCCAGAGTGTTCGGCAAGCCCTTCGATGAAAGAGTTTACCTTCAAAGATTGATCGGTCTCCAACCCTATAAAAAAGAATACCGATATGAACTGGCGGAATCCTATTTCCATACAGCCGATGTAGATGAAGCGATTATTAAATACATAGATGCGCTTAGCCTCTATAATCGCTACGCTCTTGCCTATAACTACCTCGCCTATTGCTATGCTTGGAAAGGAGAACATGCGCAGGCGCTTGAAGCCTGTCAACACTACCTGGAATTCGATCGTTCCGCCAACGCCTATGACAGCCTTGGAGATATCTATATGTTGGAAGGCGATTACGCCAAGGCCGAGGAAATGAAAAACACGGCAATTCAGATGGATCCGCAGATTTACTATGCGAGCCGTAATCTCGCTTTCATAGAAATGATGCGCGGACGAAATAAGAGAGCCGTCGAAAGATTAAACTCTCTCCTTAATGCAACGGAGGATCGCTTGCAGCATGCTCAGTTCTATGCAGCACTGGCGTTTTTGCACTACCGCCGGGGAGAACTCAATCTTGCCTCGAAATCGTGTGAACAGGGATTAAAACTCGTGGGATCGGTTCAATATGACGCCCCCCATGATGAACTTATTTGGATTAAAGGGTTGCTGGAACTAAGCAGGAATGATCTCCCCGCAGCGCGGCGCACCTTGCGTCAACTGCACAGCATTCTGGAATCCAATGGAATCACCGCTATGAATTTCAAGCCGGTCTATAAGTATTGGGCGCACCTTCTAGCTACGATCTTAACGCGTGAAGGAAAATATCAGGAAGCTGAAACCGCTATCAAAGACCTGAAATGGATAAAGGACAAACTCGGATACTGGAGCACTCCCTACGACCGTGCATTCTTTTTTGATTCCATCGGGCAGATTTACGAAAAGATGAACAAGCCTCTAAACGCGGAACAGATATATCGAGAAGCGCTATCCTATAATCCAAATTATGCTTTCGCCCGCTTCCATCTTGCACGTCTGCAGAAAAGCCAAGGTTTGCACATAAACGCGCGTCGGGAAATGGAAGTTTTTCTCAACGAATGGCAAGGAGCGGATTCCGACGCTCCTGAATATAATGAAGCCCTGCAGTTTATAAGGAAATCTTTTAACGAGAGGACTCAATGATTTTAGGAGTGCTGTTTGACCTCGACGGTGTAATTGTCGATACATTGCATTATCATTTTCTAGCCTGGCATCATATGTTCGAACAACGAGGCGGCGCCGTATGCGAGAAAACGGTGCTTTTGCACGAAGGCAGAAACTCACGTGAAATCCTTCCTATTTTAATGGAAGAAGCCGGAGTGGACATTCCAGTCGAGGAACAGGCTCCATTTATTGAAGAGAAGCGCGCGTATTATCGAAAAATTGTTAAGGTGACCGGTTATCCGGGCGCTTTTAATGTCATTGATGAATTAAAGTCTCGCGGATTCAAGATTGCATTAGTAACCGCTTGCGCCTTGAAAAACATGCAACATTCTCTGAACAACGAACAGCAGGCGCACTTCGACTTTATCATAACCGGCGATGAGGTCCCTCGCGCCAAACCTTTTCCTGATCCTTATCTCGCTGCAGCCCGTCAGCTAAAACTTGATCCTCAGTATTGCGCTGTCATTGAAAATGCGCCGTTAGGGGTGGAATCAGCAAAAAACGCAGGAATGTACTGTATCGCCATTGAAACAACTTTAGGGAGAGAACACCTGCAATCCGCCGACTGCATCCTACAAAATATTAACGAATTATTGAATTTGCCAGTATTGAAACGTTGATTCTGTCTAATAAATTCGTTTCCGTATTCCTGTTCAGAGTTCGAAAATACTGAACGGAAACGATTTAGACCTGATACCATAAATATTTATGTCGGATACAATGGCCGAAGAGAAAATGAAAGAAACGGCTGGCGCAAAACGCAGGTTCACCTTTACCAAAGAAATTGTCATTCGTGATTATCGGTTGGCGCACAGGAGCCGACTGGCAAGCATATTGGGCCGGCAGGAAGTGTTTGCAGGAAAGGCTAAATTCGGCATATTTGGAGATGGAAAAGAAGTAGCTCAGGTAGCGCTGGCTCACGCTTTCCAAATCGGGGACTTTCGTTCCGGATACTATCGCGATCAGACTCTTATGTTCGCGTTGGAATTGCTCAGTTTGGAGGAGTTTTTCGCCCAACTTTATGGCCATGCCGATCTTTCCGCGGAGCCAAATTTTGGCGGCAGGGCCATGACCGGGCATTTCGCAACCCGGCTGTTGAATCCTGACGGAAGCTGGAAAAGCCAGCTGACAGCCTGCAATTCATCTGCAGATTTGTCTCCAACAAGCGCTCAGATGCCTCGACTCGTGGGCCTCGCCTTAGCGTCCAAAATCTACCGTTGTCTTTCAGGAACGAAAGAATTTTGCAGTTTATTCAGCCATAACGGAGACGAGATCGCCTTTGGAACAATTGGAAATGCAGCCTGCGCTGAAGGAATGTTTTGGGAGGCGGTTAACGCCGTTGGCGTTCTTCAGGCTCCCATGTTTCTTTCTATCTGGGACGATGGCTATGGCATATCCGTTCCTAATGAGCTTCAAATCGCTAAAGCGGACATTTCTACAATACTCGAAGGATTTCAACGTCAGAAGGATGGACGGCCGGGAATCGAGATCTATAGAACCCGCGGTTGGGATTATCCGCAGCTTTGCGATTTTTTTATCTCTGCAGCAGCGCCTGTTAGGAACAACCATATACCGGTTATTGTGCATGTTACGGAGTTAACTCAACCCCAGGGGCATTCAACCTCCGGAAGTCATGAACGCTATAAACCGGCGAAACGTATCCAGTGGGAACGCGAACATGATTGTCTCCGTAAAATGCGTCAGTGGATCGTCTCTGAAGCGATTGCGACGCCGGAGGAAGTGAACGAAATCGAGTCTTATGAAAAGTCCTATGTCCTAGATGCCAGAGATCGCGCATGGAAATCATTTCAAATGCCTATTCTGGCTGAACGAGAAAAGCTTATAGAACTGTTGAGGCAGTCGTTCAAAGACGCTCCCGATCCTGCGTCCATAAATCATATTCTTCATTCTCTGCAACAGCTTGGACGCCCCATGCGAAGAAATCTCATGGCTGCAGCCGAAGAAGCCTTGATTGCTCTTTCCCCATCCCACTCTTTTTCGAGAGAAAAAATCGTTCTCTGGAAAAGGGAGCAGGAGGCATCGAACAGGGATCGTTACGATTCACATCTTTACAGTGAATCTCAAGAGTCCGCTCTCCGGACGCCTGTAACACCTGCCTTATATTCAGCCTCTTCAATTTCAAAACTCGGCTTTGAAATACTCAACGCATGCTTTGACGCCGCCTTTTCGAGATATCCGAATCTATTGGCGATGGGCGAAGACATCGGACGATTGGGCGATGTGAATCAGGGTTTGGCAGGGCTGCAAGCCAAATATGGATCCTGGCGGATTATGGACACAGGGATCCGTGAATCGACTATTGTCGGACAAGCGATTGGGCTGGCCTTGCGCGGTTTTAAACCGATCGCCGATATACAGTACATGGACTATGTTCTATACGCCATCCAGATCCTGTCCGACGACTTGGCTTCCCTGCACTGGCGCACTTGCGGCGGCCAAAAAGCGCCTGTGATTATAAGAACCCGAGGGCATCGATTGGAAGGCATCTGGCATTCCGGATCGCCGATGGCCGGCCTCTTAAACCTGGTCCGAGGCATCTATATCTGCGTCCCCAGAGACGCAACGCAAGCAGCAGGATTTTATAATACGCTCCTACGTTCGGATGACAGCGGCATTGTCGTTGAAGTATTGAACGCTTATCGCAAACGCGCGAAGTTGCCGGATAATATTGGCGACTTCACGATCCCTCTCGGAACGCCGGAGATTCTCCGGCCAGGAACCGATGTAACTATCGCCACCTATGGCGCTTGTTGCCCTATCGCCATGGAATCTGCGGTGCAACTGCATGATATTGGCATTGAAGCGGAGATCATTGACGTCCAAACACTGCTTCCTTACGATTTGACTGGCGTGATCGCCCATTCGATCAAAAAGACAAATCGGATTTTGTTTCTCGATGAAGATTGTCCCGGAGGGACAACAGCTTTTATGATGCAACAGACGCTGTCAGAGCAAGGCGCCTATCACTGGCTTGACAGCGCCCCTCGAACGTTGTCCGCCAAGGAACACCGGCCCGCTTACGGATCCGATGGGGATTATTTTTCCAAGCCGAATCGGGAGCAGATTTTTGAAATTGTATACGCTATGATGCACGAATCGAATCCAAAACGTTATCCGAATTTCATGAACGCTCCGGAGTCTCGATCCAAGTAACAATATCCAATAGTTTAGACACGAGCTTTTCTACGCCCGCTCCAACTTCGGCGATATTCTCAGCCAACATATAACAGGGAGTAGTGACAATTCTGTTTTCGGCGTCTACTACGATCTCATCGACTTTTGCTTTTATATGTTTTGCTCCCATCTTTTCTAAAGAAGCGGCGGCGACCGGATCAAAACCAATCGTAAGCTCAATGGGAAAATCAATTCCAAATACTCTGGCCAAAAGCGCAGGAGCGATGCATAACGCGCCTATTGGTTTTTTCATCGCATGCAATTCTTTCAGCAGTTTTGCCACTCCTCGATCAACCTGGCAATACGGGCCATCCTTGGCAAAGGTGCAAAGGTTCTTTGCCGCGCCAAATCCCCCTGGAATGATGAGGGCGTCCATATCGAGCGCTTGGATAGAATTTACATCCAGTATTTTTCCACGAGCGATGCGAGCCGATTCAACCAGGATATTTCGCGTCTGCGACATCGGATGCGCATTCGCATGATCGATCACATCTATCTGATCACCGCTCGGCGCAATACATATATACTCGGCTCCGTATTTTTCCAAAAAATAGAGCGTCAGGGTCGCTTCGTGTATCTCGCTGCCGTCAAATACGCCACATCCGGACAGCAACACTCCGATTTTTTTCTTAGGCATAAATTCTCTCCTCGCAGTCATCATTCGTTTCTTTCATTAAATAGTATATTTTTCAATAAAAATCTATACTTGCCATAATAAAATTTCACTGACGACTGACTACTGGTTGCGGACTGCTGATTGCGGAATAAAGACGATTGCTTGTAGAAACAACAGGCTTATTATAGGATTTCATCCGGCTTTCAAGATTGGCGTGTGAAATGATTAAAGAATTCGGCAAAGATTTGACAGTTGGCAGCATTCCCAGACACTTATTGGCTTTTTCCATTCCTATGCTTATAGGGAATATGCTCCAGAGCGGATACAGCATCATCAACATGATCTGGGTCGGGAGAATTGTTGGAGAGAACGGATTGGGTGCAACCGCAGTCAGCTTTCCCATTATGTTTATTCTGATCGGATTGGCCATTGGCTCAACGATGGCTACTTCGGTTCTGGTCGCACAGTACTATGGCGCGAAAAATTTCGAGATGCTTAAAAGAGCGGTGGACAATTCCGTTTTGATCTCGATTATTTTAAGCATTCTCCTGACTGTCGGTGGAATACTTTGCAGCGAATATTTATTGAGGTTGATGGACACTCCCGCTTCCATTTTTCCGATGGCTTCCAGTTACTTGAAGATTTCGCTTGGCGGCATGATCTTGTTATTTATGACTTTTGTCATCACCTCCATTTTGCGTGGTATTGGAGATACAGTGACTCCTCTGCTCTTCATGGGAGCCTCCGTTGTGATCAATGCAATCCTGGATCCTTTTATGATTATCGGGATCGGCCCCTTTCCTAAATTGGGATTAAATGGCGCGGCTTGGGCGTCTGTAATCTCCCAAGCCATTGGCCTCATAATGGGATTGATTTATCTGAGCCGAAAGAATCATCTCATCGCCATCGGTTTTCGAAAGCTGGCTTTTGACAAGCATATGACCGGGCTGATTTTTAAAATCGGTTTCCCTTCAATGGTCCAGCAATCGCTGGTTTCCATTGGACAATTTTTTGTCACATCCTATGTTAATTATTTTGGCGCATCTGCAATCGCCGCATTTGGAACTGCCGGCCGGATCGATATGGTAGCGACCATGCCTGCGATTGCGATTGGGATGGCGGCGACTGCTTTAACGGGACAAAATCTGGGGGCAAGAAAACCAGAACGGGTCAAAGAGATTTTCAAATGGGCGTTGTTGATAGGCACCGTCATCTCAGGATTTGTCGCCATTTTTGCCGTTTCTTTTCCTCGTCTGATCCTATCTCTTTTTATCCATCACGAACCGGTCCTGCAAATTGGCGTTCAATATCTATGGATTGTTGGACCCTGCTATCTTCTATTTGCTTTGATGTTTGTCTCCATCGGAATCATCAATGGCGCCGGTCAGACCATGGTGACAATGGTCTTTTCCCTGCTTTCTCTTTGGGTTGTCCGCGTTCCTCTGGCTGCCTATTTGTCCCGTCACACTTCTCTTGGAATGAAGGGCATTTGGATTGCGATGGCCGCCGGATTTGTTGTTACTGCGACGATCAGCTACGTATATTATTTATCGGGCCGATGGAAGAAATCAGCCATCAAAATTTCAATGTCGGGGGAAGAAACTATTCAGCCTGCAGTCCAAACTTAGACTTTGGTCTCGATCGGTTTTTTTATGCGAATATATGCAAGCGGAATAGAGACCATAACGATCAGGATTGCAATAAATTGGGAAGTGGACAACAAGCCGCCCAAAACAAATCCACGATCGATGTCTCCTCTGAAATATTCCAGGATAAATCGCGCCCCGGCATAAAGAATCGAATAGGCAAGAATAATTTCTCCGTTGAATTTCTTACGACGAGACAGCCATACAAGAAAGAAAAATATTCCCAGGCATGTCAACGATTCATATAGCTGAACAGGATGTATCGGCACGCCCAATGGAGCGCCGCCGATCTCCGCAGCTTCCGGATCACGGAAGACGACGGCCCAGGGGACATGGGTGGATCGGCCATAGTCATCCCCCGCCATAAAACACCCTATCCGTCCGATTGCCTGTCCAAGAGCAATCGCAGGTGCGCAGATATCTGCTAATCGCCACCGAGGCGTTTCAGGGTGTCGTGCAAAGAATAGGAGAGCGGCGATTAATGCTCCTATAAATCCGCCATAAAAATCTCCAGCGCTTTGGATCGTTGAAAAGGATAATAGTTCCGATGGGTGATCCAGGTAATCCTGAAAGGATCGAACAATCATTAAAAGCTTGGCGCCAAGTATGGCTCCGATAATCACCCACAATCCAAGACTGGTCGCTCGTTCGCGATCCAACCCTTCCCTCCGAACGCCTCGCAGAAGATACCATAGAGCGGCTAAAAATGCAGCCGCCAGAAATAAGCCGAATGTGTGAAAAACAAAATAGGGCGTTGTCAGCAATCGTGGATGCATTGTTTTGACAATATAACTGGGAGTTCACCGACAGACAAGCTTTTGTTTTATGTTTCGGTTTTAACAATCGAACGCTTTAAGCGATTGGATATTCCCAATTTGGCGGTCAAGTCATCGAGAAGAGAATAAACCACCGGCACCGCGATTAATGTTAAAAGAGTGGAGGTAATCAATCCTCCAATAACGGCTCGAGCCATAGGCGCGCGCATTTCAGATCCGGCGCCGATTTCAAAAGCCAGCGGGAGCATTCCGAAAATCATCGCCATCGTCGTCATGACAATTGGGCGGAACCTCGTTCTACCGGCCTCTACCAATGCCTCCTTGCGGTTCTTCCCCTCACGCCGCAATCGGTTGGCATAATCGATCAGCAGAATGGCGTTTTTCGTAACGAGGCCCATCAGCAGAATCAGGCCAATCATTGACATGATATTTAGCGTGTCGCCGGTTGCCAAGAGCATGCAAACAACGCCTATCAAGGACAACGGGAGCGAGAGCATTATGGCAAGCGGATGAGTGAAACTGCCAAACTGGGACGCTAAAATAAGATAAATAAATACTACTGCCAGAATAAGGGCGTCATAAATATAGTTGAATGTATTCTTCATTTCTTCCGAATCGCCCGTAAGTTTGACGGTGTATCCCGCAGGCAGTTTGAGATTTTCCACAGCAGCGCCTATATCATCCTCAACATTTCCAAGAGGGCGCCCGTCGTTATTGGCATAAATGCGCACCTCACGGGCGAGATCAAAATGGCGGATCTGTGAAGAACTGGATCCCCGCTGAAATTTAGAAACTTGGCCCATAGGGATGAGCATATCATGCCCAGAGGAATCTTTTTTTGAACTCAGCAGGTCTATGTCGTTAAGAACGTCTACCGATCTTCTTTCCCGATCGGATAGTTGGACCCGTACGTCATAAGCATCGCCATCCACATCCTCAAATTGGGTTGCAACCTCTCCATTGAGCAGGGTTCTCATTGTCATGGCCAGCGATTGCAGATCGAGGCCAAGATCGGAAGCCAGCTTCCGATCTATCTGCACTTTAATTTCCGGTTTTTCCGGATCCAGACTGCGATCAATATCGACGGCTCCTGGCACTTTCGCAACGGCTTCCATGACTTGGGTTGATATCGTATCCAGCCGGGTTTTATCGGGGCCTTGGACGCTAATCTGAAGCGGCCTGGCCTCGCCCATATCTTGGGCCTCCTCGATGCTTGTAATGGCGCGGCTGTACCCAGCCAATTCAGTCCTCAATTGACTGCGCATAGCGTTAACTGAATAGGGCCGTTGGTTTTTTTCTTTCAGCTTCACGTAGACGACGCCTTCATTGATAGCAGCGCTGGAGCCTGCGCCGATCGTGGTGAATGTATATTCTACGCCGGATTTTCCGGAAATAAGACGAACGATCTCATTGGCGATATCCCCCGTTTCCTCTATGGTGTTCCCCGGAGTCGTTTTGAAGCTGACCTGAAACTCTCCACGATCGTAAGAAGGAAAGAAGTCCTGACCAATATTCTGAAATAGTGCAAGACTGCCGACAAACAATAGCAGTGCACATGCCAATACCCAACCTCGGCGCTTAAGTGAAAACTCAATGGCACGTTCGTACAATATCCGCAGACCGAAAAACCAATTGTCGAAAGTTTCCAGCCAGCGCGCCAGACCATGTCTTTTACGGTTCGTCTCGACTGCAGGATCGTACCAGCGCGAGGAAAGCATAGGATCCATAGTAAACGAAACGAATAGAGAAACCAGAACGGCAAAAGCTACTGTAATGCCGAATTCATAAAAAAAACGTCCGACAATCCCTTTCATAAAGGCGATCGGCACGAATACCGCAATAATCGAAAAAGTAGTCGCCATTACAGCGAGCCCGATTTCTGAAGTTCCTGCGCGTGCGGCTTCAAAGTGATCTCGCCCGAATTGCATATGGCGGACAATATTCTCCCGCACTACAATGGCGTCGTCGATCAATAATCCGACCGACAGAGACAATCCCATCAACGTGAGAATATTCAATGAGAATCCCAGTATTCTCATGATGATAAAAGCGGACATAATAGAAACTGGCAGTGTCAGTCCGGTGATCACTGTGCTGCGCCAGCTATTGAGAAAGAGAAAGACAATAAAAACAGTGAATATTACGCCCAGGATCATAGTTGTTTGGACGTCTTCCACCGCTTCCCTAATAAATCCGGAGGAATCTCGGACCACATTAAGCGTTGTTTGACCGGGAAGTTCCCGGTTTAACTTAGGCAAGGCCTCTTTAACTTTCTCCGCGACGTCGACGGTATTGCCGCCCGATTTTTTCCGCACTTCCAGAGCAAGACCTCTTTGCCCGTTGATAAGAGCCATGGTGCGCTGTTCCTCGTAACCATCAACGGTGCTTGCAATTTCATTCAGATAGACCGGAACGCCTCGTATATTTTTAATAATTATGCTTTTGAAAAGCTTCGGATCCGAGATTTTCCCGTCAATTTTAACCAGTTCCTCCTTGGCTCCAATGGAAACTTTGCCCGCAGGGACCTCGATATTTTCTCTCTTCAGTGCAAGAACGACATCCGGAACAGTCAGACCATAAGCCTTCATACGTTCAGGATCGAGAAAGACCTGGATTTCACGCCTCTGTCCCCCGACAATTTTAAGAGACCCAACCCCTTCTATGTTTTCGATTCTCTTTTTTATGACTTTCTCGGCAAGCAATGTAAGGTCTTTGGGTGAAAGTTGAGGCGACTCAATAGAAAGCGAAAGGATGGGCATGTCGGCAGGATCCATACGCTCGATAACAGGCTCCTCGGCGCCTGAAGGAAAATCCCGACGCAAGGCGCTCACTTTGCTTCGCACTTCCTGCGCAGCCGTATGGATGTCCGTCCCGAGTTCAAATTCTGCTATGACGAGTGAAATTCCTTCCGTAGTTGTAGAGGTGATGTGTTTGACGCCTTCAATCGGATTAATAGCTTCTTCGATGCGTTTGGTTAATTCCGTCTCAACCGTTTCTGGTGCGACTCCCGGATAAAGAGTCTGGACCGTGACAACAGGAAAATCGATGTCCGGGAAAAGATCGATGGAAAGCTCTTTATAAGAAAATATTCCCAGCACAACCAGTGCGATCATCATCATGGTCGCAAAAACAGGCTGTTTGATCGAAAGGTCCGAGAGCACCATGGTTAAAGCTCCGAAATATCCATTTAAAATGTGTGTGTTTCGCCCTCATGAAGACGGTTGCGTGCCGATCCCCGCGATCCAAGGACAGTCCAGTTTATAAGAGCTATTTAAATTGAACAGGAATCCCTTCTTTAAGAGAGGGTCCGATTTCTGTAATCAGCATGTCGCCATCCACGAGACCGCGGCGGATCCATGCTTTTTCCTGCTGAAGGCCTCCAATGGCCACCTCAACTCGATGCGCCTTCATTTCCTTGACAACATAGATTCCAGCGCTTTGTGCGCTAGTGGTTTCCGGGATCAATGCTTCGCTCGGAATAACTATCGCCTGGTTTTCACGACCTGCGGTAATTACACCACGAGCGTACATCCCGCTGCGCAATTCTCCTCCGGAATTGTTAATTTTCAGCTTAATCTGTACGGATCGGTTGTCGGATTCAATAACAGGATTGATTGCAGAGACGACGCCGTTAAACAGGCGTTCACCCCATGTTGGCGTCGTAAAAGTCGCTTTTTGTCCGATTTTAATTAACGCCAACTGATAGGAAGGAATCACACATTCCATTTCCAACCGGCTGTTATCCACAAGAGTGTACAATCCAACTCCCGGAGCCAGCAGTGAGCCTTTATCAAACGATTTTTTCTGTACATGGCCCGCAGCGTGCGCGAAGATTTTGCAATCTTTTAGCGACTTTTCGGCAACAGCCAATGTCGCTCTAGCTTGTTCGCATTGCGCTTCCGCAAGGTGAACCCCGGATTCCGTTTCTTTGACGCCAGTTAGCGCCGCCTGATGATCCTTTTGAGTGATGCCGCCGCTTCGAAGCAGGTTATCCGCGCGTTCCTTTTCTGTTTTCGCATGTTCGTAGGATACTCTGGTTCTATCGAGAGACGCTTGTGCAACTGCGAGCGCAGCGACAGCCTGATCATACGCCAATTTATAATTTGCCGGATCGATCTCAGCCATCAGTTGATCTTTGTTTACGAGATCTCCTTCTTCAAAATGCGCAGCCGTCAATCGTCCTCCGACTTCAGGCTTAATTTCAATGATTGAAAGGGAGCGGAAATTTCCCGAAATTGGCACGGTAACAATCCAGTCCTGGCGCTTGACTGTTTCCACTTTAACAAACAGTGGTTGTCCGACATTGGGATTGACGCTTTTTGTATCCATCTTCCGGCAATTCCATTGAACTCCAGTTAAGACTACAGCAATTAACATCCAGCAGGCCGGCCGATATCTCATTGATTCACCTCTCCATCCAGGATTGGACTTCCCGAAGCCAGTCGCAAACGTGCTTTGGCCATTTCATAATCGTAGGTAGCGCTGATCACAGAATTCTTTGCCAAGAATAAAGCTGTTTGCGAATCAAGGACATCAAGAGTCGTCGCAGCGCCAAATTCATAATTCGACTGCATCATGGCAAGAACGTTTTCGGCTTGCTTTTGGCTGAGTTGCGCTGCGGCTATGGCTTTCGCCGAAGATTGCATGTCATCAAACGCTTGTTTTACCTCCAGCCTGACATTATTTTCCATTTGCGCCAGCCGCTGCTCAAAAGCATGAAGCCGAGCCGCGGCCTGCACAAGCAGACCCGCTTTGCGGCCACTATCATAAAGCGGGAGTTTAAAATTTAAGGTCAGATTCCAGCGGGAAAAATCACTTTTAAAAAAATTCTTAGGCTCCCTTGCCGAGTAACCCCACTGACCTTCCATATCCACACTCAACTTGTTTTCAGCTTTTGCCAACGACTGGGCGAGTCTGGCTTGTTGCACTTGTTTCCGATACGCCTGCAGTTCCGGACGAAGATCCATAGTTCTTTTTTGTAATTCATCGAGGTTTCCTGCAGACCAAGGATGAAATTGCAGACTGCCATGGATTCGGGTAGGCGCGTTCAAATCTGCAACTATTAAGTTATTGAAAGCCGCTCTTGCAAATCGTATCCGGTTTTCTGCGCGAATCAACTCCGGTTCGAGATTGGCCACGTTGACCTCGGATCGTAAAACATCTATCTGGGTCGCCACTCCATGGCTGAACCGGCTTCGCGCCATTTCCAGGTGCTTCATACGCTGCTGTTGTGTTTCACGAAAAACTTCAAGATTCGCCTGGGCAAGCAGCAGGTCATTAAAAGCCTGCAAAACCTTGAACGTGATCTGTTGACGGACTGCTTCGCTTAATGCTTCTTTTTCTCCGAGGCTTTCCTTTGCCAGATTTAATGCAGTCCGGACTTTTCCGGCGTTAAAAATGGGTTGTTTAACATTCAGCCCGAAATCGAACATGTTGTTGGGGCGCGGAATCAGGACATCACGGAATTCCTTCGGCGCTTCATCGAAACTTGAACTGTTCAAGATGCTGGGATCGCGCATGCGCAGTCCGTAGCCCTGCAGGCTGACTTGAGGGAAAGCTCCTGAGCGCACTTCCGTAATTTTTCCTTTAAGCTCATCCAGTTCATTTTGGGAGATCAGAATCTCAAAATTTCGTTCCAGAGCAAGTCGGACGGCGTCTTCCAGAGATAGCGGAACAGCGGCAGCACTCTCCTGTGCATAGATTTGTGAACAGCACGCCGCAAATAAAAACAGGATTGCCAGTTTCTTGCCAATCATAATCGTCCTCTTTTGGCTATACGGATCGGTATAGATTTATTCTTCGTGGACGATGGCGGCAGAACAAGATCTACCAGCTTTTCAGCCATGCTGCGCGTTAAAGTGCGTCGTCCCGTAAAAAGGTATTCCAATATTTCGATCAGCATCATACCCATCAAGGCCGTAGATACAGTTTCCGGATCGATTTGTCTCCTGTGTGGAAACTGCTCTCGAATGCAAACAGCCATTACTTTTCGTTCCCGTTTAAATTCATTCACGTAATTAAAATACGGATATTTCCCTTCCGGTGAAAACATCATTCGAAGCAGGAGTCTCATCAGATTGGGATCTTTCTTGCTGTGGACAAATTGTGAATGCACATATAAAACCATGCGCTCCCGGATAGATCCCTGAAAATTTGAAAGTCGCAACAGATCCTTGCGGGTCTGGTTGAACATATCCAGCATTAATTCCCGATAGAGTTGTTCCTTGCTGTAAAAATGATAATACAGAACCGGTTTGGTGACGCCGGCCGATTTGCAGATTTCGCGAATTGAGCTGCCGGCATATCCGCGCATGGCAAATAGTTCGGTTGCAGAATTCAAAATAGCAATACGCGCATTTTTCATAAGCGCCGATTACTATACCGATCGGTATAGAATAGTCAATAATTATTAAAGGAATCCGACTATATAAATCACTATGAATTCGATTAATTTAATAATTTAGCATTACGTCCAAGCGTGGCTTTTATTCGTCTTTTAAAGTGCGTTCCATCAATTCACGGACGGCTTCCAGGGGAGTTATATCATTTTGTAGAATTCTCTGGACTTGACGGGTAATGGGCATTTCGATTCCGTAACGTTCCGCCAGAGCAACAGTCGCGCCTGTGGCATTTACACCTTCCGCTACGGAGTGCATGGAGCCAAGAATTTGCTGCAATTTTCTTCCTTGGCCCAGTTCAAATCCTACGCTATAGTTCCGGCTCAACCGCCCGGTGCAGGTAAGGACGAGATCGCCCATGCCTGCAAGTCCGGCAAGCGTCTCGCCACAAGCGCCGCAGGCGCAGGCCAGTCGGGTAATTTCAGCCAAACCGCGGGTAATTAAGGCTGCCCTGGGATTGTAGCCCAAGCCCAATCCCTCAACGACTCCTGCCGCAATGGCAATTACATTCTTTATCGCGCCGCCCAACTCCACTCCTATTACATCGCTTGATGTATAGAGCCGCAGAGTTCGTGAAGAAAATTCCTCCTGCACCGATTGGGCGGCGCTTGCATTTTCAGAAGCAACCACGATTGCCGTTGGATTTTCCCGAGCCACTTCCTGGGCGAAACTTGGCCCGGATAGAACCGTCAATTGGGGAATAAATCGTGTTGCTACAATATTTCCAATAACCTCACTCATGCGCATTAAACGATCGACATCCAATCCTTTGGTTGCGCTTACAAGAATCATTTCAGGATGAAGATACGGAAGCATTTTTTCGTAAAGAGCGCCGCAGATATGCGAAGGCATAACAGTAACAACAAATCTGGCGTTTTTGAGCGCATAGGAGAGGTCATGAGTCGCGATTAATTTTTCAGGCAGCCTTATCCCTGGAAGGAAAATACCATTTTCATGACGCGTCCGGATATCTTCGACGACTTCGCTTTCATAAGCCCAGAGTCGGACGCTATGCCCTAAACCGGCAAGCGATGAAGACAGCGCCGTTCCCCAGCTTCCCGCGCCTATAACTGCAATGGATGATGTATTAGGCACGTTTATTATCCCCCGATGCTGATCATCTCAATCTTTTTGCGAGATCGTGGCTTGTATTTGCCGGATTTCATAGCCTCGAGCCTTTCCTCTGAGTAACGGTCTGTTCTCATGCTCCAGGCAGAGCTGATGGCTTCCATAATGTCCTGATCTTTTGCACCAGAGCGTAGAAGTTTCTTCAAATCATGCCCCTGATCGGAAAAAAGGCATGTTACAAGCTTCCCATCTGCTGTAAGGCGTCCCCTGGTGCATCCGATGCAAAATGGCTCTGTTACGGATGCAATTACGCCGATTTTGCCAATTCCATCGAGAAAAGAGTAATTAACTGCGGGCGCACTTGCATCGGGTCTGCCGGTTTCTTTGAGAGGATATCGTTTATTAATTATTTCAAGAATTTCGTTTTTTGAGACCATTTTTTCCGAAAACCAATCATTGGAATTGCCGACATCCATATATTCAATAAATCGCAGCCAGAAACCTTTCTGCCTCGAAAATTCAATCAGATCAAGAATGTCGCCATCATTGACGTCGCGCTGGATAACGGAATTTAGTTTGATAGGCTTGATCCCGTAACGCGCAGCGGCGAATATTCCTCTAAATACTTCTACCAGTTCGTCCCGTTTTGTCATTAGATGGAATTTTTTAGGATCAATAGTATCCAGGCTTACATTAATTCTTTTTAGTCCAGCTTGCGATAAAGCCAACGCTTTTTCGCTTAAAAGCGATGCATTGGTTGTTAGACATAGATCTTTAAGACCAGTCAATTGTGCAAGTTGAGCTATCAGGCGCTCAAGTCCATGGCGCAAAAGAGGTTCCCCGCCGGTAAGCCGGATTTCTTCGACTCCTAGCTTGATGAATAGCTTCGCCAGGCGAGTTATTTCTTCAAAGGAAAGAATTTCCCGCCGATCAATCCACTCATATTGTTCGAGCGGCATACAATAGTTGCAACGAAAATTGCATCTATCTGTGATCGATATCCGCAGATCTTTCAACGGACGTCCCAGAGCGTCCTTTAAAACATCGATAGTGGTATTTTTATCAGGCATCGATTAATACTCCAAACCATCAAATCCTCTCAATAATAACATGTCCGGCCCTTTCAATTGCAATCAAACGGGCGTCATCCTGAAGGCGCAATATCCGATCCTCTTTTATTTCCGGAATCTTTAGGTATGATACAAGTCCTATGTCTTTCATGATCAAGGGTTATTGGAAAGAGACCGGGAAGTCTCGATTAATTTCAAAGGCAGACGATGAATTCTTTAATGACTCATGCTATTTTCGATGTGGACGGGCTTCTATTGGATACCGAACCTTTTTACACTCAGGCGCACGAGGTAGTCGCCGCCCGTTATGGCAAAGTATTTGATTGGAAGGTCAAATCAAAAATGATCGGATTGCCGGCGCAATCCTCTGCACAGGTTATGATCAGCGCCCTTCAATTACCGATCACGATAGCTGAATATCTTGATATGCGCAGGCATCTTCTGGAAGAGTTGTTCCCCAAAGCAGATCCTTTGCCCGGAGCGGTCAGGCTGACGAAGCATCTGCATCGAAATGGAATCCCACAAGCGATTGCAACCAGTTCTGACCGGCATAACTTCGAGCTGAAAATCACCAAACATAAAGCCTGGTTCAGTATTTTTCAATGCCTGGTAGCGGGAGATGATCCAGAAATTAAAAAAGGAAAACCGGATCCCGATATTTTCCTGATTGCAGCAAAAAGACTGGGTGGATCTCCAGCCCAGTGCCTGGTTTTTGAAGATTCGCCGGCAGGAGTTGAAGCGGCAAAAGCAGCCGGGATGTCGGTGATTGCAGTCCCCGATCCCCATATGGAGGACAAGGCCTATCCAAAGGCTGATCAAATCATCAGGAACCTGAATGACTTCAACCCGGTTTCCTGGGGACTCCCGCCCTATTTTTAGAAACGATTATTCGCCGATAATTTTGATGAGGATGCGCTTTTTTCGTTTTCCGTCAAATTCGCCATAGAAAATCTGTTCCCAGGGTCCGAAATCCAGCGCTCCATTGGTAACTGCAACGACTACTTCGCGACCCATCACCTGCCGCTTGTGATGAGCATCCCCATTATCTTCACCTGTCCGGTTGTGATGATACCGTTCAGAACCGGGATCAAAGGGCGCAAGCTGTTCAAGCCAACGGGCGTAATCTTCATGAAGTCCAGGCTCATCATCATTGATGAAAACGCTTGCCGTTATATGCATTGCATTCACAAGCGCCAGTCCTTCCCGGATACCACTTTCATTCAGCGCTTCCTTTACCTTGCCGGTAATGTTCAAGAAAGCCATGCGCGCTGGAATATTGACCTCGATTGCCTTGCGATAGGATTTCATTCTCTTCCTCCATTTCTACCACTACAGACCGGCCATTTGAGCGATACGGAGTGCGGCTGAAAGATCCCCGCCACGGCCCATAGTCTCGTTTGGCGGCGGACATTTCCATAGGTTTTCGAGACTAGAGAGCAGATCTCCGCGATATAAATCTTCTGAGGGGATATGCCTGTGCTGTAAATATTTCTTTATGGCAGATACCAGTATTGAATATTCTAAAAAATCACTGCGATCGGCATATATCAGGGGTTTATCGTTGACAACACAGTCCGACACAATTCCAAAACCCGGTTTCGAAATTACCGCGTTCACCGATGCAACAACATCAGAAAAACTCACTTGTTCGCGATTCAATGGATGTATGTTTTTGCGTTCCCAGGTCAACGGAATCATGGTGAAAAATTCATAGTTGTTGATCCGCTCAACGTTTGCAAGGGATTCTTCGTTCCAGTCCAAAGTGGTAAAAGAGAGCAGTATCCATTTTTCCCCAGGATCGCAGCCGGTGATCGCCGCGATATCCGAACGGCGGTTTTTTCCCGGAGATGCAATGATCGGAACGTCCTCGATATTTTTAAAAGCGCTCATCGGCTCGCAAAATGGAAGCCTAAGCAATAAATCGGCTAACCCATACTGCTCGCGGAAAGCGTCTGTTATGGCGATCCATTTCGGATTTTGCAGCCTGAAGCCCGAATAAATCCAATCCCAACCAAAATTCCCGATTGCGAGCCGGGGAATGCCTGCTAGGGCGGCAGATTCCAACGGGATGGCGGGAATATCTACTGCAACCAGAGAGAATTTCTTTTTATGGATAAAATCCAATTCCTGCAAAACCAGCTCTTTACGCCTGGAATAAAGTTGCTCTACCTTGGCGAGCGTAGCATCGACATCGACCCGGATGGAATCATGCTGAACCATCCCGATATCAAAAGCTCCCGGCCGAATAAGATTTCGCGTGGAACCGATTCGGTTGGACAGAAAACCCGGCGCCAAATCGCTGATTATCTGCACTTCCAATTGCGGAAACAGATTGTTGAGCGCACGGATGATATCGCAGGAGCGAACTCCGTGCCCATAGCCATGCGAGCTTATGTAATAAGCGATTGATTTTTTGGTGGAATTCCGCACTAGTCCTTCTGTGGATGCATTTCAAGCCAGCGTTCAGCGCTAAGACCGGCCATGCACCCAAAAGCCGCAGCTGTAATAGCCTGGCGATAGTGTCGGTCATGCACGTCCCCAGCAGCAAAGACGCCTTCCACGCTGGTTTCTACTCCATTGCGAGTTACGATATAGCCCTGGGGATCGAGGTCTATGATTCCTTTAAGAAATTCGGTATTGGGATGATGACCTATGGCCATAAAAACCCCGGAGGTGCGCTCAATCCACTTTTGTCCTGTCGCAACATTTTTGAGTTCCACTCCTTGAAGCTCGTCTTCTCCCACATATCCGGTCAAAACTGCATTCCAAAGAAAATTGATCTTGGGATTTGCCTTAACACGGTCTTGCATTATCTTACTGGCGCGCAACGAATCTCTTCTATGCACAATAGTTACTTTTGATGCGTGGCGGGCTAGTGCAAGCGCTTCCTCGATCGCTGTGTCTCCGCCCCCTACAACCATCACTTCCTGATTTTTGAAAAACATGCCGTCGCATACGGCGCAAGCCGACAATCCGTGATTGCGGTATCGGGATTCATCCGGAAGTTGAAGCCATTGTGCGGTTGCTCCGGTTGCAACAATCACCGAACGCGACTCGCGCCATCCGGAACCGGATCGAACTCTGAAGGGTTCGCCGGGCTTAAAATCCACTTCTACGACATCTTCTTCAATTATCTCCGTCTCAAATTTCAATACCTGTTTCTTCATCGACTCCATCAAATCAGGCCCGCTCACTCCATCAGGAAAACCCGGGAAATTTTCTACTTCCCCTGTGAACATGAGTTGCCCTCCGGGCATCTGCATTCCTCCGGGTTCCGAGGAGAAAAGAATGGGTGAAAGGTTGGCTCGTGCGGTATAGATGGCGGCTGTATAACCCGCAGGCCCTGATCCGATGATGATCACATTGTGCATAAATATCTCCGACGCAAGCAGTTGAAAAAACAAGCATGAAGATTATAGGCGATTCAACGGCTTTTTGAAGCGGAAAGTGTCAACAGACGGAAGCGCATTTTCACTAGCGTTCTTGTTTGTTTGTACTAAGTAATTACAGTTGGTCGGTTTCGATTGAATCGCGAATGGAGTTGAAAAATATCCTTCGAAGCTTCTATTAACGGTTGCAACATCGTCTCAATGGGTTCATCGCCGTTTTTACAAACTCTCTCGAAATACAACCGCAAGGTGGCTCCTGTCGTTCCGGTGCCTGAAAGCCGGCTAATTATCCGCGATCCATCTCTTAGAATAATGCGAATTCCCTGCCGGGCGCTAACGCTTCCGTCCACAGGATCTGTATATTGAAAATCATCGGCGCTTGCAACAGTAGAGCCGGCTAGTTGCTTGCCGGGCAATGAATTCAGTTTTGCGCGAAGCTCATCCATTGCTTGATTTGCGGTTTGGGAGTCCAATCCTTCATAATCATGGCGCTGGAAATAGCTTCGACCATAAATTTGCCAATGTTCTTTGATGATTTCTGCGATAGAGCGGCGTTTCACCGCAAGAATCGCCAACCAGGACAATACAGCCCATATTCCGTCTTTTTCCCGAATATGGGCCGAGCCTGTTCCGAAGCTTTCTTCGCCGCAGATCGTGCATTTTCCTGCGTCCATTAAATTGCCAAAGTACTTCCAGCCTGTGGGCGTTTCGTAACAGGGTGTTTTCATATTTTCCGCCACACGATCTACGGCTGTGCTGGTTGGCATAGATCTCGCGACTCCAGACAATCCTGCGCTGTAACCTGGGATGCATTCACGTGCATGCTGCGCAATGACCGCAAGGGAATCTCCTGGACTGATAAAAATATTGCGTCCAAGAATCATATTTCGATCGCCGTCACCATCACAAGCCGCGCCAAAATCCGGGGCATTCTCGGCGGACATTATCTTTACAAGTTCTTCTGCATGCGCCAGATTGGGATCAGGATGCAGTCCGCCAAAATCCACGAGCGCTGTTTCCCGGATGACGGTTCCAGCAGGAGCTTTCAGTCTTTTTTCAAATATTTCTTTCGCATATATGCCGGTAACGCCATGCATGGCATCAAAGACCATGCGGAAACCGCTCTGGAAAAGTCTTCTTAGGGCATCGAAATCGAAAAGCTCACCCATGACGGCAACATAGTCTTCAAGAGGATCAATAATGGCGACATGCGAATTACCCATCTTGGCTGCGCCATTGCTGTCGATATCGATATCCGGCCAATCCAATGTAAAATATCGATCGATTTTCTGCGTCTCGGAATATATTTTTTCAGTGAAAGCTTCGGGCGCCGGACCGCCGTTATGAATGTTGTATTTAACGCCAAAATCCGCTTCGATCCCTCCAGGATTATGGCTGGCAGTGAGCAATATGCCGCCCAAGGCTGAATGTCTGCGAATTATTGCCGACATAGCGGGAGTGGAAACAAGTCCGCCGCGCCCGACCATTATTTTTCCAAAGCTATTCCCGGCTGCAATCTTAAGAATTATTTGCAAAGCAGCCCGATTATAGAATCGTCCATCACCTCCCAAAACCAGTGTTTGCTCCGAAAAATCAGCTGGCCCGGTTTTGCGCAGCGCATCGAATATCGACTGTATGAAATTCTCAATATAGTGCGGCTGAAGAAAAACGCGAGTTTTTTTGCGTAGCCCGGAGGTGCCTGGCTTCTGGTCTGAAAAAGGTTTTGTGACAATTATTTGAGCGGCGGTTGTAATCATCGGCATCCATGCTCCTTTGCCTCTAATCATAGCCCAAAACAACCTCAAGCATAAAATCCTAAACAATTTTACCGAAAATTGTGAGCCACTTCCTCTCCCCTTTGCGCATTACAAATTAAAAGGAGGATCAGGCTATGAAAAAGGACAATGGGAAACTGCATATTCGAGAGTATGGAGGACTTCTAGCGGGTCCTGAAAAGAAAGCTCTGCTTTGGTTGGCTCAAAGAACGCCGGGATGTATCAACTCGGATCATTTAACAGTCCTCGGGTTTGCCGCAATGATCGCAGCCGGCGCCTGCTATTGGGCGGCGCGATGGAATAAATGGTTTCTTTTTCCAGTAGTTATAGCCCTGGCAATAAACTGGTTAGGCGATAGTTTGGATGGCACTTTAGCTCGTTTCCGGAATCGTCAAAGGCCGAAATACGGATATTATGTCGATCATGTAATCGATCTCCTTGGAACAACTGCACTCTTGGGTGGGATTGCGTTCTCCGGTTACATGAGTCCCTTGATTGCCTGCGCTCTTCTATCCTCTTATACACTCGTCGAAGCAGAGGTTTTTCTTGCTACGCATGTGCAGCAAATATTCCGACTATCCTGTTTTCACATCGGACCCACCGAACTGAGAATTGTTCTTGCGCTTGGGACACTGGTTCTTCTTGGCAATCCATGGGTTTATTTAGCCGGCCGAGGGCCTTTTCTGCTTTTTGACGTCGGTGGAATCGTGTCGATTGCGGGTCTTTTGGGGGCCCTGTTTTATTCTGCAATCCGAAACACCCGGACCCTCTACCGCACCGAATCATTGGCATCCTGATTTTATTAAGGAGAGGAAAACCATGCCTGTTTCATTACCCGCAGCTTCAATATTCAAACGCTGGATTAGGTTTTATTCCGTGGGAACAATCGGGATCCTTGTTCAACTGTCGGTTCTTGCGTTTCTTATATCGATATTCAAGCTTAATTATTTAATCGCTACCGGATTGGCAGTAGAGACAGCCATATTGCACAACTTTCTCTGGCATGAAACTTGGACCTGGGCGGATAGGGCAAAACGCTCCCCAATTTCCTTTTGGCGCAGGCTTCTATATTTTCATCTGGTTAACGGATCGCTATCCATTGTCGGCAATGTTGTTTTGATGAAATTTTTAATGGAAGCTCTGCAATGGAGCTGCCTTCAAGCCAATGTGGCGGCAATAGCGGCATGTTCGATTTTAAATTTTATTGCCGGCGATTTTTTTGTATATCGCGCCTCAGGAGTCAAAATGTCAAAAAACTCTATCAGGATTGCAGCATCGGCATTCATAGTCTGCTCAGCAATTTTCCTGTTGCACGCTTCTTTGGTTCAAGCTGCAGAACTGCAGCCCGAAACGTTGAAAGCCTGGTCGAATTATGTGAACGCAGCTGAAAAACGTATAAATACGGAACTGTCCTCCAAGACAGGCTTCCTTTCACTGGATTTTAAAAGCCCCTTGGAAGCAACGACGGATCGAAAGGCTCTTATTTCCGGGAATATTTTGATAGAAAATGTTACTGTCGATTTAAAATTCTCAGGAAAAATACCTGATGGAATGATTCACCACTGGAGAGGTTTTGTATTTATTCCCGGTGTGAATCTAGATGAAGTGCTCTCCCGAGTCGAAAATCCAACAGCCGAGAATTTGAAACAGGAAGATGTAAAAGATTCTCGTCTATTGGAAAAATCGCCAGGGCAATTGCGGCTGTTTCTCAAACTGCGACGATCCAAAATAGTGACGGTTGTATATAACACCGAACATCTAATCAAATATTCGAAATGCTCGGACGCCCAAGCATGGAGCAGCAGTATAGCGACAAAGATCCGGGAGGTTGAGAATTTTCAAAAAATTGATGAACATGAAAAACCGGAAGGACAGGACAGTGGGTTTCTATGGAGACTGAATTCTTATTGGCGTTATCAACAAGTCGCCGGAGGCGTTATCGTAGAATGCGAATCTTTGACGCTTAGCCGATCGATTCCTCTCATCGTATCCTTGGTCGTTGAACGCCTGATTACGAATGTGGCTCGTGAATCGATGCAGCGAACGCTTCACTCGCTGCGCGCTCGGATGGTAAGAGAAAAGCGCCCTCTGACGGCGAGTCAACAGGCAATGCGACCGTAAAGGCGCCCGGCAATGCTTTTTACGGTCGGCTTAGTGCGACGGCTATGAAACCATTGCCTTGTATGACAGAACCCTCCTCCGGCCAAAGAGGGCTATTTTCAACCATTTTATCGGCTTCTTGCCGCTGCGCTTCATTCGGCAAGCGGCAAGGATAATAAAATTCCAGCAGTCGATATTTAGACCAGTCGAATTGATAAACGCTCTGCAGCATATCCGGAATCAAATGGCGTTTAAACACGCCCGAATATTTTGGCCAATAGGGCATGGAATGATGATCCAAAACGCCTACCAGCGCAACAACTTGTGGCTGGTTGTCCTGTTCTTCGAAAATCTGAATTCGACTGATAATTTCCCAGGTTATTTGTTTGTCGATTTCATTTTTAACAGTCAATCGTTCATGCATTATGTTGAATTGAATGGAAAATATCAGGACGCAAACAATAACGGAAAACATTGCGAATGGCCGGCTTATGCGATTCCCGAACTTTAGTGCAAACAGGAAAATGAAAAACCATACGAACGCCAATCCGGGCATAATTCTCGGCAGCGGAATAATCGGATAAACAAAAGCTATTGAGAAATAAAAGGATAAAAAACAAACAATGAGAAATAGAACATGCCCTACTTTTTGATGGATTGTCTGCCCCTGCCTATAAATATTGATAGCCAGCCAAGCAAAATTGACAAGCAGCAACCACTTCACGCCGGCAGGAAAAAATTGAGTCTTCTCGAACAAGATATCTTTAAGTAGGTTGATATTTTCGGCAATATGCGTTTTCAAATCGTGCATTGTACCTGGCAACGACATCATATTGTGCACTCGGACGCTCTCAATTATTTGAAAATGGCGCGCCAGAAAAACGCAACCTTCATAGATAACAATTGAAAGACCAATGGCCAGTGATATGGATAGCAAGCGCCTTAAAGTCGTTTTTATCTGCAGATTTCCCTCAAATAGATCATCAGCGTGCAAGAAAAAGGCGCAAACGAGAAATATTCCAATAGAGGGTTGAAAAGACATCAGAGCCAAAGATAAAAGAATCCCCGCGAATAATATTCTGGCGATAGTCTTATGTTGTTTTCCAACCAGTGTTAACGCGGCAAGCGTCGCGAAAATAATGGAGCAAGACGTCTGAAGGCGGTTCACAATATAGGCGCTGTGAGAAAATAGAAACGGATGTAGGACCAGAATTAGAATGGGAATGATTCTTAGTTTCCCGGATAAAATATTCATTCGAAGAATCATTAAATATCCGCCGACCGTCAGAGATGCCGTCAACATTAAAAGAAATATCGAGGGAAGATAAGTTCCATAAAATACAGTCTGAAATAAAAACTCGGGAAGGAACCGGGCGTCCGCAGATATTCCGTCATTGGGAAATATATTATTTAGTTGTCTAGGATAGATGTCCGATACGAATGTGAAACTGCCGAATTCGGCAATCATTATAATAATAGAAGCCCCTAGAGCCCACATGCAGATCTGAATATCGATCCGGTATTTATTAAAAATGATTAATAGCTTTTGCATATTCTTCACTAACGCCTATTCAAGGACGGCTGAGCGCGACTGCAATGAAGCCGTCGCCTTTCACGATGCAACCTTCTTCAGGCCATAACGGGCTGTTTTCAACCAGTTTTATAGCTTCCTGCCATTGCGCTTTATTGGGTGCGTGGCAAGCGTAATAAAATTCAATCAGACGATATTTCGAAAAGTCGTAATTATAAACGCTTTGAATAATATCCGGATACAATGTCTTTTCATATACGCCGGAATATTTGGTCCAGTAAGGCATTTTTTTAGGAGACATGACGCCGACCAGGGCCACAACTTTAACTTTATTCCTTGGGCCGGCGATGGGTTGAATTCTATTGATTATTTGCCATGTTGTCTGTTTATCGATTTCATTCTGGGTTGTTAACCGTTGGTGCATGATATTGAATTGAATTGCAAACGCTAAAAAGCAGACAATTACAGAAATCTGCGCAAAGGATCGACCAATGCGATCCGCATATTTCATAGCAAATAAGAAAATAAAAAACCATGTGAAAGCCAAGCCGGGCATAATTCGCGGCAGCGGAATAATCGGGTATACAAATATTATTGTTGCATAAAACGACAAAAAACAAATAACTATGAAAACAACATTCCATATCTTTCTGAAGACGCCTTGTCCGAGACGATACACGCTGACCGCCAGCCAGACCATATTAGCCAAAAGCAGCCATTTCACTGTAGCAGGGAAAAATTGAGTTCTCGCTATCAATACTTTCTGGAGAAGGTTTATTAGGCCTTTTATATGCCTGTAAATATCTATCATGGCAGCCGGCGACGACAACATATCGTGAACGCGAATATCACGGATTATGTGAAGTTGGCGCGCCCAAAAAACGCAACCTTCATAAATCAGCAGTGATAGGCCGATGACTAAAGCCATACCTAGTATTTGTTTTATCGTATTCTTTAAGGCCAGACTCCGCTCAATTATTGCGTCAGCGTGCAGGAAAAGAGCGCTGACAAGAAATATTCCAATGGCAGGCTGGAAAGACAACACAGATAAAGAAAGCAGAATTCCAGACAAAGCAATTCTTGCAGGCGCTCGATATCGATTCCCCGAAAAGACATAAGCGGCGAGCGCTGCAAAGAGGATTGCTCCGGATGTCTGCAGTCGATTCTCAACATAGGCGCAATGAACGAATAGGAATGGATGAAAAACCAGCAGTAGAATCGGTAAAATCCTTTCCTTCCCACGTAGAAAATTCATTTTTACGACAAGAAGGAATCCGGCTGCAATCAAGGAAGACACCAGCAATAAAAGAAATATTGCAGGAAGATATGTTGAATAGAAAACCGCATGGAATAACAGCTCAGTAAAAAAGCGGGCGTCTGTGGCATAGGCGTTGTTTGGGAAAACGTTATATAATTGATTATGATAGAGATCGGTTACGAAGGTAAAGCTTCCGAACTCTGCAATCATTACAATGATGGAAGCCAATAAGGCCCATAGGCAGGTTCGAATATCGATCCGATATTTTTCTAGAAAGAGCTCAAGCTTTTGCATATTTGCTCATAACTCCAATTTACGGACGGCTGAGTGCGACGGCGATAAAACCGTCGCCTTTTACGACAGATCCCTCTTTAGGCCATAGCGGTCTGTTCTCAACCAGTTTTTTAGCTTCCTGCCATTGCGCTTCATTAGGTTCGCTGCAAGGATAATAAAATTCCAGCAGACGATATTTCGACCAGTCGTAATCATAAACGCTCTGAATAATGTCCGGATGCAATGTCCCTTCATATAATCCTGAATATTTTGTCCAATACGGCAGATTTCTATGGGACAAGACGCCGACCAGCGCCACAACTTTATAATCATCTCTCGGACCGGCGATGGGCTGAATTCTACTGATAATTTGCCATGTTATCTGTTTGTCGATTTCATTTTTAGTAGTAGATCGTTCGTGCATAATGTTGAATTGAATTGCAAAGATCAGGACGCAAATAATTACAGAGACCTGCGCAAAGAATCGACCCATCCTATCCGAATATTTCATCGCTAATAAGAAAATAAAAAACCATACGAATGTCAATCCGGGCATAATGCGCGGCAGAGGAATAACCGGATAAACAAAAAACATCGTAAAGAAAAAGGACAGGAAACAGAAAATGAGGAAGACTACATGCCATAGTCCTTGAGAGAAACACTGTCCGCGACGATACACACAGCCGGCCAGCCATGCCCCATTGGCTAAAAGCATCCACTTCACTTCGATTGGGAAAAACTGAGTTCTTTGAACCAAGATTTTCTGAAAGATTTTCAATAATTCCTGTGAATGATCATAAATATCATTCATAGAAGACGGCAAAGACATCATATTGTGAACTCGGATCCCCTGAATAATATGAAAATGGCGAGCCAAGAAAATGCAACCTTCATAGATCGCTAGTGAAAGACCGATGGCCAGAGCCATGGTTGTCAATTGTTTTATGGTTTCCTTCAGCGCCAGCTTCCGCTCAATTAGGACGTCGGCGTGCAGGAAAAGAGTGCAAACAAGAAATATTCCGATTGCCGGCTGAAAGGACATCAAAGATAAAGACAGCAAAACTCCCGACAAGCCAATTCTGACTACTTTCCGATATCGCTTCCCCAAAATTATGAAAGCGGCCAGCGTTGCAAATAGGATCGCGCAGGATGTTTGAAGGCGATTCACGATATACGCATAGTGTGCTAAAAGGAATGGATGGAGGATCAACAGAAGAATCGGCCAAATCCTTTTTTGTCCGCAAAGAAAATTCATTCTGCGGATTAACAGGAATCCGCTCAAGACAAGGGAAGAAACCAACATCAAAAGAAAAACAGAAGGCAGATAGGTCCCACAAAATATCGTCTGCAATAAAAGCTCTGGAACAAATCGAGCGTCCGCGGAAATGCCATCATTGGGGAAAACGTTATTTAGTTGGATGTGATAGAAGTCCGATACAAAGGTGAAACTGCCCAACTCTGCAATCATGATAATTATGGATGCGAGCATGGCAAACACACAGGTCTGAATATCGATCCGATATTTTTCCAAATAGTGAGAAATACCTTGCATTTTTCCCTCAGTCAGAAAAATGCCGGCGGGTTTGTCTGCAGTTCCGACGGCGTTATGAATTTTTGAAAAAGTGCGGGTTGAATTGCGATTTGAACGAAACATTGCCTGCCTGACTTGTGATTGCTATTTAAGCTTGATCGCGAGATTGGATTTTTCTTAGCTGCAAATATTCTCCATAATTACGGATATAATCATTTGCGTCATAAAACTCTGAGGCAAAAACGAGCAAGATGGCATCCGTCGAAAAAGAATATTGCGAACCCCAAATCATAGGAGGGATATAAACGCCCACATCAGGATTGTTCAGCAAATATTCTTCCCTCATCTTGCCGTCATCAACGGCCAATCTGCATTCACCTGTGATGCATATCAGGAATTGCTGACATTTTTTGTGTGCGTGTTCTCCCCGAACCTTCCGTGTCGGCACGCAATGAACCAGGAAATAACGCTTGGGGGCAAAAGGCACTTCCGCTTCAAAATTTCCGACAGTTAACCTTCCGCGCATATCTTCAAATGCCGGAATAGGCTTGAGGATAACTCCCGCAACTCGTCCCACTTCTGATTCAACAGCGGTTTTTGATTTGCGATCCTCCTGGCAATTGAGCACGGAGTCCACATAACCTGTTATATAGGCAGGATTGCCCATCACTATCGCGTTAGGGGGCACGTCCCGAGTTACAACAGCCCCTGCCCCGACCATTGAATTCTGACCAATGGACAGTCCCGGCAATATTGTAGCGTTAGCTCCGATAGAAGCTCCCGCATGGATAAAAGTTTTCTTAACCTCCGATTGCCATTTGCGACTGCGCGGAAAAGAATCATTGGTGAATGTAGCATTGGGCCCGATGAATACATCGTCCTCAATGGAAACTCCATCCCAAATTTGAACTCCGCATTTAATCGTAACCCTATCGCCAATGCATACCTCATTTTCAATAAATACATAATCGCAAATATTGCATTCTCTTCCGATGACGGCGTTCGGCAGAATGTGGGTGAAAGCCCAAACTCGCGTATCATCTCCAATATTTTCTGATTCGACAAGAGCTTCGGGATGAATAAAGTAGTTCATTGCGCTCTTCCTTATTTTATCCGTTTTAATTCTTTATTTGGATTGGTCTATTAGGATCATGAACGCTGTGCCGCGCTATGATGTACTCCGGTCGTCTTCGTGAGTTCTCAAGAGTGCGGAAAACATACTCGCCGATCAGTCCTAAACCGAGAGAATTCAATCCGCCAAAAAACATTACGGTGAGGACCGTAGCCGCATACCCGGGAACGGTTATGGAACCTGCCAGTTTTGCGACAATCACTATTATTGCGGCTGAAATGGAAATGACCATGCCTGTAACGCCAACAATCTCCAGCAAGTGAACGGGCAATGTTGAAAAAGCAAAAAGGCTATCGAGAAAATAGCGAATTTTGCGTAAAATCGTCCACGCACTACGACCGTGCCGGCGTTCAAGACGATTGTACGGCACTTCGCTCCTTCGAAAACCAAGCCAGAAAATCAATCCAATTAAGGTAGACCTACTTTCGTCTAATGAGAGCAGGTGATCCCGGAAATTTCGAGTGCATGCAAAAATATCGACGCCGCCTTTCGGCATAGCCGGCAGGACGAGCGTGCGGTATCCAGTCCAAAACATCGAGGACAACAGGCGTGAAATTAAAGGATCTTTTCTTGTTTCACGAGTCGCAACGACGACATCAAAGTATCCGGACAGAAGTTTTTTATGAAGTTCCAGAATTATTTCGGATGGTTCTTGGAGATCCGCCGCCATTACTCCGAAATACTCACCCCGGGCCAGACCAAGTCCGGCTCGTATCGCTGAAAAAGAGCCGAAATTGCGGCTTAAAGAAACCAGCTGCCATGTGAAGGAAACTTTGAGAAGGATTTCGGATAAAAGCGCTTCACTGCGGTCCGGGCTGCCGTCAATGACCAGTACAGCTTCGAAACATCCATGCAATTCTTGATTTAAAAATTCGAGACGTTGAACCAATTCCACAATATTTTCTTCATTGCGATAAATGGGAACGATTAAGGAAAAGGTCATAATCCCTTCCATAAATTGCATCCGGCTATGATTTGAGACACCGCATCATCACATAAGAAAGGGTGGATTGGAAGCGACACTTCCTGCGTTGCGTATTGTTGAGCATTTTCAAGAGAGCCTATGATTTCATAACTTCCGGACTGCAACAGGGCTTTTTGGTTCGGGATCAATATCGGATAATGCGCGCCGGTCTGAATGCCTTTTTCCGAAAGGAATTTCCGAAAAGCTTCTCGTTCGTTGGCTTGAACGATAACCGGGAATAAATGCCAGACCGATTCTGACCCCTGGGGGACTCCGGGAACGCGAATTCCAGGATTGGCAATCTCACGGCAATACCGTTCGGCGATCTCCGTACGACGCGCTTCCCATATGAGCAGATTCGGCATCATGGCGTCTCCCAAAATTGCGGCGTGAATTTCGTCCAGGCGACTATTCAGGCCAAGGTCGTCATGGATATATAGCGATCTTTGTCCATAGTTGCGCAACGATCGCGCTTTTTCTGAAAAAACATCCGATTGAGTTAAAATAACGCCCCCATCGCCAAGCGCGCCGAGATTTTTGGTAGGGTAAAAGCTCGTTGCAGCCATTTCTGATCTAACGCCAACCATTTCTCCTTTCCATTTGGCGCCGATGCTTTGTGCGCAGTCTTGAATGATAGGAATTGAAAACATTTTGTGAATTTCATCCAGTCTATCCTGGTTGATCGAATGCCCATATAAATTAACTGGAAGCATGCAATCAATGACATCCTTTCTCCTTGAAAGAATGTCCTGACATTTATCGATATTAAGCAGTCCATAGGCGTCTGTGTCGCAAAAAATCGGCGTGGCTCCTACTCTAAGGATAGCCAAAGTGGAGGCAAACGCGCTGAGAGGAGTAGTTAAAACTCGTCGCCCAATGCCTATCTCAAGACATCTGAGCGAGATCTCGAGGGCATCCTGGCCGCTGGCTACGCCTATTGCATGTTTAAAGCCGGCGAATTCCGCCAGCTTGGCCTCAAATAGAGCGACTTCTTTCCCCAGGATATAAAATCCTGAACGCCCAACCCTTTCAACAACTTCGTGGACGCTGGATCCTATCGTTTGCCATTGCTGTTTGAAATCGTTTAATTGGATCACCGTGCAATTCTCCAACCTGAGACACTGTCCCACATTGGATCACGCTTTTGAAATATTGGAAGTTGCATTCTCCAAAGCCGCCTTGGTTGTCGTGGGTTCGATTAATGAAAAAGCGACAAGACTGCCGATCGAAACGGACATCAGCAGTGTTGCGACTAGAGCATGAATAGTATGGATTCTAATTGCCGCAACCGCCAGCATAAACACAAACAGACAGTCCGCACCGCGGATCCATGTGGCGACCTTTTGTCGCTGGTGCGAAAGCTCTGAAGCGTAAAACCGTGATGTAAACCAAAGATGCAACCTGAGATTCGCAGCTATCCCAACAGCAATCAGGACGGGGAAAAAAAGCAACGATCCTTCCACTCCTCCCAACCATTGCTTAACCCGCCATAAGGGATATACCATCCCATAATATCCGAATCCGGCGCAAGCCTGATGAAATTGCCACCACCAAAGGGGAGAAAGGCCTCTTTTTTGATGCGCAGGCGCAATTGAGGGGGAATTCGATTTTTCAGCGTTTTCGTCGTTCGGATATATTCGGATAACCTGTTCAAGATCAAATAAAAGATCCTGCGTGCTGCCATAGCGATCCGATGGATTCTTCTTTAGACAGCGCCGGATGATTCTTTCAAGATTTTCAGGCAGCAAGGGATCTACGGCTGTAAGAGCCGTTGCATCCGCTTCGAGAATTCGGGCGATGGTTGTCATCGAATCAACCGCGCCAAAGGGATGCTTGCCGGTAGCCAGTTCATAGACCATCACTCCGAAAGAAAAAATATCTGTACGGAAGTCAACCTCCTCACCCAACAATTGTTCCGGAGACGCGTACGCCGGCGTTCCCAGAAACGCGCCTGATCGTGTAAGCCGGGGGGATTGCCCTCCGGATATCTTTGGATTTACTCGCGCCAAACCAAAATCGAGGATTTTAATGAGTCCGGATTTTGTCCTCACAACATTTTCGGGTTTCAAATCCCGGTGAACAATACCTTGTTCGTGAGCCTCTTTGAGAGCGCGAACGATTTGAACCGCCGAGCCAAGCAATATCGATAGAGGCAGCGGCCTCTCAACCATCCATTGCAGCAGAGTATCGCCCGGCACGTATTCGGACACTATATAAAGGGTGTTCTCGAATTCTTCAAGGGAATATACTGTCGCAATTCCCGAATGAGACAGTCTGGCCGCGGCTCTCGCTTCCCTTCTCAATCTTTCACGTTGCTGTGGATCGCTTGTATATTTGGGCGCCAGCATCTTAATGGCCACTGGACGATCCAATCGGGTGTCTTGCGCCAGGTAGACAACTCCCATTCCACCATGTCCGATCATCGCGGATATGTTATAGGGTCCTAGCTGCCTGCCTAAAAGGATGTTCGTCGCCTGACTTTCGAACAACTCCGGGACTGCTTCATATAAAGGTTTTTCCAGGAAACTATCCTGCTCATAACTTCTGAGCAGAGATTCCACTTCCGATTTCATATCCCAATCATCCCGGCATGCCTCGTCGAGAAATGCAGCCCGGATTGAATCGTCTTTTTCCAAAGCCTTCTCAAAGACTTCCTTGAGATGTTTCCATCGCTCAGGATTCACGACGTTTCTCCATCTCACGTTTGAGCCAAGCTTTAGCCAGGCTCCAACCTCGCTTTATGGTCGCCGGAGAAGACTGTAGATATGCGGCTGTTTCCTCGATGGTCAATCCTCCAAAAAAACGCAATTCAACAATTTGCGCCAAATGGATGTCCATTCCGCTGAGCTGTTCCAAAGCTTCGTGCAGCGCGAGCAGATCGATCGGGCTGTTTTCACTGGCTGCGGCGACATTTTCAAAACTAACGCGTATGCGCGAGCCGCCCCGCTTTAAAGCTGCGCGTGCACGGGCTTTTTCGACTAGAATTTCTCTCATAGCGCCTGCTGCAATTGCGCGGAAATGAGATCTATTTTTCCAGTAGTGAGCCTTCTCATTGGCTAATTTTAAATAAGCCTCGTTAACAAGCGCCGTTGCCTGGAGAGACTGTCCAGCTTTCTCTCGAGCTATATATCGGTGCGCCAGCCTTCTAAGTTCGGAATACACCAAAGGCGTTATTTGAGAAAGCGCCAAAGAATAAGGTTGGTTGTCTTCTTCAGGATTCTTTATAAGTTCTTGTTTTTTCATCGCTTCGCCAAAGCTATATTATTTTCCAGTTTAAAGCGAAATGCGATTACGGATTTTTTAATTACGGATTTTTTATATTAACATAATTCGATAATTTTTTCTTGAAGTGGCCGCAGGAATCTCAAGCGATGCTTGTTTTATGTTAATCTGGACTTTACCTATAATCCCGGTAAAAATGAAGCATGACTGTTCGCCCGCTTGTTATAATACACTCTACTTTGGGTAAAGGATTTAAATTGCATAAGAAAGATCAGGCGTTTCTTGCCATTTTCATTTTCTTTTTTTTCGCAGCTCTTTCCGGGTTTTCTAGCGCCAAAGCCCCAAAATACAAAATCGGCTCTCCCGACAATATATGGGTAAACCGGACTTTGAAAAATCTTTCACTCAGGGAAAAAATAGCCCAATTGATTCAAATACGGGTGCAAGGAAAGTTCATCAATCATCAAAATCCGGATTTTCAGGCTGTCAAAGAACAGGTGACGCGGACTCGTGTGGGAGGGGTAGTTCTTTTTGCGGGAAATGTGTATGAATCCGCGGTTCTTTTAAACGAATTGCAGTCCGCTTCCAGGTTGCCGCTTTTGGTCTCAGCAGATTTCGAGCGTGGCGCTGCATTCCGAATTGCCGACACAACCTCATTTCCTTGGACAATGGCCCTGGGAGCAACGGGATCGGATCAATTAGCTTACCAGGAAGGCGCCATTACAGCTCTTGAAGCCAGAGCCATGGGCGTGCATTGGATCTATGCTCCGGTGTTGGACGTCAACAACAATCCGGAAAATCCGGTTATCAATATCCGTTCCTACGGAGAGGATCCTCGTCTGGTAGCTCGCCTGGGTTCGGCGTTCATCCGCGGCGCTCGTGACGGAGGAGTTCTGACTACGGCCAAACACTTTCCAGGACATGGCGATACAGCAACGGATTCACATTTAGGTTTGGCGGTTGTCCGATCCAATCTCGCCCGGCTTGAATCGGTGGAACTTATCCCATTCCGAAGCGCTATTTCCGCCGGCGTAGACTCCATAATGACAGCTCATGTCGCCATGCCTGAGTTTACAGGATCCCCGGAAACGCCAGCCACTCTTTCGGGGAAAATACTGACCGATCTTTTAAGGAATTCTCTTAATTTTTCCGGCATCGTAGTCACCGACGCTCTCGAGATGGGCGGCGTTTCCAATCGTTACTGGTCTGGATTAGCCGCAGTTAAGGCTATCCAAGCAGGCTCAGACGTTTTAATCCTTCCCGTCAACGTTCCTGCCGCGATAGACGAAATTGAACGCGCCGTCAACCGTGGAGATATTACAGAATCCCGCATCAACAAATCAGTTGCAAAAATACTTAAGGCTAAAAGCAGTCTCGGTTTGGATAAAACCCGGATAGCGCCTCTCAGGGCTATTGGCGACTCGGTTGCAAAGCCTCAAAACACGAAACTTGCCCAGGAAATAGCGGATCGTTCTATTACGGCAGTAAAGGATGAACAACATTTGCTTCCTGTAAATCCTTTAAAGAATCAGCATATACTCAGCCTGATCCTTTCTTCCGACACAGAATCAAATCCGCTCCCTATTTTCCAGGCAGAGCTTCGCCGCCGTTTCTCATCCATCCGAACCATGTGGAGCGATGCGCGACTTTCTGATGAATTATCTGCTGGAATTTTAAAAGCCGCACTAGAGTCAGATATCATACTATGCTCCACCGTGACACGTTTGAGTTCCGGCCAGCCTTCCGCTTCATTTCCCGGAAAACAGCGTGAATTGATCGAACAACTTCTAGCTTCTAAAAAGCCGGTCCTCTGGACCGCATTCGGGAATCCCTATGTTTACCGGTTAGCGCCTCAAACTGAAACTTATCTTTGCACATTCAGCTATTCCGATACATCTCAGATAGCTGCGGCAAAAGCGCTTTCGGGTGAAATATCCATCCAAGGCAAGATGCCCGTATCCATTCCTCCATTTTTCAATTACGGCGGCGGATTGCAGATTCCTAAAATCGATATGACCCTTGGAACCGCCCCGCCAGGTCTCTTCCAAAAAGAATTTGTAAATACACAGCAGCTCGTGTCTTCTTTAATTGAATCCGGGACTATTCCCGGAGCTTCAATCATCGTTGGCCAGAATAATTCAATTGTGTGGGAGAGCTATGCAGGCAAGTTGGGTTCCGCGAGTGTTGATTCAAAGTCCATTTACGATTTATCTTCGCTCGCAGGAGTGGTAGGGACGACATCCGCCGCAATGATGGCTGTGGCATCTAAAGATTTGATCCTGAACGCACCGATTCGAGACTATTTCCCGGATTATCCCTCCCTGGATTCCAAAGCGGCTTTCATCCAAGATTTGTTAACACATAATTCGACGGCTGCAACTGATTCGGATAGGCGCATTTTGAATGAGATTGTCGCACGCGCTTCGGGCGTTTCCTTAGACCGTTTTCTTGCAGCGCGCCTGTTTATTCCTTTAGGAATGAAAAGCACCATGTTGGATCGGCGTCGTGCGGGCGCCCTGAATTCCAGCGCCAGGGATTTAGCCTTTTTCGCTCAAATGCTTCTAAACGGCGGGATATATGATTACAGGCGCTATTTCGATCGCTCGGTTTTGGCTCAATTCACCGGAGCGCATGCGATGGGGTGGTCGAAACCTCCTGTGACAAAATGGACGGACCAATTGTTTTCTTCGACAGCATTTGGCCACAACGCCTCCTCCGGCGGCTCTCTCTGGATTGATCCGGCAAAACGGCGCTTTATCGTTTTTATAACCAACGCTCCGGATGAACAGAAAGCAGCGGAAGCTCAGAAATCAATACTCGAATCGCTTGTCCGAACCTTAAATTCTACACAACCCTAAAGTCCACTGCCGTTTTTAATTGTCCTAATTCCAATCCATGAATAAATAGGAAAGTTTGCATAGCGCCTATTGGGCAATAGTAAAAATGTTTGTTGTAGGCGACCTACGGCTCCTTTCTGCTTTTTTAGTGATCCTGGACACATTGCTCTCTCAAATTTGATATCACACTATCCCAATAAATCCGAATCGTTGTGTTGAACCATCTTGTTTCAACACTCAATGAGAGGTGCGACATGCAAGCCCTGATTTGTGAAAAGCGTGATCCGATTACGGAACAATTCGCTCTGGAACAAATGTATACGAGCCTGGATCAACGTCTCGGGCGTCCTGCAGGCGATCCTGAGATCTGCAACGAGATGAATCTATCCTTGGATGAATTCCATCAAATATTGGATCGATTCAAAGGACTGAACCTTGGCAGTTTTCAAAAAGTAGCATCTCCGGATGGGGGTAGGAACGGCGAATCGCTGATTCGCTATATTCCCGATGCGTCCAAAATGGACGCCTTTATGGTATTCCTTAAATCGGAAGTTCAAGAGATGCTGACAAAAGCCATTGAAGCATTGCCGGATATGGAACGGCTCATCGCTTCACTTTTTTACTATGACGAATTAACTCTGAAAGAAATGGAGACCGTTCTCGGAATCAGTGAGGCCCGCCTTTCTCAACTGCACACAAAAGCGATGTTAAGACTGAGAGGCAAGCTCAGCAAAAAGCCGGTTTCATTAAAGTAGAAAATTGCCGAATGCCACACCCAAAGGCCCGATCATTCAACCTTCATCTTAAGTCGGCTCTTTATGTCCGATTTCTGAATATTATATAGCGCATCTAGGAAGTTGATCTGAAAGCTTCCGGGTCCATTGCAGCGCTCTGCCGCAATCTCACCTGCAATGCCCATGAGCGCCATGGCATTTGCGGCGGCATGAAGATAAGACTTATTGACAGCAGCGAACGCCCCGGTCAGGGCTGTAGCGGTACATCCTAAACCTGTGATGCACGACATCATGGGATTGCCATTCATAATCCTGATTGCCGTATTGCCTTCCACAATCAGATCCGTTGCGCCGCTGACAGATACAACACAGCGGAAATTCCCGGAAAGGAATTGCGCCGCATCGAGGGTTTCTTCCGTAGTATGAACGCTGTCAACGCCTTTTGTGCATTGTTCAGCAAAAACCAGCGATCGAATTTCCGAAGCATTCCCGCGAATTATGGCGGGAGGCGTATTATGAAGAAGCAGTTGCGCAGATTCCGTACGAAAACGCGTCGCCCCGCTCCCAACAGGATCAAGCACAATCGGAATGTTTCTGTGGTTCGCTTCATGACCGGCTTTGATCATGGAATTGATCCAATCCAGGCTCAGCGTTCCGAGATTGATCACCAGCGCTTTGGATAGCGCGGTCATATCTTCAACTTCTTCCGGCGCATGCGACATTACAGGGGAGGCCCCGATAGCCAACAGAGCGTTTGCCGTGACGTTCATAACCACATAATTGGTAATGTTATGGATTAAAGGCGCTTCCGCTCGAATCTTTTGAATATCTTGCATTAACATGAGGTTCTCCACTGCTTTTACTATGGATTAAACACTCGACATCGAACGGCCTGTAAGCTTTTCTCCTATCGTTATAGGGTTTTCAATCCGGAAGCACAACGATATTATGTATTTTCCGGATCGAATTTCCGGAAGAACCATGGAAATAAATTTGATTGTTCAATCGTCAATCATCACTCGCAAATCATAAATATGGAATATTTGCCTATCGACAGTTATCTCCCGCAAATCATCAAGCGGCTGAAATCCACAGGTTCCTTAGTTTTGTCGGCGCCCCCTGGAACCGGAAAAACGACGCGGGTTCCACAAGCTCTCTTCAAAGCTGGATTGGCCGATCAGGGCGAGATTCTCGTTCTCGAGCCTCGTAGAATCGCCGCCCGACTCGCCAGCGCTCGTGTAGCCCATGAACTTAACGAGAAGCCGGGTGAAACGGTCGGTTATTCTATTCGTTATGAAAACGTTGGGGGCCCGAAAACACGAATTCGTTTTCTGACCGAAGCGATACTTTCACGCCGGGTGATTCAGGATCCTGATCTTGATGGCGTTTCTGTTGTAATTCTGGATGAATTTCACGAGCGCAACATTGCAACCGATCTGGTTTTAGCGCTACTCAAATCTTTGCGGGCAAGAAAGCCCGAAATCAAGCTCATCCTAATGTCTGCAACGTTGAATGCCGAGCCTGTCGCTGCTTTTATTGGCGCGGAGCAGCTTGCTGTTCCGGGATCTCTTTATGATCTCGATATTGAATACGAGCAGAAAACCAGCGATCTACCGTTACATAAAAAAGTCTATTCTGCCGTATCAAATTTATTAAAAGAAAGAATTAACGGCGACATTCTAGTCTTCCTTCCCGGTTCGGCGGAAATCCGTCAATCGGCTGAAGTGTTGGCTCCTCTAAAAGAACGCCATGGAATTTTAATTTATCCTCTCCACGGCGATCTTCCTTCTAATGAACAGACCAGGGTTATTGCTCCCGCTTCAGGAACCAAGATTATTCTGGCGACCAATGTCGCCGAAACTTCAATCACGATACCAGGGGTTGCCGCTGTGATTGACTCCGGGCTTGCCCGTCTGGCTGGACATTCTTCATGGAGTGGTTTTCCAACGCTTAAGACTGCGAAAATCAGCAAATCTTCTGCTGTTCAGCGTGCTGGACGCGCCGGCCGCACTCAAGCAGGACGGGTTCTTAGGCTTTATACCCGACCCGATTTCGAATCTCGTCCGGAGCATGAGGTTCCTGAAATCCGACGTTCGGATATGGCGGAGACCGCCCTAATGCTTCACGGCGCCGGGATCCATGACCTTCGTTCATTCCAATGGTTCGATCCGCCGCCAAACTCGTCTCTGGAAGTCGCCGAGAATCTTTTATTCGAACTTGGAGCAATCAAAAAAGACGGACAAATTACCGGAATCGGATTGCAGATGCTTCGGTTGCCGGTACACCCGAGATTGGCGCGGCTGATTATTGAAGGAGATAAATTAGGAGCGACCGATGAAAGCCTTCTTGCTGCCGCCTTATTATCCGAAAAAGACATCCGGATTAATTTCCGCAGCAAACTGGGATCTTTCGAGAGAATTCACCGATCGCAAGCTTCGGGCCAATCGGACTTGATCGAACTTTTAGACTGCTACAGACAAGCGGAGAAGTCGCATTTTGATTCTGCGCTTGTCAAAGCTATAGGACTTGATTTCGGAGCCGTATATGCCGTCAAACGAGCCTACCAGCATCTTCGTCGCATTTTAAGTATGAAGCATTCAGCAGAAGAGAACGGATTAGATCCAAGGGATGGGGACGAAGCTCTGATGATGGCAGCCCTTTCGGCTTTCCCGGACCGGGTTGCCAAACGTCGTAAACCAAAAAACAGTGAGATACTTTTGTCAGGAGGCGGCTCGGCTTTCTTATCGCAGAACAGCGTTGTCCAAGAACCAGAATTTTTAATTGTGATAGATGCGGAAGAAAAACGGGATAAGAGGACATCCAAAGCTTCAGGCGCATTCGTGCGAATTGCTTCCGCTATTGAGCCTGAATGGCTTGCAGGTTTTTTTCCTGATGCCATTTTTCAGAAATCGCTACTGCTATGGAATGAGCAGGCTGAAAGAGTGGATGAAGTACGCAAAACTGTTTACAAACATATGACGCTGGAAGAAATGATTCAACCGGCGCAGCCTTCCAAAGAGGCGTCTCAGATACTCGTTTCAGCAGTTCGTTCCAAGGATCTATTTTCAATGCGCGATCATGCCTCACTAGCTGCATTTCACGCTCGTCTCTCTCTGATCTCCCATCATTTTCCTGAAGAATCTCTTCCCGCTTTTGAAGAAAGCGTCATCGATCAAATAATCGTACAGCTGTGCCAAAACAAGACGAGCCTCAAGGAACTTTCATCCCTGTCGCTTATCCAAGCATGCATGGAAATGCTGAGCGGTCGCCAAAGAGCCCTTATGGCACGTGAAGTTCCTGAACGCGTTCAACTTAAACGTGGGCGATGGGTCAAGGTGCATTATGATTCATCCAAGTCGCCATGGATCGAATCACGTCTGCAGGATTTCTTCGGCATGCGCTCATCTCCCGCGATATGCGGCGGCAGAGAGGCCTTGACGCTTCATCTGCTGGCGCCCAACGGCCGTCCGGTGCAAATAACGCAGGACCTTTCGAGATTCTGGGAAAAGCATTATCCGGAAATAAAGCGAGAATTGCAGAGACGTTATCCTAAGCACTCCTGGTCGGAATAATCGATGCGAAATTTTACTTTCAATTCGTAATTCGTTATCCGTATTTCGTAATTTCAAATGGGGCGAACGTCCGAGGCGTCAATTTCCACAGAAACAGCTTGTCGGATTAAATCAACCTGCAAAACGAATCGGAATCTCCCACGCTTTTCCACCAAAATGCCTTGTATTCCTTTGAGCGGACCTGCGATTACCTCCACTCGGGTTCCGACTTGAATATACGGGTAGGAATCGATAGAAATACTAGATTCCAAAAAGCGTCTAATAAATAAAATCTGATCTTCCGGGATCGGTTCTGCATGCCCCTCATGTCCTACGAATCGGACGGCGCCGGGAATATTTAAAATCCTGTATCTGTTTTCAGGGGTATCGATGTGATTGACGAATATATATCCTGAGAACAGTGGAATCCAAATACGTTTTTTGCGATCCTTCCATCGGCTGAGTATCTCTCGCATGGGAAGGAAAACTTCTACTTTCCGGTCCGTCAGCTCACTCAACATCTTTTTTTCGAAACGGCTGCGGGTGTATAGCGCATACCATTCGGATTTGACTAATGCATTGCCGGTTGGCCGCTCCATACTCGCCGTCACATCTTTATAAGAATCTGAATTTGTCGTCATTTCACAATATTTTAGAGAATTTGTTTAAAATTTCACCAGACATCCCTTTCCTGGTGGAATGTACGGATCTCAGCGCCACTGCGGTTGAATATAGCGATTGGATAACAGGCTGTCAAGTTACCCGCTCTATTTGATTGAGAATGAGAGGTTTATCAATTAACATTAAGACTTAATTTAGAATTCCATTAGACACTTTCGAGAGTAATGAAGCGATTCCTAGGCAGTTAGTTTATAAGAATAAATTGAGCCCATTCCAGGAGAGGATTAATTGGTTAGAGCAAAAATACTAAGAAGCTCTGTCCCAGGCGCTATCGAAGAAGCGGCTCGGATCATTCGGGAAGGAGGAATTGTTGCATTCCCAACCGAGACGGTCTATGGATTGGGCTCTGACGCCTTAAATCCACAGGCGGTCGCGAGAATTTTCGAAGTCAAAGCCAGGCCCCGGATCGATCCGATAATAGTGCATGTATCCGGACCCGAGATGGCTAAAATTTATGGCACTTTTCCAGATATTGGCTTAATGCTCGCACAACGATTCTGGCCAGGGCCGCTTACCTTGATTGTGCCGAAAACTTCTCTAACGCCATCGATAGTGACAGCGGGATTGGAAACAGTGGCAATTCGCGTACCCTCACATCCTGCAGCCTTGGCGTTAATACAAGCGGCTGGTTGCGGCATAGCGGCGCCTAGCGCAAATCCTTTTGGTTATGTCAGCCCAACCGAAGCTCAGCATGTGGCCGATCAACTTTCCAACCAGGTTGATCTAATTCTGGACGGCGGTCCTTCTGAAATAGGAGTGGAATCTACCATTCTTTCCCTGGAGGGAGATACGCCTTGCATTCTTAGATCGGGAGGGACCACGATTGAAGAACTCGAATCTTTTATAGGGAAATTGCATATATCGACTGTCTCACTCACCCGTCCTCAGGCGCCCGGTCAACTGGAACGTCATTATGCAACCAGAACAAAGGTTGAAATACTTGACGAACAACATGAAACCCTGAATTGTTATGAAAAAACAGGACTTCTCGTCTTGACGCCGCCTTCTAATCCACTCTCTTATGCAGCAATAGAGATTCTCTCAGCAACCGGAGATATGCGGGAAGCGGCTGCCAACCTTTTTCGCGCCTTGCGCAGGCTTGATAGCTTGTCTTTGGATCGGATTATTGCCCGCCCAATATCTGAAAAGGGATTAGGCGCTGCAATAATGGATAGGCTTCGGCGTTGTTCTACAAGAGCCGATGCAAAGGTTTGATTTTTTTCAGATGCATCATGTTAAAGTAAGGGCGATGATTCTCGACTGTAATGAAGTCATATCAAATCGTTTATGGGTTGGCGGTTATGTCCGTGCGGAGGACATAATGCAATTAAAACAGATGGGGATAACCGCTGTTGTCAGCATGCAAAGCGATCAGGATCTGGCAGATTTCAGAATTCCCATAAATGAACTGCTGATGGCGTATGAAGCGTCGAGTATTGAATTTAATCGAATCCCAACACAGGATTTCGACCGAAAAACACTGTCTTCCAATATCTCAAAAGCTATTATCGCAATAGAAAAGGCAATGACTCCTCGTTGGGCAAAGGTTTACCTTCAATGTACCGCGGGCGTTAACCGCGGTCCTACGGTTGCGGCGGCTTATCTAATGAAAACAAAAAGATTATCCGCACAGTCAGCTTATGACTATGTTCTTTCCAGAAGGCGCTGCAATCCTTTCTTGGATGTTTTAGAGCAATATGAAGAATTTCTTAAATATGAACACGGAGATTAATATTCAAGAAATCGACCCACATTTCATGGTCCGGGAATATGGATTTTTCTTAAAATTCAGGGATGGATAATGATGCATTCGATTGGCACGCCTGCTTTTTGGATTTCCTTTATAGTAGTAGTCCTTTTTCTTCTATCTCTTGATCTAGGAGTGTTTCACCGAACCGCTCATGCCGTAAAATTTCGTGAGGCATTATCCTGGAGTATTTTATGGATACTCCTTTCATTATCCTTTGGAACATGGGTTTTCTTGCATTTCGGGAAACAGTATGGACTTGAATTCTTTACGGGGTACCTGATCGAATACGCGCTGAGCGTTGACAACGTTTTTGTTTTCATACTGATTTTTTCTTATTTTGGAGTTCCAGCAAAGCTGCATCATCGGGTTCTTTTTTGGGGCATTTTAGGAGCCCTTATCATGCGTGCGATTTTTATCGTAGCGGGCGCTGCTTTGATCAGCGCTTTTCATTGGATGATTTATATTTTCGGCGCTTTTCTTATTTTCACCGGATTCAAAGTTATACGGCATGGCGATGCGGAAGTTGAGCCTGACCGAAATCCGATAGTTCGTCTTTTTCAGCGCCTGGTTCCAATGTCTTCCGGGTATGAAACGGGTAAATTTTTTACGATTCAAAACGGAAAAAAACTGGCAACGCCGTTGACTTTGGTTCTTGTCACTGTAGAGGCGACTGATGTTGTTTTTGCAACGGACTCCATTCCCGCAATATTCGGAGTAACCAGCGATCCGTTTATTATCTACACTTCAAATGTGTGTGCAATTTTGGGACTTCGTTCTTTGTATTTTCTGCTTGCCTCTGTGATGAATCGCTTCGTTTATCTGGGAACCGGTCTTGGACTTGTCCTTGTATTCATCGGAGCCAAAATGCTATCCAGCGGAGTTTATGAAATCAACATTGGGTTGTCGCTATCCATTGTGGCTTTGATTCTAGCCGGTTCCATCATTCTATCCCTCCTCTGTCCATCAAGGAAATCTTAATTCCTTCAATAACGATATTTTACAGGATAGTGTCTGCTTATGGATGAGTTTTACGCACTTTTTCTGAGTTCCATCAACACCTGTCGAGCAACAGCTTTAAGTGTGGTGAGAACGCCGGCTCCCGTTGTTGCAACAGCCTCGAAGACCGGTTCGCCTTTTAGCAATAGCTGCTTCTGGAGATCTTCAACCGGCATCGCAGTCGGCAAATCCCTTTTATTTAACTGAAGAACATACGGGATTTGCATAAGATCGAATCCCTGTTCTTTCAGGTTTTGGCTAAGATTAGCGATCGATTCGATATTCGCGTCCATTCTTTCCTCCTGTGAGTCGGCGACGAATACAACGCCATCAACCCCTTTAAGGATAAGCTTGCGACTCGAATCATAAAAAACCTGTCCAGGCACTGTATAGAGATGGAAACGTATTCGGAGGCCTCGAAGCTGACCTAAGTTAAGCGGCAGGAAATCAAAAAATAGTGTTCGTTCAGTTTCGGTGGCCAGCGAAATCAGTTTGCCCGTGTTTTCAGGGCTCATGCTCATGATTTGATGGACATATTGCAAGTTGGTTGTCTTTCCACCCAAACCAGGTCCGTAGTAGACAATCTTGCAATTGATTTCCCGGGCGACATAATTGATGAACGTCAATGTAATTCCCCAATCAAAAAGAAGGTTCAGACCTTCAGCGGCCTAAAAGTTCCTCAAGTTCTTCATCACTGAATTGAGGATTATTAGAAACAGATTCGGACTTTTCCATTCTCCGCTGAAAATCCCGAATAACATCTTCAAGTAATGCCGTAGCTCTTTTGGATCTATAGCGCACTAGACCCATTGAAGAGGAAGCATCGAATATAACAACCAGCGAAAACTGCTTTACTAAATCAGAAATGTACAAACTCCGCTGGCGGCCTTGATGTACAAGAACCGAAAACTCTTTTTCTCCCACAATATTGGCCAAACCATCGGTTGCGGCCAAATTCGCGGCAGCCAAAGCTGCAAGTGCTGTGCAATCAACACCTTTAGCAGTCCCTGAAATTACTACAGGCTGCCCGCTTCTCGTTATTAACAGAACGAGATCAGCTCTTAATTCCTTTTGCATCTTGGCTAGAATAGCCTTAATGCGTTGGAATTCAGGTTCATGCAAATTAAAATTATTAAGGCTCACGAAATTAGTCGAACCATTAAAGACATTTAGTTAAATTATACATACTCTATAACTTAAACGATAACTAGTTCGCATTTTGAAATCCAAACTCAACAAGAATCACTTATTTTTCCTGACAAGCTGTTGAGCTGCATTTTCTTACGCTTGACTTATCGTCTGAATTTTCCTAATAATACACTCCAATTTTATAGTCACATTTTCCCGAGAGGCAAGTTATTTAGCTCAAGGGATTTAGGGGCATCATGACTAGGGCATTGGCGCATAAGAAAATCTCAGGAGGAAAATCCGGTAAGGATGTCCGACCTGAAAAAAAACAAAAATCAAAACGATCAGATCAGTCTAAAAAAACGACTGATCTGAAAAGCAAGTCGCTTATTGCTAAAACCGGAGTCAGCAATACTCATAGAGTTAAAGATAAAGCGTCGGCCAACGTCCAGCATCACCTTCATAAGGAAAGTAAAACCATGGAAGCGGAAACAAGGAAGCCAGCATCCAGATCCGGAGCGGCTTCCGCTCAAATTATTATTTCGCCGCGCTTGTTGCGCCATACCAAAACAACCTCTGCCGCCCTTGAATTGTTGCAAAAGGGCATCGAACTTATTTACAAAAAGGAATTTAAAAAGTCTCGCAACGAATTAAAGCTACTTCTGGAATCCTATCCTTCCGAAACTGAAATACTGGCGCGCGCTCGAAGCTATATTCAGATTTGCGATCGAGAAGAAGCCTCCCAGAAAAAGCCGGTTATTACAGCCGATCAACTTTATACACTTGGAATTATGGAACACAACAAGGCTAATTACGACGGTGCTATTTCTTATTTTCTCCAATCTCTTGAAAATCACCCCAAAGCAGACTACATATACTACTCTGTTGCAGCTTCACTGGCGATGAAGGGAGATCTGGCGCAGTCGCTAGTGCATTTACGGAAAGCTATCGAGCTGAATGAAGATAGCCGGGTTTATGCTAAGAACGATGCTGATTTCTCAGCCCTTCTATCGAGAAAAGAATTTGCCGAAATCGTAGGGATTGCCCAACCTTCGGAATAATATTACTATTTATAATTGGACGGCGGAGTCTGGAAGCAGGCGTGACAACCTTCCTGCATTGTTTTCAAATCAGTATTTATGAGCATGATTGTGCATTGTAAGAATTGCATCCACTGGGTGGACGAAAGCCTGGCTCAGATCGAAAAAGATCCTGATGCGCATTCCCATATGTTTATGGGTTGTCGAATATTGGGATCTTTTGAAATAAACCTCCAACCTTCGAATTGCAAACAATACCAGGTTAGCGAAAACCTTTTCACTCTTTGCAATTCTTGCGGAGTCGCGGTTCCTAAAGTGTGCGTCTCATTGGGTGAATGTGTTAATTGTACGGACACCGACTTGTTCTGCGTCGATTCGTGCATGGGGGATGAAAGCCGAAAATATTGTACGCACTTTGTTCGTCTCCATACCGAAGGAGCTCATCTCATCGATCAGGATAAAGTCTTTGACCTCTTCCCTGCAATTGGAATGCCCGACCAAGATAAAAATCCCAAAAAATCTTAAGATTCTCTTGAAAATAATAAGGCTGTCAATAGAGACACTGACACGCAGCCGGGTTTCGAAACCGCTGCTTGTTTGAAAATGCTAGCGATCCGAAATTAATCCATGGTATTCCTGGAGACTGCAGACTGTAAGCTTTTCCTGGCGAAGAGTTCGAATTGCGTTTGCCGCCGCCGCTGCGCCAGAAAGCGTGGTAATACAGGCGACCCCATGTTGCATAGCCGCTCGACGAATGTCTTTGTCATCGTAATGAGATTGTCGCCCCAGGGGCGTGTTGATGATAAGGTCAATTTTTTTGTTTTTAATCAGGTCCACTACGTTCGGTCGACCTTCCCCTACTTTAAAAACAAGGTTGGATTCAATCCCATGGCTTTCAAAAAAATGGTGAGTCCCTGTCGTGGCGATCAGGAGAAATCCCAGATTCTGCAATTCCTGTGCGATAGGAAGAAGATTTGTTTTGTCCCTGTCGTTCACGCTAAGAAAAATGGTCCCGGTTTGGGGCAGGCAGATTCCGGCTGAAAGCTGCGCTTTCGCGAATGCAATTCCAAAATTATCCGCAATGCCCATGACTTCTCCTGTAGATTTCATTTCGGGGCCGAGAATGGAATCCACTCCGAGAAATTTATTGAACGGGAAAACGGGAGATTTCACAAAGCAGTGCCGAACGCGCAACTCTTCAGTAAAACCTAAATCTTTTAATTTCTCCCCGGTCATGATTCGCGCGGCGATTTTAGCAAGCGGGACGCCCGTCGCTTTGCTGACATAAGGAACGGTGCGGGAAGCGCGGGGATTCACTTCCAATACATAAACCGTGCTGCGTTGTATCGCAAACTGTATGTTCATGAGCCCGATCACATGAAGCGCTTTCCCAAGTTTGACCGTATACTGCTTCATTCGTTCGAGCAATTTAGGGTCGATCATGATAGGAGGCAGCGTGCAGGAACTGTCTCCGCTGTGAATGCCTGCCTCCTCTATGTGTTCCATGAGGCCTGCGATGATTACCTGGTCTCCATCGCACAAAGCGTCTACATCATACTCAAAGGCATTTTCGAGAAATTTGTCTATCAGGATTGGATGCTCGGGAGAAGCTTCCACCGCTGTCTCCATATAATCGTCCAGTGAAGCCTGGTCATAAACGATGACCATTGCCCGTCCTCCTAGAACGTACGAAGGACGGACGAGAACAGGATAGCCTATTTGCACAGCCACTTCTCGCGCTTCTTCCAGCGACATGGCTGTTCCATTCTGAGGCTGAGGAATTTCCAATTGTCTCAGCAGCTGTCCAAATCTTTTTCTATCTTCTGCAAGATCGATGTTTTCCGGGGATGTGCCGATTATAGGAACGCCGGCCTGCTGTAATTTAAGCGCCAGGTTTAAAGGGGTCTGCCCGCCAAATTGAACAATGACGCCTTCCGGCTTCTCTATCTCAACAATTTCCATTACGTCTTCAAAAGTCAGAGGCTCGAAATACAGTCGGTCTGAAGTATCGTAATCTGTCGAAACTGTTTCCGGATTGCAGTTCACCATTATGGTTTCAAAGCCTACTTCTTTTAGGGCGAAAGATGCATGACAGCAACAATAATCAAACTCAATTCCCTGGCCTATCCTGTTGGGACCGCTTCCTAAAACCATGATTTTTTTACGATCGGAAGGATGGGCTTCATTTTCAGATTCATAGCAGGAATACAAGTACGGCGTATGGGATTCGAATTCTGCAGCGCAGGTATCCACTCTTTTATAGACGGGACGAATCCCTGCCCTTTGTCGAGTTGCCCTAACATCTGTCGGCGATGATCCGACGCCATGAATGGGTTTCAGCAGTTCGGAAATATTCTGATCCGAAAATCCAGCTTTTTTGCATTCACGTAAAAGTGACGTTGGCAAATTGTCTATTGTGTAGGGTTGCACTTCTTTTTCCAGCTGTACGATTTCCCCTATTTGGTTTAGAAACCAGGGATCAATTCTTGTATATCGGTGTATTTCCTCGACCGACATATTGTTGGAAAGCGCGTAATGAATATAGGCGAGCCGCTCAGGCGTTGGCGTGAGCAAAAAACGGGTAAGATTTTCGGGAAAAATTCTTTCTGATGCAAGACTTTTGCCTCGTTCCAGCGAACGCACGCCTTTAAGAAGAGCCTCCTTAAAGGTTCTCCCAATGGCCATGGCTTCACCCACTGATTTCATCTGGGTTCCCAGAGTGGAATCCGCTTCTTTGAATTTTTCAAAATTCCATTTAGGGATTTTAACAACAACATAGTCAATAGTAGGTTCGAAGCTGGCAGGAGTTTTCTTAGTGATATCGTTTGGAATTTCATCCAAAGTATAACCCACTGCCAGTTTGGCCGCTATTTTCGCTATTGGGAAACCTGTTGCCTTGGAAGCCAGCGCGGAACTTCTAGAAACCCTGGGATTCATTTCGATTACAATCAACTCGCCATTTTCCGGATTCAGTGCAAACTGTATGTTGGATCCGCCGGTTTCCACTCCAACTTTACGGATAATCTTGATGGCGGCGTTGCGCATTTGCTGGTATTCCTTGTCGGAGAGCGTCTGCGCAGGCGCTACGGTAATGGAGTCTCCGGTGTGCACGCCCATAGGATCGAAGTTTTCTATAGAACAAATAATCACAACGTTGTCGGCAAGGTCTCTCATGACCTCCAGTTCGAATTCCTTCCATCCTAAAAGCGACTGCTCCACGAGCAATTCATGAACTGGAGAGATTTCCAATCCGCGAACGACAATCGACTCATATTCTTCCGCATTGTAGGCAGTTCCACCGCCGAATCCGCCCAAAGTAAAACTTGGTCTAATTATCGCCGGAAGCCCGATTCCAGCCAAACAGTCCTTTGCTTCCGCCAGCGTTTTAACAACGCACGAACGCGCGGATTGCATGCCGATTTCGGTCATCGCATCTTTGAAAAGCTGTCGATCCTCGGCTACTTCGATGGCTTCAAGTCTGGCTCCAATCATTTCCACGCCATAATGATCCAGCACGCCCGTTTTGGCCAACTCTACAGAAACATTAAGGCCTGTCTGTCCGCCTACTGTAGGAAGAAGCGCATCCGGTCTTTCCCTGGCGATAATAGTCGCAATGGATTCCATTGTTAGAGGCTCGATATAGGTCCGGTTGGCGAGATCGGGATCTGTCATTATAGTAGCCGGATTCGAGTTTACTAAAACGACTTCGAAGCCCTCGCTTTGCAAAGACTTGCACGCTTGGGCGCCCGAGTAATCAAATTCACAACCTTGGCCGATTACAATCGGCCCGGATCCTATAATCAGGATTTTTTTAATGTCCGTACGCTTGGGCATTGGGATTATCGGAACTCCGACATGAGTTTCTTAAATTGATCGAAAAGATAATGAGAATCGTGCGGACCTGGAGAGGCTTCCGGATGGTATTGCACCGAGAAAGCAGGAAGGTTGCGGTGATTTATGCCCTCCAGGGTTTGATCGTTCAGGTTGATGTGCGTTAAATCAATCTCGTTTCTATTAAGGGAATCCGGATCGACTGCAAAGCCATGATTCTGGGCCGTTATCTCTACACGCTTACTAACAAGATTCTTTACCGGCTGATTTCCCCCGCGATGACCAAATTTCAGCTTGTAAGTTTTCCCGCCGAAAGCTAATCCCATCAACTGATGCCCAAGACAAATCCCGAAAACAGGCGTTCGTCCCAACAATTTTTGGATATTTTTCACTGCATATTCCAATGGTTCGGGATCCCCTGGGCCATTGGAAAGAAAAACTCCATCCGGCTTCCCGGCTAGTACTTCTTCAGCATTCGTCCAAGCCGGCGCAACGGTGACATCGCAGCCCGCTTCCACGAGTCTGTTTAAAATATTTCTTTTGATGCCATAGTCATAAGCGACAACTTTGTAACGCCTGTGTCCCGGGGCCGGAGCGCCTGAATAAACATAGGGAGCCTTACAGGAAACTGCTGTGGCAAGATCACACCCTAGCATTTTTCGTATGGATAAAACTTTTTTCGCCAATGCTTCCGGATGATCCCTATCGGAACTGATGATGCCCCTCATGGCGCCACGACTTCGAATGTGCATAACAATCGCTCTCGTATCTACTTCGGACAATCCAACGATTTTGTGTCTTTTCATGTAGCTTTCCAGCGGTTCGGACGATCGCCAATTCGAAGCTACAGCGCTGAATTCACGAGCAACAAACCCCTCCGCATAGGGCTTTTGGGATTCGGCATCTTCTTGATTGGTTCCATAATTGCCAATATGGGGATAGGTCATGACTACAATCTGGCCGGTATAGGAAGGGTCCGTCAGAATTTCCTGATAGCCGCACATTGAGGTATTGAAGACGACTTCGCCGGAAGTCTCTCCGGGCGCGCCGAAAGCTCGGCCCGTGAAGGTACATCCATCTTCCAGTACAAGAATAGCTTTCATTTTAAATAGGGCAACTTAAGAAATGGCGTCAGTCATTCGCAGATGTTTTGCCGGTACCGCTATGCTTTTTTCACTCCACGAGACCGACACGTGACACCGGCCAGTAACTAAATACAGCTTTTCCATAAATCAAGGATCGATCTACAAATTTCCAGTGGCGACTGTCATTGCTGGAGTTGCGATGATCTCCTAAAACAAAATATTGTCCGGGAGGCACTATAACTTTCTGAAACGATCTAAAGTCACGGAACTCCGGTTTTAAATAGGGTTCTTTTTCTTTTTTGCCATTCAAATAAACTGAACCCTCCTGAATTTCCACCGAATCTCCTGGAATGCCAATGACTCGTTTAATAAAGGACTTGCTTCGATCTTTTGGAAACCAGAATACGACCACATCGCCCCTGCTAATTTCTTGAATCCGATAGATGAATCGATTTACAAATATTCGCTCCTGGTCCGCTAGCCTTGGCTGCATGCTTGTCCCCTCAACTTTAACCGGCTGGACAACGAACACAACAATGAAAACGGCTATGGCACAGGCAAGCAGGATATCCCGAAACCAGGAACGGATCTCGAAACCCAAGGTTGAACTTGGTTTCGATGACGGAGTTTCATTATCGGGGAAGCTTGGATCTATCATCTGAGAATGTGGTATCCCTCTAATTCAAGCTGGCGAACTTGAAATTTTAAACTACCAGACGGGAGGCTAAAACTCAAATGGAATATAGGGGATGCTACCCTATTTCCCTTATTGCATTAACCGAAATTAATATTTTCATTGAATATGCTGTCAACGGGCGGCGTTCTTCCGTGGAATAGGGATGCAATCGAAATCGTTCAATGCGATGACATTCGAAAAAGTTCCCTGTACGTCTTTCATGTGCTGCTTGGCATCGGGATAGCGTTGAGAAAAGTGAGTTATAGCCATTCTTTGAGCGCCTGCGGCTAGTGCGATTTTAGCAGCATCCAAAGCGGTTGAATGACCGTAGGAATCTGCCAGTTCTTGATGCTCGGATATATAGGTCGCCTCCATTACAAAGAGATCTGCGCCGTTTGCCAGCGCTACAGCTCCAGGACAAGGCCGTGTATCCATAATAAAGGCAAACACGCTGCCTGGACGAGGAGTCGTCACCTCTTCCAATCGCACTATTCTGTTTCCCGCCAGGATAAAACCTTTACGTTGGATTTCACCCACCATGGGACCCTGGATTCCCGCCTGGTCCAGTTTCCCAGGCAAGAAGCGCAGGCCTGCCGATTCTTCAAGCCGGAATCCAATTGTTGGAACTGAATGTTCGAGCGAATGCGCCTTCAGGGAATATTCTTCTGTCTGCATTATATCCATCATCGATCCCGGCTTTTGTACGATTGGATTCAGGATCAAATCTAATTTGAGTTGACCGATTGCGGCGCTACACAGCCTTTCAATGTATGGTTGGCCTTCTTCAGGAAAAAAGATGTTTACAGGATGGTCGCATCGATCCAGCGACAGTCTTTGCACAATGCCTGCGAGTCCCAGGCAATGATCGCCATGAAAATGAGTAATACAAATATAATGAATAGAGGATGACGCTATTCCGGCGAGCGTAAGCTGCCTCTGTGCGCCTTCCCCAGGGTCAAATAAGAAACCTTTTCCATCCCACCGAAGCAGGTAGGCATTATGGCTGCGCTCTCTTGTGGGCACCTGACTGCTGGTGCCCAGGGCAATTAATTCTCGGGAGCTCATTGCGACACCTCCATTGAATTATGCCATCTTTAGTTGTTATTTCTCACCAGTTTCCTTGTGATAATGCGAAAGCATGTGTTCGTCCATGAATCATCGCACCCTCACCTTAATATCGAACTATATTGTAATCGGTTGCATTGGACGTCCGATAAGGTTTTTGCAGACTATTGCGCTCCATTGTCATTGTCGAAACATGCGCCGCTTAATAAGCGTTGTTATGGAGATAATGGGAAAGCTTTTGTCTGCCGATAATTGATTTAGCCTCAAACCGAGCGCAAGCGATGATGCAACCAGAGAATAACGAATTACGGACCGCCGACAACTCAGGATCAAGGAACAACGGCGAGACAAGCGCAATAGGCCTGAATGACAATGTGGATTTCATGGGGAAGCAGCTCCATGTTCAAACAGAGAGCATCCGATTGCCGGAACCCAGCGTCGTAACTCAAATATTCAGCAATGGCCGGATTATTTATTCAAAGAAATCAGGATGTTCGCCGGATTCCTTTAATATTCAGAGTCTGATGAACAAGCAACACGCCCAAGTCATACAGAACTTGGCGGAAAAAAAAGCGCGGATTCTTGGCGGCTCTTAAATTATTCGGAATAGCATGATCCAATCTTCCACACGGGAAAAAATCCTTATCGTCGATGATGAAGCTAATGTGCGCTCTATTTTGCGTACGCACCTGGAAAAGGAAGGAGCCGAATGCGTCATTTCACCAAATGCATTCGATGCGCTGAGCAAAATTAATGATGAGCGTTTTTCTCTTGTGATCAGTGATGTCATGATGCCTGGCATGTCGGGAATGGAATTGCTGCGCGTTGTTAAAAAACAAGATCCCGAAACCGCCTTCATAATGATCACAGGATTTATGGATCTTAATACGGCCATTGATTCACTGCGGACAGGAGCTTTCGATTTCATTACGAAACCTTTCGAATTGCCTGCGATACAAAGATCCGTAAATCGCGCGCTGGAGCGCCGCCGATTGCTTATCGAAAATCGATATTATCAGGAAGAGCTGGAGCGAAAAGTAGGAGAACGCACTTTTGAGTTGAATGAAGCCTTGCACGATGTCGAAGAAAGTTACAAGATCACATTGGAAGCATTGGTAGCTGCGCTTGATGCACGCGAGCACGAAACTCAGGCGCACTCGCTGAGGGTCAGGGAATATACGTTAACACTCTCGGAAGCTCTTGGTTTGAACCATGAAGAGCTTGTCCCTGTCGGTCGTGGCGCTCTTCTTCATGATGTAGGCAAGATTGGAGTGCGGGATTCGATTCTTCTAAAACCGGGGAAATTAAACAAATCGGAATGGGCGGAAATGAAGCGGCATCCGCAAATCGGCTATGAAATTCTTAAAAATATAGAATTTTTATCTTCCGCGGCTGAAATTGTTCTCTGTCATCAGGAACGTTGGGACGGCCAAGGATATCCTAATGGCCTTTGCGGTCCGGATATTCCTCTCGGAGCGAGAATTTTTGCGGTGGTCGATACGTTGGATGCGATGACCAGCAATCGGCCTTATCGCAAAGCCCTTACTTTCGATGCAGCCCGCGTTGAGATTCGAGCGTGCGCCGGAACTCAATTCGACCCTCGAGTGGCTGATGCTTTTCTCAATATGCCTCCGGAATCGTGGATCACAATACACGATTCCGTCAATCGGTTGCATCAAAACCTGGATTGCTTCGACGTATTATGTCTGGAATGAACTACCTCCCCATTAGTCTTTTGAATCAAACGCACTTTCTTCCGTTATTGGACGAAGAGGAAGAGGCATGGCTGTCCGATCTTGGATGGGATTATTCGCCTATCCGACAAATACTGGTCTCGTTCATCCGACAAAAGCTTTTACCTGGATATGGAGCAGTAAATGAAAATGGATTAATGGGTTACACCTATTTCCTGGTCAATCAATCCAAGGGAATTATCGGGTCCATCTACGCCGCCCAAGCAAGTCCATCCCAGGAAATTATTGAAAATCTGCTTTCACTCACACTCGCGGCTCTAAAAGACAATCCGCAGATAAAGCGAGTCGAAGCCCAGATCATGCCTTTTAACGGCGTCCATTTCACGCCCATTTTCAACCGGCATGGTTATAGTTATTACACGCGTTATTACCTGGATTTGGATCTGAACAATTACCGTTCCGCAGAATGCGTTCCAGAGGAGAAACTTGTATCCTGGGATTCCGCTTATCTCCGGCTTGCAGCAGAAATGACGGCGTTAAGTTATCACGACCAGACGGACGCCATTCTCTGCGAAGATTATCGTACAGCGGCAGGCTGTGAAAGCTATCTTCGCAGCCTGATTGAAAATCCTGGTTGTGGATATTTTATGCCGGAAGCTTCATTTATGTATCTGGACGATCAACAGAATCCCTGCGGCTTTGTAATCGGGTGCCGAATTTCCGACGGGGTGGGCATGATTCCACAGATAGCGGTTCATCCGTCCTTTCAAGGCCACGGATTGGGAAACGTTCTGATTCAACATTCATTAGACCAATACAAGTCTTTAGGATTTCATTCGGTCGCTTTAACCGTAACCAAGAAAAACCGACGCGCATACGATTGGTATCAACATCTAGGTTTTAAGTTACGAAAAGAATTTGGCGCTTATGTATGGGAACGCTGACCATTGACGATTTCAGATTGACGGTTAGAGAACGGGATCAATCGTCAATCTGAAATCGTCAATCGTTATTTGGGTTCCATCTGGGCTGCTGAAGGATTTAGGACTACGATATCCACGCGGCGATTGCGTGAGCGTCCTTCTTCGGTTTTGTTAGAGGCGACCGGTTTATATTCCGCATATCCTGCGCTCGAAAGCAACTCCGGTTCCAACCCAAATTGCACGATGGTATAGCGGATAATTGCGGTGGCTCTCGCGGTAGACAACTCCCAGTTCGACGGGAATTTGGAGTTCTTAATTGGCACATTGTCCGTATGCCCTTCGATCCGAATCTGATTTCCCAGTGGCGTCAAACTTGCAGCGATCACATCCAATAAGGCTTTACCGTCGGATTTGATTTGATCGGAACCGGAATCAAAGAAACCGCCTTCTCCCAAACTAATGATCAATCCCCTTGGTTCTATATGGGTCCGAATGATTCCTTTCAATAATTCAGGACCGATATTCGTTTCAATCTTGCTTTTAAGGCGCCCTAATTCTTTTTCGCCGCTTACCAGCTGCGTTTTGAAATTTACATTCTTGGGGAGCTTGATGCTGTCGATCAGTTGGTGCGCTACATTAGAAATCTCGCCGCTTCCCTGCACTTGACTCAGAGAAAGAGTTTTGCTGCCCGGAGGGAAAACAGTGCTGTCAAACGATTGCTGCATAGAATAAACCATTTTCCCCATTTTTTGCGTATCTACAGTCGAAATAGCATACATCGTGGTGAAAAATGCGAAGAGAAGAGTCATGAAATCGGCATACGAGACCAACCATCGTTCGTGATTTTCATGCTCTTCTACTTTCTTTTTTCTTCCCAAGAAACACCTGCTCGTCTATGCGGCTTTTTGCTTTTCGCCGGCATTATTTTCCGGATATTCCTTCAGTTCTTCCCGACTAAGATAACTTCTGAGTTTGTCATCGATCAAACGGGGATTTTCTCCTTCTAATATTCCGATAACACCCACCAACATGATTTCTTTAGCAACCATAAGCGATTGTGATTTGAGCTTTAGCTTTCCAGCCATTGGAATATAGATAAGATTGGCTGTAACTAATCCATATACGGTAGCAACGAACGCAACTGCAATACCGCCGCCCAGTTTGCTTGGGTCGCTCAGGTTTTCCATTACATGGATCAATCCCAGCACCGCGCCTATGATGCCAATAGTTGGAGAGTATCCGCCCGCAGCCGACCAGAATTTAATCGGTTGATCCGCTTCTTCCTCTAAGTTATTGATTTCGAGTTCCATGGTTTCTCGAAGAACTTTGGGTTCGACGCCATCCATAGCCATAGTCAACGCTCTCTTGAGAAACGGATCTTCAATTTTTTGAGCGTCCGCTTCCAGGGAGATAACGCCTTCTTTTCGCGCTTTGTTGGCAAGGCGGATGATATCTTGAATGATTGCTCTGTTATTGACTTTTGGCTGTTGAAAGGCCTTAAGGAGCGCTTTGAAGCTTCCGATGGCAACATTTAGGGGAAACTGTACAAAACAAGCGCCGAAAGTTCCTCCCAGCACGATCAAAGCCGCGGTAGGCTGGATAAGGGATTGTATGTGGCCGCCTTCCAACGCCTGACCGCCAAGGATACCAACCACAGCAATCGACAATCCGATAATCGTGGCCAAATCAATTGATGCTTTTTTATCTGGACTGGCGCTCATATTCCAATTCTACGAGTCCGTTTATAAGTCGGCGATAATGGACCACCTTCTTAATCACTTCCTCCATAGCCTCCTGCACCACCACTTTTTCATTATTCGACATAGTGATAACCGTGTCCGGCGTCTCCTCCATGTACTGGATTAGGTCGCAGTTCACGGCTATTGGGGCATTATTTATTTTAGTCAGTACTATCATTATTGCCGCACCAAGGCATCCTAGGGACATATCGTCATGTTATAGCTTATTCCTTAGATAGTTAGAGCCAGCGCGATATATTCCGCCAATGGAATAGGGTGAAAACCCTCGGGCATTTTCCCGATAAGCTGATCAACATATTGAAAATCCTCCGGAGTATCAACCGTGACTCGAACGCTCGAATGCCGGAGAAAAACAGGAGGATCCAGGAGTGCAACCTGAAATTCCTCTGGATGTTCCTTGATATAAAGAGTCACATGTTCTCTATCCTGAGGTCGATACGCGCGGCGATGGACTGTCTCGAGGGCTTCTGCGGTGAGAGCCTCGGTTGCCGCGCCATAGGGAAGTCCCTGTTCCATGCACCAATCCAAATTGCCGGCCCGCAGCGCATGAACAATTCGCTCTATGGAATCGATATCGATCAATGGATTGTCTGCAGTTGCGCGTATTATAATTTCCGGGCCGAATCTCTCCGACGCTTCTTGAAATCGTTGAAGCACATCCAGTTCCGATCCCCGATGGACTAAAACGCCAATTCTTTCCGCTTCCTGCGCCAGAACATCGTCTTCAGGAGAAACAGTGGTAAGCACTGCGACCTCAGTCACGACCGGCGACGCCTGCAAGCGACGAATAGCGCGCTCCATTAGGGTTTGACCGTGAATGGGCAACATCACTTTTCCCGGGAGTCTTTGGCTTCCCATTCTCGCCTGCAGGAACGCCATTGCCAATCCCGCGTTCTTAAGAACTTCTGTTGGCTTCGGATTGAGAATCCGTGATGCAGGCATGCTTTTTACTTTTCCGCTCTGATGGATTTGCAATTCATCGGATTCTGCGGCGCCTCCAGGGAAACCTTATTTAAAAACGGAAGGAATCGTCTTTCGGCAAAATTGTAGGTCAGACTCCCTGAAATTCCGCGGCTCTTGACTGGTATTCCTGTTGGGCGATTTCATAATCTTCTCGCCGCCCAATATCGAGCCAATAATCTTTCGATTGAAATCCAGTAACTTTCTCGCCCATTTCCAGCAGCAGCTGAACCAGATCTGGGAAATCCATATATTGGCCTTTGGGAATATAACGTAACACATGGGGTTCGTAGACATAGATTCCCATACTGACATCGAAGCTGTAAAACGGCTTTTCACGATAACCCGTTAGATCCCCGCAATCGTTGGTTTCCAGTACGCCCAAATCGATGTTGATGCTTTTCCGGTGCATCGCGATGGTCAAAGCTGATTGATGTTGTCGATGATGTTCCACAAGCGCTCTGTAATTCAATGTAGTCAGGATGTCCCCATTCATAGCCAGGAACGTATCGTCAAGATCGGGTATCATCGCCAGCGATCCCGCAGTTCCAAGCGGTTGTGACTCTCTGAAATAATCAAGCTTCAATCCTGATATGTTGCGATGTCCGTTCTGAAAATAAGCTTCAATCAACTCTCCCAGATATCCGACGGACAGAAGAATGTCGAGAAAGCCCTGGTTTGCAAGTTGCCGGATTATAATTTCCAGAATTGGACGATCGCCGATAGGAACAAGCGGTTTAGGAAATATCGTGGTGTAAGGGGCTAATCGTGTTCCTTTTCCACCTGCCAATATTACAGTTTTCATAGTCCATCGCCTACAGCTTCCGCTCTCAATTCGTTTGCAGCATCGTCATGCAGGAAAATGGCTGATTCGTAGCATGACATAAACAATCGATCGGTAAACTTGCCTATACACGGCCGTACGCGCCGGTTGCAACACATCTCGATAATCCAAGCGGGAAAATCGGCTCCGGCCGCTATGGTAAGAGGAATCCCTCCTGAAAATCGTGGATTCACTTCGAAAATGGTCGCTTGCTCATCCTGCAGTTTCATTTGAATGTTGGCGGGTCCGCGAATTTCCAATGCTTCTGCTGTGCGCATAGCCAGTTTGATCATGCCAGGATGATTCAGCGTCTGTCCGCGATCGCTGACTCCTGATCGAATTACCAGGCGTTCTCTCGGAACCACGCTTATGACTTTCCCATTGAAATCAGCGAGAAGATCAATTGTAAATTCTCTTCCCGGCAAGAATTCCTGAACAATCGAATCGGGGACATAATCCAAAAAGAACTGGAGTTCCCTCTTATTTCTTATTGGATAAGCGCCTATGCTTCCACGTCCGAATCTCGGCTTTAAAAATAAAGGATAGCGGCAAGTGAGATCGCGCAATTCCTCCGACGTCCATGTGCGTGCAAATGGTATCCCTTTGTCTAATAGAAATTCGGATGTTAAATGCTTATCGTTGCAGATCAGGCTGGTTTTTTCACTCGAGACAGCCACCTGAATTCCCCTAGCAAGAAAATCATCCACGTGTTTCCCAAAAAGAGGGAGTTCATCATCAATGGTGGGGATTATGAGATGAATTCGCTCCCTGAAACAGATGGATTTTATGATAGGAATATATTTTTTATCGGTGGTAAGCGGCACGATATAGTGCTTGGAGCTGAAATACAATCCGGGACTCATTCTGCTGATATCGGTTGTAATAACATTCCCTCGCAGATCCAAGCGTTTCAAAGCTTGATTGAATGCTTGGATAAGCGGAACGCGTCGACTGGCGGCGGTAATCAGAATATTAATTTCACGCATGTCGTCTTTTAAGCGGATGCGCTTGAATGGAAGCGACACCCGTCTCCTGATTGAATATTTGAGATTCGGAAGATAGTGGCGGAGCCAGATCCTCCCACTGCAGGATCGTGTCTTTCCCTATGTTTCTTCGGGCTATCATCCCTATCAGCTTTTCACAATTTCGAGGTTCAAGGCCGGTCCCTGGGCGCTTATAGGTGAGCATCCATGGCGCAATGGGCTCGTTTGCGCGTATATCCACTCCTGCAACAATACTGCGACGACTAACCAGACGGCATTCTTCTTCTATAGCGGAAGGCCTTTTTCTGCCATCGCCTAAACTGGCTTCCACATCCCGCAGACTCCGAACCAGCAATTTCAGCTCAGATGGGTCAATGCTGGCCTTGTGATCGGGACCGTTCGCTTGTTTATCCAATGTAAAATGCTTTTCAACTATAACGGCTCCTAATGCGACCGCAACCAGGGGTAGAAGAATTCCCTCGCTATGATCCGACAACCCGACCGACAGTTCGAAATAGGACTGAAGCGTCTGAAGCGCACGTAGATTCATAGATTGAGGCGCCGCAGGATATGCAGATACGCAATGCATCAACACGATTTCCTTTGCCCCCGACGATTTCAAATTCCATATAGCATCCGCTACCTCACTTAGAAAAGACATGCCTGTCGACAGCAGTACAGGTTTGCCTTTGGATGCAATATGACACAGCAAGGGCGCATGAGTGATATCCGCAGACGCTACTTTAAAGACTGGAACTCCCAGCGAATCAAGAAAATCCACGCTTTCTTCATCAAAAGGGGTGGAAAGAAACAAAATGCCCAGATCATCCGCATGCTTCTTTAGTTTCTCTTGATCCTCAAAACTCAGCTCGCAACGGCGCAACATCTGATAAGCGGATTCCGCCCCGTCCGTCTGTTGGGCATATCGATCGCGCGACGGAATCAGCAAGCGATCGGCGCGAAAGCTTTGAAATTTAACGGCATCCGCTCCAGACTTGGCCGCGGCTTCAATCATTTTTTCCGCCTGGCTCACACTTCCATTGTGATTGATCCCAATTTCAGCGACGACAAAGATTTTCGATCCCGAGCCAATAATTTTCGGTCCTATCAGAATGTCAGTTTCTTTCATTTGCGTATAATATCCACAGAATAAGCAGCAGTTAAAATGACGAACCTATACATCCAATACCATGGCCTAAAATTCAAACGATTGAATTAGAATCAAATCACGTATTACCTTGGACACGCGACAAGCGCCCAGACCATCGACTAATTGACGCCCTCGCCGGGAAATCTTTTTTCGCTCCTCAAGATTGGATTCAATATTAGAAAGCTGATCTGCCAATCGAGCCGGATCCAAAATATTTCCCGGCCCCAGACTAATACAGACTCCAGCCTCGGAAAGACTTTGAATGGCTCTCTGTTGCATATCATCATAGGATAATGCCATCAAAGGCGTTCCGACACAGAGCGCTTCATAGGCAGATAATCCGCCGGCAGTTATGGCTAGATCCGCTTGAAATAAGACAGAACTAATCGGACCTTTTTCCCAGTGAAAATCAAGCGGTTGCCATTCCTTGCCTTCAATGTTTTCCTGTCCCCAGGATGTAAAACCCGGAGCGCCAACCACCTTAACTGCGCGCCCCCAGAGTTTCAGTCCATCCATGACTTTCAAAAAATAGTTTTTGGAGTCGCCTCCTCCTAAATTGATGAATACTGTCTTAATCTTTTTCTGTATTTCTTTTTTCTGGTCATGAAAAGAACGAAATTCCGGATCTATAACCATATAAGAAACGCCACTGTAAAACACAGCTTTCCGGGGAGACTTCTCAAATCTCGGAGCGACGCTTCCGTCAATCAAGATATCCGAAGGAAGAGGATTGAGACCAAGATCATGAATGCTCACTACCGGTATTTTCCGATTGTTGGCGCTAGTTATAAGCGTATCAAGCCTGTTCGTTTCCCGGGTGTCTATGAGGATCGCACCAGGCTTCGGCAAAACTGACCAGGTTTGATCCAGGTTGTGGGTGCAATAGTTAAAACCAAAATCTGCCAAGCGCTCCCGGCTCCAAATGTCACAAGCATCGATGAGAAAAATCGGGTTGCAGCAATCAAGCAATGATTGTGCAAGTATCGTAGTTCTTCTCAGATGCCCAAAGCCCATTTGCGGCCCGGCGCCGGTGCAAACCCAAAGGGATGCTTTCCCTGACGGTTCTGAAACCTCCTGCAATCCTGTCAGACTTTTGGCGCTTGATATCATCTTTTGACAAGTCTGTGACAAACGCATCTACTGCGTTTTGCTTGTCTTCTCCAGAATGATTTTAAACATCTCTCTCCAAATCGGGACCAACGGGAGAATTTCATATTCGAGGAGATCGGCAATTAGAATAAAATCGCCTCTCTCATGGGAATCTATCATTTGTTTCAGAACTGAAATGAATTTCTGATGATGTTCGCTTGCAGGGACATCCTGTATCCTGACATCGTTAAAGTTGATATGGAAACTTGCTTCCAGCTTATCCATTAAAAGATTCAACCAGTACAATCCTTCATATAGTTGTCGCAGGTTTTCAAAGGATTCCGGTCCAGGAGATATCTGAAAACCACTTGCCAAAGAAGGAGTTGCGGTCTCGATGCGATCTAGATATTCCAGAGCTTCGGCAATGGAATCGTGAGCTATTTCAGCCAATGTTCCGGTATAAATCTCGATCTTTTCCCGATTTTCCAAATGCTGCAACATTTCGGAAGGAATTTTGGGAAAGTCATCCGGCGCAACTGGGACCCCATCAACTTGTATCTGTCGGACAACTGAATTCGATGTCAGATGAGCATCCTCTATTTCCTTAAGAGCTTTGTCCAGAGAAGAAACATCCAGTGGAGGAGCAATCTCCCTCTCGTTAATATAGAACTTGGTCATGAACACCCCTTTTCAGGATACATGCGATTCGATATCGCACATTGCCCAGAATGCAACTTATGGGCCAATTCTTTTCAACCGGGTTTTATAATTTGATTAAACTTTGAGAACCGTCTCGACGATATGGCATTTGGAAGTTGTTACGATCGGAGGCAGAAAGGCCGAAGCAATATATTCCACGCTACTCCTGCGGAGCATAGAGCACGGACGCTCATAAAATCGCTCTCAGGAATCAATCAATTCCCTAAGAATTCACGGAGGAATTCATCATGGGTTCATTCAGCATCCTCAACAATGTTGCAGCACTGTACGCCCAGAATCAGCTGGGAATATCTAACGCCAACCTTACCCAAACTATAACACGGCTTTCCTCAGGCAAGCGCATCAATAGCGCTGCGGATGACGCGGCCGGATTGATGATTGCAGATAGTCTCAGGGCGAATGTTCGCGCGCTCGATCAATCCGTGCGCAATGCAAATGATTGTATCAGCGTCGGCCAGATTGCAGACAGCGCCCTGCAGGAGATTACCAATATTCTAACCCGTGCAGTTACGCTGGCGGAAGAAGCCGCGACCGGTTCAATGGATTCAACCGGTCGCGCTTCCCTTAATGCGGAGTTCGTCCAGATACAAGCTGAAATTGCACGTATTGCAGCTCAGACCAACTTCAATGGAGTTCGTTTGTTCACCCCCACCGGCGGGCTCAATGGCTCCCTTAGCGTATTTGTTGGAGATATTTTCGGTTCCAGTTCTATTAATGTTACTATCAACACCATCACTACATCCGGAGATTTGGTAACATCGATTGGCGGGCAAAATCTTGCGACAATCAGCCTCGTGGACCAAACCAGTGCAGCAGGCTCCTTGGCCACAATCAGGAATGCTCTGCTAGCGACGGCAAACAACCGAGCCGCTGTCGGCGCCGGATCTAATCGTTTGCAGTCGGCAGTATCGGTTATGCAGAACCAATCCCTGAACACCCAGGGAGCAGAATCAACTATCCGGGACGCGAATATGGCTGAGGAAATCTCGAACCTCACCAAATATCAGATCCTGGCGCAGACTGGAACAGCGGCGCTTGCACAAGCAAATGCAAAAAGTCAAACGGTTCTCTCGCTGTTGCAGGGCATATAATATCCTCACCCAACCTGAATAAAACTGGAAAGGCGGCAACAAAGGCGGGCCCTTTGGAAAGGGGGGGCCCGCCTCTTCTCTTTTACGCAGCATTTTCCGCTAAGCTTCCTCAATTTTTCGACGATAAGCCTCTTGATCCAAAATACGGACGAAAAGCCTTTTGGCCTTCTACTGAGCTGAGCGCGATAAACCCCTCGCCGAGGCTGCCAGGGCCTCTGATCTGGTTTTATGCTTTACCATAGCTCGGATTCATGGAGGAAATCCAAATGGGATCATTTAGTATCCTGAATAACATTAATGGTTTGAATGCTCAGAACCAGTTAAACGTAAACAATACCAACCTTTCACGCACATTATTGCGCTTATCTTCGGGCAAACGCATCAATTCCGGAGCAGATGATGCTGCGGGCTTGCAGATCGCGGACAGCTTGCGCGCGAACACTCAAGCTTTAAACCAAGCCGTACGGAACGCTAATGACGGCATTTCAGTTTCCCAGATCGCCGATGGCGCATTGCAGGAAATCAACAACCTGTTAACCCGATCCGTGACTCTGGCAGAAGAAGCAGCGACCGAGACAGTCGACTCTGTCGGGCGCGCATCTCTGAACAATGAATTTACAGCAATACAGTCGGAAATCGCCCGTATCGCCAATCAAACAAATTTCAACGGCGTCGGAGTCTTTACGACCGCTGGAATTAACGGCAGCTTAAGCGTCTTCGTTGGAGATCTTACCGGAACCAGTTCCATTTCGGTTACAATCTCTACTATTACTACTTCCAGTAATACTGTAACGGCGATCGGTGGGAGCAATAACCTCGCTTCCATCAATCTAACAACTCAAGACAGTGCTGCTACGTCTCTGACCACTATTAAGAACTCATTGAATGGCGTTTCCAACATGCGAGCAAATATTGGAGCCGGAATTAACAGACTCCAGTCTGCAGTCGCAGTATTGCAAACCCAGTCCCAGAATACCCAGTCCGCTGAATCAAGTATTCGGGATGCAAACGTCGCTGAGGAAGTGGCGAACCTGACCAAGTACCAGATATTGGCGCAGTCGGGAATCGCAGCTCTCGCTCAGGCAAATTCCAGTAGCCAGACAGTTCTCAGTCTGCTCCGTGGATAACATTCAAACCGATTAATGGAAAAAGGCGCGTTTTCGGAAGAACGCGCCTTTTTTCTTTGGGACGGCAGTAAAATCTTCTGAATTCTGCACTTGCCAACGCTTCATTCTTTTTCTTTTTCTTTAAGCCCGAACTTGATCCAACCGATAAAAAAAAGATAGCTTGGTTCAAAGCTATAGAAGGGATTCATTTTTGAACCATTTCGAAAATAATCTTGCCCTGCTTTCTTCCCGTCAACCTGAGTTGGCATCTCAGTTGCGCACGATGCAAGGCGATAAAGTTAAATTGTTCCTTTCCGCATCAGGAAATCCAAGCGCAATCTATGAAAATGGATCCTCTTCCGTTGCGCTGCACAGTCGTTATGATCCTGTACGGGAAGCGCGACAAATTGTTACCAAACAAGATACTTCAGGCGCTGACTATTTTGTTCTTTTTGGTTTTGGACTTGGATACATCCTGGAAGCCCTGGCAGAATTGAAAGGAAAAAATTCCAATCATTATTTTATAGTGGAATCGGATCTCGAAATCTTGAAGGCAGCATTCCAAGCGCGCGATCTCTCCTCCATTATTTCTCTGCCGCATATTCATTTTGCCTGGCCTGTCTCGGGACCTGATCTGGGCCAACAGTGGCAAAGTTTCTTTGATCCAGTCCAGGCTCAAAAAAATGTATTCATTACCAATGCTCCATGCGTAACTTTGAATCCAACTCTTTATAAATCCGCGGCAGAACTGATCCAAAGTCAGACGTTCCAGATATTCACCGACATCAATACGCTTGTAGTAAAATCTGAAGCATTTCTAGATAATTTTGTTAAAAACGTAAGGAAAGCCGCATTAGCTCCAGGAGTCGCTAAATTCGCAAAACTTTTCACGAAAGTTCCGGCATTAATAGTGTCTGCGGGACCTTCTCTGGACAAGAACCTTCACGAGCTTCGTGGATTTCAGGAAAACGTGCTCATTCTTTCTACCGATACGGCATTAAAACCTTTATTGGCGGCTGGAATCGATCCTCATTTTGTCCTGACAGGCGACCCATCTTATGAAAATTTTTGCCATATCAAAGGTGCGCCTACAAAAAATGCTTTGATTGTTGCCGAAGCGTCTTCTTATCCATCTGTTTTTGACGAATTTCAGGGAAAAACTCTAACATGCACGTTCGAAAATTCTTCATTGCGTTCCCTATCCGACCTGCTGGGAAACAAGGGATCACTTCGAGCCTGGGGATCTGTTGCTACTATGGCATTGGATTTTGCCCTTCTTCTTAAATGCGATCCAATAATTTTCATCGGTCAGGATTTAGCGCATGTTGACGGAAGGATGTATTGCTCTGGTATATGCTTTGAAGATGAATGGTTCAAAGATATTGTTAATCCTTTAGATTGGCAAAACAAACTGCAATCCCTAAGATCCATGCGGCGCACTGTTGTTGTCGAGGACATATTCGGCAAGCCTATTGAATCGACGGATAAGCTGACAGCCTACTGGAATTGGATCGTAAAAGCTATCCGTGATAATCCGCAGGTTCGCTTCATTAATTCCACTGAAGGCGGCATTTTAAAAGAATATGTTGAAATTGCTTCTCTAAAAGAGGCTCTTTATCGAGAATGCGCTCTTAATCTCAGGCTCCGTGATCGTATTGCAGACGCCTTTACCGAAGCTCAGAAAAACAGTCTCCTCTACGCAGGTATGGATTTATCCTTACTGTTCGACGAATCTATTGCAATACGCAATGTTTTGAGGAAAGGACTGCAAATTTGTGAATCCAACACCACCTGTTCTGCGCAGTATTTGATGAATCAACTTGAGGCGGTAAAGGAATCCATTTATCGCGCCACCCACCTGGCTTCTCTGCTGGACTGCCTCAACCAAATGGGCAATTTCCTTTTCCTGAGAAAACGGAACACCTTTGTCCGTCAATCGATGGAATTGAAATCCTCAGTAGAACTTAGCAATATTTATACGGAATATTTTTCCTCCGTTCGTGACGCCTTGTCCAAGATTGACAAAGCCCTTCTCCAGATCTCTTCCAATCTCAATGAAAAGGGGACTTATAGCCAAGACTGTCCATCTCTGGATATGCCAAAAACCCCTATTCAAGTGAGCTTAAAGTGACGATAAGCGGGTTGTTCCGGTCTTCATTTGGAGTCCGTACCGGATGGATTTTTTATTGAGACAGATGAAAGAGATCACTCTCGTTCTACTCACTACATAATTTTTGAAAAAGAGAAAGGCGCAATATGTGCGCAGCAACGATAGATCTCGTCAACAGCCAGATTGACGTGTCAAGCATTGTGGAAAACCTCCTCTATGTCGAGGCCGCGCCTATCCGCAGGATGCAAAGCCAGGTTACGACGCTTCAGAGCAAAATCAGCGCCTTTCAAACAATCAATACCAGGCTTTCAACCCTGGCAAACAAAGTTGAAACACTTCTGTTTGGTTCAGACTCCGAATCGCTGATTCATCCGTATGCTTATTCGGACAGGCTTTCCGATAGCATCTTTGCCCGTTGCAAGGTTACCTCTTCCAACGAGTCTGCCGTATCTGCTTCAGCGGATAGCGCTAATTTCGGCGGCACTTATGCGTTGACTGTGACCGATCTCGCGGAATCAGAATCTTGGGCTTCCGGCAATTTCACCAATACCACCACCGAGATCGGCACCGGCACATTGGTTATTGAAAAAGCAAATCCCGATGATAATGTGACGGTGACAATTAATGAAACTAACAATACTCTGGCCGGGGCATGCAAGGCGATCAACGAGGCCGATGCCGGAGTTACAGCCACGATCATCAATGATGGAACTCCGGATAATCCATACAGGCTTTTGATAACGGCAAAAGAATCCGGTTCGGACAACAGTTTTTCAATCAACGAGACTGGATTAACGGGGCAAGCCCTGGGGTTGAATCGGCAACAGGCCGCGACCAACGCCACGTTCGTCCTGAACGGCATCACGATAAGCAAGGGATCCAATATTGTTACCGACGTCATTCCTGGAGTTACTTTTACTCTAAAGGACGAAACGACGAGCGCTGTACGACTCGTAGTGGACAAGGATGTAGATGCTATAATTTCAGCTCTTGATGAATTTGTCTCCGCTTACAATAGCGTCAATGCATATATCAATTCTCAATTTACTTACAATTCCACGACGAAAACATCCGGGCTTCTTTCCGGCGATTCAACTCTGCGCAATATTCAAACCAATTTACAGAATAAGATGATTCATTCCGTGTCCAATCGCTTTTCTGACTATAATATAGCGGGACAAGTCGGACTTGAGTTTACTCGTGACGGCAGCCTGAGTCTGGATGCTGCTAAACTTCGCTCAGCGCTCTCTACGGATTTCACAAGCGTCGCAGCTCTTTTTCTCGGAAATGGCACTCCAGCCGATAGCGTCACTGCCACGGACCCCAGAGTGTCCTATAACTCTAAAACAGCTGCAACTCAGGCAGGAACCTACGCTATCGAAGTCACGTCTCTGGCCACAAAAGCCTCGGCAACAGGCAGCCAGAGCATTGCGACAACGTTATCTGGAAATGAAACGTTGACAATAACACCGGATGGCAGTGCTTCATTCGAAGTCGTACTGGAGGCTGGATTCACTATCGACCAGGTTATAGACGAGATCAACGCCGAGTTCACAGAACATGGAATGTCCGCGTCTGCAACCAAGGACAGCGAGAACAAGGTCCTAATTACTGCAGATAATTACGGAAGCGCTGGAAGTTTTATCCTAGTGTCGAATCAAGCCAACGTCTCCGGATTTACCGGTTTTGGAACCGATGCTATAGATGCGAATGGGATGGACATCGCCGGCATCCTAACCAACAGCGACGATCCTGCCAACCCGCACGCGGCTTCTGGAATCGGATTGACCCTCACCGGCGCATCCGGTCAGCCTGAAGAAGGTTTGATTTTTACTATCGATCAGACCGTAATTGGCAATTACGGATCGATCATCGTAGCTCCAGCGGATACTGGCGTTGAAGGTGAAAGCATCCTGATGAATCTGAATAGCCTTCTGGACGGCATTACCGATCCGCTAACGGGTCCCATCCATCATTCAGAAGATTCGCTAAATTTGAATATAAAGTTTCTCAACGAAGAAATCAGTTCTTATCAGCTTCGGCTCGATATCCAGGAAGAACTGCTGACCGCGCAGTTTAATGCAGCAGATGAAGCTCTCAAGCTTTTACAGGTAACTCAATCGTCGCTCAGCAGTCAATTGGCAAAACTAAGCAGCTAAAGGAGTTTTAAATGACGGGTAATCAGTCGCTTGCGCACCGGTACAGAGAAGTAGCCGTCAAAACAGCGAATCCACTGCAACTTGTAGTCATGATGTATGACGCCGCCATTTGTTGTCTCAAGGAAGCGAAGGAACAAATGGGCCGCAAAGACATCGCCGGCAGATCACGCTCGGTCAATAAGAGCATCTCCATAATTTCAGAGTTGCAGTCGTGTCTGAATATAAAACAGGGGGGTGAAATCGCATCCTCTTTAGATCGTCTTTATGATTATATGAAGCGAAGGATATTCACAGCAAATTTGGAACAGAGCATAGAGCCCTTGGAGGAAATAGAATCGTTGCTGGAAAATCTGCGCTCAGCCTGGAGTGAACTCGTGGCCCAAAACCAGAATGCCAGAGTACAAACAACCTTGCAATCTTTGCCGGAAACGGAAATTATCAGATCTGGAAATCCTTTATCCATGCAACTCAAATCGTTAAATATTTCGATCTAATCCCAATGAACAATCCATTATCGGAATTTCAGGATTTAATCGCCCTATACCGTAATGCTGCGGAGAAACTCACCGGTATTTTTAAAACCGTCGATGCGGCCGATAACCGGGCTCTTTCCCAGTCCATCCTCAAACACCGCGACGTCCTGACCCAAATCAGCAGGATGGAAGTCCGAGCGTCCCAATTATGGGATTCTTGGAAAGCAATCGAGTCTCAACTCGATCCGAAATCCCGGAAGGAAGTGACGTCGGCAATAGAGAAGGCCAAAGCAGAAGCAACCAGACTCAAGGATTTATGCAGCGAACACGCGAATATACTCGAAGCGGTGCGAGAAAAATTGGGAGAGGGGTTGGACAAAGTAGGAAAACACAACCAGTATCTGAAATGTATGAAACCTGTTAAAGGCAATTTCCCCAAATTTATCGATTCACTCTACTGAACTCCATCCATACTCTTGTTCTATAGCCATTCTTGCTGAACACGCTTTTCATTTTTTCAGCAATCGCATAGCCAACGATTCCCACGCGCGTTGGAAATCAGCAACTGCAAATTCCTTTTCAACCCGGAGACGGGCGCCCTCGCCTAATCGGGAAGCTTCCTCAGGATTATCCAGCAAATCGATGACTTTCTTCCGCAACTCATCCGAAGTTTCAGCGATAATTCCTTCCAACCCATCGCGCACCGGTGAGGTGATATGCTGCAAACTCGCGACCGGCATCCCAGTCGCCATAGCCTCTAAAAGGGCAAGGTTATAACCATCTTCATAGGGATATTGAGGGGTATATAAATAAATACGATAGGAACGCAGCAGTTCTTTAAGGTCATCCCAATTATTGGACATACGGCTGCCATGAAGGTTGGGATTTTTACCGACGACCATGCTGGAAATGCCTCGGGACACAGTTTCATAAATGCTCCATCCCATCATTTCGCCCCGCTCCTGCAATCGATTGCATACTTGAAGCACGCCGCGAATTTGGCCGTGGTAACCTCCATAATTATTAATATCTATTGCCGGCCGGATTACATCTCCAGGCATTCCCCAATCCCGCCGCTTCAGGTCTGAAATATAGATCACTCGTGCGCCGCATTCTTTGAAAAGAAGTCCTAGGTTCCGAATATAGAGATTGCGGTTTATAGTGCTGCGATCCTGCAATATCCGTCCGGATAGAGTCCCATGCACGAGAAAAGCTTTCGGAATAAGAATCTGCCGGGAATCTATTAGATCGTTGACGTTGTGAGTCAGGATCCAATCCCACGAGCCATTCTGCAGAGCTTCCTGTAAAGAAAAATAGATGTTTATGTTTTTCAGAAGTGGCCGAATTCGAGGATCCCATTTTTTAAATTGACCGGATGGAAGTTTGGGCGCAATCACCCCGAACTCCCATGGCAGACAACTTGCCATAAGGTGCAGGTAAGGTTGATGCGAATTGAAAGTAAGGACTCGCAAGTTGTTGGGCTATCCTAAAAGTTTTTTTAGAATGTCCATTTTGGGAATCTGTGATTTGGACGCAGCAAGGTTTTCGCGTTTAATGACTTCATAAACCTCATGCCTGTGAACCGAAATATGGCGCGGCGCCGTAATCCCGACTTTAACACTACCCGTCCCGATATTGAGGATGGTTACTTCTATTTCATTCCCTATGACAAGACTTTCATCTTTTTTTCGTGTAAAAACTAGCATCCGTGTAATTACCTGCAGGGCGATCCTGCCCCGCGCAAAAGGAAGCTTGCATTAGTCTTCCTGGGTTTCCGCCTCGTTTTTATCTGCATTGTTTAGCAATGGATGTCGGACGGAATATTTGCTTTCATGCAATATGATCTGCTTCCCGCATCGGTCTCGATCATTAATGACAATGGGAGCCATGAGATTGATAGTGGCTTGGCTGGGATCATCCGGAATTGTTGCAACGGAGTACACCGCCAATTCCTTTGAATTCTTGCTATTCACATCTTCCATGTCGGATTCCGTTAGGCGGAATTCATAGGTCGGATCTATTGCGAATGGATTGATTACAAAAAGAGCTATGGGAGGATCATCCAATGCCTGGAGGTATTGGAAAGGTTTTAAATCTTCCAGTTCCAGAATTGCGAATCGGTGGATTTGTGGAAATCCAGGCAATCCTTCCTTAAAGTTGATGATTGTATCTTCCGGTACTTCCAGTTCCCCAAAATTGACCGTCTTGATAAGCATGAGCCTCAATCCAGAAGTGCAATCCCACGTTAACTCAGAGTTTCACCTGTTGAAATCTAAGCTCGGCGTGGGAAATTAATCTTCAATTATTGTAAAAATTATTGTTAACGAATTGCATAGTAACGTTTCTAAGCGAGAAAGTCGAACAAGTTGCGCTGTTGTAAAATCGATCCGCCTGCTGAAACAGCCGTCTCCAGCGCTGTTTGAACCTGGCTCAGTCTGACAACAGATTCCGCCATGTCTGCATCTTCCACTTGACTTCGTTGTTTTGTCAAGTTGGTTTCTCTCGAATCCAGACTCGTTTTTACATTGTCAAGCATGCTCATATTCGAGCCAATTTCTCCGCGAGCCAGGCTCAATCCTGACAATGCGGATGCGAATTGCTCCAAGGCGTCTTTGACGCCCGATACGTTGTTGCCTTCCATATGGGACAATAATGCATCGACAACAGAAAATATGGAACCAAACGCGGTTGCTCCAGAAACGCCCTGCTTCATCTGTAATCCGTCATCGACGCTGATTTGATTTACAACATCATCTCCCTGGTACACAACCACAGCGCCATCCACTAGGAAAGGAGCCGAATCGGTTTGGGAACCCGCAAATATATAGCGGCCGTTCACCTGCGAATTGGCAAGCGACACTAACTGTTCGCGCAGCGAACGCAGTTCTGCCGCAATGGTTGATCGGGCTTCTGCCGTATAGGTATCCGAGGCTGCTTGGCTCCCTTTGGTATAAATTGTCGTCGCGAGATTATTGACCTCGTTGAGAATCGAATCTGCCATTTTTAAAAAATAGGCGCCAGCATCGATATTGGACTGATACTGATCAACCTCAGCGGATTGCTTGCTTAAAGCGATGAGTTGTGCGCTGCCGGCGGGGGAATCTTTCAGCTGCGTCAGTTGTTTTCCGCTCGACACCTGATTGTTGATTGTGAATAAACTGTCATTGAGCGTCTCAAGATTGCCCAGGAAATTACGGTATGTTTCCAATTGCGTTATGCGCATGATTAAACACCCAGAATATTAAGAATTTCATCGCTCAAGGAGTTCAACACTGTCGCGTATTCAGCGCTCGCCTGGTAAGCTCTCTGATATTTAATCAGGTTGATCGCTTCTTCGTCCATGTTGACGCCTGAGGATGAATCCCTTTGGTTTTTCAACTGTTTCAAAACGCTGATCTGAGTGTTCAATCCGTTGTCAGCGTCCTGCTCGTCGGAGCCTATTCTATAAATCAAACCGGCATAGAATTGACTGGTTGTTTCTGTTAAGGATGAAAATAGCTTTTCATCCTTAATCCCATTTAGAAGTTTCGCATTCTCGTTGTTTCCCGTCCCTCCCGCAGGTTTTGCCGCTGCAATTTTTCTCGGCTCGGACAAAGCCACGCTAATCGTTCGAGCGGCCCCAGCCGTTAAACCGACACCTGCGGTGGTAAAAGAAAAAATATCTTCGCCAGGATCGCCTTCGGGATCCACTCCTGCCGTGTGCTGATCGTTGACTCGGGTCGCCAGCGTCGCCGCCATATCGTCAAGAACGCTCAAATATCCCGCTATCGTTTCACGAGCTTCTATCCAACCGCTTAATTTCCCGGACTGTAGGGTTGATGTAATATCAGATCCGGACAATTGTACGCCCAGGAATTCGGAACCAGCCAGCGGCGCAGTTGTCAGTTCGAAACTGTCTTTCCCGATTACAAGCAGTCCCCCCTGCCCCGTCGATACCGTAAGCGAACCCATTTCAGATTCATAATAGGATATATCAATGAACCCGGAGAGATTTTCTAAAAGCTTTTGTCTTTGATCGCGCAGAGAGAATTCTTCTGCCGATCCGGATGCGGCCGGCATTTGTTTATTCAATGCTGCTATTTGAGCGGCAATCGTATTGATTTCATCCGTTGCGCTTGCTACAGAACTATCGGCGGATGTTTGCACTTGTCGCAACCCGGCGTACAGACGGTTGAATTCCGTGGTCAGTGCAGTAGCTTTGGACAGGACTTGCCGCCGCAATGTACTGTCCTCCGGGTTCGTCGATAAAGCACTGAAACTGTTAAAGAAGTCTGAAAGCGCTTTCTGCAGTCCCTGATTGTTGTTTTCATTGAAAATAGCATCAATTTGTTGCAGAGCGCTGGACATCGTTTCTTGTTTTCCCAGCGATTGCAACTCCCGTTGGATGCTGAAATCGATATACCGATCTCGCAAAGCTTGAATATTTACCGGGGAACCGCCCGACCCGGTTACATCCGTAAAAACAGCATCTTGACGCGTATAAGCTTCATTGCCGGCGTTGGCGACATTTCTCTGTGTTATAGACAGTGCAAATTGTTGGGCGGACAATGCCTGTTTTGCCGTTTCCAAGCCGCTCAGAATTGATGTCATAAGGATAGCGTTCCAGCCGGTTCTTCAGCCGGCGCAAAGGATCCATCCCCTGGATCCGAATTCAACCGTTATCCACAGCATTTTCTCATTATGCTTGTTGAGAAAATGTCGGTGGAATCGAAGGAACTGGTTTAAACAATCCCGTGGGCTGATAAGAGCTCGTGGCATTGGAAAATAGGCTCAAAAGTCCCTGGGAATAGTGAATGGACTTCTCGATCAACTGCATATTGCGTTGAGTGATCGATTTCAGTTGTTTCACCATATTCCGGAACAGCGCCGTTTGAATTTGTATTTCCAGAGCAAGCGATTGTTCAAGGTTGTCGGCGAGTTTCGTCAGAGTAAACTCTTCTCGCTTCATCCTGAAACTTTTACATAAGTAACGACAAAGGCGCGCCATTTCGCTCTCCAGACCTCGGAGTTTGATATTGAACGCCTCCTCTGTTTTATTGCTTTCCAGGATGGCTTCCACGCGGCCCTGCTCAAGCAAAGCGGTTTTGCGGCGCGCGTGTTCAATGAGATCCCGATAGGTATGGATCTCTTCGTGTATGTTTCTCAGGAGTTCCGAAATGAAGCGGTTCCATGATTCAGATCCTAAGATCAATGTGGTTTGAGGAATTGGAGTCATCTTCGTTCTGATCTCCCTCAGGCAGAGCGCTGTCTTGAGTCTTTTTGACCGTTTTCTCTTTCAGATTTTTAGGTTTGCGCGGCTGATCTCCCAACCGCTCTTCCCTTGCAATCCTTTCGAGGAACGGTGAAACCACCAGATTCAAGTGACCAAAGTCGTCGGACATGGCCGTCTCCAACCCATTACGGCCCTAAAATACTTCGTCCAGCAGATTGCCTCCAATAATCTTTTCAGCGATCTTTTCCGCCTTCACATTGTAGGTGCCGGCTTCGATATCTCTCCGAACCTGTTCGATTTTCTTTTCCCTGACATCAGGAGTCGACCGAACCAATTCGTTGAGATGCGAAATTTCCCGACTACGGACCGATAATTCAAGACTGTCGGAATCGGAAATGAATTCTCCGCCGCTTTTCTGAGTCCGCTCTGTCGGCGAATTATCTAGCCGCTGGACGTTTGTTTTCGAGCCAATCAAGGGATTTGTAACATCAATCTCCATAATTCTTCCTCAAGAGATTACTCTTTGTAATCTATATCGTCCCCTTGATAATATCACTTTAACCATTATTCGCCTCTTATTAGGATGGAGTTTTCCCATAGTTCAGATTCGCCATTTGCGACTCGATTCCGCCCAGCGGATCTACCGGTTTTCCCATTCGAATTACTTCAAAGTGCAGATGGGGACCGGTGCTTCGCCCTGTATCTCCCACTGTTCCAAGAACTTGTTGCGCCGATACGACATCCCCTGCCTTGACATTCATGGATCCTAGATGCCCATATCTTGTCTGAAATCCCTCCGAATGCTGGATAAGGACGTTATTTCCATATCCTTTTTCAAATCCTGCAGAAACAACCTTTCCGGCCCATGGCACTTCAACTTTGGTTCCTTCGGGAGCGGCAAGATCAATGCCCTTGTGCATACGAGTCTTATGTGAAAAAGGATCCACTCGTACGCCGAACCGAGAACTCACAGGCGCCTGGACTGGAAGCTGCACGTCGCTTATTTCCCGCTCAACGCCTTTATCCGGGGCTTTTTTCCCAGGGAGACTCGGCGCCGGGCCGGCGTCTTTCAGATTCTTTTCCGCTTCAGATTTTGTAATGTTTTGATAAAGCAGGTTTGAGATCCCCAGCGAATTGCGACGAGCCATGCTTAAGGAAAGTTCCTGGTCAAACATTTCCGTATATATGGATTTTCCAAAACCCTCTTCCAGAAGTCCGGATTCTTCGATGGTTTCACGCATGGCTTTAAGCAAGTAATTGATGAACACAGCTTCGAATTCCTGCGCCGCATTCTTTAGTTCACTCTTCTGCTTTTCACCCGCGGTCCTCTGGACCTCCGTGAGTTTTCCCTCAAGCCGGCGCCCTGTTCCGATCAGCATTTCCGACGGCGGCTGCATCAGATTTCCTAAAGATAAATCTTGCATTTCAGGCAATCCCCATCGATTCCTAAATTATTTCCAAATCTGCCTGCAAAGCTCCCTGCGCTTTTATCGCTTGTAAGATGGCGATAATATCCCGCGGCCCGGCGCCTATCGCATTTAGAGCTTTGACCACTTCTTCAATGCTGGCGCCATTTTTTAAGGTCACTGTTTTTCCCTTATCCTCTTGAACCGAAAGGGTAGTATCCGGCACAACAGTGGCTTGTTCGACTTTTGTAAAAGCTTCCGGTTGGGAAACCTTAAAAACAGTTCCGACCTGCAACGAAAGGCTTCCATGAATAATCGACACTTCTGAAATTCGAACATCCTTCCCCAGCACGATGGTGCCGGTTTTTTCATTTAGGATGACGCGCGCCGTCGCATCGACTTCCATGGCGGAGCTTTCGACTAAAGACATAAATTCTATAATTTTGTTGGTGTAGCTAGCAGGAATCGTGATTTCAATTGTGCGCCCGTCTACTGCATGCGCAATATCAGAACCCGCTGAGGCGTTAACCGCGCGAACTGCATGGCTTGCAGAAGTAAAATCGCTTTGATGTAAAACTAGATTCAGATGCGTTTTTCCGGTGAAATCTACGGCAACCTCACGTTCCACCAGTGCGCCGTTGGGAATCCTCCCACCCGTAGGATGGTTCTGCTGGACGCGATTCCCGCCCCCGCCCCCGCTGAACCCTCCAATCGCAACCTGTCCTTGAGCAACAGCATAAACCATATTATTGGCCGCTTGCAGGGGAGTCTGAATCAAAACGCCTCCCTGCAGACTTTGGGCGTCTCCAATCGAGCTAACAGTCACGTCAATTCGGCTTCCCTGACGAATAAAAGGAGGCAAAGTCGCCGTCACCATAACCGCGGCGATATTTTTGACTCGCACCTGATTTGCATTGATCGTTATGCCGCTTCGCTCCAGCATATTGGCCAGAGTTTGAATGGAAAAAACCGTTTGACTGCGGTCGCCTGTTCCGTTAAGCCCGACGACAAGACCGACCCCGGTTAATTGGTTCTCGCGAACACCTTCGAAAGACGCAATATCTTTAATGCGACTGGCAGCCTGTAAAAGCGGCGAGGTAAAGGAGAAAAACAACAATGGAACTATCAAAAATATTTTCATGCGCATAACGATATTTTCAGAATGGCAAAATCCCAGTTAAAATGCGGTAAAGCCAGCCGGGCTTCAAAGGCTGACTCACCGTGCCTTTTCCCTGAACCCGTACAGACATTTGCGCTATAGCAGAGGATAGAACAACATTGCCCGCGCTAATATCTTCAGGACGAACAATTCCGGTAAGGAAAACACTCTGGTTTTCATTATTGACTCGAATCTCTCGCATCCCTTCCACGATTAGATTCCCATTGGGAAGAACATCGATCACTCGCGCCGTCAGAGTCGTTTCCAGATTGGTTGCCCGGCTGGTGGACCCTTTTCCTTCAAAACTCGAACTTGTTGTTCCCGATGCCATGGTAGGCATTTCAGTGATATATTTTTCAAGCCCGAAAAGCTTGTCCAATCCTGCAGAAAGCTGAGTGTCTCGAGCGCTATTGGCATCGGCGCTTACCAGCGCCTGGGTGGACTCCATAACAAGGATCTTCACAACATCATCGACATTACGAGCCTTGAAGTCTCGAATAAGATTAGAGCGATAACCGCTGCTTCTCCAAAGAGATCCTTCTGCTGATTCCATTGCCTTCTGCCGGTTTTTAGCGCTTTCCACATAAGTTTTTATATCGGTTGGGTCCTGGACCTTGACCTTGTCGCCGGCAAGACTAATGGCGGCGGAATCAAGCAGAAAGAAAACAAAGATAATCCCCGCGATTATTTGTTTCTGCAGCATTTGCCCTCCTGTCATTGAACCTTTACTTCAGCTCGCCCTGTAACCTGCGCGTTCAGGAGAGTTGAGAACTCAAGGTTGCGTACCTTGATAGTTTGGCCGAGCCGACCATCCTGTTCGGCTCGGCCTTGCGCGGCAATCACCAGCCCGTTTCTTTCCAATTTAAGCTGAACGACGTCACCGCGCTTAATCAGCAAGGGATCTGAAAATCCTTCACGGGTGAGGGGATCACCAGGTGAGAAATTTCGTTCAGAAATCTTGCCGAGCAACTCGTCAGAATTGCCAAGATACGTGGCATGTAAATCGCCAAGGATTGCGCTCGACATTACAACATCTTCCCGATCAAGAACCTTGCCGCGGCGAATGGATTTTGCAGCAGTTAGAATTCCGACATTAATGCGAATATTTGTTGTCACCCAAAAGCGTTGAAGAATTTGATCTCCTTGAACCGTCTCCATCGGTAAAATGATTTTGCCGCGCCCTGTGACAGGCAAGCTGGAAGAGATCTGCAGATGCGCCTCGCCTGGCGGCAATTCAATTACTTGGGGATGATCCATCGAAAGAATCTCTATTTCGGATTCTTCCCATGAGGTGTTTCGCGTAATATAAGCTTTTATAATCCGGGAAATTTCTTCGGATTTCACCAGCCTGCCCTGTAGCCTAATTTGAACGACTTCAGCGCCGGAAAAAATGATTTCAGGCGTAGGGGAATAGGCTTTTTGTATAAGGCTTAATATTTGATACCGGCTTAGAGTTGAAACTAAACCTAGGTGTGGAGCGGCGCCAAGCGTGGTTTGAGCCAATTGGTCGAGTATTTCCGAATTCGGCCCCCGCAAATCGGCAATATCCTTCAAGATGATGGTGCTGGATTGAAGTGTGACCTGTTCCTTCAAGTTTAATAGAATATTTTCTGCGCCAAAAACGCTTCGAATAGAAATGACAAACAAAGTCATACAGATAACAGACAGCAAGCTCCGAATCCTCCCCTCACCCAACCTTGAGCGGATAAAACTGCGTGGCGGACAAGACGCCAGGAAAACAGAAATATTTGTTTTCAAAAATCTCTCCTGGTAATCGTGGAAAGGGGTGAAGAAGCGAGCGGCATCCCGGGTTTTATCTCGAAAAAACGCCGATATGCGCGATTTCGCTTTGAAAAGGATTGGGTAAAAGGTGAGGAGAGAATTCGAAGCTTGCTTCATGGAATTCCTCTACCGAACAACGTTATTGGCTTGAGTAAACATTTCATCCGCAGTGCGGATGACTTTGGAGTTGGCTTCGTAAGCGCGTTGACTTACGATCATGCTGACCATTTCTTCCACTACGCTTACATTGGATTGTTCCACATACCCGGACAATAGTGTTCCCAACCCATTTTCTCCTGGAGTTCCCGTAACAGCATCACCGGAAGCCTGGGTAATGGTGAAAAGGCTTTTTCCGATATTCTGAAGACCTGCCGGATTCTGGAAGAGCGCCAATTCAATTTTTCCAACTGTTTGAGGTTGCGCTTGTCCCGCTTGCTGGACAGTTACTGTTCCGTCGGGTCCGATGGTGATGCCGATTTGATCCGGCGGTATGGAGATTTGGGGTTCCAGCATATCTCCATCGGACGTCACAATGTTTCCATCCCGATTCCGCTGCAAACTCCCATTTCTCGTATAAGCGATTTGCCCATTGGTCTGTTTAATTTGTAAAAACCCCTGGCCTTGAATGACAACATTCAGCGGATTGTTGGTTAAAGAAAAATCGCCTTGACTTAAATTTATTTCGGTTGCTATCGGCCTCGTGCCAAGTCCTACCTGCAAACCAACCGGTATTTCTGTAGTTGCAGTATTGGAAGCTCCTGCTTGCCGGATATTTTGGTAGAATAAATCCTGGAATTGAGCTCTCCGCAACTTGTATCCACTGGTATTAATGTTCGCCAGATTGTGAGCGATAGTATCAATGTTTAATTGCTGAGCTTCCATTCCACTTGCGGCTGTATACATTGCACGTAACATAATTTCTCCTAGCGACCGAGCTTTTCGATGGATTTCGTATTTATTTCATTCATAACCAAATTGATGGTTTTCTGAATGGATTCAAACTGTCGAAGGATTTCGACCATGCGAACAATCGAGGAAACCGGATTCACATTGGATTGTTCGAGATAGCCAGACTTAACTTTTGCATTCGATATTTTTTCTTGATCCTTGCCTTCGGGAATCAAAAATAGCGAATTGCCTTCCCTCACAAGGTTTTTGAGATCATTGAAAGTGACGACTTTCATGCTATCCACTTTTTGGTCATTCAATAGAACAGAGCCATCTTCGCCAATTTGAATCCTCCCAGTTCCGAGGGCGATCGGCTTTCCTTTGGAACCTAAAATTGGCGAACCCTCGGAAGCGCATAGCAATCCTTTTTCATTCAATTTCAAATTGCCATTCCTTGTGTACCGAACGCCACGAGGCGTTTGGACGGCCAACAAACCATTTCCATCAATGGCAATATCCAGGTCCCGATGGGTCTGAGTTATTGAACCCTCCGTGGCATTCAAAGCTCCTCGCACTCCAACGGATCTGTTTATAGTGCCGCTGAGATCGTTAGAGCTTGTAGAATCCTCGGCCCGCGGGTCGAGGGCATAGAAATAAGCTATCTCTTCTTTAAACCCCGTTGTATTGGCATTGGCAAGATTGTTGGCCACAAGATCCAACGCATCTACTTGAGCTCGCAATCCAGAATAGGCTGTATAAATTCCATTATTCATCGAAGCATCCTTTCTGTTTGCCATCAGCGAAAGCAGACGACGATTTTCTTGTTGCAAATTCCATGCCATCCCCCATTCATCAAAATCCCAACGCGTATTGGCTTATATCTGTTTGAATCTCCGGTTGAACTGGAAATTTCTGCCTATAAACTGGGAAATAATTGCCTCAATTTCCAACGGCATAGTTATAAACCAGTTCCGTTTCGGAAGCCGTCTCAAGATCTTCCGCCGGATTTTGAACATATCTAAAGAAATGATGGTGTGATTTCGAAGTGAAATCCAAACGCATCCAGAAATAATCTTGAAGCAGCTCAGCTTGAATGTCTTCAGCACGATTGTTGATAGCAGAGACAACCATCTCGTTCCCAACTTGTATCAGTTCGTCCAGCGAACTGAATGTTGGAATATCGGACAAGTCGAGATCTTCAGGTTCGTACCATTCATTCAATAATTTCTGAATAAGCGATTGATCCCCTATATAGGCGTTTATGCCTTTTCGAACCATACGCCGGAGCGCCTGCTGAGAAGCAAAATCCACAGGCGCACATAACGCCACACGCAAGGAATCCTGATAATCATCGAATCCTACCGGAAGCATGCCGGTACATTTGGCTACTTTACCGGGAATCATTCTGACGGCGTCAACATTTGGGTTTGAATTCCTGAGATTGATCCAAGGAAGACCAAACTGACGTGCAAGAGCTGCGGTAATCTGATGCTCTTCAACAAAACCGAGCCGAAGAAGCCATTCTCCCAGTCGACCTTCATGGGTCTGATTTTGAAGTTTGATCGCCTGATCAAGTTGATCTCGAGTCAAATAGGTTGTTTGCATCAATATACTGCCCAGCTTGGGCCGCGAAATGCTTCGCGTTTTATCCAACTGCAGCTGACGCCATTTTTCACTCAATTCACTCTCGCAATAAGCCAACAAACAAGAGTCACTGCAGAAAATATGTCCTTCATATTGAGGAGGTCGCCGCCGATTCAGAAAAATACTGAATTCCGATCGGATGCGGGAACACTCTTTTCTAAAACAATAATTTTTAGGCATTGGTCCCAACCTGTCCGTTTATTTTGGCGTTTTGCTGAGCATTGGAGTTCATGTACTTGCCCAAATTCAGAATTAATTCCGCTTCTCCTCTGGGAGCTTTGAGCCGTTTTACGATTTCTTCGAGACGGACTCCCTGACGGGCCAAAGCCAGCACTTGATGTCTTCTTTCCAGAGGAAGATCCGAGTCATGAGAAGGAACGCTCAACTCCATTATTCTTTCCTCGATGTTTCCAATATCCGCGGTGTATTTGCGATGCGCATTCATTTGGGCTTCTATCATCTGAGACATCACGCTGGAAATGTCTTGCAACTTACGTTCCAATTTATGCATGCGTAACAATAATATTTTTCTTAAATAAAAATGGCTCACACCCGCAGACAGAGCCAGGATAAAAAGGAAGATATATAGCATTCTGCTATCTCCTTAGAATGTGCTTTCAAATTCAGCTAGCCTTTAGCCCTAGCCTAAGGATCGTATTCTTTCGGCTTTACTTTCGACCTCCAGGATACGAACTCCGTAATTGCCCTCCACCATTACCACCTCGCCTCTGGCAATTGGTTTATGGTTGACGATGATAGTGACCGGGTCATTGACGGATTTATTCAATTCAATGACGGAACCTGCCCCAAGCTTCAGAATATCTTTCAATTGCATTTCGGAATTCCCAAAAGCAATGCTAACGGGGAGTTCGACATCCATAAGCATGTCAATATTCAATTTTTCTGGAGCGGAACTCTCCCGGACAGCGGGTTCTTCCTGTTTTACATTCTCAATAGCGTTGTTTTGTTCCAAAGGATCGTTCACATCGTCCTCATCCGTTATTCCAGTCGCGTAGTTGCGTCTGTTGGTTTAATCAAGATATTTTTCAGATAGTTCAAAAGCCTTTTTCCCGCGTTGCACGACAATCCTTCCCATGAATTTGGGAATCCCTCCAACACACATGAATGCAGGATCTCCAATCCGTTCATTCAGCTCGATGACATCTCCCACGGACACTTTCAACAAATCATTCACGGTTAGTTTTGAATTGCGCATTTCACTCGAGAGCGGCATGAATACTGTTTTCATAAGGGTCATAATTTTTTCCGCTTCATTGCTCGTTGTTTTCTGTCGCGGAACATTCCACTGTTGATCGAATTTGCTGCGCAACATTTTCACCAAACGCGAAGGAATGCATAAATTAATAAGTCCCGAATTGTCGCCGATTTTCAGTTCCAGATGTACGGTGATCACAGCCTCAGCGGGAGATACAATTTGAAACATTTGGGCCTTAGTGCCCTTCCCCTCAAGGAAGAAATCAAGTTCCAAGATCGGATGCCATGCGTTTCTTAAATCCCTCATCGCCAGTCTTACGACGCCTTCGATAATATTCAACTCGATTTCCGTCAAATTGCGGTTCGTATCAAGAGCGCATCCAGGTCCGCCCAGGATCATGTCAATCATGGGAAAAACCAGGGAAGGATTCATCTCCAGCGCCATATTTCCGTCGAGAGGGCGCATCCCGATGCTGGCGAATAAAGTGGGATCCGGAAGCGATTTAATAAATGTAGAATAGTTTATTTGTTCGAGAGACACAATATTCACATCGACAAATGCACGCAGGTATGCGGAGAGAGAGGAGGCGAAGTTGCGCCCGAAATATTCGTGCAGCAGATGAATCGACCTCATCTGATCCTGTGATATCCTGTCCGCGCGATGGAAGTCATAGTTGACAACTTTGCGTTCGATCAGCGCTTGTTTGTCCTGTGGAGCGGACGAGCTTGGCTCCTCGGTGGACATCGCCGAAAACAAAGCATTAATTTCTTCCTGCGAAAGAACCTTATCCATAATATTGGCCGCCGGCTTCTATTCTTGTCCGTTCACTTTTTTCAGTTTGGTTCTTAATCTCAGCATGGCTTTTGTGTGGAGCTGAGATACACGGGATTCATTGACTCCCAACACTTTACCGATTTCTTTCATGGTAAGCTCGTCAAAATAATATAGAGAAACAACCAGGCGCTCCTTTTTAGGGAGCGTATCGATAGCGGTGCTCAAGATGCCTTGGATCTCGGTCTTATGGAATACGAAGAAGGGATCCATATTGGGAGCATCGGGAATGTATTTGACAAGAGGTTCGCTGTTTTTCTCATCGTCCTGAGAGGCGAGTTCCTGGAAACTGCCCAAATTAAGGCCTTTGATTTGATCCACGAGCTCAAAAAACTCATCCAGCGTTATTTCCATGGCTTCGCAGACTTCCTTGTCCGTAGCAGGGCGGCCAAGTTTTTGTTCGAGTTCTCTGTAGATTCTTTCCAGGTCTTTGCTTTTCTTTCGCAGAGAGCGGGGCGCCCAATCCAGATTTCTCAAACTGTCCAGAATGGCTCCTTTGATACGCAACTCTGCATAAGTTTTAAACTTGACGCCTCTATTGGGATCGAACTTCTCGATTGCATCCAGCAATCCCAGGATGCCCGCGCTTACCAAATCGTTCAGTTCGACATGGGATGGAAGTTTGGTGGATATTCGCTGAGCGATATATTTGATTTGGGGCAAATGCTCCAATATCAAGCTATCCCGTTCGGCATTGGGTTGAACCGGTGTTTCATATACTTTGGAGCTAATCGAATCCTGCATTATTGTACCTCTTACAGATCCGCCGATTTTCCGGCGCTCTGCGGGCTATTCTAGAAAACTATATGTCTCCCTAAAGAGGATCAGAAGACGTGGGCTATTCGAATCGCTGCCATGCAGCGATTGAAAGGCATCGCAAGCATGGCAATTGTGTTTAGTTGACCCAATCATTGAGAAGCTTCTCCCAAACCATGCCATTGGAAACCAGCATTGAATTTTCCTGCATGGCCATTCGGCGCGCCAAATCTCGAAAACATTGGCTTGCCGGCGCATTAGGAAAACGATGTGTAACCAGCATCTGGTTTCGAACGGCCTGTGTAACGTGAGAATCACGCTCAATATGACCAAGATAGTCAACCTCCCTGTTGAGGAAACGCTTGACTACCGAGTTTATTTGACAAAAGACCTCATGGGCATCTTCTCTGTTCTCAGCGGAATTGATAAGAACTTGAATAGATTTCTCATGTTCTTCCGCTACAACAATTTTGATGACCGCATATGCGTCGACAATTGCAGTCGGCTCCGGCGCGCTAACCACAATGACTTTTTGAGAGGCAAGAAGAAAATGAATTACGTTGCGTGATATTCCTGCCGCTGTATCAATGATGAAGTAGTCGGTATCGACATCCAGGTTTGTAAAACTTTCCACCAGGTGATTCCGTTGCGCTAAAGTCAGTTCCGACATGCGCTGTAAACCGGAACTGGCCGGAATAATTCTTATTCCTTTTGGACCGGGAACCATTATTTCCGACAATGTTTTATTGCCGAATAACACATGTCCTAAATGGTAGCGAGGCGTCAATCCAAGCAACACGTCGAGATTCGCCAATCCAAAATCCGCATCCAGCACCACCACCTTCTTGCCCATTTCTGAAAGGCTGACGGAAAGGTTCGCAACTACATTTGTTTTTCCAACGCCGCCTTTTCCGCTTGTTACAGCCAGGATCAGCGGACCTTTAGCTTTTCCTGCAAGGATGGATCCTTTTGTTTTGGCGACACTGGCCGCTTGGCTTTTAGCTAAGGAAGAACCGGCGCTATGGAATCGATAAGAATCATGGGGCATAGTTTTATTCCTTGAGTGCGTTATCATTTCGATTAAGAAGTATTTCTATGATTCTTTCTCCTGGGAAAGCGTGCAGGTCATCCGGCACCCGCTGCCCATCGGTGTAATAGGAAAATGATTTCCGTGTACGGACAAGCTCATTCAAGATCGGACCCGGAGTTTCCGTTTCGTCAAGCTTTGTGAACAGCAAATGGTCGGGACTGCATATTTCGAATTGAGCCATGATTTTGCGCATATCCGATTCCTTGGTCGCAGCGCTCAAAACTAAATGCCGTTCTACCTTAGGCGAATCCTTTAGGAAAGCCGCCAGCGAGTTCATTGCACCCATATCTCTAGGACCATGGCCGGCCGTGTCAATCAGGATGTAATCGCGCTGGATGTTTTCCTCAATAGTCCGGGACAAGTCGGAGACCTGGTCCACGAACCGGAACGGCATTCCCATCAGCCCTGCATAAATCCTGAGTTGCTCAATTGCGCCAATGCGATATCCATCCAATGTCATCAAAAGAACCTTTTTTTTCTTTTGCAATGCAAGATAAGCGGCGAGCTTTGCTATCGAAGTGGTCTTCCCCACTCCGGTTGGTCCAACAAAAGCGACGATTTTCTTTTCCGGCATTCCATTAAGATTGGTGTCGGACGATACGAGTCTTAAAGCGGCTTGCGCGGCCGATCGTATCAGAGCCGCACGACTACGTCGCTGCCCGGCGGATAAAGATTCCAACGCTTGGACCAGCAAATCACAAGCCAGAGAACCATCGACTCCACATTGCACTAAGTCCTGATAAAGAAGGACCGGTGCTCGGCCTTTAAAGCGCAATCCGTTCTCCGAGGTTTCTGTTCCGACTTCCATCCGGCTCTTGGATGAATTCCTTGGTTTGGTTTTAGCCTTTACCAGAGAGGGATGGATAACTCTGGCCGGAGAATAGGTTGCGGCCAGCTCTTGACTAGATCCTATCGATTGAAGAATATCTTTTTCGATTGGTTCGACATTCTTTTCTCTAGCGGACGAATAAACATCGATTCCATCCGGACCGTCGCTTGCTGCGACCACTTCAAAACCTGAAGATCGACCCCATGCGCCGGAACGACGGGGAATCTCTTTTGTCGACAAGATCAGCGCTTCGGGACCCAAATGTTCTTTAACTTCCCGCAACGCTTCAGACATGCTTTTGGTATAAAACGTCTTTATCCTCATCCTAAGTCACCATCCCCAGGGATTGAATGCGCACATTCGGGGGTATCTCGTTATGGGATAGAATCGCAATATTCGGCAGAAAGCGTTCAAGCAGCTGCCGCACATACATTCGAATTCCTGGAGAACAAAGAACCACCGGGTTGCCACTGGCTCCAGCAGATTCTACGGCGCGCCGGAAACGGGTCATAATGTCTTTAGCCTGTCGAGGCTCCAGCGCAAGATAAGAACCTTGATCCGTTCGCATAACTCCATCCGATATGTTCTTTTCCAGATCGGGGCTGATCGTAAAGACGGACAGATCTCCGTCATCGGTCTGGTATGGCTTGCAAATGGAACGGCCCAATGCTTGCCGGCAATATTCCGTCAACGTTGTGACATCTTTTGTATAGGCGCCAAAATCCGCCAACGTTTCGAGGATTGTAACGGCATCTCGAATGCTGACCCGTTCCTTTAAAAGATTCTGCATTACTTTCTGCACTTCTCCGACAGACAGGACTTTTGGAACCAGCTCTTCAACTACTTTCGGATGGGTTTTCGAAACGCCATCCAAAAGATTCTTGGTCTCCTGACGTCCAAGAAGCTCATAAGCCTGAGATTTAATGATCTCGGTAAGATGCGTCGCCAGCACTGTAGCGGGATCTACTAATGTATATCCCGCCAGTTGAGCTCGTTCGCGTTCATGCGCTTTAATCCAGCGCGCTTGCAGTCCAAAGGCAGGCTCCACAGTCGCAAGTCCCTGAATTTCCTCGTGCGCCGTTCCTGGATTAATCGCCAAAAGATGATCCTGCATCAATTCTCCTCGGGCGATCGACACTCCTTTGAGCATAATGGCATACTGTCGCGGATTCAGCTGAAGGTTGTCGGTAATGTGCACTGGAGGCACAATTAATCCCATTTCAACGGCAATTTGACGGCGTATGGATTTAATTCGATCGAGAAAATCACCGCCCTGGCTGGCGTCGACATATCGTATCAGGCCATATCCCATTTCAATCCCAAGCAGGTCGACTTTCAATAATCCTTCAATTTTTTCTTTGGGTTTTTCAGCTTCCGCCTTTGCAGTCTTGACCTGTTCCAACACCTGCATTTCATCCTGGCTGGACTTGCGTCGCTTGTATGCTAAAAGCGCTGTTGCCGAGCCAAGTGCGAAGAAAGGGAGAAATGGAAGGCCAGGGACAAGACCGAACAAGAAAAGGAATCCGGACCCGATGGCTACAGGAACATGATTCGTAAGTAGTTGGCGAGCAACATCTTCACCCAGATTCGATGAAGAAGCAGCCCGGGTTGTGATAATGCCGCCGGCTACGGATATCAGAAGCGATGGAATTGCCGTCACAAGACCGTCGCCAATCGTCAAAATAGTGAACCGTTTGGCGGCATCGGCAAGTTCCATATCAAACTGAATAACGCCGATTAGAAATCCTCCGATAATATTGATCAAGAGGATAATCGTGCTCGCTATGACGTCTCGCTCGGTGAATCGGATGGCTCCGTCCATCGCTCCGTAAAATTCCGCTTCCTGAGATATTTCAGTTCTGCGTTCACGCGCTTCGGTCTCATTGATAAGCCCGGCATTCAGATCCGCATCAATGCTCATTTGCTTGCCGGGCATAGCGTCCAATGTAAACCGGGCAGTGACTTCCGAAATGCGGACGGTGCCGTGGTTGATGACAATAAATTGAATGGCCATCAAAACCAGAAACACAATAATGCCTACAAAATAATTTCCACCTACCACAAACTGGCCGAAAGACTCAATAACTCTGCCTGCTGCGCTCTCTCCTTCCGAACCGTGCAAAAGAATCAATCGGGTTGAGGCTACATTCAAAGAAATGCGGAATAGGGTGATGATGAGAAGCAGCGAGGGGAAAGCTGAAAAATGAACCGGCTTCAGGATATACATCGAAACCAACAGAACTAAAATCGACACGGTGATGTTTAAGACGATCATAAAATCCATGATGATCGTTGGCATAGGCAGCAACATGACAAGCAGGATTCCCATGACTCCGATTGGGATGATCAGATGGAACTTTTCTATTAGGTTCGAAAAGCTCGAAATGGTCGATTTCGCTGCAATACTCATCGCTCTATTTCATTCTCCAATATCTTTTTTGTCGCTCGAAGCTTAGAACTATGCAATTTGCATTCCACTTGATGCACATCTTTACGTTGACCGGCGTCACTGCTTGAACATGCTCCTTGCTTTGTATAGGTAAGCCAGGATCTCCGCTACAGCCCTGTATAAATGGCCCGGAATGTATTCTCCGATTTCGACTGTTTTATAGAGGTTTTGAGCCAGAGGCTTGTTTTCCACAATAGGGATATCGTGTTTTTGTGCCAATTCTCGTATCTTGAGCGCCAAAAATCCGACACCCTTGGCAATTACCTTGGGAGCTTCCATTGAATCCACTTTGTAGGACAAAGCTATGGCATAGTGGGTAGGATTGGTTATGATAACATCGGCATTAGGCACGTCGGCCATCATCCTCTTTCGAGCCATCTCTCGCTGAATTCTCCGGATGCGTCCTTTTATTAAGGGATCTCCCTCTTGATCCTTGAAATCTCTTTTCACTTCCTCTTTGGTCATTTTTAATTGTTCGGTATGACGGTATTTTTGAAAGAAGTAATCGGCGACAGCTAGAATCACCAGCAATACCGCAACTCGGATGAAGATTTCGTAGCTGATGGTTGTGATCCAATAAAACAGCTTTTTAACATCCATCAACACCAATCTGGGGTATAAGGGGAGGTACTTTACGATGACTTTGTAGCTCATGAAAGATACGATGCCAACCAGGACAAGACTTTTTGCCAGTTCGACAAGTCCATTTTTAGAAAAAACCCTGCTCAAACCGTTTTTTGGATTCAGCTTTTCAAAATGAATGCCCAGGGCTTCAGTTGTGAAAATAAATCCGCCCTGTAAAGCGTTGGATCCAACGGACATAATTAAAGCTACAAGCAAAATTGGCAACACTACTATCCCGGTCCGGACAGTCGTGCTTGCAAAAAGCGCAGACATATATGTGATGGTTATCTCGGAAGGCGGCCGGACATCCAACAACCTGTGCATCTCTGTTTGTAAGATCCTAAGAACGATCGGGCCGAAAAAGGCCAGCATCAAAAGCACGCCGATAAATGACGCGGCGGAGGATACCTCTTTGCTTCGCGCCACCTGCCCTTTTTCGCGCGCCTGACGCAATCGCCTTGAAGTTGGTTTTTCGGACTTATTATCGCCGGCCATATATCCTCTATGTCATACTGCGGACTAACGAAAACAGAGTCTTAGCCAGTGATCCATAGATCCCATCCAGAAAAGAAGGGAGGAAGAAGAAAGAAAAACTCAAGCAGGCAAAGCCCACAAGAAGCTTGAGCGGCATTCCGACAATAAGAATAGGCACTTGTGGCGCAGCCCGACCAATAACCGCCATTACAATGTCGGTTATCACCGTAACTGCTATTACCGGCCCGGCAAGTTTTATCCCTATCGTCAGGATTTCAGCGGAAAGCCGAATCATGTTCTCTGCTAAGGGACCATGGATAGGAATCCCTCCGATAGGCAAATAGCGGAAACTCTCATTAATGGCCTGTAAAAACCAGTGATGACCGTTCATCATCAGGAAAAACAGCAACCCGATATAGTTGTATAGAAAAGAAAAAACAGGCGATTCAACATTGGTTTGAGGATCTATCAGGTTTATGACAGAAAAACCCAGTTGAAAGGAAATGATCTGTCCAGCGAACTGAATTCCGGCAAATACGAAAGTGGCTGCAAGTCCCAGAACAACGCCGAATATAATTTCGTTGAAAAACAAGGGCACGATAGCGCCCAAATCCAAGTCTGTTGGAATTGATTTTAATGGCAAGGCAGGCGTCAACGCCATTGTCAGGACCAGAGAAAATACTATCCGGGATTGGAGCGGAATGGACTGACTGCTGAAAAAGGGAGCTAAAAGCATTATTCCTGTAACACGCACAAGAATAATTGCGAATCGTATGATTTCTTGAATAGGAAAAGAAATGGAGGTCATTTCACTCTAGGTCTATAAAATTTGCGAGCCCTTTTATTCACCGTGCGAAACGTTCAAGATGGCCGAATATTTGTGTGGAGAATGCCAGCATAAGTTTCATTGCCCAGGGAAAGGCAATAAGAAAAGCGACAAAGACTGCAATGACTCTGGGAACAAACGAAAGGGTCATATCTTGAATAGATGTTACAACTTGGAAGATGCTAATTGCGATCCCTATTATTAATGAAACCACAAGCATCGGAGCGCTGACCAATAATGTGATTTGGAGCGTATCTTTTGCCAATTTCAGTATCATATCCTGGCTCATTTTTGCCACCTATCCTTATTCCCGACCATGAAGTTGATTTACTATTCATGGACCGGTTTTCAGTAAAAACTTTTTACGAGCGAACCAATGACCAGATTCCACCCATCTACCATTACAAATAGAAGTATTTTGAAAGGGGTGGAAATGACCACAGGAGGAAGCTGCATCATTCCCATGGAGAGGAGCACCGATGCAACCACCATATCAATAACAAGGAAAGGGATGAAGAGTGCGAATCCAATATTAAAGGCTGTTTTCAGTTCTGAAATCATATAACTCGGAATGAGGACGCGCATGGAGAGTTCGCTCATGTCACGCGGTTTTTTCTGCTTGGCAATATTCAAGAACAGCGCCAAATCTTTTTCACGAGCGTAGCGCAGCATGAATTGTCGAAGTGGAATGCACGCTTGATCCAAAGCCTGCATCTCGGTAATTTTTCCATTCATCATGGGTTGAAGAGCTTCTTGATTAATACGATCTCCGACAGGTTGCATTATGAAAAAAGTCAAAAACAACGATAGTCCGATAAGAACCTGATTGGGCGGCATTGTCTGTGTGCCAAGCGCCTGGCGTAAAAAATGAGATACAATAAGCAAGCGGGTGAAGGAAGTCACGGAGACCAGAATCGCCGGCGCAAGCGATAAAAGGGTCATTAAAACAAGGATCTGGAGAGGCGTGGACAGCCCGCCCTTGTTAGCGCCATCTCCTATACGAATCTCTATTCCAGAAAAACCTTGAGGCGCCGCAAAAGAACTTTGTACGGTCCATGCAGCGCAAATCAGGACGACAATAAACACTAGTCGTATCGAAGAATGCTTAAATTTAGGTTTTTTCATCCAATGCACGCAATCGAATAAAATGCCGATTTTACGATTTAGCCTCGCTCCAAAGCTTCTCTCAGCTGACGCATTTTTGTGCGCAAATCCTCAGGCAATGGATTGCCTGCTTTCTGCAAAGGACGGATCTTTTCAATTTCAAACAATTTCTTAAGATGGCCTTTGGTTGCTTTTATATTTTCCTTCTTATCTTCAACCGGCGGAGCCGCCGGTTCTGAAACAAATGATAATTTTTCTGGCAATAATGTAAGCAGGTTTATCTGATGAGCGGTATTTCCTACAAGAAATCGACTGTCCGCCACTTGGATGATGGATATAGATCTCTTATCTCCCATGGATAAGGTTTCAATCACCCTAAGAGTCTTTTCTGAAGAGCAGCTTCTGAAATATTGCGGGGCGTATTTTTTTACCGCAAGAAAACCAATTCCAATTAAGCATAAAACCAATCCGAATCCACCCAGGGCACGAAGTATTGGGAATTTAAATTCTTCCATAGGCGGTTCAGAAGCTTTCACAGGAGTCTGGGTCGCTGGAGCGACTTGAGTTGCGACAGAAGTGGGGGGAGTTGAAGCCATAAGAGAACAAGTCAATAAAAAACCGAAAGCTAGAGTTATCAATGCCTTCACAGCGCTATCTCCTATGTCTGGGAGTTAAAATCGGTCAGCCGAATTCCCGTGCTGCCTTCTAGTTCCAGAACTTCACCGAAAGCTATCAAACGATCATTTACGAGTATGTCGACATTTTCCCCTGCAGATTTGGGAAGTTCGATAATGGAGTTCAACTGCAGCTGCAGAATGTCACGTACTTTCATGTTGCAATCCGCCAGTTGAATTGTAATTTTGAGCGGTACATCCAGAAAATGACTTATTCCATCATTTTTCTTTTCGAAATGCTGTGCTTCCGTAACAATAGAGTTTTCAGGCATGGCAGAAATCCCGGATTAGAGCTGGACTACAAAATCAACTATATATACCTCCAGCACTTTAATACTGGGGGCGACGGAACGTATGCGTATCCGAACTTCCTCTCGCAGTTTATCTTTGCCCTGTGGGCTCAATATTTCGTCCGCTGTTTTAGCAGACAACAACGAGATGATGGAATCGCGCATAGCGGCAATAATGACAGCATTGTTGGCTTCCTCTTTGAGCTCTTCTGCAAGGCCAAGTTGAAACGAGGTTTTTAGGAATCGGACTTCTTGCTTGTCCGCCAGGTTCACTAAAAAAGGTTCCAAAACCAGTGTCGCCTTGACCTGTTCTGGTTGGGGGAGGCTTTTTTTTGCAAATTTTGTTTTGAGGTATGGTGTGGCGAAAAAAGCTGCAGTCCCTAAAACAATAAAGACCACGACGCCTATTACGATCAATAAGATGCGCGATTTGCCTTTGGTTTCAACAACGGGCTTATTTTCAACTACCGGTTTGCTTTCCATTTTTCCTTTTGCGTCCGCCTTGGATTTAGCGCTTTCTTCCTGAGTGCTCATGCGATGACGCCTCCATAAATACAGTTCGCTCTCAGGTCTTCAATAATGCAAGTCATATGCCAAGCATATAAATGGCGAATTTAAGGCTGAATTTGGAATTTATGGCTGAAAAAGGCGCTGGAGGGGGCGAAGAAAGGCTCTAAACCTGTGAAACAAGAGGACAATTTCAAAATTGGAGGTTTGGGGGTGTCAAAGGATCTTACATATTTGACAAATTCCTGACGTCTTCGTACGCCGAATCGCTCTCATTTGCAAAACATGCTCGGTTTTTGCCTGCTTTTTTTGCTTGATACAGTGCATGGTCGGCTCTCGAAATTATCTCCCGAGCATCGAGACATACAAATGTCGTGCAACAGGACACTCCAATGCTTACAGTCATAGGCACACGAACGTCGCCGAGCTTGAACTCATTTCTTGAAAATGTTGAAAGCAGGTTTTCTGCTACACGGGATGCACCCGAGCTGTTTGTTCGTGGAAGGATTATTGTGAATTCTTCGCCGCCATATCTGGAAACAAAGTCAGTCACTCGAAGTGCGCGTCGAAGAAAAGCGCCAGTCTGTTTCAGAATGTCATCTCCCGCCTGATGTCCGTATGTATCATTGATTTTTTTGAAATCATCTATATCGATCATCAAACAGCTGAATATTTCTCCATAACGCTTGGCGCGCGCAATTTCCATTTCAAGGCGTTCGAACAATCTGCGTTTATTAAATAATCCGGTGCATTCATCTGTATGGGCTAATTCTTTGAGCTGTTCATTCAACCGGGTAAGGCGTTGATCGTGATCCTTTAGACGCGCATTGACCGTCGCCAGTTCCTGCTTTGTCAATACATTGTCCAGGGATGATGAAAGATGCGTACTCACAAGAGATCCAAGATGGTATTCGATCTCGTCAAATCGGTTTGGCCTGTTGGAAATCATTTCGAGGCAACCGACAGTTTTTCCCAGCGCCGAAAAAGGAAACGCCATAATAGAACGCCAAGGCGTATCGACGGTAATTTCATGTAATTTTCGCTGCTTCTTTGAGGGATTGGTATCGGGTATCCATAACGGAGTTGCCGATCGGATAACGCTTCCTCCTAGTCCGCTATTCAGCGAAACAATTTCTTCATCTTTTGAAACAACAGGTCCCGAAAGTCTTATTTTTTGATATTTGGAACCATCCACCAAGCAAAGCCGGACTTGATCCTCAGGGAAGCACTCCTGAAAATATAAGGCTATAAAACTTTGCAGATGCTTTACATCCCTAGCTGAATTCATGGAATTGGAGAGCGCGTTTATAGCCAGAAGCCGGCGATAGAGTTCTACTGCGCGTTCCTGGGATGGAACTGTCTGGCGAATTAGATCCAAAAGACCTTTTCCGTGGGTAATCGGCGTTGAAGGGATGGCCATAGATTGCTCTTTTCTGATAAGAGTCTTATCTTGTTATTGTGAAACAGAATCTCAGGATTGTCCAAGAATGCCCCGTACAATGCCATTCCTGGACGCGTATGATGTTCTTGCTATCGCTTCAAATTCAAAGAATCCTGATACAGTTCATCGGTAGTCGTAATAATTTTAGAATTCGCTTGATACGCTCGTTGCGCCACAATCAGACTAACGAACTCCTGAGCCATATCTACGTTGGATTGTTCCAAGGACGATCCAATCACTGCGCCACGCCCACCAGCTCCGGCAACACCAATGGAAGGTTCTCCCGAGCTTGGAAAGGCGACAAAAGTGCTTCCCGAAAATTTTTGAAGACCCTGAAGATTTGGGAAATCAGCCAGCGCCAATTGGGCTAATTGAATTGAGCTGCCCCCTTCTGAAACGCCCACGATAGTGCCACTGCTGTCTATGCTTATATCTTTGAGAACGCTCGCCGCAGCCCCATTTTGTGTGGGGGTGAAACTTGAGGCTCCATTCGCATAATTTGTAACAGCTGGATCCCCATTGGAATCTAAGAATCCCAGCTCGATAGACATATTGGCCGCCCCGCTGACAAGCCCGGCAATAGCCAAGTTGGGATTAGCCGCCGGAGCGGTCAGCTTTCCGTTGCTATCAAAAACCAAAGCGCCGTTTCCTATGGCTACGGGTGGATCATCCACATTGCCTCCAGTGTCGACTGCGGGTATTGTCGCGGTCCAATCCCAATTGAGTCCCGATCCTGTGAAGCTTACCGTAATATTATGATCGGCGCCCAAGGAGTCATAAACTTTTACGCTGGTTGCAGCAGCAGTGCCGCCCGAATCGAGATTTCCTGGAATGCCTATACCGGTTGTCGCTCTTGCGGGGATGATCTGACCTTTATTGATCGTAATGGCGCTTATGGTGCCATTGCTGTCTATCACGCCGTTATTCGACATATAGCCCATCAATGCATAGCCATCCGCGCTGACCAAACCGCCTTGTTTGTCAAATTCAAACTTGCCGGATCGTGTATATCCCATACCGTCACCGGTCGACACAACGAAATATCCATTCCCATTAATAGCGGCATCTGTCGACGTTCCGGTATAGGTTACAGTCCCCTGCGTAGTGTTACGGCTTATTCCATTTAAAGCGCTGCCCAGTCCATAAACGATAGGATTGCCGTTTGTACTTGTACCCGAAAGGCCAGCCAGCAATTCTGCGAAACTGGCTTTGCTGGATTTAAAGGCGGTGGTATTCATGTTCGCCAGGTTGTCGCCAATAATATTGATCGCCAAACTGTTGTTGTTGATTCCGGTCAAGGCAGTATAAAATGAAGTTAATGGCATCAGGTTTCTCCTAATCCGGACAAGCCGGAATTACATTCAATTATTTTTTAATACCGAAACAGTATCCGCATACCTACTCGATGACAGCGTCGCCCGAAAGTTTGGAAACGCCTTTATTGATGGATATAAGCTGCTCCAGTGAACTGAAGGTGGCCAACTGCGCTATAAACTGCTGGTTGTCGACCGGATTCATAGGATCTTGATTTTGGAGCTGGGTAACTAACAGCTCAAGAAACTCGGTTTTCCCAAGTTCGCTGGATGGATTTGTAACGGCGCTGGAAACCTGCTGTGAAACCTGTTGATTCGATCCTACGGCTTCAATACTCATTTTCCATTCCCTCTCATTTGTTATTTCCTACTTAGAATTCTCCAAGGAAACGATCTTGGTCGAATATCAACTTTAGCTTATGCATAAACCATGCCAATTCCGTCTCATGGCGTCGTAAAAGTTTATGTCCATTATTTACAGCATTTAGAAAACATTCATACTTTGTTATTGGCATATTGGCATTATGCATAATTTGCCTATAGGCAAATTATGCAACCGTATAAAACCGGCTGGAAATTCCAAAAATATTATTCAAAGAATCAACCGAGAGCTCTTCTGTCGGATTTACATTTTCAAATCCGGTCGAACGATTATGCTGAGTCGATTCATCATGATTGTTTCCGGAACCAGCATGCCCAAACTGAGTCGATTGACCGGAGGTCGATTGCGAATCCAGTGCATCCTGAATGTTAACCTGAATTCGATCTATTTTGAGTCCCTGATCCTGAAGGCTCTGCTGTAATAGGTTCAAATTGTTTTCCAGGTAATTTTTTACGCTGCCTGACTCTGCGGTTATGCGTGCAATGACTCCATTGCTCCCCGACTCTGCTCTTATCTCAAGGCTGCCGAGATTATCCGGCTTTAGCTGAATACGTATTTCGCCCTTTCCATCCCGCAGTTGCACCTGTATCCGTTCGGCCAATTTATGAATAAGTTCTTCCGATCGTGAAGGCGCCGCCGCATCCGGGCTTGAAATGGAATTATTCGTTTCAGTCGAACGTTCCATGCCAGGAACCATCGACGCAAATTTTTCCTGCGATTGTTCTGAAATTGGATTTTTTGTTTTAGCGGATTCCGGTGATCCATCGGATTTGCTATTCAGCGCCATTCCCTCTGCAATTCTGCTTACGGCAGTCACCTTATCCGTTTGTGGGCTTGCGGTATTCGTTTCTTTAAAAATGGTTGCCTCTGAGGGATTCAATTTCTCCATAATCTCATCCATTACTTTCCCATTTTTAGGCGAATGTATTTCAGATACTCCCGCTGACATCGCTTTGCTCATCGATTTAAAGCTTGTGGGCGCGGAGCTATCTTGAATGCGCGAGGTTGTTTCTTGGCAAGTATTTTCGGAAAGCACAGGCATTACAGATTTCTGTTTATTGGCATCCAATGGCAATACAACCGCATTGTCCGCTGTTCTTTCGTAAATACCTTCTTTGACGATGGGCTTTGGCTGAATACTTTTATTGTCGGGCAACGACATTGTTTTCATTTCATATTTATCAGAGGAGTCCAATGAAATGGATTCGACTCGAGAATCAACATCTTGGAGATTTAAAGATGCAGGGATGCTCGGATCTGGATTATCCTGAGGAATAACATTAATAATTCCCTTGGAAAGGATATTATCTATTTTCATTGCATTCCCGTTTGTTGTTTTTTCCAATCCAGATACAATAGCTTTTGGCTCTGCACGTTGGATCCCAGGAATTTGCGCCGGTAAAAGATCAAACAGAACACGATCGAATACATCCGGGTTAGATTCAGAATTGATTTTATTTCCATTTTCTTTAAATAAAGCAACCTTGTTGAACTCGACGGCGCCATCGGATTGTTTTTGGTCTTTTGGATGCACCCTTTCAGAAACATCTTCGGATTCGCAGAGGAAACCGGAGGAAGAGAGATTTAAATTAGGATCGGCATGGACGGGTTGCAAAGCAAACAAACAAGCGCTGATAAACAAACTCAGATCATTGTTGTCGGGAGTTTCAAAAGTTTGCTCTAATATTTTTATTTCACCAGGATTCGCTTCCGTGTTTCCCATATTTAAAGCCCGATCTATTTCGGCAAAGAAGTCACTCGTCGGAATATTCTTCGCGTCTTCTATCGTTTTTGCAGGAACCTCTCCTGCCGGCGTCACACTATTAGAAACCCGATCTACTTTCATGAGGGTTTTGTCTCTCTTTCTAAAATGTCTTAGCTTGCGTTGGACGCTCGGAATCTTTTCTCGAATATCTTGTCGCCACTAATTCATCCATTTCTTTTTGTTCCTGTTTTTCGAGTGTGAAAAAGAATTCTTTTTCCTTCTTGGCGCGCAAAGAAGCGAGAGCTTTTTTATTCTTGGCGGCTTCAAGAACCCTCTCCTTTTGTTTTTGTATTTCTTGATTTATTTGCGCCAATTTCTTATCCGATTCCCGAATCTCCTGTTTCAGACGGGAGATATACAAATGAAACCAGTTCAACTCTTGATTGTCGGGAGATTCGGTTTGTTTTTGACAAAGTTCGTTTCTGGTCTCTTGGAGCCTTTCCTTCAGGCTTTCTTGTTTTCGAAACTCCACCTGGTATTTATAATTGAGCCGAAAAAGTTCGTCCCGTTCTCTTTGTTCAAGTCGTTCCCTGTGTTGGAGCAATGTTTCCAGGTTGAAAACAAATTTTGCCAAATCAGCATTCCTTTGTCATTTTATCAACTTGGGCGAATGCATTTTCGATGGTCACCCGCTCGTCGCTTTTTTGAATCAAATAGGAATTTATAGTGTCGATTTTCTTTAAAGCCATATCGATTTTTGGGTTGCTCCCCTGAACGTAAGCTCCGATATTCAGCATATCTTCGGCTTTTCGGTAGGTGGCAAGCCATTCCCGGATTTTTCCCGCATTTTGAAGATAAGGCTGAGAAACCAGATCGGGCATAAGACGGCTGATGCTCGCCAGTATATCAATGCATGGGTAATGGTTGCGCCAGGCGAGTTCCCGGCTTAGCACTATATGGCCATCCAAAATGGAACGTACCGCATCCGCAATGGGTTCCGTCATATCATCTCCTTCAACCAGCACCGTATAGAATCCGGTTATGCTTCCGCCGGACATATAATTTCCAGCACGTTCAAGGAGGCGCGGCAGCAGAGAGAAAACAGAAGGAGTATAGCCTTTTGAAGAAGGAGGCTCGCCAGAGGCCAGGCCCACTTCACGCTGAGCCATTGCAAATCGAGTCACAGAGTCCATCACCAGCAGAACATCTTTTCCCTGATCGCGAAAGTATTCCGCTACAGTCGTAGCCACTAGGGCGGCTCGGATTCTGAGAAGGGGCGGTTGATCCGAGGTGGAAACGACTACGACCGAACGCTTCAAACCCTCCTCGCCCAAGTCCTTTTCAATGAAAGCGCGCACCTCGCGTCCGCGTTCACCCACAAGGCTGATGACGTTCACATCCGCCGAGGTATATTTCGCCATCATTCCCAACAACGTGCTTTTTCCAACTCCGCTGCCGCCGAAGATTCCAATGCGTTGGCCTTTTCCGCATGTAAGCAATCCATCTATTGAGCGGATGCCTGTGCCCAGCGGTTCCTCTATATTCTTTCTTTCTAATGGATTGGTTTCCAAAGGGTGCAAAGGGTACATTTCCACACTATCAATAGGCCCTTTGTCGTCAATAGGTTCTCCCATTGCATTAATGACTCTGCCGAGAAGCGCCGTTGAAACCGGAATGACGGCTTTTCTTTTCCGGCAAATCACTTTATCCCCTAATTTCACGCCATGGACTTTATAAAGAGGCATCGAGAGAACATAGTTGTCTCTGAATCCTACAACCTCGGCTGGTATTCGGGCTTCTTTTTGCGACTCGCCGGCTATCTCACATAATTCACCAATGGAAACGGGGGGTCCGAGTGATTCCACTACCAGCCCAACAGCACGTTTCACTGAACCGACAATCTTAATTGGATCCAGGTCATTGAGTTTTTGAAAATATTTTTGCAGGTTCAGTTCAGGATCGCTCATATTAGGAGCCGCCTTCGAAAAATGCGCGTTCAACCTCATTAAATTTTTCTTCGAGTTGCGCGGCAATATTCCCGCAGTCCGTCTCGACAAGACAACCGCCCCGCTCTATCGATTTATCCGACAGAATCGATAAATTTCTCGATTCCGCCTGAGACAAATCCCCCTGTCGCTTCGAAATATAGTCATAATCATCGGGATTGACATGAACGACTACGGGATTTTTTTCTGTAACATGGCGGAGAGCAACATGTACGAGCGTCTGAATGATCTCTCGGTCCACTTGGATCTCTCGATGGACGATTTTCTTTGCAACCTCGATGGCCAGTCTTGCGACTTCGGATTCGACTTGGGCGTAAAGATCGGTTTTCAAGCGACCGAGCTCCAGAATGCTTTCAGCATGCCGTTTTGCCAACTCTTCCATTTTTTGCTTTGCCATAGCCATTCCGGATTCCTCGCCTTGGCGCAATCCGTTCTCAAAGGCGTTTTTTTCCAGCCCGGCGATATCCACATCTGCTTTTAACGCTCCGCCAGACTCTACGTTCTTTTGTTGTTGCGTCGGCGAAACCGACAATTCCGGCCAGTAAACCTGTTCAGTGGTCGGCTGAGTTCCCAAGAGATTTTCGAGAAAAAGAAATTCCTGTATTTCTAAAGCTTTTGAAGTCCCCTGTTTTATAATTTTTGAAGCCATTGTATGGATTTCAAATTTACGATTGATGATTGATATTTGATGTTTGCAGCACTGACTTAGTTTATATATTCATCGCCGCCGCCGCCCTTGAGGCTTATGACGCCACTCTCATCCAGTTTTCGAATTACGCTGACAATCTGCTGCTGAGAACTCTCCACATCTTTGACTTTAATTGGACCAAGCACATCCATATCTTCTTTCATCATCTCGACTGCACGACTGGACATATTCCGGAAAAATTGATTTCTCAACTCTTCGCCCGTTCCTTTTAAAGCGATGGTGAGGGCTTTCTTGTCGACGCGCTGCAATATTTCCCGCATGCCTGCATCGTCGATAAGCAGCACATCGTCAAAAACAAACATTAAGTTTCGAATGCTTAGAGCCAGTGCGGGATTTTCACCTTCTACTTTTTCGAGAATAGCAGCGGCGGCTTTGGTTTCCATTCGGTTGATCAATTCAGCGACAGCTCTGATTCCGCCATAGGATTCACGACTGAAATCCCCTAAAGAACTCATCTTTTGCTCGAGAATGCTGGTTATTTTGTTTATGACATCAGGAGAGATTTGCTGGAGATTGGCCATACGCATGATCACATCCGCTCGCAGAGGCGTCGGCAATGAACTTAGCAAAGCCGCCGCTTGGGAAGAATTCAGATGCGCCAGAACAAGAGCAATCGTTTGAGGTTGCTCGGACTGGATGAACTTGGAAAGCTGAACGGGATCGGCTTTCTGAAGATTGTCAAAACCGGTCAATGTGCTCTGAAGAGAAATATTCAAATAATCCAAAAGCTTTTGGGAAGATTCAGAGCCAAAAGCCTTGACCAAAAGTTTTTTTGCAAATTCAGGTCCGCCTCGCGCCAGAAATGTTTGGGCCAGCGTTAGACGATAGAACTCTTCAAGGACGTTATCTGCGATTTCAGGATTGATTTCTCCGAGCCGCGATATTTCTTTGCTGATTTCCTGAATTTCGTCTTCCTGCATATGTTGGAAGACTCCGGCGCTGATTTCATCGCCTAGAAGAACCATCATAATCGCAGCTTTCCTGGAGCCTGCAATGCCAATATTAGTCATGGTCTATGTTTTCTCTCTCATTAACGTGCGCAACAGTTGAGAAATCATTTCGGGATCTTTTTTAGCTTTTTCAATAACCTTCTTCTTTATCGCTGCATATTTGCGGCTTCCAAGATCTACCATGTTAGCTTCTTTCATCAGTTCGCGTTCAATCTGTTCGTCATTGGCATCTTGGGAAAGAAATTCATCCGAAAGATTGGATTCAACCGAAGGAAGCGCGGCGCCTGAGGCAGATGATGCCGGAGCGGCCAATTCCGCTGGATGCCTGCCTCCAGGAAGGGAGGCGGCGCCGACTTCAACCGGCAATTGCATGTCAGCCATTTCTCCCGGGCCGATTGCAGCTAAGGACATGGTTTGAAAAACTCGTTTTCGGATCGGGCGAACAAATAGGACGTAAGCCAGAATGAACAGAACGAGGAATGCGAGGTATTTCATGCCGGGCACAATATAAGGCTGATATTTTACATATATAGGAACTGCAGCCTGAAGTTCTTCCGGTTTTGATTCCGAATAGAATGGGACGTTTTCAATAGTGACAACATCTCCCCTTTGTTCATTGAAACCTACAGACGCCAGCACCAGATCCCGGTAAGAATCCAGATCTTTCTGGGAACGCGGTTCCATACGGGTAATTGTTTTCCCATCTTTTGTTTTAGTATAAGTCGGCTTGTGATCCAGAATAACGGCGACCGAAAGTCTTCGAACAACGGTTCCTTTAGGCTGAACAGTATGACGAATCAGCTTATTTACTTCGTAATTGGTAACCTCGCTTTGCCTTGTATGCTCGGGAATAAAGCCTGTGCTTTGAGACGATTGTCGAGCCGGATTTGGCTGAGGCCCTGGAATACCGGAGGGGACAGCCGAGTTCCCTGCCTTTTCCTCACTTTTCTGCTGGCTCATTATGACCTGAGGATTGGGATTAAAAGTTTCCTCAGTCTGCTCCATAGAATTAAAGTCCAAGTCGACGGAGGCGTTTGCGCGCACTCTTCCCTCTCCCACCGCTGTTTCCAGAATTGAAATGACTTTGCTGGATATTTCTTTTTCGAGTTGCCCGCGGAGTCCTGATTCCATCTCGGATCTTCCGGCGTCTCCCGATTCTATGGATTGGGACAGGAATCTTCCTTCGTTGTCTACAATGGAAACGTTATAAGTGTTCAATCCCGGCACAGCCCCGGCTAATAGGCCTTTAATCCCTGACACGCTCGATTTGGAGAGTTCTCGGTTGTTTTTAAGTCTCAAAACAACGCTTGCTTTGGCGTCTTCTTTATTTTCTTCAAAAACCGAGTCTTTAGGGAGAACGATATGAACGTGAGCCTGGGATATTTCGGAGAGACTGGAAATAGTGCGCTCAAGCTCTCCTTGAAGCGCCCGTTGCAGGTTGACCTGCTCCGTAAAATCGGTCATCCCAAACTGGCTTTTATCAAATATTTCATAGCCGATTCTGCCGCTCCCGCCATGACCGGATCCGTAGAGTTCGAGCCACAGTTTGTCTATTTCGGTTCTTGGAACTGCAACCGATAAAGTGGTTCCTTGAACCGTGTATTTTATCTTTTTCTCTTTAAGCTTATCCGTTATGGCCTTGGCGTCTTCCGGATTCAGGTCTCGGTATAGCGGTTCATATTCAACCCTGTTCATGAAATACACCAGGGCTCCAATACAAACCAATCCCAGCAGGCTGAAACCTATGATTGTAAGTCGCTGCGACCATTGCAGCTTGGACCACATTTCTTGAATTTGATTCACAAAGCTGGGGCGTTCGCCAGGCATTTAGAATCTCCAGTGATAGACTTAGACTGAAATCAAACCTGTGTACGCATTATTTCCTGATACGCTTGCACAATCTTGTTTCGAACTTGCATCATCATTTGGAAAGAAAGATCTGCTTTTTGAACAGCAATTACGGTTGTATGCAGATCCTGCGATTCTCCGGTCATAAGTTTTTGAATTTCATGATCCGACTGCTTTTGAAGCTCATTAACGGTGGAAATCGCATCTTTTAATATATCGCCGAATCCTGTCCCGATTTTTTCAACTCCCGATCCGTTCGGTTTGCGAATTTCGGGAACTTGTAGATTCGAGCTTATTGTCCCTAAAATGCCATTGTCCATATGTCCTCTAACGGAGTATCTCAAGCGTTTTCTGCGCCATTTCCTTGGCTGCAGTCACCGCTTGAAGGTTCGCTTCATAGGATCGAGTGGCGGATATAATATTCACCATCTCTCTCGATGGATCTACGTTGGGATACAGGACCATGCCATTCTTATCCGCATTAGGATGTTCCGGTTCATATTTTGGAATGGGATCGCTGTAATCCGTCACCACCCTGGATATTTCTACGCCCTGAACGGCATTGTCGAATTCAGCGCCAAAAGATGTTTGCAGAGGCGCGGCGCTAAAAACAACATCTTTTCGGCGAAAAGGCTCCGTTCCGGCAGGCGTGGTTACGTTGGCATTAGCCAAGTTGCTAATATGCACCTCCAGCCTTCTGCGTTGAGCAGTCAAGCCGGAAGCGCTGACGGCAATTGCATCCATCAGACTCATTAGCCTCTCCCTTCATTAATGCTCCAGGCTATTGTACGGAACTTGCCTTTAAGCATCTGCGATATCAATGAATAGCCGAATGAAGTTTGACTCAGCTTCAGCATTTCATTGTCGAGATCCACATTGTTTTGATCGATTCCGGAAATCAATCCCTGCTCTTCGAAAGGCTGAGCTTTCATGGGAGTTGAAATTAATCCTGCAATATGTCCGGAATCGGTATTTCGAAGTTCAAGAGAATTGTCTGCAAGCAATTCTTCCATGGTGGCGTGAAATGAAACGTCTTTTGTCTTGTATCCCGGGGTAGCAATGTTGCTCAGGTTGGAGGAAACTATCTCTAGACGTTGGGACAACCGACTCATATATGAACCCATAGCCTGGATTGTCTGATCATGAAAGAAATCCAATGTCATTTACCTCCTTCCAATAACTCTCGGTTGGACTCGAGAGTTCATCTATACAAGCAACTGATGTGCCAATTCCCATATCCATTATCCTTAAGGCGTCCAATCTCCTGAGGCCTGCGAAATCGCTGAATTTTCGTTATTACTGTCTTTTTTCCAAAATTGGACCTAGCCTCCCGGCTCACAATTGAGCATGCGAGTGGGCAGAATTTGCCTGCCTGTCCTGAAGTCCGAACTCATTAAGCTTGTTTCTCAGGGTGCGCAGGCTGATTCCCAGACGCTTGGCAGCCTGGGTGCGATTGCCTCCTGTGTTTTCCAGAGTTTTCTGGATTAGCTGGCATTCCATTTCACGCATTGTAACTCCTGCGGAAAATCCAAGTTCGCCGTTGGATTGAATCGATGCAGTCGATTGCGACGCGGAAATCAGCAAGTCCTGAGGTCTTATGAGCGAATCGCTGCAAAGAGTTAGAGCCCGCTGAATTGTATTTTCCAATTCCCTCACATTGCCTGGCCAATCATGGCTAATAAGGCATTCCATTGCTTCAGCGCTCAAATCCACGTCACGGCGCCCGTAACTTTCCCTATATTTTTTACAGAAGAAATCCACCAGAAGCGGTATATCCTCGAGCCTATTGCGAAGCGGAGGTATTGTCAGACAAACTACTTTCAGTCGATAATATAAATCTTCCCTGAATTCGCCTTCCTGAACGAGTGCAAATAAATCCCGGTTTGTAGTTGCAATGACTCGAACGTCAATCTCGACTGGATCTTTTCCTCCGATTCGATCGACCTCCTTTTCCTGCAAAACCCTCAGAAGCTTGGCCTGAAGGATAGGAGCCATTTCACCAATCTCGTCGAGCAATAAAGTCCCATGATTAGCCAGTTCAAATTTACCGGGTTTTGAAACATTAGCTCCAGTAAAAGCTCCTTTCTCAAATCCGAACAACTCGCTTTCAAGCAGGTTTTCCGGAAGAGCAGCGCAGTTGACGGCTACAAATGGTCCGGACGAACGGAGGCTTTTTTGATGGATCATACGGGCTAACAGTTCTTTGCCCGTGCCGCTTTCCGCTTCAATCAGGACGGTTGCAGTGCTGACCGCCGCCTGGCAGGATTGTTCGAGTGTTCGCGAAAACTGCGGATCTTGAGTAATGATCGTATGTGAAAGTTTTTCATTCTTTTTAGGCGCTGAATCCAATGCGCGCCGGACGACGTCTTCCAAAGATTCGGCAGAGAATGGTTTTAGAAGATAATCATAGGCGCCATGCCTCATCGCATCCACGGCATTTTGTATAGTTCCATAAGCTGTAAGAAGGATCACAGGTGTTTGCGGCGCAAGATTTCTTACCTTGCGAAGAAGATCAATCCCGCTTACTTCGGGCATTCGCATATCGGTTATCACGAGTCGGTAGTACTTCTCTTTCAGCCTGCAAAGAGCTTCCATGCCGCTTCCAGCCGTTGTAATAGCATAGCCGTTTCGTCGAAGCGTTTCGTTAATCGCAATTAACATTTGAGGCTCGTCATCCACCACAAGCAGTTCTTCATTCATGAATAAAATCCTTTGAGAGCAAGCCGGCTCCGTTCGGATCGCCCTCGAACACAATCGTGAATGTAGCGCCGCTGTTGATCTCGCTGGACACTCGAATCGATCCGGAATGGCGTTCCACAATCTGATGAACCACAGACAGGCCAAGCCCTGTCCCATTTTTGTTCGTGGTAAAAAAGGGATCGAATATTCGATCCAGATTCTCAGGGGGTATTCCTATCCCGGTATCCTGGATTTGCAATTCCAGGCTATGGCGACCAGATTTCTTGTGTTGAATGTTCCGAGTGCCAATAGTCAGAGATCCTTTCTCCGGCATGGCTTTCATCGCGTTAAGGATAAGGTTGAGCATCATTTGCCGTAAAAGCTCGCGATCCCCAATAATTGTCGGATTTTCTGCATTCAATCGTTGTTCAACGTTGACCTGCCGCTGATCCATTATTGGATCCGTAAACTTCAAAATATCCTGTGCTACTTCATGCACATTTACTTCTGAAAAGGATGGCGAAATAGGATTTGCAAAATGAAGCATGTTGGAAACTATGTTGTTCAACGACTGAATGCCCACCCGAATATTCTCAGCCCAACGTTTGGGATCTGCAGTCAAATCTTTAACCAGCAGTGAAGCAAACAGCTCTATGGAGCCCAAAGGATTTCTAATTTCATGCGCCAGCTCCACAGCCATTTCACCCATCGCAGAAAGACGTTCAATTCTTTTGCTCTTGTCTTGCAGCGCCTTCATTTCCGTAATATCGCGGATGATATGAAGAGTTCCGGTCCGGCGTCCTTCAGGGTCGGCAAGCGGAGCTCCGGAAGTAGCAAGAATCCTTTTCTTATTGCCATTCGGAAGCGGAACTTCAATTTCCTCGCCACTTATGGACTTTACAAAATGATTGCGAATTCCAAGGCTCAATGAAAGGCGGCCGTTCTTTTTCGTTTTTCCCAGAACCTCAGCTGCCATTGGATTGCATAGCGCTAAATCTCCCTTTTCATCCAAAACAAACACGCCGCACGGCAGTCTTTCGAGAATGGTTTTCAGATAATTTTGCGCCTCTTCTTTTTCCTTAAGACTTTTTTCCAATTGAAGATTTTTGGACTCCAATTCTTCCGTCAGCCTTTGCACTCGCCTTTGCAGCTGACTGAAAGCTGATTCCAAAGAACTGGAAGCTTGAGTAAACATTTCGAAAGCTTCCAGTAAAAGCTTCGTCTCCCCTATTTGGCAGGAATAAACCGCCGGAATATCTAGTCGAAAATCTAAGGTTTGTTTATCTAGCGACATTTGTATTATCCCGGCTGTGCAAAAGCAATCCCTGTGCCAAGGGATAAAAATATCTCTTTCCACAAGACAAACTCTTTTATTTCTATAACATATATCTTATTGATCCATGAGTCTCACAAAACTGCCAGGATGTTTATAGTCAATATGTTGACATTGAAAAGTTGTGAGGTTTGACGTACAACGATTGAATAATTTACGATAGGCGTATTTTTGTCGTATTCGATCGCCTGTTCAGACAAAAGTTCAAAAAATATCCAGCGAACTCTCTCTGATACTGATAATTGCGAGTGCTTAGTCGGACGTTATGGGAGATGAATGCGGATTAAGAAGCTCGTCTAGTTTCTGACTGTTTTCCTGCAGCAATTTCATAAAGTTTTCGTGCATCCGAACAAAATCGGCATGCTCGTTTTGAATCCGTTCTACCTGCTGATAAAGTTCCTGCAACTTAATGGAAAGCCGGTCGTTCTCTCTGGACAACGACACCCGCTCCACCATATTGCGCACCTGCACTCCGATTTCGTCCAAAGAAAAAGGCTTGGTTATAAAGTTGTAAGCTCCAAGATGGGCCGCCTCAATGGCAGTTTCCCTTGAGGCATATCCAGTAATTATAGTCACGAGCGAATCAGAGCTTCGCTCGTGAGTCGCTTTCAACACATCCATACCGCTGCCGCCTGGAATTCTGAGATCCGTTAAAACAAGATCGAATGGAAGCGTCTCATTTCGAATCTTCTGTTGCGCTTCAGCGACGGTTCCAGCAGTTTGAACCTGAATCCCCATCCGGGAAATGAAATCGGCAAGCGTAAGGCGTAAATCCACATCGTCATCAACGATAAGAATTTGTATTGGATTAGAACTCATACTCAGCATCTCAGAACGCAGGCAGTATTTTTAAATAAAACTTCAAATATCCCAGAGGTTGTGGATTGTAATGAAACCAAGAGATTCTGTCCAGGCATAATCGACATCCGAATTGAATCTGCATTTTTTGCTGACACAATTATTAGTTGACAAATATGAATAATGTGAGATATATAAAATGACTGAAATATCGAAAAGCTGTATAAAATTTCAAAAAATTTTAATTTATCCATAACCTTACCGAGGGAAAATGGAACGTAAACGGGATGTGAGAGTTCTTGTCGTCGACGACGAAGATTATATGAGAGAAGTCGTCAGACAAGCCCTTGAAAGCGCAGAATTTAATGTTGACGAGGCAGAAGACGGAAAAAGCGCTCTTACAATGATCCGGCAATGTCCCTATGATGTCATCGTTACCGATCTGCGATTGCCTGGTTTAACCGGCGATACAATTCTGGAAGAAGCTCTTTCTCTTTTTCCAGAAACAATAGTCATTTTAATGACAGGTTTCGGAAACATCCATTCCGCCGTAGATGCGATTCGAAAGGGGGCTTATGATTATCTCCCCAAGCCTTTCCAATTACCGGAACTTGTCCTGCGCGTTGAAAAAGGACTCGAGGAACGGCGCCTAAAGTCCGAAAATCGTCGGCTTCGCAGCGAACTTCAGGAAAAATATAATTTTTCCAATCTGGTGGGCGGCAGCGCCGCTATGAACCATATTTACCACCTCATCAGCATTGTCGCCAAAAAGACCAGCACAGTCCTTATCGAGGGAGAGACCGGAACAGGCAAAGAACTTATTGCACGGGCCATTCATTATAACGGCCCGCGCAAAGACCAGCCTTGGGTTGCGGTCAATTGCGGCGCCATTCCAGCAAATTTGCTCGAGGATGAGCTGTTCGGACATGTGAAGGGAGCCTTTACAAACGCTCTCCAACATAGGATCGGAAGATTCGAGCAGGCAAACCATGGCACCTTATTTTTAGACGAAGTATCCAGCATGCCTATGGACTTGCAGGTTAAACTGCTGCGCGCGCTTCAAGAACGCGAATTTCAAAAAGTTGGCAGCGCCACGACAGTCAAGGTGGATGTCAGGATTTTAGCGGCGACGAATCAAGATCTCCTTGATGCCGTGAGCAAGGGCAATTTTCGAGAAGACCTTTATTACAGGCTAAATGTAATCCCGATTCGAGTCCCTCCGCTACGACAGCATCGGGAAGATATACCGTTGCTCCTATCCAGCTTCATTCAAAAGTACTGCAAGGAACAAAACCTTCTTTTGAAGAGCGCATCCCAGGAAGCCATGAAGCATTTAATGGCATACGATTGGCCCGGCAATGTGCGCCAATTAGAAAATACTGTGGAGATGGCAGTTGCGCTCTCAGGCGATCGCGAAATTCTTGATCTGGAAGATTTTCCCGTAGTATCCCGGCCAGTCTCGCAAGAGCCGCCCTTCCCAAGCATTGACATCCCGGATAACGGAATCCATTTCAATACAATGGTTTCGGATTTGGAAAAACGTCTTATTCTTCAAAGCCTACAGGTAGCGCAAGGCAATAAGAAGAGGGCGGCGTCCCTTCTGCATCTTAAAAGAACAACCTTTGTTGAGAAACTTCGACGTATGGGAATGGAGTGCCCTACGGAAGTGGACATGGAAGAGATTTCGGAAGCATAACAAGAATATCCTTCGGATATACAAAACGCCGCTGTTTGTTTAAAACCCCGAGCAAACAGCGGCGTTTTATATTTTGGCTTCTTTCTGCGCAAATCCTTTTCTTGCTTCAGGCCAGGCTAATCTGTCATTATCTGCGCTTTTAGGGAGGCTCACTTGTCCAGAAAAAAATTGTGGGGAGGCATTTTCACCTCTGAGCAGGATTCTTTTTTTGCAAAATTCAATGATTCCTTGTCCTTCGACCGAGAGCTTCTAGAAGCCGATGTCGAAGGCAGCTTGGCTTATGCCCGCGCTCTTGAGCGCGCCGGGATTTTTTCCAGCGCAGAAAGGCGCAAGGTGGACAAAGGTCTTCGCGCCGTGCTCCAACAAAGTCTCCGCACCCCAGATGCCGTTGCGGCCAGCGGCGCTGAAGACATCCACAGTTATATTGAAGAAGCGCTGACAAATGAAATTGGGCCTCTGGCTCTTAAGCTTCACACTGGCAGGAGCCGTAACGACCAGGTTGCGACGGATTTGCGCTTGCACCTGAGAAAAAAAGAAATAGAAATAAATTCAAAACTTGGCCGGCTGCTCGAAGAAATCGCCGACGCCGCCGAGAAATACATCTCCATAATTATCCCGGGATATACGCATCTGCAGAGAGCTCAACCAGTGCTTTTTTCTCATTATCTTCTGGCCTATGGAGAGATGCTGCTTCGAGATCGTCAAAGGCTGCTGGAAGCGCTGGGACGAGTCAATGTTTGTCCTTTAGGCTCTGGAGCTCTCTCGGGAACGGTTTACGCCATTGACCGGAATGCGCTTGCGCGCGATCTTCAATTTTCCATGGCTTCTCAAAACAGCATGGATGCTGTGGCTGATCGTGATTTCGTTCTGGATTTCTTGTTTTTCTCCAGCGTCCTGCTCATGCATCTCAGCCGGTTTTCGGAGGATCTGATTCTATACAACTCAGCCGAGTTCTCTTTTATCCGATTGGATGACAGCATAGCTTCCGGCAGCAGTTTAATGCCTCAGAAAAAAAATCCTGACGCATTGGAGCTTATCCGGGGCAAGTCCGGTCGGGTCCTAGGCCATCTTGTGGCCATGACTACTGTCTTAAAGGGCTTGCCCATGACATACAATAAAGATCTGCAGGAAGACAAAGAGGGCCTTTTTGACGCCATCCTTACGGTTGAAAACTGCATCGAGATGATGCGGCGAGTTGTCAATAAAATGCGACTTTGCCCGGAGCGCATGCTGGATTCAGCGGCTTCCGGCTATTTGAACGCAACCGAACTCGCAGATTACTTGGTATCCAAAAAAACGCCGTTCCGAGAAGCCCATGCGATTGTAGGCAAAATAATCGTCCGAGCTTCAGAGCTTGGCCTCCCTCTTGAAGCGATGTCCCTGCGAGATTATCAGAATTTTTCGCCGGTCTTTGCCGAGGATCTTTATAGTTGTCTTAATCTTAACAAGGCGGTCTCACGTCGCAAGGAAATGGGAGGGACCTCCCCTTCCAGAGTAGGCCACGCGATAGCACACTTCCGGAAAAGAATCCAAACATAATTACGAATGACGAATGACGAATGACGAATTGAAACATACCGTTGGGATAGAACGATAATTTGTTTTCAATTCGTAATTCATAATTTGTTTAGTCTTCCAGGTAGGTATAGCTATCAAGGGTGGCGCTATAGGATTCCAAAAAGGCTTCTCTTTCCTCAGCTGTAATTTTATTTTGCGACTCAGCGCTTTGGGTCATCCTGCCAAAGCTTTCCAATAAATCCTGATTGCTGTAGCCGGCGCTTGCAAGGACTTGTCCAAGCGATTCCCCACGCACCACTTTGTCAATATGCGGTCTGCCGGCATCATCCACCAAAAAATGGGCTTCGTTGGCTGAACCCAGAAGGTTGTGATTCATCCCAAGCGATTCCTGATATGCGCCGACCAGAAATATAGCCAGATAGTATGGCTCGGAATTTACTCCGTGCAACTCCAGCGCCTGTTTTACATCGCGCAGATCGACGAATTTATCAATCTGCCCATCCGAATCACAGCTGATGTCGCATAGTGTTGCACGTTCGGTAGGCTCCTCTGTCAAACGAGTGATCGGTATGATAGGAAAGAGTTGATCTAGAGCCCAGCTGTCCGGCGTTGATTGAAATACCGAGAAATTGCAGATGTATTTGCTGGCAAGTATGTTTTCCAGGTCTATAAATTCTTCGGGGCGCTCTTTCATGGATCTCGAGAATTTGATGGCTTTCCGACAGATTTCCCAAAAAAGCCATTCGCCTTGAGCACGGTTCTGCAAATTCAGATAACCCAGATTGAAAAGCGATTGAAGTTCCTCCCTATGCTGCAAGGCGTCATGGTAATACTCACGAAAGTTTTTGGGTATGATGTCTTTGTAAAGATCCATCATCTCCCTTACTACCTCTGAATCCACTTTAGAGGGGCTGATTTCTGTGCCGCCCAATCCGGGATTGAGCGTTCGAATAACATTCATAATAAACATAGCATGATGGGCGGCCACAGCGCGTCCGCTCTCCGTTACGATGACAGGCGGCGGAACATTTTCGGATTGGCATATCTCGTTAATCGTATAAACAATGTCATTAGCGAATTCCTGCATGCTGTAGTTCACGCTGCAATCGGACGCCGTTCGGCTGCCATCATAATCAACGCCCAGTCCTCCGCCAACGTTGAGATATTCGATAGGAAATCCCATTTTATAAACTTTAGCGTAAACGCGTGCGGCTTCTTTAATTGCATTTTTTATCCGTCGAATATCGGTAATTTGCGATCCTATATGGAAATGGAGCATTTTGAGCTGGCGTGCAAGTCCCTGATCCGTCGCCAATTGCAGGCATTCAAGCAATTGGATGGTATTAATCCCGAATTTGGACGTTTCTCCGCCGGATTCCTCCCATTTCCCTGCCCCTCGAGAAAAAACCCTGACTCGAACGCCCAGGGTGGGATGTATGTTGAGCGCGGTGGATACCTCCGATACTTTTTTTAAATCAGCTACTTCTTCTAAAACCAGCACAGGGTTCTTGCCGATTTTCGTCGACTGCATCGCCCATTCCAAATAGCGACGATCTTTTACGCCATTGCAAATTAAAAGAGCATTCGGGTGAATAGAAAGAGTGAGCGCAGCTGCCAGTTCGGCTTTTGTCCCTACTTCGAGCCCATATTCATAACGGTGACCGGCGGCCATCAAGCGTTCTACGACGCTTCTTTTTTGATTCACTTTCATCGGGTAAACGCCCCGATGGCGCGCTCCATAGTTGTATTCCGCTATGGAATTGCGAAATGCTTCATGAAGCTCTTTTATTTGCGTGTCTAGTATTTGGGGAAATCGAAGCAAAAATGGAGGAGTGACTCTTCGTTGAATAAGCGTTTGAATAAGCGAATTGACTTCGACGCCCATTAGAGGGTTTCGCGTAGGATGAACGGTCAGACAGCCCTGTTCGCTAACTCCGAAATATCCCCCCCCCCAATTCTCAACGCCATAGATTCTATTTGGAATTTCGCTGGGAGAAAGTCGGAGGTTTTGAGTAAATTCCTTCATTGGTTGAGATTACCTCCATGTAGGGCAGTCGTATTTTGTGGTCAATTCTTTACACGCTCCATGTATTTTCCCTCGCTGGTATCAACCCGGATCATCTCGCCTTCATTAACGAAAGGAGGGACTTGTATGACCAATCCAGTCTCCATGGTAGCAGGCTTGTTTACATTGCTCACTGTGGCTCCTCGGAGTGCAGGTTCGGTCGAAACGACTCTAAGTTCAACAGATGATGGCAATTCAACTCCAATCGCCTTTCCTTCATAAAATTCTATCTGCAACTTAATATTGGGAATCATAAAAGGAATTTCTGCTTCAAGCAACTCGCTGGGCATATGAAACTGTTCGAAATTTTCGGTATTCATAAAATAATAATCCGATCCGTCCGAATAGAGATATTCCATTTCGAGTGTCTCAAGATAAGCCTGCTCCACTCGATCTTCTGATCGGAATCTATGCTCTATAATCGATCCGCTTTTCACGGATTTCAGCTTCGTTTGCACCATGCCGCGCCAATTCCCCGGCGTGATATGCTGAAAGGAAAAGACGCGATAGAGTTCGCCGTTTAATTTTATTGCCATTCCCCTCTTAATTTGTGTTGCTGCAATCATTCCATTATCCCCGTTCAAATGGGTCATATTACTTGAAGCGTGTCCGCCTTACAAGTACGGCCCAAACAGCTAATTATCGTCTGCCACGTTTTTATTGGAAATCGATATATCCGTTGTTGCACACATCTTTTGCCTTCGATGACGAATCGCCTCAAATACCGCAGGGAGAAACGAAATAAAAATAACAATGGCAATAACTAGGTGCATATTCTTTTCCACATTTGGCACTGCGGAGCCTAAAAAAAATCCTATCAACAACATGCTCCAAACCCAAAGAAGACCGCCGATCACATTGAAGGAAATGAACCGACGATAGTTCATATTAGCAGCGCCGGCTACCGGGGGAGCGAAAGTCCTGACGATGGGAATGAAGCGGGCAATCACAATCGTCTTCGCTCCATATTTTTCATAGAACTCATGCGCTCTTTGAAGATGTCTTTTCTTAAAGAGGAATGAATCCTCTTTTTTATAAAGCGTCTGCCCTGCGCGTTTTCCAATCCAGTAACCCAATTGATCGCCTGCTATCGCACAAATGGAAGCAAGCAACAGCAACCATCCCAGACTAATTTGACCGGCTGCAGCGAAGACCCCTGCCGTTACCAAAAGCGAATCTCCCGGAAGAAAAAAGCCTATAAACAGACCTGTTTCTACAAAAACAATCGTGCAGACAAGGAACATCCCCCCCCATTGAATCAGGCCCCTGATATCTGAGAGAAAATCGAATCCATCTTTTAGCAGCTCGAACATAAATACTTTCCGCTTATTGTAAAAAAACACCACTCATCGCATGAACGCTTATCGGCTGGGAAACAATCTATCGGCGGAAAAACAAGTCGCAATAGGGCGCATCATCAAAAAGCGGCCCTCCGGTGGGGGGGTCAAACTTCCAGGATTTCAGCCTCTTTTTTCTTTTGAAGCTCATCTATTTTTTCGATGAAGCTGTTTGTCATGTCTTGTACTTTTTTAAGTGCATCCTTTTCATCATCCTCGGAGATCTTTTTATCTTTGAGGGATGCTTTAAGCTGATCGTTGGCGTCATGCCGAACCTGGCGCACCGCTACCCGATGTTGCTCGCCGATATGCGAAACGGATTTGGCCAGCTGTTTTCGCCTTTCCTGAGTCAGAGGAGGAATCGGCAGTCGAATCACTTTTCCATCGTTTGTTGGAGTCAAGCCCAAATCAGAAACCTGTATTGCTTTCTCTATGGCGGATATAGTCGAAGAGTCCCATGGCTGTATAACAATCATGGTCGGGTCCGGAGTGGATAAAGAAGCCATTTGATTCAGAGGAGTTGGAGTTCCGTAATAGTTTGCCTGAATGTGATCGAGAATGCTGATCGAGGCGCGACCCGTTCGAATTGTTGATAAATTCTGCCTCATATCCTCGACGCACTTTTCCATGCCTTTTTTGGCGAAATCCAGAGCTTGTCGGATCATCGGGTATATCTCCTTTGAGTTATTGCAAGAAATGTGAAGATCTAAGATACAATGATAGACCCTACTTTCAAGCCAAACACCACATCTTTGATATTGCCGCGATGGAGCAGATTGAAAACTACAATAGGAAGCTTGTTCTCCATACAGAGAGTAATGGCTGTAGTATCCATAACTCGCAAACCTCTTTTTATTACCTCGATATAGGTAATTTCTTCGATCAGTTTTGCGGAAGGATTGGTCGCTGGATCTGAATCATAGATCCCATCGACTTTTGTAGCCTTGAGGATCGCTTCGGCTCCAATCTCCATAGCCCTGAGAGCGGCGGCAGTATCGGTAGAGAAGTAGGGATTGCCGGTTCCCGCAGCGAAAATAACCACTCGGCCTTTTTCCAAATGTCGGATGGCCCTCCTGCGGATATAGGGCTCTGCGACCTCTTTCATTTCAATTGCAGATTGGACTCGAGTAAAAACGCCAAGTTTTTCAAGAGCATTTTGGAGCGCTAAAGCGTTGATTACTGTCGCCAGCATGCCCATGTAATCGCCGGTCGCTCGATCTATTCCCGCAGCGCTAACGGAAATACCACGAACAATGTTGCCTCCACCTACAGTAGCGGCCACCTGAATTCCAATGGAGTGCAACTCCGCTAATTCTTCTGCAATTCGGGTTGCCATCACAGGGTCGACTCCAAAGCCCTGTTTCCCCATCAAAGCCTCTCCGCTTATTTTAAGCAGCACTCGCTTAAATCGCGGCGTCACTTCGGAACGAATCTCGTCCATGGGGATCCTCCAATCAGAACGCACCTTTGTCCAAACAACGGCCGTTTGAATTCATGGCCCATAAAGTTCGACTGTCGCAGTCCTATTCTCCAAGCTTATAGCGCACAAACCGCCGGACTTGTATGTTTTCTCCGATTTTTTGGATATGGGCGGCGATATGGTCTTGGACTGTGATCGCAGGATCTTTTACAAAAGGCTGTTCCAACAGACATGCTTCCGAATAATACTTGGACACTCGGCCTTCAACAATTTTGTCCAGCACGTTTTCCGGTTTTCCTGTGGCTTTGGCTTGCTCTTTATAGATTTCCCGTTCGCTGACAAGTACATCTTCAGTCACATCTTCTTTGCGCAAAAATCGGGGGTCGCTTGCAGCGATGTGCATGGCAATGTCTTTGACTAATGCTTGAAAATCGGTATTTCTTGCCACGAAATCGCTTTCGCAATTGATTTCGACCATAACCCCGATTTTCCCATTATGAATATAAGTTCCAATAAGACCATCCTTGGTCTCACGGCCGGATTTCTTAGCAGCCGAGGAAAGACCTCTTTTGCGCAGGATAGTAATCGCGGCTTCAATATCTCCCTTGGATTCCTGAAGGGCGCTCTTACATTCCATGAAACCGACGCCGGTTTTCTCTCTAAGTTCCTTTACCTGTTCCGCGGAAATACTCATGAAATTCCTCCTAATTCCCCCTTCTCCGCATCAATAACCAAGCGCAATTCGGAACCGCACAAAAGCCATTAAGCGCCCCTTGCCTAAGGCTGTTCAGGGCGCTCGGAGAAATTTTGTCTGGATAAAGTTAATAAAATGAAGTCTAGCTTTCTGAGAGCTTCTGTCCTTCAGTCCGCTCTCCCTCCGGCTCAGCCATAGACGCGGGTCCTTCGACAGGCGCAGCCAAACCTGGGGCAGCAGCCGATTCGGATTTCCTTGGTTTAGCCTTTCTTTGGAGCGCTCTTCGAACTGTAGTTTTCGGCCTGGCGGGTTCACCCGCATCCGAAGATGCCGATTGTGTTTCCGCAGGTTCCCGGCTCTCTGTTTCTCGGGCAGCTGCCGCTTGTTGCGCTTGGACTTGTCTCTGCCTCTCTATCTTCTCAGCAATTTCTTTTTGCTGAGATTCGAAAACCGCTTTCCCTTCCAGGTACGCTTGAGAAATTGTATCGGTTACAAGACGGATCGCGCGAAGAGCGTCATCATTACCAGGAATTATGAAATCAATTTCGTCTGGATCACAATTGGTATCAGCCACGCCGATTACGGGGATGCCGAGTTTTACAGCTTCCTTGATCGCAATCGTCTCCAGTTTCGTATCGATCACAAAAAGTGCGTCCGGCAGTCCAGCCATCTCTTTAATGCCGGAAAGATTTTTCTCGAGTTTTTTACGCTCGCGTTCATAACGGGCAACCTCTTTCTTGGAAAAAAGATCGTATTGTCCGTTATCACGCATTGTTTCGATTTCTCGAAACTTCTTTATGCTTTTTTGGATCGTTACAAAATTGGTAAGCAGGCCGCCCAGCCATCGCTGGTTTACATAGTACATTCCAGTGCGCTGCGCCGCTTCTTGAATAGCTTCTTGCGCTTGTCGCTTGGTGCCCAGGAATAGAATTGCTTTTCCCTGAAGCCCCAGTTCATATACAAACTGAATTGCACTCTTGAAAAGTTTCAAACTTTTCTGCAGATCAATAATGTATATGCCGTTTCTTTGACCGAAGATATATTCCTTCATCTTCGGATTCCAGCGTTTTGTCTGGTGGCCGAAATGAACTCCCGCCTCCAGCAATTGTTTCATGGTTATCGAAACCAAATAGAACCTCCTCAGGCTATCGTTTCGAGAATTGGAATCTCTTGCGAGCCCCCTTCTGACCGTATTTCTTTCGCTCTTTTATCCGCGAATCTCGGGTTAGCAGTCCGGCTCGCTTCAACCTGGGACGCAATTCCGTACTGAACTGCAAAAGCGCATTCGCGATCCCGAGCCGAATCGCACCCGCTTGTCCTGAAGTTCCACCGCCGCTTACCAGGGCGCGCACATCAAACTTGCCCAAGTTTTCGGTAACAGCCAAAGGATAGCGGCAAACGGTTCGCTGGGTTTCACTCTTGAAGTACACACCCAAATCGCGCTTATTAACCGTAACCTGGCCCGATCCGGGCAGCAGACGAACTCTGGCGGTTGAACTCTTCCTTTTACCTGTTCCGTAGTATTCGACTATGGCCATTCAACTCCTTAAATTTCACGCAGATGAGCGCTCTCTACTTTATTGTTATTGACTAACTGCCATTGTTGTAGGCTGTTGAGCCTGATGCGGATGCTGCGCACCTCGATATATTTTTAGATTGCTTCTCATGACTCGCCCCAATTTTGTTTTTGGGAGCATGCCTATAACAGCTTCCCGTATCATCTTGCCGGGATTTTTTGACAACATTACAGCTGCTGCGGTCTCTTTTAGTCCGCCAGGATATCCTGTATGATGCCGGTACATCTTATCCGTCAATTTTTTGCCGGTAAGTTTAATCTTTTCGGCATTAATAATAATTACATGATCGCCAGTATCAAGGAAAGGGGTATAAATGGGTTTATCTTTCCCGGTTAAAAGCCGCGCAACCTTGGTCGCCAGCCTTCCCAGAACTTGCCCATCAGCATCAATAATATACCACCTCTTCTGAATATCCTCAGCTCGGGGGATAAAACTCTTCATCACAGTCTCCCTCTCTTAACCACCAAGTAGAACAATCCTTTAGGCTATCCAAGACAAGCGGAAGAGTCAAGAGGAATTGGAGATATTTGGGTAATTCCCGGTTATTTTAATGCAACTGGCATTCAGAAATATCTTTTGCCACCCCCGGATTTCACAAATTTCTATAAAATTGTTAATCTGGCGTCTACCTGGATGACAAGAATCCCTTCTTATTTTCAGTTTTGGCCGCCAATTTCCGCAGCGGTCTTTATTTTACAGCGATTCAGTCCAAAAACCAAATCGGATAATCCGCAAATCAACAGCTCCGGATTTACATTCCGCTCCAAGCATCCCTACGTATATAGAAGATGGAATCGGCCCCTGTTTCTTAAACCTGACATCTCATCCTCCTGCTTCTGTTTTGAAAAATCGTTTTATTCGTGATCCTTATCACCGGGTGAATTGAGAAAAAACGCAACACTCGGGCGCCTTGGAACGATAAGAGTATCGTGAACAATGATAGGTCCGGTCAAAATTCCTGAGAAAAGCGCATGAACTTCAATTGGAATTCTAACGATTTTTCAAGCATCCCGAAATCAATGGCGCAAACCATATGCTAAGTCTTTTGAATCGCAACAAGCAGGCAGTGGGTCTTGATATTGGCTCCAGCGCGCTGAAAGCTATTGAGCTCCGTCCGGTGCATAAAGATGGATTTGAGTTGGTCAGCCTCGGAATCGAGGAGCTTCCTCAAGACAGCATTGTCGACGGCGTCATTATCTCCAAACTGCCCGTATCCGATGCAATCAATCGGATCTTCTCGCAACAATCTATTAAAACCAATCGAATTAACACGTCGATATCCGGCCACTCGGTCATTGTTAAAAAAATCGCGCTTCCGGTGCAGAGCGATGAAGACTTAGCCGAATCCATCCGCTGGGAAGCCGAACAATACATTCCCTTCGATATCACCGATGTTAATCTTGATTATCAGGTCCTAGGCGAAAATGTCAGCACCGGGAATTTGGATATTCTGCTCGTAGCCGTTAAAAAGGACAAAATTATTGATTACACGAGCGTCGTCAAAATGGCGGGAAAAAATCCAGTGCTGGTGGATGTAGATGCTTTTGCCCTGCAAAACGCTTATGAAATCAACTACGAGCCGACAAGCAAAAACACCGTAGCGTTGCTCGACATCGGCGCTTCGACCATGACCATCAATATCGTCTCGGGAACCGACTTTTTATTCACTCGTGACGTTGGAGTCGCCGGGCATCAATATACGGAATTCCTTCAGAAGGAATTCAATCTAAGTTTCAGCCAGGCCAAAGCCTTGAAGCATGGGGAATCCGTGGAGAACCTGAAGCCTTCCGATACTGCGCATGTAATCGATTCGGTAACTGAAATCATCTGTATGGAAATTCAAAAAACGTATGATTTCTTTAAATCCACAACGACCGTGGATCACATCGATCAAATGATTGTAAGCGGCGGAGCTTCTCATACGCCGGGCCTCATCGAAACGCTTGCTAGAAAATTTGAAATACCTACTGAAAAATTTAATGCATTTAAAAAAATAACTTTCGATCCCAAGCGGTTCCCATCCTCATTGATTGCAGACCGCGCGCCTGATTTTGCGATAGCGGTCGGTTTGGCGCTTCGGAGTGCTGAGGAATAGAGCGGTTATGATCAAAGTAAATTTGTTGAGAGATCAAACTTCCCGCGTGCGCAGAAATTTCGTGAAACCAACCGTTTCACGAACCGGACTGATATTCGCCGCGATTTTTATAGTTGTCGCAGGAGGGATCGCGGCATGGTGGCTTTATCTCGACAGGCAAATCCAAAGCTATACCGAAGAAAGAAATGAGCTCCGCATTCGGGAAGCGCGTTTGCAGTCACTCAATAAAGAAATTGAAAAATTCAAACAAATGAAGCAGTTGCGCCTCGACAGAATCAATGTCATCGAACAATTAAAAGAAGCGCAAACGGGTCCGGTGATGCTGCTGAATCACGTGCTGCAAAGCATTCCACAGAACGGCCTCCTTTGGTTGACCCAGCTCACCCAAAAAGAAGATCAGGTCAAAATCATCGGATTTGCCCTGCAGACCGAAACCATCCCGGATTTTATGAGCAACCTTTCGGCAAACGGTTACTTCCAAACAGTAGATCTTGAATCCATAGAAAGCCAAAAAGAGGCTTCGAAATTTTCGCTTCTTTGTTTAAGTGCAAAGAAGCGGCAGGCGGAGTAAAGGAATGGCCATAAACAAGATACAGCTGAAAAACCTGCCGCGCTCCATACAAATTTTAATTTTCGCCGTTCTTGTCGGCTGCCTGGGCGCACTTTTTCATTTCTATTATTTACAGGATCTCGTCAAAAAACGGAACGCTCTCGAAACAGAGATCACTCGATTGAAAATTTCCGTATCTCAATCGACAGCCGCTGAAAATCAGCTTAAAAAATTCAAACAGGAATTGGTGCAGCTAGATGCAGATCTAGTCAGGCTTCGAAGCATTCTACCCGCCCAAAAGGAAACCCCGATAGTACTTCGAAGCGTTCAACAAATGGCGGCGACGAGCAATCTCAAAATCCTAAAATTCATTCCCCAGCCTATTGTAAATCACGATTTTTATTCGGACTGGCCCATCACTGTCGAGGTGGAAGGAAATTACAATGGCCTGGGAACGTTTTTCGACAAAGTCGGCAAAGCGACCCGGTTAATCAATGTTGGTTCCATCTCCATTCGCAGTCTGGAGGGTTCAACCGAATCCTCCAGGACTCTGAGTGCAAGCTGCACGGCAACCACTTTTGTGTTCAGAGAAGAGCCCATTCCTGAACCGAATCAAAATACAGACCCCAATACTGACAAAAAAGCCCCTGTTAAAAAGGCTATAAAGCGGTGACCGTCATGTACTTAAAGAGAACTCTATTGAGATCAAACCGACGCAAGTCCCGCTGCACGTCGGATCGCCTTCATTTTCCTCAAGCGCTTCGGACAGGCTTCTTTGCTTCCATTTTTTTCACTCTGGTTAGCAGTGCAGCTTTTGCCCAGGAAGCCAAGCAACGCATTGTCCCCAATGCAACCCGGCTCTCCAATACCCTGGAACATACAAACCGTTATTCGGGAGCCTCCTTCAATCCCAGCAACCGCAGGGATCCGTTTTTAAATCCGCTTCAAAGCAAGAAAAGTTCAAAACAGAATGTAGATGAAGAAGAGAGTCGCGGGACTCCACCGCCCGGCATAGGAGGGACCTACATAGCTCAAGCGGCGCTTCAGGGAATTTCCGTCCGCAATACCGGAAAAGTAGCGATCATCCGGGGAGCGGATGCTCGTGCTTACTTCTTAAAAGAAGGAGACCGGCTTTTTGATGGTTATTTGAAAACCATTGAGAACGACTCCATTACATTTGTTCGTGAAACCAGGATGAGATCCGGAAAAATGTTAACCCAGGACATAATCAAGCGGCTAAGGACACCATAGGATGGCTGGTATGAAAACTCGATTCACCAGAATCAATAATTTCTTGTTAACGAATGCGCAAGTGCGAATTTTCGGAATCCTGATGTTATTGTTGGCTCTCAGTATTCCCACAATAATATCCGCTCAGGTCAATCCCAGAGTTCCGAAGCTGGCTCAATCACCGCAACCTCAGCAAAGCATAGCGGCGATTCCTGCCGTATCGGCGACGACCCAGATGGGATGGATCACCGATGTAAAGGTCGTTCCTGAAAAAGAAAAAGTCACTGTGACGCTGACGACCGATCGTTTACTTACGCCGATTGAGGCTCGTTTGGACAACCCTCCCCGGCTCGTGCTCGATTTTCTCAATACGGGGAAAAAAGTCCAATATTCGGAGCTGACGGTGAATTCAGCTTCCGTAAAGAAGCTCCGAATGAACCAATCCCAAAATCCAGATCCTAAAACCCGTGTGGTTTTTGATCTTGACGAAAGTTTTAAAAAATACGAAATTGCGCTGGATCGAACTTCGGTGCGTATCGTTTTTCTTCAAGGCCAGCCTTCCGTTAAGGCGACTCCAGTCCTGGGCCAGAATGTACGAGCCGTAGCACAACCGGTCCAGCCATCTCCGGCTCCTGATTTGGTTAAAGCCCCTGTAAATAATGAGCCGCAAAAACCGCGTTCGGAGCTGTCTCCCATACGACAAGTCCATCAGCCAGCGAATTCTGCCGTGAACTCGCAGATCATTGCAGCCCTAAAAGAGCAGGCTAAAATTCTCCCGATAGTCCGTACGGAATCGCCAACGCATTTATCCTCAGCGCTGGCATCGCCCATTTCCGTTCCTATGCCGGCGTTCAATCCGAACAGACCCATCGCGGCCTCTGATTCCAAATATTCCGGACAGCCTCTGACGCTGGATTTGATCAATACCTCCTTAGTTGATTTTTTCCGGCTGATGGCCGAAGAAGGCGGCGTCAATATTGTGTTGGATCCGGAAGTCAAAGGCAATATCACCATTAAAGTAGTCAAACTTCCCTGGGATCAGATTTTCGACGCGGCGCTGCTCAATAATGATCTGGATAAACAAATCGAAGGGAACCTGATCCGAATCGCTAAAAAATCCACTCTTCAGAATGAGGCTAAACAAAGCGAGTCGCTTAAAAAGGCCAATCTTCTAGCCGCGGATCTGGAAACTCGCATAAAACGTTTGAATTATGCACAAGCCAAGTCCCTCATCAAGGCGATTGAAGAACAGAAAACAGTACGAGGAACGGCAGTGTATGATGAGCGGACAAACTCGCTGATTCTGACCGATATACCCTCCTCATTGAATAAACTATATAAACTGATTGACCAGCTGGATATTCCACAACCGCAGGTGGAGATAGAAGCCCGCATTGTTTCCGCCACTCGCGATTTCGCACGCGATATTGGGGTCCAGTTCGGATTCGTTCAAGGGAATTTAAATCGTGTCACAGTCGGCGGACCCAATACTTTTGGAACCATTGGAGGAACCCGGCCGAGCACAACGCCCAGCAGCACATATGCCGCAGGCACTTCAACCGGCAGAGGGGCGTCCGAAGGCACCGCGAGTGAATCGGGCGCAGTCAGCGCTGGAGGCGCAGGCAACTATAATGTAAACCTTCCTGCGACTAAAGCCTTTGGCGGCCTGGGAATTTCGATTGGCAATATTTTCGATACATTCTTGCTTGACGCCGCAATTACCGCGGGTGAGAGCAAAGGCAAGGCCAAACTCATATCGCAACCCAAGGTTATCGCTCAGAACAATAGTTCTGCCGTAATCCAGCAAGGAATACGGTTTCCCGTTCAGACCGTATCCAACAACACAGTTTCAATACAATTCTTTAATGCAGCCCTAACCCTTACGGTCACGCCGCAGATCACCTACGAGGGCAACATCATCCTTGATCTGAAAGTTGAAAATAACTCTGCTGATTTTGGGAATATGGTGAATAACGTTCCTTCCATAAGGACCAGCGAATCCACCACCCGAATCCTGATCACCGACGGAGGAACAACCATCATCGGAGGAATCCTGGTTGACGAGGAATCGGACGCGACCGATAAGGTGCCCGGACTAGGCTCGCTCCCGCTTATTGGGAATCTGTTCAAGCGCTCTTCTGTAATGCACAGCACGCAGGAAGTGCTTTTCTTCGTCACGCCTCGCATTGTCAAGTAACGCATAAAGCCGGGAGCCTCCTTGGACTCCCGGCTTTTGCTTTTTCCGATATTCCCTTCATCTCTTCATCTCTGTCTATTTTGACAAACTGGAATCATGGGTGCTAAGATCCCCCTTTACGCTTGCCTTTAGGGAAAGGCCTTGGAACGTCAGGGTTTTTATTTGCTCTGCCTTCTGGCCGCATCCCTACTCATCTTCTGGATCGCTGGAACTGAAGGATGCTCAAGAATTTCAAACTTCCACGGATATATCCGATCACCGACAAACAATTAGCGCGCAGCGCAAGCCATCTCCGCATTCTCAAGGAACTGATCCGGGGAGGAGCTTCGCTTGTTCAAATACGCGACAAATCAACTCCCATACGCGAATTGACTCTGGATTTACGTCGTTGCGCTGAGTACGCTTCGAATCACGGCGTTGTATTGATTGTCAATGATCGTTGCGATCTTGCACTTAGCTGCCATGCTCAAGGAGCGCACCTTGGACAAGACGATCTTCCTCCTGAAATAGCACGATCCATCCTGGGGCGTAAAAAAATATTGGGATTCTCAACTCACACCCTTGCCCAGGTCCGCAAATCCGCGCTCTTGCCCATCCAGTACATAGGATTTGGACCTGTTTATGAAACGTCAACGAAACGAGACGCTTTGCCGGCTACAGGGCTGCAAAAACTATCCCAGGCGTCTCAAGCATCCGTTTGGCCGTTAGTTGCGATTGGCGGAATCGGACTTGAGCGCGTACGCGAAGTTCTGCAAGCCGGCGCTGCAAGCGCGGCAATTGTTTCCGCTTTGATGAAAGCGGCTAATATTGCTCTTGAAATGGAGAAGTTTCTTGAGAAAGCCATGGAGAAATGATGGACCTGGAATAAGACGGGTAGCATTCAAGAACAACGTCCGGTCCCACGTCAAAAGAATTACGAACTTTGAATTTTGGAGCGTCCACAATTGCTCCAAATCCTTCCCCCCCTATCGAAGGGATCGCATTCATTCCGCCAAGCACTATGGGAGCAATGATGAAATAAAAAGCGTCGACCAGACGCCAAGAAAGAAAAGACCAATGAGTGCGACCTCCTCCTTCCACAAGCAATCCCAGAACTCTTCTTTTCCCAAGTTCATCCAAAACAGCATGCAAGTCGAATTCCTCTTCCCATAGCGACCCGCTTATTATTTCAGCGCCCCTGTTTTCCAGTTCTTTGCGGCGCTCTTCGGATGCTTGCTGTTTGCAAAACAGTAAAACAGGGGCGCGCTCGACATCTCGGAATAGGTTCGCTTCCGGCGGAGTGCGAAGAGTGGGATCGAGTACAACCCGCAGCAAAGGTCTCGATTTTTTTGCATTCCCACGGTAAGTCAGAAGGGGATCGTCGGAAAGAACAGTCCCGACGCCCACTAAAACAGCATCTGCGCGCAATCGTAAAGAATGAGCGAATTCCCTGCTTTCTGTAGATGTAATCTGACGACCTTCCGGTCGTCCCGTACCGGCTTTCCCATCCAACGACATGCCGACTTTTGAAATAACTAATGGCCGGCCTGTTCCAATATGGCAGGCAAAGGGTTCGATGATTTTCCCTGCTTGTTCAGCCATCAATCCTACGTCCACCCTTATTCCGGCGGATTGCAGCCGTTCGACGCCCCGGCCTGAAACCAGCGGATTCGGATCGATTCTGGCTATAACAACCCTCGTGATTCCCGCCTGAATCAGTTGATCCGCACATGGGGGCGTTCTTCCGTAATGGCCGCACGGTTCAAGGGTTACATAAGCGGTAGCATTCTGTGAGCGTCCTGCCGCCTGACGCAAAGCCTGGATCTCCGCATGATCCTTACGGTCGAATTCATGCCAGCCGCTTCCAACGATTTCGCCCTTCTGGACAAGCAGGCAACCGACGCTGGGATTCGGACTCGCAAGCCCAATTCCCTTCTCTGCCAGGGCTAACGCCCTTTTCATATATTTGCGATCTTGAGCGTCCAAAATGATTGTTTCCCGATTATTCTGCATTGGCAATGTGATTTTCGGATATCTCCGGCAACTGGAGGCGAATCCAAAGCACTCGTTTGCGGTCCGCGTCCAATATCTGAACCTTCATTCCCTCCAATTCAAAGGCTTCGCCGGTTACAGGAACGCGACCCAGGTAAGCCATAACCAGTCCGGCCACTGTAGAACAATTCAAATCTTCAAATTTTCTCACCCCTAATTCCTCAAGTCGAGAAAGCTCGGTGCTTCCCCGTACCACAAAACATCGTGGGCCTTCTTCGATGATCTTGCTGATTTTGGCTTCATCCTCGTCCCGAATTTCCCCTACAATTTCTTCCACCAAATCTTCTATGGTCACCAGTCCGGCGACTCCTCCAAATTCATCGATTACAATCGCGGTATGATCGCCTCTCTGCTGGAGATCCTTGAGCAATTTGGAAACAGGCTTTGTTCCGGGAACAAATAAAACAGGATTTACGAGCCCAACGATAGGTTGAGATTCTCGTCCTTGTATCAACTCCGCCATCAGTTGTCGAATATAGGCTATCCCAATGACGTGATCCATGTCTCCCCTGTAGATAGGGATTCGGGAATGCCGGTGTTGAACCATCAACTCACGAAGTTCAGCCATCGTAGCGTTTTCTTCGCAAGCGATTATTTTGGTTCTGGGAGTCATCACCTCTCGAACCAGGGTGTCCCCAAATTCCACTACAGACTGGATGAGCTTGGAATCCTCTTCCTCGAGGATGCCTTCATCTTCCCCAATTTCCAAATACGCCTGTATCTCCTCATCCGTTGTTTCCTCTTCAGGTTCATCGCCGTTTTTCACCTCTTCATGCAATTTTTTGTAAAAATTCAAAAGACTCGATAACGGCAATGCTAGGGGATGCAGCACAGTATAGAAGGGATTAAAGATTCGAAGCAGTCGTATCAGCTTTTTTTCCGGATCATTTTGGGTCAGAAGCCTCGGAAGCAACTGGCGAGACACAATGGAGATTAAAAAGATTTCAACAAAAGAACTGATCAGACCATGAACCGGCCATCGTTGCAGATTGAGGTGGGTTATCAAAACGGCGATGACAATCAACAAAGCTTGCGTGCCAAGCTGCAATGGCACAAGAATCTGCATTTTATTCTCAAGCGCCAGCAGAAGAGACGGCGGAATCGGCTCATCCTGGCGTTCGGTAATCATATGCAAAGACAATGGACTTGATTGTGTGATAGCGCCTTCAACAAGGGAGAGCAGAAACAAACATCCCGTGCAAACTGCAATAGCCGCTATTTCAATATCAAAACCGGTCATTGTTTTGCCTTCAAATTTGCCAATCGCAGTCCTTCCGAAAAGAATTTCCGGCGTATCAGCATTGTTTGAATTCGAGTCATCTGTCCCTTGTCGGATTCATGATCGTAGCCTAAAAGATGCAGAATCCCATGCAAAAGAAGTTTGCGCAATTCTTTATCAAGCGTCGTGCGATATTGGATAGCCTGTTCCGCGGCTATTTCCGGAGCCAGAACAATCTCTCCTAAAAAAAACAAGTCCTCCATAATCGTGCCGGGATAAGAAAAACTGAGCACATCGGTTGCATAATCCTTGCCGCGATATCGGGAATTCAACGACTGAATTTCTCGTTTTCCCACCAGCGCTACAGAAAGCGCGGACGGCGGCCTTTCCATGGATCGAAGAACAGCGGCGCAAAAAAATGCCGTGGATTGGCGATTCAAACTACATCGCCTCTGTCTGTTTATGATCTGGATCTTGAATGGCAGATTTTTCAGGTTCATCGCTAATGCGCTTGAAATCATATCCGGGGTAATCAATCCTATGATGAAAAATGCCGGTAAGAATTTTACTGAAACTATCCTTAACCAGTTGAACGTCTTTGAGCGTGATATCGCATTCATTCAACTGATTGTCACCGACAATGTTGTCAATAAGGCTATGGACCATTCCCTGGATTTGGCCGGGCGTTGGGTCCGAAAGCGTCCGAGACGCCGCTTCAACCGAATCCGCCATCATGACAATAGCGGACTCCTTGCTTTGTGGTTTTGGCCCCGGATAGCGGAAATCCGCTTCGATGATCCCACCATTTTTCCCCTCATTCGAATTTTTGGCTTTTTGAAAAAAAAATGTCATGACCCTGGTTCCGTGGTGCTGAGGGATCATCGCGCTGATTTGTTGGGGAAGACCGATATCCTTCGCCAATTGCAGGCCATCTTGAACATGGCTGGCAATTATTTGATAGCTCATAGCTGGAGATATTTCTTCATGTTTATTGACGCCGTAGCTTTCATTTTCAACAAAATATTCCGGATTCGACATCTTTCCTGCGTCATGGTAATAGGCTGCAACCCGGACAAGCAAAGGATTCGCATGGATCGATTCCGCAGCTGCCTCTGCCAGAGTCGCAACCATCAGGCTGTGATGATAAGTTCCCGGAGCTTCAACCGACAGTTTTTTTAAAATAGGAGCATTAAGATTCGACAGTTCAAGAAGACGTATATCGGTCACAATTTTAAACAGATATTCGAATGCGGGCAGCAGGATTGAAACCAACGCCGAAGCCAGAATGCCGCTTAGCAGCGCCAATTCCCATTGATTGATTCTGACAGAAAAAGATAGCGGGTTTTGACGCAGTATATTCAAACCAACCAAACAAATAATATTGAAAATTCCTATAATGAGTCCGGCTTTGAGAATTGCCGCCCGATCCTTGTATTGTCGAATGCTGTAGATTCCTACAAGGCTTCCGAGGCTCATGTAAACGGCAAGATCGAGATCGTTATAAAATAATCCTGTCAGAATCGCCAGAATTATAGAAGATAGGATGCCGAGATTCACATCCGTCAGCAGAGTAATTAAAAGAGCCCCAAAGGCAAATGGAATTGCATAGTACCAAATTGAAGGATTTTCTTGGAAGCGCTGAAATCGATTGCCCAGAATATCAGCGACAAAAGTCACTAGTCGCATCAATGCTAATTCCAGTGCGATAATGGACAGAACCAGCCCCGTGTATTTTCTTATTTTGCGATGAAGCTTCTGGTAATGGACGAAATAACGCCAGAGCAGGTAAATGAGGATGGAAACAAAAAGGAAGTAACCGCTGAATTGCCACAGTAAAGAACGCGGTTTTTGCAGATTCCGCAGGGCGTTCAGCTGAGCAATCATGGCCGGGGTTACCTGCTCGCCGGCACGAACGATCATTTGCCCCTGTTGGATTCTTACTTCAACAGGCGCTATGCGTGAAGCAGCCATAAAGCGCCTGGAGGTTGTCTCTTTTTCGTTGCTGACGAGAGTGGGGAAAAGCCCGTTCTCCAGATATTCAACCAGAATCGTCTCATCCCGTGGGGACAAGTCGACGAGATCAAGATGGAATTGACGCAGGTATTCCTTTGCGGCAGGAAGATCGCGCGCCAGATTGGCGTCTACAATTGGATGTTCAAAGGGATAGGATCTATCCCGAATAATGATGCCGGTCTTCTGATTTTTTAAAAATCGTTCTCGATCTTCAATAATCCCATCACGTAAAACAGCGTCAACAATCTTTAAAATCCGGCGTTCCAGATCGGTATTAAACCGGTGTTTTAAAAGAACGGCTGCGATTTTGCGAGGAAATACTTTTATTTTATCCTGCAGCAGTTCCAGCGCATCCCTATCATTGTCGTTTTTTGAAAGAATTTTGCGCGCTTCTGAAAATGCAGAGGAAATAGTTTTTTTCCATTCGAAAATGCGATCCGAATCAAGCTGATACACAGCAGGGATGTTTTTTTCAGTTTCCATCCGTTTTATTGCTGTCGCATCTGCGTCCTCATAGACCGCATTCTCGAATGCACGAACATTTTCATCAGCGATCTGCCCTAATTGATAATTCGGTATGGTTTTAAAACTGAAGCCTACAAGGACGAAGGAAATAGCAGCAGTTGCTAAAATGCCGTTAACCAGATCGAGCCATCGGAGATCGCTCTTCAGATCCAGAAGCAGCCGGAGATGCCATCGCGGCTCCGGTTTATCCCACCATCTTCCAACTTTCTTAGAAGTAGTCATTTAGGTCATCACAGTCTCTATAGTATAGAACAAAATGACGAATTAGCCCACTTCTTCAAAAGTTCAAACAATTGCGCGATGGATGACAAAACAAAAATGCCACGGTAGAGCATCTGGGAAATCAACGCAATCCGTGGCATTTTAAGGTTCTTACGAGGATTTGAGTTTATTTATTTCTTCTGTTAATGCGGGTAAAACTTCAAAAAGGTCTCCAACAATTCCGTAATCGGCAAGATTAAAAATTGGGGCTTCCGGATCCTTATTGATCGCAACAATATATTTGGAAGACGACATTCCCGCCAGGTGCTGTATTGCACCGCTGATGCCGCAAGCCACATAAAGGGTGGGAGAAACAGTTTTGCCTGTTTGCCCTACTTGATGCTGGTGATCAATCCATCCAGCGTCCACAGCCGCTCTTGAGGCGCCCAACGCGCCGCCCAAGGCGTCCGCCAGTTTCTCAACAATCGGGAAATTCTCGGGTCCTTTTACTCCTCTTCCGCCGGAAACAATGATATTGGCTTCGGTGAGCTCCAGTTTTTGACCTTCGGAAACCTGAATGCTTTTTACAGATGCTCGAATTTGCTCGGGATTCAGCTGTGGCGTGAAATCAACCACTTCAGCTTTGCGCGTCGTATCGGCATTCCCTGCCGAAAACACATTAGGCCGAAGAGTCGCAATCGCCGGACTCAGAAGCAATCGTACTTTTGCGAAAGCCTTTCCGGCGTATATGGGGCGAACACACTCGAGTTGTTTCTGGTCTGTAACATGGGTTTCAATACAATCCTGAGCCAAGCCCACTTTAAGCCTTGCAGCAACACGCGGCAAAAGATCTCGGCCCATGGCGCTGGCGGAGCCCAAAATAAATCGAGGCTCAACCTGCTTGGCGGCCTGAGCAACTGCAGCGCAATACCCCTCCGTTGAGTAAACGCTCAACAACTCGTGCTGAGCGTTCATAACTTTATCGGCGCCATAGGGAGCAAGGTCGATGGAAGGCTCCCCTCCCCCGATACGCAGAGCTGTGACCGATTCCTGCATCGAATCCGCCAATTTACGCGCTGCGGACAAAGCCTCAAGCGATGTTTTTTTAACCTTTCCGTCCCGTTCTTCAATAAAAACCAGGATTCCTTGAGCCATTTATCCTCCCTAAATGATCTTTGCTTCTTCGTGGAGCAATTTAACTAACTGAGGCGCCACCTCGGCAACCTCGCCCTTGAGGATCTTTCCCGGCGGACGTGAAGGGGGCAGAGTAATTTGTTCTATGGATATGCGCGGTTTCAAATCATCCTCTGTGAGTCCAAGCGATGCCACTGTTTGAACGGCTATCTGCTTTTTCTTTGCAACCATGATTCCCTTCAGGGAAGCATATCGAGGCACATTGAGGCCTTTTTGTGTCGTTATAACCACCGGCAGTTTTCCTTCGACTATTTCCTGAGCGCCCTCAATTTCTCTTTCTGCACGGAATTTATTGTCCTGAATATCCAGTTTGGTGACAACGGACGCCTGCGGCAAATCCAACTGCTCTGCTACGACAGCAGGGACTTGCCCGTTATCCACCCCGATTGCGTGCTTTCCAAAAAGTACAAGATCAGGTTTAAGATCGCGGCATACTCGGGCCAATATTGAGCCGAGTATAAAAGAGTCGGCCTTTTCAAGCGAGGAATCCTGGATCAGGATCGCCGAATCAGCGCCCATGGCTAAACATGTTCGTAGTCCCGCGCTAGCGGTTTCGCCTCCAGCGCCAATAACGACAACCTCACCGCCCGATTTTTCCTTTATCTTAAGGGCTTCTTCTACGGCGAATTCATCATAGGGATTCACAACAAAGGCAACATCGGATAGTTCTATCTCTTTCCCGTTGGGAGCTATCTTAATTTTGATAGCTGTATCTGGGACATATTTAACGCAAACAACTATCTTCATGACAAATTCCCCTTTTTCTACAATTCCATTCGAAAAACGCCGATCTTTTGCGTCATTCGAATCCTACGCGAAGTTCAATACTTCGCCGTTTCACTTTCGGCTCTCTACTTTAATTGACGTGAGCCTCAACATATTCGATTGCGTTTTGAACCGTTTTAATTTTTTCGGCGTCCTCATCGGGGATTTCAATACCGAAGGCTTCCTCAAAAGCCATGACTAGTTCAATGGTATCCAATGAATCTGCGCCCAGATCATCAACAAACGATGCATTCCCTGTTACTTCGGCTTCATTGACACCCAGCTGATCCACAATTATCGATTTTACTTTTTCTTCTACTGACGCCATCCCAGTTCCTCCTCATTTAAATCGATCACCCGCAAATTTACCTAATACTGCAGCGGAAAGGCTCACATTGTAGCACCCGCGAAGATGGAAGCAAGCGCTTCGATACTTTGAACGTCAACTATCATCTCAGAATAGACAGCGCTTTAGTTTTCGAAACAGCAGCGCAGGCTTTCCGATCCCTATGGATGTAATTATTATTCAAGCTGTAAGTGCATGTGCATTCGCATTCGCGGCATTAGACTTCAATAGAACCAATCCCCCTAAGTTCCATTTCCAACTTGTCGTTAACCTGGTTTTCGGCAAATTCTTTAGCGACGCGAATTGCATTTTTAATAGCGTTGCTGCTGGACCTTCCATGGCAAATGATAGAAACTCCCCGCAGCCCAAGCAGCGGAGCGCCGCCATACTCCGAGTAATCAAGGCGCTTTTTAAGACGTTTGAAAGATTGTTGGCTTAACAAGGCTCCCAGCTTTGCCTGCAGATTGCTGGACAGCTCGTCTTTAAGAAGCTTAAGAACAGCCTCAATCAGTCCCTCGCTTGTTTTGAGAGCGACATTTCCGGTAAAACCATCGCATACGATCACATCTGCACGGCCATTATAAATATCGCGGCCTTCGACATTGCCGATAAAATTCAGCTCCAGCAATTTAAGAGCTTTGTGGACCTCTTTTGTGAGTTCATTCCCTTTTGATTCTTCTTCGCCGACAGACATTAGACCTACGCGCGGAGAAGAAATCCCAACAATTTTTTTGCTGAATAGGTGTCCCATGACGGCAAATTGCACAAGATGATGAGGCTTGCAAGCCACATTGGCGCCAACATCCAACAGCACCGCATGTCCTGTCAAGGTGGGCAGTACAGTAGCTAATGCGGGCCTGTCCACTCCGGGGACGGCGCCAAATACCATTTTTGAAGTCGCCATTACAGCTCCGGTATTGCCGGCGCTAACCAGCCCGCTTGCCACTTTGTCTCGAACAAGATCAGCCGCTATTCTTATGGATGAGTCTTTCTTTTTTCGCAGGGCGGTTGTGGGAAGTTCATCCATTGCAACAACTTGAGTTGCATTCTTAATTTCAATAGATAATCCGGAGCCTCCGCATTCCTTCAACAGGGGCGTCAGAATGGCCTCTTTCCCCACGAGGATTACATGTACATTATTATAAGCCTTCGCAGCTGCAACGGCGCCCTCGACTTCGTTGAAGGGAGAGTTGTCACTCCCCATGCTATCCACGGCTATCTTGATCATGTGAGCAAAATATTCCTGAGCAATTGAAAAAATATTACAGCTATCTAAACCTCTTCCTGGCCTTTCATCACCTGGCGACCCCTGTAATATCCGCATTTAGGGCAAGCCTGATGAGGCGGCTTCGGTTCCTGGCACTGAGTGCATATGCTTGGGCTTAAAGGCTGTAAAAAATCATGCGCTCGGCGTTTACCGCGGCGTGATTTGGAATGTCTCCTTTTTGGATTAGGCATGAATACTGTTCTCCATGATAGGGGGATAGGGTTTTCTAATAAGCATCACAAAAGGCGCTCATTCATTTTTCCATCTTTTTTTTGAATTCCAGCAAAACGGATAAACTCGATCCCGTTTCTTCTTTTGTGCATTGACAATCTTTCTCATTTAAATCAGCACCGCAGTTATAACAGAGTCCCTTGCAATCTTCCCGGCATACAAACTTCATGGGCATTGCAAGTTCGATCTGTTCAAGAATCATTAAATTAACATCGAACGCGATTCCATCGTAATAAGCTACCCCCATGTCCTCATATTTAAGTTCAATCTCCGCATCTTCATTCGTCCATTTCGGTTGCGGAAAATAGGAAAGATCGAAATCTGTTGAAAAGGGTCGAATGAACTCTTTGTCGCAACGGGAGCATCGAAAACTAATAGCAGTCCGAATTGTTCCATCCACATGAAGGTCTCGATCTCTATGGGTAAGAATGAAGTCGGCAGTTACCGGTTCGCTCAAAGCTGCATCTTCATAAATAAACTTTATTTCCCCTATGGGAAAATCATGTTTAATATGAAGCGGCTCCGATTTTAGATCCTCGATTTCAATGAACACGGTAAATACTCCTACCTTCAAGCGAAGGGGCAAATTATATTATGGGAGCGACCTTTGTCAAGGATAAAGCCTGGAGATTACAAGCACTTACGTGCTATGACGACGATAAAGGCTCAATAGATCCTTATGGATAAACCTACTAGTTCGATCCTTTCTGAAGTTTTTCCAATTCTGCAGCTACCTGCTGTTTAAGACTGCTGAAAGCAGGCCCTTGCGAATTAGAAACACTCAAGTCGCTCAATACCTTAATGGCTTCGTTTCTTTTTCCTTGAGCGATCAGGACGTGAGATAGTTCTATGCCCAGTTCTTCTTTGGGAATGGGGCATTTAGGATCTTTAATCATTCCATCAAGGATTTCTGCGGCTCGCTTGTAGTTTTTTGAGGCAGCTTCATCCCCAGCTAATACCTTTTTCGCAAAAAAACTGACATCTCGATTCCTGGAACTTGCTGCAACCGACTCAAGATTCTGAATTGCCTCTTTCTTCCGGCCCAGATGAAGTTGTGTCAGGCCCAGATAATAACGGGCTATTGTTTTCACTTTCGAATTGCCATAATTCGACGCCAGGGAAGAGAACTCTTTCGCTGCAGCCTCATATTTCGCAGTCTCACTTTTAAAAACCGGAATCGGCCCCCTACTGTATGGGTCGTTTGAAGCGTCCGGCGCAATCTGGGCATGAAAAAGCTCTATCCCGTAACCGAGTTGTTGTTGAGCTTTTAGTTCCCTATTTTCAAGCATTTGCAGCCCGAAGTAAGTTCCAATCAAAAGCACTATGACAGCGGCGATAATAATTCCAATCATTCGGCCGTTATTTTTGAAATAATCAACCAACGAAACTAAAGTTTCGTGCACTGGATCTTCTGATAATATTTCCTTGCGTGTAAGCTTGTTTGTGCCCACAATACCTTCCTTGTTATATAGTCCAGAAAGAACTTCCATAAATATCACACCTTGCGCCTCCACACAATGAAAAGCAGTAGTCAGTCTTCAGTAAAACCTTGCCGGGGCTATTAATAGTAAAAATCGGCGGATATTGATTTATTCATTTTTTTTAAAATGCCCTGAAAACTGACTGCCGGCGACAGACAACTGAAAACTGCTTTTTCACTGATGAGAAAAACAGTGCGGGATGTTAGAATAAACAGTCTAATGTTTATTTTGGTTAGAGGGAATTTCAGCTCATGCTCAACGACCCTCAGGAGGTTAGGATGAAGAAAGTTTTTTGCTTGTTTTTAGTATTAGGCGCTGCTCTTCTTGTTTCGATCAGTGTTTCCACTGAAAGCTCCCGCGCCGCGGATGCGCCTAAGATAACGATAGCTTATAGCAGTAATCTTCTGGGGTATATGGAACCCTGTGGCTGAGCTGACACTGGCGCGCAGCTCGGCGGGCTGTATAAAAAAGCAACTTACCTTGAACAGTACAAAAAAAATCATGGCGGATTGGTGCTGGTCGATTCAGGCGACATCCTTAATGAAGATGAAGAACTGCCCGAATCCATCATGAAAACCGCCAAACTTAAGGCGGAGCTTATAGCAGAAGTTTTCAGCGGTTTGGGTATTGACGCTGTGGGTGTGGGCGATTTGGATCTTGTTCTGGGAATAAATTTTCTCAAGTCCCTGGAGACAAAATATAAATTTCCGTTTGTATGCGCCAACCTTGTCGATAGTAAAAACCTCCCTATTTTCAAACGCTCTGTCATTAAAATTGTTAACGGCAAGAAAGTCGGAATTTTTGGGATAATCGGAGATACCGGCGAAATGCCTGATAAGGTAAAGGAAATTACCAAAGGCGCTGCAAGCATAACCGATCCTTTGACTGCCGCTGCCGCAGTCATGAAAGAGTTTTCCGGCAAAGTCGATTATGTGGTCGCCTTAACCCATCAAGGAACCAATCGCGATTGGGTTATTGCCAGAAGGGTTCCCGGAATCGATCTGGTGGTCGGCGGACATGATAAACAAAAAACCCCCGATCCGAACGAAGCCGAAAAAACCTTAATCGTCCAGGCCGGCGAAAAAGGTCAATATCAGGGAATGATGGAAGTAACCCTGGACGCAACAAAAACCTGGAAAAACACCTTGTTTCCCCTTGGCGACGATGTCGCCGACGATCCCAAGGTTAAAGCCAGAATAGTGAAGTATAATGACGACGTAGCCGAGATTTACGGCGGGGATGCCAGTGGAGCTGCTCCGAAAGCGGATGTCAAACTAAGCCTTGCAGCTTGTGAAGCGTGCCATTCTGAGCAAGTAGCCAAATGGAAAACAACGGACCATGCCAAAGCTTATGACACCCTGGTCAAGAAATCTAAAAATTTCGATCCGAAATGTCTTTCCTGCCATACCACTCGTTATGAGAAGCCGGATGGTTTCTCGATGAAATTGCAGCAGATGGAATTGGTTAACGTTCAATGCGAATCGTGCCATGGATTCAGGAAACAACACCTGACCGACATGAAACCGGCCGCACAAAAACCTAAAATAACCGATTGTGTTACATGCCATGACGCGAGCCGTTGTCCGACTTGGTTAAAAGACGAGCAAAAAGTCATGGAAAAAATTAAGCATTGGAAGTAATCCAATAACAGAAGTTCATTGTTTGGAGTTCAGGGTTCAGGGTTTCCGCTAAGAAGCTCTGAACCCTTTTTTTGTTCCGCACCGTGAAATCTGAGCTGGGAACCCTCTTGGTTTCATGCTATAAGAGGCGTGCTCTATAATATGAGGGTAAATCAAAACCAAGTCGCACATCGGTAGTTATTTGTTCTTCATTTTTAGCCAAAGAGGAAAAAATGATAACAACAGAAAAATTGACGCAAATCGTAGGCTCTGGACAAGCAATCCAGGATTCCGCCACTTTGGATTCCTATGCCAGCGATATTAGTTTTATTAATTCGATCAGGCCCAGATATGTGGTGAAACCAAAAACCGGCCAGGCGATCCAGCAGCTAATAAAACTGGCCAATGAATCTCAGGTCCCTTTAGTTCCGGTGAGTTCGGGGGCTCCACATTTTCGTGGAGACACCGTTCCCGGAACGGGTGGATCCATCATTGTTGATCTTAGCGCGATGAAGAAAATCATCTTTGTTGATCGACCACGCAGGGTTGCCATGGTTGAACCGGGCGTCACATTTGATGAGTTGATACCTGCAGTGGAAAAAGAAGGGCTTCGGCTCAACATGCCTCTATTGCCGAGGAAATCAAAATCTGTCGTGGGAAGCATGCTTGAGAGAGAGCCTGTTATCATGCCCAAGTATCAATGGGACAATTCGGACCCATTAGCTTGCGCCGGCATCTTTTTTGGGACTGGCGACGAGTTCAGAACCGGACAAGCGGCAGGACCTGGCACGATTGAAGAACAATGGTCTGTTGGAGGCTTGCAAAAAGCGCCTTATGGACCGGGGATCGCTTCCTTGCATAGGCTTATCCAGGGCTCTCAAGGAACAATAGGCATTGTTTCCTGGGCGTCTTTGAGATGCGAGATACTTCCCAGTCTTGAAGAACCCTTTGTGGTTGGCTCCTCTAAACTTGACACTCTGGTTGAACTCACATCCTGGTTGATTCGGCTTCGGATGGTTAACGAGTGCTTTATTCTCAATAGAACCAATCTTGCGGCCATATTTGCACAAAAATGGCCGACAGATTATCAAACCCTTAGGAATGCCCTGCCAACATGGACCCTTTTCTATACTGTAGCCGGCTATGAATATTTTCCGGAAGAAAGAGTCCGCTCCTATGTTCAAGATATCACGAACATAACTCAGCGATTGGGAGTGGAAGCTGCAAAAGCAACCGGCGGAATTTCAGCCCATCAAATATGGAAAGCAGTAAAGAAACCCTCCGAAGATCCCTATTGGAAGCTTCGATTCAAAGGCGCTTGCCAGGATGTGTTCTTTTTGACGATAAACGACAAAATTGAAGGCCAAATCGAAACATTCAACGACCTGGCGGCCGAAGCCGGCTACCCTGCTTTGGATACGGGCGTTTACATACAACCTATTATTCAAGGCGCCGGATGCCATTGTGAATTTACTCTCTTCTATGATCCCGGCAATCCGGGAGAGTCTAATCGAGTTAAAAGATTATCCGCTTCAGCCACCAAGGGTTTAGCAGCAAAGGGCGCGTTCTTTTCAAGGCCTTACGGTGAAAATGCGGGGATGATTCTTAATCGCGATGCAGCCACTGTTGCGGTGCTTAAGAAATTTAAAAAGATCTTTGATCCGAACAACATTATGAATCCGGGAAAAGTTTGCTTTTAAAAGGGCGGCTTAGCCTTATGAATATAGGAGGTTTTACGTATGGGTCTGGATCAGTATCGAGGCGATATGGATATGTGTTGCCGGTGTTCAGCATGCAAATTTATACCTTTGCAAAAAGTCGCCGGATTTGATTACGCAAACGTATGCCCCAGCATATCAAAATTTAATTTTCACAGTTACTCAGGCGGCGGCCGTCTGAATATAGGAGCCGTTCTGTTGCGGGAGGGCTTCAACTATACAGACAAGCTGCTCGACATAGTCTACAACTGCCAGCTTTGCGGCGCCTGCGGCGTTTCCTGCAATTATGCGATGGATATGGAGGTCCTGGAGCCGATTCATGAGTTCAGGATCAAGTGCGTTGAAGACGGCAAAACCAATCCTGCTCTTGATTCCGCAGTGGCAAGCCTCAGGAAACAAGGTTCCATGATTGCGCCAACAGGCAGAAGAGGCGATTGGGCTTCCGGCTTGGACCTGAAAGACGCAACCAATGAAAAAGTTGACGTTCTCTTTCACGTCGGATGTCTGATGAGTTATGACAAAAAAATGCAGAAATTGGCCAGAGCCACAGTCAAGATATTGCAGGCGGCCGGCGTGAATTTTGGGATCGCCGGCGACGCTGAAACGTGCTGCGGCGGACGAGCCTATCAAATGGGCTATAGGAATGATTTTCTTAACCAGGCTCAAAAAAATATGGCTCTCATCAAGAAGGCGGGCGTCAAGAAGGTCGTCACCGGTTGCGCCGACGGATACCAGGCCTTCAAAGTGCTCTACGACAAGCACGGATTGAAAGGCGATCTTGAAGTGCTTCATATCTCGGAATACATAGACGCCCTGATAAAGGACGGCAGTCTGAAGCTGCGGAACAAGGTCGATCTTTCCATAACCTATCACGATCCCTGCCGCTTGGGCAGGCTGGGCGAACCATGGATTCACTGGAAAGGGAAAAAAATACCCGGCGACAGATTTGTTTTCGATCCTCCGAAGACCTATCGTCGTGGCGCTTTTGGCGTTTACGAGCCTCCAAGACGCATTCTGAATAGCATCCCCGGGATAAAACTCACCGAGATGACCCGAATCAAGGAATATTCCTGGTGCTGCGGCGCCGGGGGCGGCGTTCATGAATCCAACCCGGAGTTCGCCCGATGGACGGCGCTGGAAAGAATAGAGGAAGCCAAATCTACCGGAGCCGAGGCGATGGTCACCGCGTGTCCCTGGTGCGAGGGGACCTTCAAGGAAGCAATCGCTGAAAGCGGCGGAAACTTGAAAGTTTACGATATTGTCGAACTTGTCGAACAAGCAATCAATTAAGGAGGCGACCGATCATGGCTCTGAGCAATGATGTATATTCTGCTTTCGAAGATGTAGTAGGAAAGGAAAATATCTGCAATGACCCTGGGATCATGCCTTCTTATCATTCGACTGAGTTTGCAGCGGTTATCCTTCCCAAAAACACAGCTGAAGTTCAAGCGATAGTGCGGTTGTGCAATAAGCGCAATATAAAATTCAGGCCTGTATGCACCGGCTGGACGGGCACATTCCCGCCGGGAATCCTCTATCTGGATCTGAGAAGAATGAACCGCATTATTGAAATAAATGAAAAAAATATGTACGCCGTGGTGGAACCCTATGTAACTTCCGCACAACTCCAGGCGGAGTTGATGAAGAGGGGCTTGCACTGCAATGTCAAAGGAGCCGGAAGCAACTGCTCCGCCATGTTGAGAGGACACGGGCATCTCGATCAGTCCACCAGTGGCGATGATAGAAACCACCTGGCCATAGAATGGGTCACCCCCGAGGGAGATTTAGTTCGGTCGGGTTCGCTAGGATCTTCGGACGAATGGTTCTGCGGCGACGGCCCTGGTCCATCCATTAGAAGCATTCTGACTAGCGCTGTGCCCCCGGGCGTCACCCCCGGAGTATTTACCAAAGCGGCCCTGAAAGTTTATCACTGGCCCGGACCATCCCAATTTCCTGTCCAGGGAATATCGCCCAACTATTCTCTTAGTGAAATACCGACCAACATGATGGCGCGTTATTACAGCTTCCCTTCCGTCGAGAAGATGTGGCAGGCAGAAATAAAGCTTGGGGAAAACGAGATTGCTTTCGAACTCATGGGTTTCAACATATCGATGGTGGCTGCAAATATCACAACAAGCAATGAAGAAGAGGAAGAAACCTTCAAACGCATGAACAAGGAAGTTCAAGGCCCAGGATTCTTTATAATAATAGCCGGGAATTCTTCTGTGGATTTTGAATACAAAAAACACGTTCTGCAACAGATCATCCAGGAAAACGACGGGAAGTCGTTAAAGTCTGTGGAAGATCCGAGGATTGAAGGAATCCTGATTTGCCAATGTATTCGGGTTTCGGCTTCAATCCGGGAAACATTCCGCGCGGGAGGAGCTTTCAATTCCATTCCTGTAATGGGCCAGCGCGATTTGACTATCCGATGGGCTATCGGCGCCGGTAAAGCGAAGGAACCCTTGATCAAGAAAGGCCTCATCGTGGACGATGGTGGAGCATTTTTCGGATGGGGCGTCGAACAAGGGCATCTCGGCAAAACCGAGATATTCTGCAAATTCGATCCTCAGAACCTGGAAGCCAAAGCAGCCGTCGAGGCCTGGAATAAAGAGCAAAGCGCCAGGGCTTTCAATGAACGCTATTTTGCGTCGTTGATGAGTCCGGCCGAAGAAATCGGTCCGGGTCTGTCCAACTATCATCAATGGTGGAGCAAGATCCGTAAAGCGATCGATCCGAACGGCGTCTCGCCGGAAGCCGGCGCGCTGGTCTAAAAAATCAGTTGTCCGTTGTCAGTCAAAAAAGGGACTCTACTCAAAAACAGGGTAGCGTCCCTATTTTTTGAACCGCGGTTAAATTTTATTTCCTCGCCGACGATTGAGCAGGGGCAGGAATCTGCGGGCCGTGAACATCTTTCGTTTTGAAATAATCCACGCGCACGCGCGCTACAATCGCATTGACGGGTTCATCGAGATATTTGGTAAAGAATGTAGGATGGACGCCAATCCAGAAAGCCAGAATAATCAAAGGAACCAATGTAGCCAGTTCCCTCATATTCAAATCCGGCAACGCTTTGTTCAAAGGATTTTCCAGTTTGCCGAACATCACCCTCTGGTATAGCCAAAGCATATAGGCAGCGCCCAACACGATTCCGATAACGGCAAGCGCGGCATAAATCCAGAGTCCCGGCGCAGCAAAAGTCCCTTGCAGAATGAATAATTCGCCAATGAAACCGTTTAATCCAGGCATCCCGATGGAACTGAGAGTCATGACAAGAAAGACGGTTGCATAAACCGGCATGATATGGCTCAATCCGCCATATTCCGAAATCAGGCGCGTATGTCTGCGCTCATAAATAACGCCAACAATCAAAAAGAGAGCCCCGGTTGAGATTCCATGATTGATCATCTGCAGAACTCCGCCCTGCAACGCCACAGGGGTCGCCGCAAAAACTCCCAGCATTACAAATCCCAGATGGCTGACGGAGCTGTATGCAACGAGCGATTTCATATCCTTCTGCATCATGGCTACAAGACCGCCATAGATAATCCCTATAAGACAAAGAACTAACAGCGGCTTGATAAAATACATCGTCGCCCATGGAAACATCGGGAGCGAAAACCGCACGAATCCGTACGTCCCCATCTTCAACAGAACGCCTGCCAGAATTACGGAGCCGGCGGTAGGAGCTTCCACATGAGCGTCCGGCAGCCAGGTATGAAACGGGAACATTGGGACTTTGATCGCAAATCCTATAAAGAAGGCGAAAAACACCCATAATTGAAGATCGACGGGAAATCCGATTTTTTGAAACGCAAGAATGTCAAAAGAATATATTCCGACGGCGTCATGCTGATAAAAGTAAATCGCCAGTATGCCAACCAGCATGACTACAGATCCAGCCAGGGTATATAAGAAAAACTTTATTGCGGCGTATAGCTTTCTTGGTCCGCCCCAGACGCCGATCAGAAAGTACATGGGAACCAACATAACTTCCCAAAACACATAAAAAACGAGAAAATCGAGAGACATGAAAACGCCAAGCATTCCCGTCTGCAAAAGCAGCATGAAAGCGTAATATTCCTTAACCCGATCCTTGATAGCCGTCCAGGAAGAAAGAATTGCGATAGATCCCAGGAGAGTCGTCAACAAAACCAGAAGCATGCTGATACCGTCGATTCCCAATCGGTAATCCGCGCCAATCTGCGGTATCCAGGAGCGTTCATACACAAACCGAAATCCGTTCGAGCTGATGTATCGAGGATTGTCAAAGGCTGTGAGGAGCGGAATGGAAACGATGAAACCTATCCCTGCGGTGATATTTGCGATCCATCGAATCGCATTCTCATTTTCCCGCTTCATGAGCATAATCACTATCATTCCAACCAACGGAAGAAAGCAGACTATGTTCAGAATGTTGTTCATGAAATAATCCATCGACCCAACTCCTCAAATAAACCCGCCGATCAGAAAGTCAGAAGGCCTTTGTAGTAAATCAGAATAAAAATCACAATCCCCAAAACGGCCGCCAAAGCATAACGCTGAACCAAGCCTGTTTGAAAAGAGGTAAAAAGCCGGTTCAGCTTCATATGGAGGCTCCCTGCCAGGTTCACAAGCCCATCTACCAATTTTTCATCGAACAATCGTGAGAGATTCGCAGTCCTGCGCGTTAAGGTCGCGGTCAGGTCAACCAAACCGTCCACAAGCTTGGAATCCAGAAAAAAACAAGCGTTCCCAAGGTTTTTGACACGGTTGACGAAAACCGCATCATACAATTCGTCAACGAAGTACTTGTGATAAACCAGATTGTAAAATCCCTTGATTCTTGCCGTAATCCGGTCTGCTGTTCCAGGTCGCACCACATAAAATCTATAAGCCAGATAAATGCCGATCATAGAAATCATTACCGATAAAACCGTAAAAATAAACTCCTGCCCCGGCATAAAAGCAACAGGTTCGGCGCGTTCTGGCGTTCTCATGACCGATTCCAGAAAATGCTCGAATTTATTAGATAAGCCGGTCCATCCGGGAAGCCCTAGGAAGCCTCCAATCGCAGAAAGGACAGCAAGAATCGCCAGAGGATAGACTAAGCTCTTCGGAGATTCTCTGATTTGTTGTTTTGTAGGCTCATCCATTCGTTCCTTGCCCCAGAATGTCAGGAACAGCAGCCGGAACATGTAAAAGGCCGTCATCCCGGCTCCCAGCCACAGAACCAGCCAGATCACTGGATGGCCGTTGCTCCATGCGCGCCAAAGAATCTCATCCTTGCTGAAAAATCCAGCCAACGGCGGAATTCCCGAAATGGCAATCGTTCCTATCAGCATGGTTCGATAGGTCCATGGCAGGCGTTTTCTTAGCCCGCCCATTTTCATCATGTCCTGCTCATGATGCATCGCCATAATTACGGATCCGGCGCCTAGAAAAAGAAGCGCTTTAAAAAAAGCATGCGTCATGAGATGGAAAATTCCACCTGCGAAAGCGCCCACTCCAAGTGCGGCAAACATGTAGCCCAGTTGACTCACCGTCGAATAGGCTAGAACGCGTTTAATATCTGTCTGGGCAAACCCAATTGTCGCAGCGAAAATAGCCGTCAATGATCCAAGGACGGCTATAATCATCATGGCTTCAGGAGCCCGGCTATAAAGTGCGTTGCTGCGGCAGACCATGTAAACTCCGGCGGTAACCATGGTAGCGGCATGAATAAGAGCGGAAACCGGCGTCGGTCCTTCCATGGCGTCGGGGAGCCAGACATACAGTGGAATCTGCGCGCTTTTTCCGCAAGCGCCTATGAAAAAACAGAGCGTCGCCCAGAAAAGGTAATCGTGTCCTTGTTGAACCGGCAAGGCGGCCGCCTGGAAAAAAATTTCCTCAAAGCGCAGCGTCCCGAAATGAACGAAGACAAGCATCATCCCCAAAAGAAATCCCGCGTCCCCAATCCGGTTCACTATAAAAGCTTTCTTCCCCGCATCCCCTGCGCTCTTTTTGTCGAAATAGAATCCGATCAGCAAATAGGAGCAGAGGCCCACCCCTTCCCAACCTACGAACATCATGACGTAGTTGTTCGCCAGGACCAGCGTCAGCATGGCGCACATAAACAGATTGAGATAGGAAAAAAACCGGTAATAACCAGTATCCTCCCACATGTAACCGGTCGAATAAATGTGGATTAGAAAACCAACGCCGGTCACTGTCAGGATCATCACGGACGAAAGCGGATCGAGCAGAAATCCCCAAGAGGCTTCAAATACAGCCATGGCGCCGCCGGTACATTGCAGCGATCCACCGCGGAACCAAACAAATAAATCCTGCGAAAACGACTCTTGGTGACGCAGAACGAATAGTTGATAAACCATCAAGAGGCTGAACAGAAAAGCCGCTCCTACCGAAGTCAACGCTATTGCGGAAACAAGCTTTTTATTCAGCTTCTCGCCGCTGCATCTCAGCTTGGCTAATCCCAACAAGCCAATAAGAGCGCTCCCCGTTAACGGGAGAGCCGGTATTAACCAAATATAATTGAGCATAATTCCGTTCTGACAAGAGGTTTTGAAATCCATCGGGAATAATTCCGACAGATTATTTTAAAAATCTTTCATAGCAGACCGCAAAAACAATAGCAATCAGAAAGCATTCCAAGGCATGCTCTTGAGGTTATTTGTTTAATTCCTGAATCAGAAGATCTCGATAGATGGCTTCAACTTGTTCCCTGGTTTGTTTTAAAGTGCCGGAATTATCGATGGTATAATCCGCAAACTTCAATTTCTCTTCGATGGCCATCTGGGATTCCATTCTCGCCCTGGCTTCTTCCGCCGTCCAATGATCGCGAGTGGTCAAACGAGAAATCTGCAGGACGGGATCACAGGTGACGACGATCAGCTTGTCATACATCTTATAACCGCCGGTCTCAATCATAAGCGCGGCGTCGACAATCACAATTCCGCTAGGGTAGAGCTGTTCCAAATCAAATATTCGCCTAAGGATTTCGGCGGCGACATCCGGATGGGTGATGCTGTTCAGCAATTGCCTTTTTTCACTATCGGAAAATACCACCTGACCCAGATTCCGGCGGTCGATAGATCCATCCGGACGCAAGATCTGTTTTCCAAAGGCGTTGACAATCTTTTCATAGGTCCGGGTTTGCGATGCGAGGAGTTCATGGACTACGGCGTCCGCATCAATGATGTGAGCGCCAAGTTCTGCGAACAACAGAGCGGCATGGCTCTTTCCGGACGCAATATTCCCGGTTAATCCCACGTGCAACATGGCTTTATACTATCCCAGCGCTGCTGGCGGCCGCAACTCATTTGAAACTTGGCTGGTAAATATCCGCGCAGGAGGCGTCGTTGACTCCCGAACTGTTTTCAGTTAGTTTAGCGGAGTAACATTTAATGACGCCAACCTGATGTTCCAGGAGAATGCCTATGAAAGTTCTTATTACCGGCGGAGCTGGATTTATTGCACACCATCTGGCGACAGCCCTAATCAAAAAGGGGTGGAGCGTAAGCTTGCTGGATAATTTCAATGATTTTTATAATCCGGAACTAAAACGAAAGAACATACAGGACTTGAAAAACCTGGGATGCGGGCCGGTCCACACAGTGGACATTCTTGACAGAATCAAACTGAAGCAAGTTTTTGAGAATGATCGGCCTGAAATCATCGTCCACCTTGCCGCATGGGCGGGAGTGCGTCCATCTCTGGAAAAACCGGAAATATATGCTTCGGTTAATGTGACCGGAACCGTTAATTTGTTGGAGTGCGCCAGGGACTATTCCATCCGGTCTTTCATTTTTGGATCCTCCTCATCCGTCTATGGCGGCAATACAAAAACTCCCTTCTCCGAAGAAGATCCCGTAGACAAACCCGTATCGCCCTATGCGGCTACCAAAAGAGCAGGGGAACTGATCTGCTATACCTTTGCCCACAATTATTCCATGCCGATTACCTGTCTTCGGTTTTTTACCGTTTATGGCCCACGCCAGCGCCCGGAAATGGCAATTCACAAATTTGCTCAGCTAATGTATGAAGACAAAGAAATCCAGCTTTTCGGGAAGGGCGATTCCCGCCGCGATTACACCTATGTTGAGGACATCGTCTCAGGCATTCTTGCCGCGATAGAAACGAATCCTTCTTTCGAAATAATCAACCTGGGCGAGTCACAGACCACTACCCTGTTGGAACTCGTGGAGCATCTCGAAAACGCTTTGGGTATTAAAGCTCGTCGACGCTTTTTACCCGATCAGCCGGGAGATATGAGTGTCACCTACGCGGACATAAGCCGCGCCAAACGCATTTTGGGTTACAATCCCAAACGTCCCATAAAAGAAGGGATTCAGCTTTTTGCAGACTGGTTTATGGAAAGCAAACGGTGACGGGCCGCCTCCATGCACATTGACGCACCTGGGAACACCGGCGCATTTTTACGGAACTTCCGTTATAACAATCGAATTTGACAACTCGTTGACGACATAGACAGTGCGGTTGTCCTGTCCGACTTTTACATCGGTAGGTCCCCGATCCACAGCGAAAGTATCGAAATCCAAACTGCTTAGATCCACGGGCACAATAGAAACATTTTTTGAGCCGGTATTGACTACAAACGCTCTTTTCCCGTCCGCACTGATGGCCACTCCGAATGGCCCCTTTCCAATCGGGATGGTAATCAGCACTTTCATGAGCTGAGCGTCAATAACCGATAAATCATTGGTCTGGCTGTTGGCGACAAAAGCCCGCTTGCCGTCTGGAGTAATAGCAATCCCATCGGGAGCCTCTCCGACAGCAATCTTCTGAACTACCCGTTGCCCGTCGGGATCAATAACCCAAACTTCATTGTTTCCGCTCATCACAACAAAAACCATCTCCGTCAAAGGAGAGACTGCCATGCCAAAAGGAACTGGCCCAACTTTCATCGTTGCCGTCAAAGTGCGCGTGCGCAGATCGATTATATGAAACAGCCCTTCTTTGCTCCGCCCATAATTTGTAACATAGGCGCGATATCCCAGTGGGCTTATCACAACAGCGTTGGGATATCCTCCAACCTTGATCTCATCGTCAATTCGGAATTTTTCCAGGTCTACAAACGTGACGCTTCCTGAATCCTTGCAAGCAATCAGCGCTGTTTTCCCCCTGTCGGCCAAAGCAAATCCAAGCGGCTTCAATCCGACCGGCAGGCTTTTAGTCACCATTTTCTTGTTCAGATCGATTTCCAGGAATGAATCGGATCCATAGGATGTAGCATAAAGCTTTCCATTTGTCGGATTCAGCCCGATAAAATTCGGCGATTTCCCAACTTTCTTGATGCGATATGTTTTAAAAACGCCGCCCAACGCCGGTAAAACAAACGCCAGGAAAATAATGGCTAATAATTTTCGCCGGCCTTTCATATTCGCTCCTTAAAAAATAATTTCATTTAGTGGCGGCAATGAGGCTGAAAACTCCGGAATAAGGCGACGTCGGAATATTCAAACCCTGGATAATAATCTGTCTGAAACCTGCTCGAAACAACAATTCGATTATCTCCTCTCGATCGTAGTACATCGCACGGGCTTCAACCCGGTTTTTTTGTATGTATCGGAGGTGAAGTCGTTTCAATATCGAGGAGGGTCTATTTCTAGCTGATTTCGGCTCCAGCATATCCGCAATGATCATGTGCCCATCGACCGATAGTATGCGCATAACTTCCGCTAAATATTTCTCGGCGGGATGACGGTGCAGGTCGAAAAATGAAAATGCAAGATCACAATAATTATCTGAAACCGGAAATGTCGGTTCCTGGAACTGTTTGAATTCAATCGTTCGATGTAGATTGAGATGAGTCGCCCTTTGCTTAGCGCGTTCAAGCAAAGTAACATTGGTATCAAAGGAATAGATGCGCCCGACAAACGCCTTTCGTCCTGCCAACTTTAAAGCGAATGAAGCCGTATCGGTTAGAAGGTCCAACACCTTTATCCGCCCAGTATCCAAGACGAAGTCCACTATCTGGTCCATGGCAAGGTAGTAATCCAAACCCGTTCGCCAATGGAAATATTGCGCTACGCCTTCCTCATAAGTGTCAATGCGCGCGGGGAGATTGGTAAGAAAGGGCCTCGATTGCGAGGTAGAGAAATCAAACCTTTTTTGTGCAGTCTGGATTGTGGGCGAAGTCTTCGACATTTTCAAATCGATAATAATGGTTTCAAAAACCAAACTCATCAAACCCGTCGGCTTCAATCTGAAGTCAACGGATAGGCCGATTCTTATTAAAAGCATCTTACGGATAAATTCTGTATAGCGTACGAGGAAAAGCAATGGTTTCCCTCAAATGACTCAAACCGCAGAGCCAAGTCACAACCCTCTCAATGCCCATTCCAAAACCGGCGTGAGGAACGGTTCCGTATTTACGAAGGTCCAGATACCATTGGAAGGGCTCAGCAGAAAGTTTATGCTCTTGGAGGCGTTTTACCAGCAATCCGTACTCATGAATTCGCTGTCCTCCGCCAATGATTTCGCCATATCCTTCCGGCGCAAGAATGTCAACGCACATGGCCACTTCCGGCCGTGTGGGATCGGGTTGCATATAAAACGCTTTCACTTTGGAAGGATACCGATGAATCATCAATGGAGATGTATATTGTTCGGACAGCATGGTCTCATCTCCGCCGCCAAAATCACCGCCCCATTGGATTTCCGCGCCAGCCGCCTGCAATTTTGCCACTGCCTCGTCATAGCTCAGGCGTGGAAACGGTCTAGAGATCTTCTCCAGCGCAGAAACGTTTCGCTCCAGCGTTTCCAGCTGAGGCTTGCGTTTGGTCAGCACTCGTTCGACAATGAAACATAGGAGACTTTCGGCAAGTTGCATCGTATCTTCGAGGTTCGCATAGGAAACCTCAGGCTCCACCATCCAAAATTCCGTCAAATGTCTGCGCGTTTTAGATTTTTCCGCGCGGAAAGTGGGACCAAAACAATATACCTTTCCAAAAGCCGCAGCAGTCGCTTCGTTGTATAGCTGTCCGCTTTGGGTTAAATAAGCTTTTTGATCGAAATACTCCGTTTCAAACAGTGTGGTGGTTCCTTCACAGGCGTTCGGAGTGAATATCGGGGTGTCGATAAGGGTAAAACCAAGGTCGTCGAAGTAATCTCTGCAGGCTTTAATGACTTCATGCCTTATCTTTAAAATTGCGTGCTGTCGAGAACTTCGGAGCCAGAGATGTCGGTTTTCCATGAGGAATGCCGTTCCATGCTCTTTAGGCGTAATGGGATAATTTTCCGCAAGCTGGAATATTTCAAAACCTGCAACATCTAATTCATACCCCCCTGCAGACCTGCTATCCTTGCGGACTTTTCCGCGAACCTCCATACTGGATTCCTGTGTAGCTTTATCGAGAGCGTCAAACTGCTCCGGGCTAAAGTTGCCCTTGAACGCCACACACTGGATTACGCCGGTTCCATCCCTCAACTGGATAAATTGCAATTTCCCGCTGCTTCGCTTGTTATAAACCCAACCACGGAGGGTCACGGACTCTCCCTCATGAGCGCCAATGTTTTCAATATATGCAAACGACATTGTCATTTTCCTTTTGTTTCTGCGCCCGGCTTGCCGAAATCCACCTTGTACGATGATCTCAATAAAGGACAGAACCCTGTGGCTGGCATAAGCCCATTCAGAAAATCATGAACTTTGGAATTTCGCCTTTTTTTTCACAATATTCCACATACAGGGAATAATAGCTTGCACGTAGAAATTCAGATGCATCGATTCCCATTTTACGCGCCAGATTCATTATCCCGGACTCAGAGCCTTCGAACTCGGCGTAATCGCCTATAGGAGTCTCGTCCATCGCCACAACCACATCATTGACAGCAAACTCGCATCGATATTTTTGGTATCGGAAACAAACTCGCATTCCCAATCGCTCAAACACCTGGAGGGCAATCTCGCTATTTCCAATGTTCGTTTCCAACTCCTCGCGAACCTTAAAAACGCCTTCCTGACGCGGGGGACCTTTGTAGGTAAGAAATCCTTGCCCATCCGTGCTTCTGATTCGAATCAAACAATGGTTGAGCTGAAGCCTTTTATCTGGGAAATCTAAAAGGTTATTGTCTTCCAAATGCCTGAAGGACAAAACCCTTGGACCGAACGCCTGAAGTTGGAGACAAAAGGATTCAGGATCTTCAATCTTTATCTTGATCTCGGTTTCTGTTCCCAATGGATTCTCACACCGCAACTAAACCCGATGCTGGCGCACAATAATACCGCATTCATTAAGCAAATTCAGCGCCCGGTCATTAAGAGGATATTCTTGATTATAAACAACTTCCACAATGCCGCTGTTTATGATCATCTTAGTGCAAAGGAGGCAGGGAGCGAAAGTGGTATAGAGACTTGCGCCCTTTAAAGCCGTCCCATGATAGGCCGCCTGCGTTATTGCATTCTCCTCTCCATGGCAGCACAGACATTCATCCAGTGCAGTTCCGCTTAAAGCCATGCTGTTGCAGCGTGGGCAACCGCCCTCATTGCAGTTTTTTGCCCCCCGAGGAGTGCCGTTATACCCGGTTGATATCACTCTCTTGTCTTTAACGATAATTGCGGCCACTTTTCTTTTAATGCAGTTGCTCCTCATGGCAACTACTTTTGCAATGCTCATGAAATATTCATCCCAACCCGGCCGCTTAAAATTGCTCATGAGCGGCGGCAGCAGCTCATCCAGCTTCCGATGCAACTCCTCCAGGGTCCCATTGTTCATAAGCGTTACGTCGGCGGCGCTCAAGGTCGCCAGAAGCTGCTGATTGGCTGGATTATTGGAACTAAGTTCACGTGTTTCTTCCTGAAGAAACTGCTCGAGCGTTTGAGCCGCAGATTCTCTTCCTCTAATCCGGCTGCGCTCAAATCGAGTTCCCGGGTCAGCGGCCAGAGCCAGAAGCGTGAAATCCTTTCGTCTCCTCAGAACTTCCACTTCCGAAGGATTGCGAATGGAATCGACGACATAATTGTGATCCTCGTCCAGAAGACTCAATATTCTTTCAGCAAGAATGCCGGGGCCAAACCTGCTGCGCAGCTCATTGCCGGTTTTGATGAGTATGTCGCGCGTAATCTCCTGCCCATTTTTATGTATCTCGGCGCGTATTGCATCCGAGAGAGAATAGCAAGTAAATCCACGACTCTTGAGATATTCCGAAACGGCAGTTTTACCGGATACATTTTTACCTGTCAGTCCTATGATCATAAGTCCTTTATGTTAACATATTCATCAATACAGAAGATATGGACTCCTCCGACATAGAAATCCTTCTACATCATCCTGCCAGCTATGTCTAATTTGATCCAGAGGTTTTCCGGATTCTATCATTTCGGGGATTTCCTTGCCTCCACATAGAATTTGGATAGGCATTTTATCATATTCATATTCGTAAGGAGGCTGTCGCCACTTAAAGGATTCCCGGTAAAGATCATAGGCAACTGAGATTGTCGCGATGCCTGTCAGGAATGGCTCAAAGGCATTGCGTTCTTTGACGTGTATCTGAATCCCTCCGCACATCTGTCCCATCCATTTTTGAAATGTGGGCTGAAAATAAGCCGGACGGAATTGGACTCCCGGCAATTTCAGCGAGTTCAAACTCTCGGCATATCGGCTGCTTTGAATATAGGGAGCTCCGATCATTTCGAATGGCCTTGTTGTTCCGCGGCCTTCGGACATTAGAGTCCCTTCCAGAAGAACCGATCCTGGATAAACAATGGCGGAATCCAGCGTGGGCAGATTTGGAGACGGCTGAACCCAAGGCAGTCCTGTCTGATCGAACCAATAATCGCGTTTCCATCCCTCCATTTCGATAATAGTAAGATCGCAATGGATTTTGAATTCTTCATTGATAAAAAGAGCCATTTCTCCAATGGTCATTCCATGACGCATTGGAATCGGGTAAAGCCCCACAAAAGATCGATACTCGGAATTCAGCAGGTTGCCTTCCACCTGCCTGCCATTGATCGGATTCGGTCTATCCAATATCATGAGGCTCTTCCCATACCGAGCGCATTCCTCTAAGCAATACGCCATGGTATGGATAAAGGTATAGACGCGCGTTCCAGCGTCCTGAAGATCAAAAATAAGGATATCCAAGTCTGCCAGCATTTCTTCATTAGGCCGACGCGTTTCACCATATAAGCTGTGTACCGGGAGGCCTGTGCCTGGATCTCGATAAAACACAGATTCCACCATATTGTCCTGCTTCTCTCCCCTGGCTCCATGTTGAGGGCCAAAAAGCGCGACAAGTCGCAAATCCTTGGCGCCGCATAGCGCATCCGCCGTGTGTTGTAAATTAGGAAGGATGGACGCAGGATGGACGACTGCTCCGAGCCTCTTTCCCCGGACTAAATCTTTCCGGTTCTTTAACAGCATCTCAATTCCCGGCAGAACCGACATTGGAACCTCGCTTCCATAGCGCACGCCATTCCGATGCTCTGTGTCAATCGCAAGAAGGCGGCAGCCTCAAATCTCCGTACGCACTATTCTCTCATGATAAGCATTAAATACTATATAACCCGCGCACTACAACGAAATTGCAGATCGCGCTTGACTTGGAAAATTGGATATATTTGAATAACTTAAGCTTGCGCCCTATGCATGCATAAATTAGTAGTTGATTGTTGTCCAACCGCTCTAGAAGCCTGGCGTTATTCATTTTTGCGAGTGTAGTTCAATGGAACATACGCTGGTTTTAAACGCAACCTACGAACCGTTAAATATTGTAAGTTGGAAACGGGCGCTGACGTTGCTTTTTCAAGGGAAAGTGGAAGTTTTGGCCGAGTATGACTGCGAAGTCCGGAGCATAAGCTTCACTATTAAAATGCCCAGCGTTCTCCGCCTTTTAAAATACGTAAAAATCCGGAAACGCTATCAACACGTGAAATTTTGCAGGGCTAATATTTTTGCTCGGGATCATCATACGTGCCAATATTGCGGGAATAAATGCTCCACTGAAAATCTCACATTCGACCATGTCATCCCAATCGTTAAGGAAGGGGCTAAGACTTGGGACAATATCGTCACATGCTGCTTTGAATGCAATCATAAAAAAGGAGGCTGCACCCCAGAAGAAGCAGGAATGAGGCTAATACGCCATCCCAAAGAGCCGGAATGGGTCCCGGCAATGCTGCACATCACTATTGGATTAAAAACAGCTCCTCAGGCATGGCGCGATTATTTCTACTGGAACGCCGAACTGGAAGGTGAAATCCAATAGAAGTTTTCCCTTAGTTCACACCCGTCTTGCGAAATTCAAAAAACAAGAAATTTTACGAAATAAAGTCCTTATTCCCGAAACAGTAACCATTGCGGATTCAATAGAGAATTTCCCGTTTCGGATAATGCCATGCAACTCATCAATGAATCCTTGATAAAAGCTGCGATAGAATTAACCCTGCTCCCTGGCGTGGGCGTTTTGACTCAAATCAGGATCTGGAATACCCATCCCAATATTTATAATCTCTTTCGGGAAGAGGATGCATATCTTCAATCACTTGGAGTTCCGGCCGAAACAGTCCATATTTTGCGCTCGCGCGCATTCCAAGCGACCGCAGCAGAGATTTTTGACTGGGGCATTCGGGAAGGCTGTCATTTTCTGATTCGAGGGAATCCGGGATATCCTTCATTGCTGGAGGAGATATATGATCGCCCCCTTGTTTTATATGCGCGAGGCCATCTGGAGATTCTTGCAAGTCCATGCATCTCCATCGTTGGAACCAGAAAACCAACGCTTTATGGTCTACAAATGGCTCAAGGAATAGCATCGGACCTGGCGAGCCGAGGGCTAACCATTGTAAGCGGTCTGGCGCGAGGAATTGATGGGGCTTCCCACCGTGGTTGCCTGGAAGGCGGCGGAACAACTATTGCAGTCCTTGGTTGCGGGATCGATATTGTCTATCCGAAAGAACACAAACAGCTCACGCAAAGAATTTTGGAAAAGGGCCTGCTGATATCAGAATTCCCTCCAGGAACTTCTCCGACGCCACAGAACTTCCCTGTCAGGAATCGGATAATAAGCGGTCTTTCATTGGGAACGCTCATTATTGAAGCCCGTGAATATAGTGGCTCCTTGATTACTGCGAGACTCGCAATGGAGCAAAACCGTGAACTGCTGGCAATTCCGGGCAATCTAACATCTCCCCAAAGCTTTGGCCCCAATTACCTGATAAAACAGGGAGCCAAACTCGTCCAATCCTGGCGTGACGTAGTCGAGGAATTGCCCTCTGGGCTTAGACAGGATATCTTTTCTAAAGAAGACGCCAAGCCCAGCGCGCCTGATTTAGAACTGCTATCCGAAGATGAATTGAATTTGTTACAGTGGCTGAAGCAGGATGAGGCGACACAATTTGATAAGCTTTATAAAAACAGCGGTCTCGAAATGCCGCTGTTGAGCAATTTATTATTAAAACTTGAAACCGGCGGCTGGATTCGCCAACTGCCTGGAAATCTTTATATAAGGACCAGAAAATAACTCCCTAATGACCCTCGGGCAAATCATCTGAAATATATTTTGCTTGGCTTTTTCGTCAGGCTTGTTATAGTTTGCGCGCTTTATGGCTAAATCACTGGTAGTAGTTGAATCTCCGGCTAAGGCAAAAACGATCGGCAAATATCTTGGCAAGAATTTTATTGTCAAGGCGTCTGTCGGTCATATTAAAGATTTGCCTAAAAGCAAACTAGGCGTCGATGTTGATGACGACTTTACGCCGCATTACGCAATAATTCCCGCAAAAACCAAGATTGTCAAAGAATTGCGAGCGGCGGCCAAAGGGATCACTGATGTTTATCTGGCGGCTGACCCTGATCGTGAAGGGGAAGCAATCTGTCAACATCTCTATGAAGAACTGGCCGGTAAATCCCGTAATATTTATAGAGTCTTATTCCATGAAATAACCAAGAATGCGATCGAAGAAGCATTCAAGAAACCGGGGCGCATCAATCAAAATAAAGTGAATGCACAATTGACGCGCCGCGTATTAGACCGCCTGGTCGGATACAAAATAAGCCCCCTGCTTTGGGATAAAGTCCGGCGAGGTCTTTCGGCCGGCCGCGTTCAGACCGTCGCACTCCGACTGATTGTTGAAAGAGAGCAGGAGATACGCGCCTTTAAATCCGAAGAATACTGGTCCTTGGCAGCGCGGTTGGCTGCAACCTCTCCGCCTGAGTTCACAGCAAAAGCGCGTTTGTTGGATGGGAAGAAATGGGATGTAGCGAATGGCGAAACAACCGGGGCCATCGTTGAAGAGCTGCGACACACGCCTTTCATTGTTCAAAAGATAAATCGGCGCGAAAAAAAGAAGTACCCGGTGCCACCCTTTATCACCAGCAAACTCCAGCAGGAAGCCGCCCGTAAACTCAACTACTCTGTCAAGAGAACCATGGTTCTCGCTCAAAAGCTTTATGAGGGAATCGAAATAGGTCAAGAAGGAGCGGTTGGTCTCATTACATACATGCGCACGGATTCCAGCAGAGTGTCCGAAAACGCACTGCAGGAGGTGCGAGCTTTAATTCAACGCGATTTCGGAGAACCCTATCTTCCCCATCATCCGATTTATTATAAGTCGAAAAAAACGGCTCAAGACGCTCATGAGGCCATCCGTCCCACCTCCGTTGAACGAACGCCCGAGAGACTCAAGAACGAACTGGAACCTGATCTTTGGAAATTATATTCCCTGATCTGGAACCGTTTCGTCGCTTCGCAAATGAATCCGGCTTTATTTGATCAAACCGATATAGATATCGCCGCCGGAAGAATCGAATTCAGGGCGACCGGATCGATCACTAAATTCAGCGGATTCCTTGCCGTTTATCAAGAATCAAAATCCGAAGAAAGTTTGAATCAGGATGGAGTAGAAGCGCTCCTGCCTGAAACCCAAGAAGGCGAAACTCTAATCCTGAAGGACTTGTCGCCGGATCAGCATTTCACTCAACCGCCGGCTCGATACAATGAAGCTTCATTAGTCAAGGCTCTGGAATCAAAAGGGATTGGACGCCCCAGCACCTATGCCACTATTTTAAGCACAATCCAGGATAGAGAGTATGTCGACAAGCATGATGGCAAATTCTACCCCACCGAGACAGGAGAGATTGTTCTGGAACTTCTGGTCGCAAGTTTTCAGGAGCTTTTCGACTACGAGTACACAGCTCGCATGGAAGACCACCTCGATCGGATCGAATCGGGCCGCGAGCTTTGGCAGAATGCCATGCGCGATTTCTATGACCGTTTTGCCAAACACCTGGAAGTAGCAAAAAAAGAAATGCGGGACATCAAAACCGAAGCCGTTGAAACTGACGAGGTATGCGATAAATGCGGCAGCAGGATGGTTATCAAATGGGGGAAATTCGGTCGTTTTATGGCATGCTCGGCATATCCCGAGTGCAAAAATACCAGGGAAATTCCCAAGGCCGGCAATCCGGACAGCTCGGATAATACTGATGAAGAATTGCTATGTGAAAAGTGCGGCAAGCCTATGGTCCTCAAGCGAGGGCGATTTGGCGAATTCATGGCTTGTTCGGGATATCCCGAATGCCGCAATACTAAAAAAATTGTTAAATCGGCGGAAAACCTGACTGTCAAACAGGACGTACCGCTGGAAGAAGACTGTCCCGTTTGCAGTAAAAAACTTGCGATCAAACATGGCCGCTATGGTGAATATACCGCTTGCAGCAATTATCCGGACTGCAAATATATTAAATTAAAAACTACCGGCGTTGCTTGCGCTAAAGAAGGTTGCGCCGGGGAAATCGTAGAAAGAAAGTCTCGGCGGGGAAAAACATTTTACGGTTGCTCCAATTATCCGGACTGCGATTTCGTTCTCTGGAACAAGCCGGTTGTTGAACCTTGTCCGCTATGCGGCGCAACATTCACTCTGATCAAAACCACAAAAAAATCCGGGACCTCCCGTTTCTGCAATAATGAAAAATGCGACTTCCGAGAATCGCTTGAGGATGAATAAGAGTGGTCTGTCGTCGGCCTTCAATGGAGATAAGGGAATTAAGCAAGGTTCCTCATTGGTTTTTCTGAAGAGATGGAAGCATGGCCAGAACCAGCCTGCCAACTTTTTCCAGGCTCTGAGAACTTAGTTTGTCCAGCGTATCTTCAGCCGTGTGCCAATATGAATTTTCGGGTCCATAATTTAAATCAATGATATCGACGCAGGGGATGTTTATGTCAAGAAATGGGATATGATCGTCCTCTATCGGAGCTTGGGCGCTGGAAAGCATCGATGCGAGTCCAAGGTTGGCGGCCGTATTCCAAACCAAATCCATTAAACGCCGGGTGGAATTGGTTTCGTAGATTATATCCAGATTCTTGTCTCCGATCATGTCGAGCACAATTAGAGCATTGATTTTTTGCGCCACGCCCTCATTCTTCCATTTTTTAGCCAGATGCCGGCTTCCGTAGGTGCTGTCGAAATTGGTCCAATCTACGAAAGCCTCCTCGCCATCCAGAAAAATAAACCAATAATCCACGTCATCTTTTCTCTGAACCAATACTCTTGCTAATTCAATCAATAAACCAGTACTGCTGGCGCCGTCATTGGCGCCGACAAATATTTTTCCTTCCATCAGCTTGGTATCGTAATGGCTGGCCAGAACGATGACGCGCTTTTTTCCACTTCCCTTTCTGGCAATGAGATTATGCATTGGGATCGGGCCATTAGGCGTTTCAGCAATAAAAGCATCCTGTTCTATCTGGCACCCGTAACTGCGCAATTGTTGCGTTATGTACTCTCGACATTTTTGCGCCTGACGAGAACCTGGCGGACGCGGTCCGAAAGCGACTTGCGCACGCACATGTTCCATGGCTTTTTCACCGCTCAACGAAACGCTTTCAGAGGAATTCCCCGGACTGCAGGTGCAACAAAGACACAAACACGCCACAACCAGGAATGCCAGTCCGAATTCAACGCGCATTGCGACTCCAAAGCTAAAGAGAAAGCATACTACAGTCGTCATTCGTCAGTCGATAGCCGTCAGTAGTCATGTTAATTGCAACTATATGCAACAAGATGACGGCTGGACAGGAATATTCAGCTATCATAGAATAAATTATTATTTACAATTAATTAACAATTATCGATGAACCATTTTTTCGTTAGGGGCGCCTAATTCCCCGTAAGGAAACCTATGAAAAATATTATTTGGCGCAATCCGACATTTGCCTCAATAGCGCTTCTTCTGTCCCTATCTGCTTTCCGACCGCTCCAGGCGCAGCCCATGACAATGCCTGTCGATCTGTCCTATCTCACACAGCGGGCGGACATCATCGTTCAAGGCAAAGTTATCAGCGTTGAGCCCGAAAAAGCGCCCGGATATCAGAACATTGCTACCGTTGTTATCACGCTGGAAGTCGAAAATATGTTGCGGGGACCTTCAAAAAAAAGCTCCTATACTTTTCGGGAAATCATTCTCGGCCCATGGGGAAAGGGATCCATGGGAGCAAAGGGAGCAAAGCAGAATTATTTTATTGGCCATCGGATGCTTCTCTTTTTGCTTTCGCCTTCTTCCTTAGGCTTTAGCAGTCCAATCGGAATGGGACAAGGCCGCTTCCATGTTAAGCGCGACGCCAGCGGCGCCCAAACAATTGTCAATGAGTTCGGGAATACTGGGTTATTCAAAAATGTTGCACAGAAAGCTTCCGCGGGGGGAAGAAAACTCACCTCAGAGCAGTTGCATCTCGTGTCTACCCAACAAGGCCCCGTGCAACTGAATGATTTTATTTCTCTGACCAAGCGCCTGATTATGCTGCCGAGGATCCAATGAGCAGACCACAAAAATCATTCCCAATGGTTTTGTTGTTTCTACTGTGTATGGATGGGATTCAAGCATTCGCGGGAGGGCCATTGTACGTGACAGGTCCATCGGCAACTTCGCCGGGGCAACCCTATCGCTGGATCGGCAATTCTGTTACCTATAGAACCGACTTGGGGCCGTTGGGAAATCAGACCAATACTCAAGCCAACGCTCTTGTAGCGTCGGCGTTTCAAAAATGGTCCAGTGTCGCGACGGCTAATCTCAACATTCAAAATGTGGGACAGTTCAGCTTCAATGTCACTGGAAACACACTAGAAACTTACCTTAACGCTATTAGCGACTGCGGCGATCCCAGTCAGCCTGAAATTTCCATAATATATGACGCGGATGGCTCCATTATTTCTGCAATGGGCGGCGATTCCAATTCCACCCTGGGGTTTACCCAATCCCTATGCATTAATGATACGGCCGGCGCTTATACACGCAGTTTATCAATACTAAATGGTAGATTCATTGACGGCCAGCCGAATACGGCCAGCCATCAGACAGTAACGCTTGACGAGTTTAAAGCGGTTTTCATTCATGAGTTTGGCCACATACTCGGCCTCGACCATTCGCAAATTAATTTGAATTGTCTGACCGAATCGTCCTGCTCTGCAGCGGATGCAGAGGGCCTGCCTGTTATGTTCCCCATCCTGCTCGATATAAGCGATACCAATTTGTCCATTGATGACCAGGCTGCTATTTCAGCGCTATATCCGGCATCCGGGTTAAGCGCTACCATGGGCCGAATTCAGGGCAATGTATTTTTCGCCGATGGACAGACTCCCGCCCAAGGATACAACGTTATTGCTCGCCAGGTTGGAAATCCGAGGAGCCTAGCGGTTTCAACCGTTTCCGGCTACCTTTACAATCCCTGGGTCGGCGACCCATTCTTGCCCGATAATATCAGCAATACCAGTTACTTCGGATTCTTTGGTTCCACCGATGCGAATCTCATCGGCGCTTACGACATTGCCGGGCTGCCTCCCGGGAGTTACACCGTTGAAGTTGAGGAAATTAACGGCATAGGAGATTACCCATTTATCGAATCCAGCTCGTTAGGGCCTATCGGAGCTCTCCCCTCAATAGGGTTTCAGTTCAGGATGCCCGGCTCCTGTGCGCGTCAATATTTGCACACTCCATCCTCCCCGTCCGATAGCTGCTCGGCGCAATCAAGCGTAACAGTAGGGGGAGGTTTCATCACAAACACAAACACTGATGTCATTCTCTTGGGAACAGATACTCGCTATGACCAATGGGAGGACGGACCATAATTCCCATTGAGGCGCTTGATCCAACAACCGATAACAATAATTAACGGAAATAAACAATTTTCTTAGCCCAATAGGCTCCCATGCTAAACCGAACAAAAGCTTCAGGTTTGTTTTTCAGGAATAGAATTAAAAAATACGCCGGACAGTTTCATTTACCAAAGCTTTTTCTGTTCGTTTGCATATGCGGACTATCTTTGTCGGCTATCAATTGTGGGGGCGGCGGGGGGGCTTCCTCTTCGAATTCAAACCTGGCTCCTTTGATCAGTTCTTTTTCTCCCTCGATCGCCTTTGCTGGCGGTTCGACATTCACCTTGACCATAACAGGATCGAATTTTACTTCATCAATGGTTTCTTCAGGCTGTTCGGTTCGCTGGAATGGAGTTCCCCATGCAACAGCTTTTGTCAACAGTACTACATTGACTTTTCCTGTCCTGGCAACCGATATTGCCGTCGCCGGATCCTTTCCAATCACAGTCTTATGCAACGGCAAACTGTCCAATAGCATTAATTACCCGGTCGATAATCCTGTTCCGGAATTGAGTTCCTTCACTCCTTCCTATTCTACAGCCGGAAGCAACTCATTTACGCTGACGCTTAATGGATCCAATTTCAACCAATCTTCATCCGTGCGATGGAACGCCATTAACAAGCCCAGCACATTCGTCAGTTCCAAAGCGCTAACGATATCAATAATGCCCTCGGAGGTTTCAACCGCAGGCTCGCCGATGGTGGGAGTGATTAATCCTATGCCCGGCGGAGGGCAATCCTCCTTGCGCTTTACAATTCGGGCTCTTCAACCTCTCGTATTTTCTACCAAGATTTTGCCGGATGCAGTGCACAACAAGGCGTACCATTACAGCCTGCTGGCAGACGGAGGCATCCCGCCGTATTTTTGGTCGATTGCATCCGGATCTTTGCCGAGTGGCTTAAGCCTTGTCTCGGGTGAAATATCGGGAACGCCTCCGGTGGTTGCCAACAATACAAACTATAATCTGGAATTCAGTCTCACTGATTCCGCCTTACAAGCCTCATCGGCAGCGCAGAATTTAAACCTTCTCGTTCGCTCAGGCAGCCTGGGCCGCAACGAATCGTGCGCAAACGCTACTCCTATTGTGAATGGGACTATCCGCGCTTCAATCAGTCCTGTCGGAGACATTGACGTCTTTTCCTTCCAGGGAACCCAAAACTCCCAAGTCGCTATTAATATCGATTCCCAGCGGATTACAGATTCAACCAGCCAACTCGATTCGTTTCTCGAAATTTTGGACTCCCGTTGCGCCGTCCTCACCTACAATGATGACGACCCTTCGGACTCGGACGCTTGGGATTCAAAGATTTCAAGTTACACGCTTCCATCTACAGGAACATTTTATATCAGGGTAAGCAGCGTACGCGGCGATGGGCGACCCGACTTTAATTACAATCTCAGCCTTTCCGGCGCAAATTAACCCAAATCCAAAAATACTGCAATTGAGTGATTTGCGACCGCTAGGACCATGTGGTAGTATGGATATCTTTTTGATTTCCGCTTATTCCTCCTGAAAGGAGTTGTTCTTTATGAGGGTTTTTGAGAGTGATTCCATTAGAAATATATGTATCGTAGGTCACGGCGCTGCAGGGAAAACCTCTCTCACATCCGCCATACTGTTTGATTCCGGTGCAGTCAACCGACTGGCTAAAGTGGACGATGGAAATACCGTTACGGATTGGGAAGACGAAGAGATAGAGCGAAAGATCAGCATCAGCTCCGCCTTGGCCCATTGTGAATGGAATAAAAAAAAGATAAACATTCTTGACACCCCAGGTTATCGCCCCTTTATCGCTGAAACACAGCTGGCCTTGCGTGCGGCAGATGCAGTGGTTGTTGTCGTGGACGCCGTCGCAGGAGTTGAAGTACAGACGGAAAAAGTGTGGGAATTCTGCAATGAATATAACCTGCCCCGAATTATTGTAATTAATAAATTCGATAGGGATAACGCAAGCAGTGAGCGAAGCCTTGCATCGCTTGAAGAAGCTTTTGGACGAGGAGCGACGCCTATACAAATCCCACTGGGAATAGAACGTGACTTTAGCGGCGTCATCAGCGTTCTAGACAACAAAGCCTATCGTTACACACGCGACGCTTCCGGCAAATTCCAGGAGGTGGAAGTTCCGGCCGAATACAAAGATGAATTGGACCAACGGCGGGAAAAATTAATTGAAATGGCGGCGGAAGGCAACGATAACCTAATGGAAAAATTTTTCGCCGAGGGCACTCTGGACCAGGCGGAAATGATAGAAGGCCTCCGAGCGAGCATTCTGCAAAAAAGTATTTTCCCTGTGCTGTACTCCAGCGCGACGCAAAATATCGGAATCTCTCAACTCCTAGATGTAATTAGCGATCTATTCCCCTCTCCCGTTATGTCAGGCAGCGCCAAAGGGATCGATCCTAAAACCAATCAGGCTATAGAACGAGCTATTTCCAGCAAAGAACCTTACGCTGCATATGTTTTCAAAACCATTGCAGATCCCTTCGCCGGACGCATCAATCTGATTAAGCTTTTTTCGGGCGTAATGCGTTCGGATAGCACTTACAATAATCAGACCAAAGGCAAGCATGAAAAATTCGGCCCGCTACAAATACCTCAGGGAAAAACAATGGTTCCGGTGGGAGAAGTATACGCCGGAGACTTTTTCGCTGTTTCTAAGCTTAGAGAAACGACTACGGGAGACACCCTGTGCGATCCCTCAAAACCTATTATTTTCCAGAGCGTAGAGATTCCTGAACCCTCCATCACTTTTGCAATCGAGCCTAAGAGCCGTGGAGACGAGGATAAAATCAGCAATGCTCTGGCGCGCATCGTCGAGGAAGATCCGGCGATTAAATACACTCGCGACCCCCAAACAAAACAGCTTCTGCTTTCCGGATCGGGACAACTTCATGTCGAAGTCACGGTAGCAAAGTTGAAGAAACGGTATAGCGTAGAAGTAATTCTTAAAACGCCCAAGGTTCCTTATCGAGAGACTATTCGAGGAAAAGCCGATGTTCAGGGTCGCCATAAGAAACAGACCGGAGGGCATGGGCAATTCGGAGATTGCTGGATTAAATTGGAACCCCGCCCCAGAGGAGCCGGATTTGAATTCGTCGATGAAATATTCGGCGGATCCATTCCGCGCAACTTCATTCCGGCTGTAGAAAAAGGAATCGTAGATTCAGCGGCGCGAGGTTATCTCGCCGGCCATCCTGTAGTGGATTTTAGAGTTACACTCTACGATGGAAGTTACCACCCGGTGGACTCTTCAGAAATGGCCTTTAAAATCGCCGGAAACCTGGCATTCAAGAAAGCGATGGAAGAAGCCAATCCCGTTCTTCTGGAACCTATTATGAATGTTGAGATTTTTGCTCCACAAGAATATGCGGGGGCTCTTACAGGCGATCTTACCAGCCGAAGAGGGAGGCTGCAAGGTATGGACATGAAACGGGACATTCAGATCATCAAAGCGCAGGTGCCGATGGCTGAGATGGTCACGTATGCGCCGGTTCTTACCTCGGTTACCGGGGGAAGAGGGAGCTACCATATGGAGTTTTCCCATTATGACGAGGTCCCTGCTCATATAGCCCAAAAAGTAATTGACGAGGCGAACAAGGACAGGAAACAGGAAGAAGAATAACTCCCTATGTACCCTAAGATTCATGATTTTGGTCCAATTACGATCCATACGTATGGGCTTCTGCTTGCCGCGGCTTTTATCGGCGGTATTTGGATAGCCAGCCGAATTGCTGCAAAAAAAGGCATCGAACCCGATTCAGTCTGGAATTTGGGACTCGTAATCATCTTCTCTGCGCTTGTGGGATCCAAGCTCATCCTCTTTTTTTCCGATTTCGGGTACTATTCCGACAACCCCCGGGAAATTTTTTCGCTTTCGACTCTCCGATCCTCCAGCGTTTATTACGGAGGCCTTTTCCTTGCTCTTGCTTCCGCCGTTTGGTATTTGAAAAAGAAGAGACTGCCCTTCTGGACGATGGCCGACATAGCCGCACCCGGAATTGCGTTTGGTCAAGCAATCAGCCGTTTAGGATGTCTCTCGGCAGGCTGTTGTTATGGCAAGCCTACTCTCATGCCTTGGGGGATAACTTTTACCAATCAATACGCTTATGAGAACGTCGGGGTTCCCCTGAACGTACCTCTTCACCCGACACAGATCTATGAAGCAATTGGCGCTCTCTTCTTATTTCTGTTTCTGATACGGAGCCAAAACCAAAAGTCTGCAACGGGGCGGATAATCCTGCAATACATCCTGGGTTACGCCTTGATACGATTCATAGTCGAATTTTTCCGAGGCGATGAACGTGATTTTGTCTTTTATGGGCTTTTATCCACCCCTCAACTGATTGCCATTTTTGCCATCCTTGGGTCGGCTGTCGCTTATTTCTTTCTAGCGCGCCGACTCACGGAAGTCTCTCAAAATTGAACAACAGAACTGAATTATGGATTGTGACGCCGGAAACCGCTCGTTGTAGATTAGACCATTTCCTGGCCGGCCAAATCCCTGGAGAAAGCCGTTCTCAGATACAGAATTGGATCCGCAAGGGTTCTATTCAAGTAAACGGCGAGTCGGCGAAAACCGGATACCTAATAAAACCCAAGGATCGAATTGAGTTTAAATCTCCCCCAACGCAGCCTGATGCGCCACAGCCTGAAAATATTCCACTGGAAATTCTTTTCGAAGATTCGGATTTGGCTGTTATTAACAAGCCTTCCGGGCTTGTTTGCCATTCGGGAGCAGGAAACAAAACGGGCACTCTCGTTAACGCTCTTTTATTCCGTATGGGATCTCTAAGGACGGGAGATCCTCAAAGACCAGGCATCGTCCACCGTTTGGACAAACTTACCAGCGGAGTGATGCTCATTGCCAAAAATATTTGGACGCATAGAATGCTGTCTCAACAGTTCAAGAACCGGTTGGTGAAAAAAGAGTACCTTGCCATGGTTTACGGCCGACCGACTCCTTCATCGGGAACAATCAATATTCCATTAGGCAGGGATCCGATTAATCGTAAGAAAATTTCAACGAGAGCTCATAGAAGAAGATCTGCTGTAACCCATTATTCAATGGTGGAACATTATAGTTCCGTATCCTTGCTGGAAATAAAGATAGAAACGGGCAGAACGCATCAGATCCGCGTCCACCTGTCTCAAAAAGGACATCCGGTCATTGGAGATGTTTTATATGGGGGAAACAGAATAAAGAATCTTCCGGCGGAACTGTTCTCTGCAGCAAAACAGATGCAGCGACCATTCCTGCATTCTCATCGATTGACGTTCCAACATCCGAGAACGAAAGAAATGCTTTCCTTCATATCTCCTTTGCCACAGGAACTCGATCATTTTCAAACCATAGCCCGAGAATGTCAATGATCCGGCTGGCTTGACTCTCGATTGCACATATATCTATAATTTGCACGCTTAGATATTAAAACTTTTTCGCTTGTAGGGATTCTTCATGCCTTTCCGACATCTTAGATATGTCCTTTCGATTTTAGCCGTATTGACGCTCATCACAGCCATCGAAACCAGGAACCTGACGGGACAATCGGCTCAGAAAACAACAACCGATCCAAAAACAATTCGGGTAAATGTCGATCTAGTGAATGTGCTCTGTTCTGTTTTCGATAAAAATACAAAATCATTTGTAACAAATTTGACGCAGAATGATTTCAGCCTATACGAGGACGATAAAAAACAGAACATCACGAATTTCATTCGTGAAAAAGACCTGCCTCTTACCATAGCGCTGTTGATAGACACAAGCGATACCGTAAAACCAAAACTGAAATTTGAACAGGAAGCCGCAATAAGTTTCATTCATAACGTTTTGCGCAAGGAAGATAAGGCAATGCTACTGCAATTCGATTCCGGGCTCAGCTTGTTGCAGGATTTTACAAATGATCCGAACAGACTAACCAAGCAAATCAATAAGCTGCAAGCTGCCGGTCAAACATCTCTTTATGATGCTATTTATCGAACTTGCGATGAGAAAATGTTTCGAGCGACAGGCCGGAAAGTCATGATTATTTTGTCTGATGGAGATGACGACGCATCAAGTGAAGCAACTCTCAACCAGGCTACTGAAATGGCAATGAGAGCAGAAACAATCATATTTGCCATCAGCATAAGCCAGGGCGGTTTCTTTGGAGTTGGGATAGGAGGAGGAGAAGATAAAGAAGGAGATTCTATTCTCAAGGATATTGCGCGGGAAACCGGGGGAAAGGTGTTTTTTCCTTTCAGAATTGAAGATCTTGATGAAGATTTTCGGCAGATCAGTCACGAATTAAGAAGCCAGTACAGCATCGGATACATGTCCACAAATCAAGTTAAAGATGGTAAATTGCGTAAACTGGAAATTAAAATTCCGGAAGGAGGATTGAAACTGAATTATCGCAAAGGATACTACGCGCCTACAGAATAGGACATCACACGCTTTTTCTCTGCATTTATGCGACCTGATTTTCCTGCCTGGATTCCAGGAGAGTTTTAACGGTTCCAAGCTGTTCTGCGCCTCTGACTTCATTCTCGATAACAGTCTCGATCATTTTTTCCGGGCTGCCATCGAAAAACCGAGTGAGTACATCATGAACCTGATTTCGCGTCGCCTGCTGCTGTGACAATACTGGTTTATAAATATATGCGCGACCTATTCTTGTATGAATTAAAGCTCCCTTCTCCTCCAATATTCCCATCAGAGTTAAAATCGTGGTATACGCCGTCACCTTTCTTCGTGACATTGCATCACAGACTTCCTTTACAGAAGCCGCCTCTAGCTCCCAAACGACCTTCATTATCTGAAGTTCCTGTCGTGTAAGGATAATGGAGTCTAAATCCCTTTTCATTCTGCCTCCAAACCAAACGGTTTTATGGTTTATTTTTTAAATAGACCATCGAGCCATTAATAATTTAATACGTCGCTAATTATTCCTTAGTTTCTTTAAATCGTTAAAACCGCTGGAAACCAATAAAACGAAGAAACTGGGCGGATCGGATCAATTCCGATCCCTAAATTCAAATAAATAAGATAAGATTAGTTCGTGAAATGTTCATTTCTTCTTCATTATCATGAAATTAATCTTAAGGGGAACAACCGCGTTTGGTTTGAGATGCATCTTCAGCAACATATTGCGGCGCTCCTGAAAGAACTGCCCCATAATTACATCCAGCGCTTCGCGGGAAGGTTAATCATAGGTATGGACGAAAATTCTCCTACTGATGAGATCGCGCGGCGCCTAACGATGGTTTATGGAATAGCCAATTTTGCTCTTGCAATGGAAGTTGAGGCCGAGTTGGAATGCATCAAGTCCGGGCTTGCGGAACTTGCCTCAACAACTCATTTCAAATCATTTAAAATCAATGCTCGCCGTGGGACCAAGAATTTTCCTCTAAATTCCCAACAGCTCAATCAAGAACTAGGGTCTTATGTGCAGACGCTTAGCCAAGCCGCAGTCCGGATGGAAGATCCTGATGTGACCTTTTTTGTCGAGATAGTGGGAAACAGGGCTTTTTTGTATCTCAATAAAACACAAGGATCCGGAGGATTGCCCACAGGAACGGGCGGAAAAGTTCTCTGCCTCCTTTCAGGGGGCATAGATTCACCTGTGGCGGCTTTTCGTCTGATGCGACGAGGATGTCGTGTCAGCTTCGTTCATTTTCACAGTTTTCCTCATACTACGCTGGAATCTCAAGACAAGGTACGGCGAATCGTTCAAATCCTTTCTCAATATCAACTGGAATCCCGATTGTACCTGGCTCCATTCGCCGAGATTCAGCGGGAAATCGTAGCTTATGCGCCGCCTCCGTTGCGTGTTGTTCTTTATAGGCGTTTTATGCTTCGAATAGCGGAAGCAATTGCAGAAAAAGAAAAAGCGGCAGCCCTTGTTACCGGAGATAGTTTAGGTCAAGTAGCCAGTCAGACCCTGGAAAACATCCGCACCATTTCGGCAGCTGGCGTCATTCCGGTTTTCAGGCCATTGATCGGAAGCGACAAAGAAGAAATTATGCAGATGGCCAGGATAATCGGAACCTATGAAACCAGCATTCAGTCTGACCAGGATTGCTGTTCTCTTTTTATCCCCCGCCACCCTGAAACTATGTCCAGTCTGAAGCAGGTAGAACAGGCGGAAGCCAATTTAGATATTCCGCGGCTTATCCAAATTTCTTTAGCAAACGCCTCACGGGAACTCATATCTGCTGATTTTTCTGAAAAAGCTCAAGAAGCAAGCGTTCTGACCAAAACTAATGAAGGTGCACGGCGTAGGACGATAGAATCGCAGTAATTAATGTCGATATTACAATCCAGAAAATAGTCTGCTTTGATCTCCTGGCCTATCAAACCTACCGCATCGCAATAGAAATGCTTTTATAAACGCATGTCTGTTTTCGACTTTAACGTAGATTAAAACCGTTATCGTTTTATTGAGAATTTATTATTCTTGACATTCTCGATCGTTTTAATGAGGATTAGGAATTGAGATGTTCGCTTTTGAAAGGAACGGAATTTAATGAACAATAAAAGTTATCGTTTGGCGACTCTAACTTTGCATGCGGGACAGGAACCAGACTCGGCGACAAATTCATGCGCCGTGCCGATTTACGCTACAAGCAGCTATGTTTTCAACGACACTCAACACGCTTCAAACCTATTCGCACTCAAGGAATCCGGCAATATTTATTCCCGGATGATGAATCCAACCAATGATGTGCTTGAAAAAAGGCTGGCCGCGCTGGACGGTGGCGTCGGCGGCCTTGCTTTTGCAAGCGGCCAAGCTGCAATTACCGCAGCAATCCTGACTATCACCCATTGCGGTCAGAATTTTATTTCATCAAAGAGCCTCTATGGCGGAACATGGACTCTTTTTTCCCAAACCCTCAAAAAGCTTGGGATTGAAGTGCGATTCTTTGATCCAGCGCATCCGGAACAGATTGAGACTTTGATCGACGCCCAAACGCGGCTTGTCTATTTTGAATCTGTCGGAAATCCGAAAAACGACGTTCCGGATTTTAAAAAAATCTCCGAAATCTCCCATCGTCAGGGGATTCCCGTTATCGTTGACAACACAGTTCTTACACCGGCGCTTTTACGTCCTATTGAGTACGGTATCGACATAGTAGTGTACTCAACAACCAAATTCATTGGCGGTCATGGCGTACATGTCGGCGGCGCTATCGTCGACAGTGGGAATTTCTCCTGGTTGACGAATCCTGAAAAATGGCCGGAGTTCACCGCTCCCGACGAGGCCTATCATGGAATGGTATTCACCGAAGCGTTCAAACAATTCGGCAACATCGCCTATATCGCGCATGTTCGCACCCACTGGCTTCGTGATACCGGAGCATGCATGAGCCCATTTGCAGCTTTTCTTTTCCTTCTTGGGCTGGAAACGCTGCATGTGCGTCTGGAACGTCACACGCAGAATGCATTTGAACTGGCGCGTTGGCTTGAGAATCATCCCTCTGTTTTATGGGTTAACTATCCCGGGCTGGAAAGTCATAAATACAATGCTATGGCAAAACGCTATTTAAAAAATGGCGCTGGAGCTATCCTGGGTTTTGGAATTCGAGGCGGCCAAAAAGCTGGGATCAAATTTATCAATTCAGTTAAACTCGCCAGTCATCTCGCCAATATTGGAGATGCGAAAACTCTGGTAATTCACCCTGCTTCTACAACCCATTCCCAGCTTTCCGAAACAGAACAGGTTGAAACCGGCGTCACTCCAGAATATATAAGGGTTTCGGTCGGGATTGAGGATATCGAAGACATCCGAGAGGATTTCGATCAAGCATTGCGTTCGTCTCAGCAGAATTAACAAAAGGTTGAACAGAATGACCATCGACATCTTTAACAGCACGGATAGCGTTCGTTCTGCGCGCCCGCTAAAATATGCCCAGAATCTTATATTCGATAGCCCGCTCAAATTGGAGCGTGGCGGATTCATTCATGGCATGAACGTCACCTATGAGACTTACGGACGCCTGAATGATTCCAAAGACAATGCCATCTTGATTTGTCATGCTTTGAGCGGCGATTCCCATGTCGCCAGACATAATGCAGAAGATGACCAAGGCTGGTGGGATATTGCGGTAGGGCCGGGCAAACCGATTGACACCAATCTTTTTTTCGTGATATGCCCCAACACGCTTGGAGGCTGCCGCGGCACAACAGGGCCAAACAGTATAAATCCTGCGACCGGCCGGCGCTACGGCGCCGAGTTCCCAACGATTACGGCCGGCGACGTTGTTGAAATGCAGCGCATTCTAATCGACCATCTTGGAATCAGCCAACTTCACGCAATAATTGGCGGATCAATGGGAGGGCATCAAGCTCTGACTTGGGCGACTCAATACCCCGAGAGAACAACCAGCGTAGTCGCGCTGGCGACATCTGCAAGATTGACAACTCAGGCTTTAGCTTTTGATGTGGTGGGCAGAAACGCCATCCGACGAGATCCAAATTTTAAAAAAGGCCAGTACATTGATCATGGCGCAACTCCCGCCGTAGGGCTGGCGATTGCTCGGATGTTAGGACACATTACCTATTTGTCTCCGGCAGCGATGCGTGAAAAATTCGAACCGGACCGTCTGCAGACGCGTGAGTTCGATACGGAATTCGAAAAACAGTTCAACGTTGGCTCTTACCTGGCATACCAGGGAGATAAATTTGTTGAGCGATTTGATGCAAACAGTTACATCAAACTGTCGCTTGCGATGGACTTATTTGAGCTCGGGAAAACGCCCCAAGAGCTTGCTTCCCGACTCGCTCGATCTCAGTGCCGTTGGTTGATAATCAGCTTCACCAGTGATTGGCTGTTTCCACCGGAGCAATCACAGGAATTGACGAAGGCCCTTCTCAGTTTGGGAAAGCCGGTCAGCTACTGCAATGTCGTAAGCAGTTGCGGACATGATGCATTCCTTCTCCCGGACGATCTTCCCATATATGGCGAACTTATCCACGCTTTTCTTGACAGCGACGCCAATAGGAATCTCGACGAAATAAACAATAAAGATTCCTCGTATGTAGCATCGCCTGCAAGCATTTTCAGACAAAATGGCTCCCATCGGCTTGATTATGACCAGATTGTTAGACTCATTGATCCCCAAGCGAGCGTTTTAGATCTCGGATGCGGCCGAGGCTCTTTACTGGCAAAACTTCGCTCCAATGGGAATCAACGTCTCCTGGGGCTGGAACTCAATGAATCGGACGTTCTCTCGTGCCTTCAACTAGGATTGGATGTGGTACAAGCCGATTTAAACTCCGGCCTTTCAGCTTTTTCTGCATTGCAGTTCGATTACGTCGTTCTATCTCACACTCTGCAGGCGGTTAGAGACGTCGAACGCCTGATTGCCGATATGCTGCGCATCGGCCGTCGGTCCATTGTAAGCTTCCCCAATTTCGCATACTACAAACTTCGTAAAATGCTTGGGGAACAAGGAAAATCGCCAATGTCTTGGGGCTTGTTATGCAACAACTGGTATGACACGCCTAACATACGTTTTTTTACCATCAGCGATTTTGAAGAGTTTTGCCAGGAACGATCCATCCGCATCCACGAATGCGTTGCGTTCGATACCGAAGAAGACAGAGTAATCACGGACGATGTAAATTTACTCGCGGATATGGCTCTTTTTGTCATCAGCACATAGAAATTAGATTATTGATTAAAAACCAGCTGAGGTTTCAATAGATAATCGTAAATGGAGTTTTCATGGTCTCCCAAAAATGCCAGTATGCCATACGTGCTCTATTTGAGCTCGCCAAACGAGAGGGTCATGGGCCGGTTAAAATCGTAGACATTGCAAAAAAACAGGCGATTCCCATAAGATTTCTTGAAATCATACTAAATCAATTGAAACAAGCAGGATTTGTCCAATCGAGGAGAGGTGCAACAGGAGGTTATTTTTTAATCCGACATCCGCAAAATATATCCGTCGGAGAAATTGTCAGCTTTATAGAAGGTCCGCTGTTCCCGGTAGCATGCATGATCGATAAAGCAGAAACGTGTTCGATAGACAGAGATTGCGCCTTTATTGGAATGTGGAAACGTGCTGCTGCTGCAGTTTCAGAAGTCTATGATCGTACAAGCCTTCAGGATCTGGTCGACCATGAACCAGGCAATAAGAAAAATGCCGGCTTTACCTATTCAATATAGAAATGCCTTCACTAATGAATCCAATAAATTTCCGTTAACCAGAAAATATTTTCAAGAGTGATTTGAAATCTTGCGGCTCAGATATCATAATATATTGATGAATATACGGGTTTCCTCAATACTGATGGCGCTTTTCCAACCATGATTTATGACTGACTGGTTTTTCCCGCAACATTGAACAATTGGGCAGGCATAAAATGATCCACTTTAAAGTGCATTCTGCAAACAACAGGTTGGAAGGATTTATAAACATTTTCCGGTTGAAAAGTCTTCGCGCAGCCTACCATCAACGGCCTTCTGTTAAATGGATAACGTGGGGATTCTTTTTCGTTTGTTTTGCCCTTTTCCTGTTTTATGAACTCCGCACTTCTGCTCTGCAATCCTGGGTTTTGTCAAGTTATGCACGAAGAATGCACTATAAAGTTGGACCCGGGCCCAGTCCCAATATTATCTTTCCTAAAAACGGACCTTTTGACGTCCGCGCGGGATATTCGCTCATTCCGGAATTCGTGCGGCGCTTAAATTCAGCAGGCTATAATGTTTCCCAGCAGGTGAGATTTTCGCCCGAACTGGAACGGGTTGCTAAATGGGGAATTCTGCCGCCCTATTCCGAACCGAATGCTACCAGGCTCACAATTCGTGGAATGGACGGACAGCCGCTATTTCAAGCGCCAGTGGTTGGGGAATATTTCGACAGCTTTGAGGAAATACCCGATCTTGCGGTTAAAAGTCTCCTCATGATCGAAAATCGGGAATTGGAAGAACCCAGCGACAACCGCACAAATCCTGTCGTTGATTGGAACCGTTTGGCAAAAGCGGCGATCCTTTACGCCGGGCATAAGTTGGGACTCCCGGTGCCTGTGGAAGGCGGCAGCACTCTCGCGACTCAAATGGAAAAATACCGCCACTCTTATGACGGCCGAACCGATTCCATCATGGCCAAGCTTCGACAGATGACGGACGCCAGCTTGAAGGTATATCAAAAGGGGCAGGACACCCGTGAAGAGCGAAGGCAGATTGTTCTCGATTATCTGAATTCCATTCCTCTTGCCGCGGCTCCTGGATATGGAGAAATTCATGGAATCGGCAATGGTCTTCGCGCCTGGTTTGATCTTGATCTTATAACTGTTCAAAAAGATTTTTCGCTCCGGGATGACAATCCTAAAAAAGTAAAAGCATTTAAGAGCGCTCTCGCGCTCCTTTGTTCTGTTAAGGCGCCCTCTTATTACCTCGTTCAGAATCGTTCCGCGCTTCAAGCCCGAGTAAATTTTTATGCACAGCTATTCGCCAAACTGCAGATTATTCCAGCTGATTTTGCAAATCGTGTTTTAGCACATCCGCTATCATTTTCAGTCCGTCGCCCCCGAAATCCTCTGCCCTCTTATGCGGAACGCAAGTCAATCAATGGAATCAGATTGAAACTCGTCAATCTCCTGGGCATGCCAAGTATGTACGAACTCGATCGGCTTGATTTGAATGTCGAAAGCACCATTAATCCAAGCCTTCAACACAAGGTCATCAAGCTGTTTAAGAACTTGCACCAACCGGAATTTTTGGATAAAACCGGCCTGCGCGAAAAACATCTCCTTCCGATGGGAGATCCCTCAAAGGTGATCTATGGAATGATGCTGTTTGAAAAAACGGCTCAAGGAAACCTATTGCGTGTTGTCACAGATACCCTGTCTGCGCCCTTTGATATCAACACGGGAATGAAAATGCAGTTGGGCAGTACGGCTAAACTGCGAACTCTTTCCAATTATCTGAATATTGTCGCCGATCTTCATTCGCAACTCTCCTCCGTGAGCGTAGAGGAATTAAATCGACAGACAAAAACAGCTCGTGACCCTATTGCCAGATGGGCTTTGGAAACTTTGGCCCGAGAAAAGGGCCTCGGGTTAGATGCATTTTTACAGCTTGCGTTGGACAGAAAATACTCAGCGAATCCAGGAGAAGCTTTTTTCACGGGCTCCGGAAAACATGTCTTTCAGAATTTCGATAAAAAAGACAATGGACTCACCCTGACAGTTCGGGATGCCACGATGCGTTCCGTCAACCTTGTTTATATACGGTTGATGCGCGATTTGGTCCGCTACTACCAGGCCAGGCTTCCTTATAACACGGATGCAATTCTGGCGAATCCTGACAATCCGGTCAGGCTTGAAATGCTCCAAAAGACGGCCGATGAAGAATCCAGGCGTTTTCTATACCAAGCCTATAAAGCTTTCAACAAACAAACTCCGGAGAAAATTGTCGAATCGCTGCTGGGCAAGAATTCTAAATCGGCCCGGCATCTCTCCATCCTTTTCTATTCTTGGAATCACAATGCCGACGAAGCGGCCCTTGTCGAATGGCTCCATAAGTATTTTGGAGCTGTATCGCCCGAACAAACAAAACGCATGGTGAAAGCTTATAGCAATCCCCGGCTCAATTTGTCCGATTATGGGTATTTATTGGGAATCCATCCTTTGAAAGTCTGGTGCGCCGGAGAAATGGTCCGCCAGCCTTCTATAAGCCGCGATAAGCTTTGGGCTCAGAGCCGTGAAGCGCGTCAGATTGCCTCTGCATGGCTCTTTAAAACGCGAAACCGTCCCGCTCAGGATCTTCGATTGCGAATACGCTTTGAACAGGATGCGTTCATCCAAATGACTCCTGATTGGAAACAGCTTGGTTTTCCCTTTGATGATTTAGTGCCCTCCTATGCGACTGCCCTTGGAAGCTCTGGAGACCGTCCGGAAGCTCTGGCTCAACTAATGGGCATTCTCCTCAATAACGGAGTCCGTCGGTCAACCCAAAGGATGGCCGAATTGCATTTTGCGGTCGGAACGCCTTACGAAACCATTATGAATCCTGCCAAATCCAATGGCGTGCGCGTAATGCCTGAAGCAGTTTCACGGGCGATTCTTCCCATACTGGCGTCCGTAGTCCAGAATGGAACGGCAGCTCGCTTGTCGGGAGTTCTAAAAGCAGGAGACAAACTACTTGTTGTTGGCGGAAAAACCGGATCGGGCGACAATCGCTATGATTCATTCGGGCGCGGAGGTTCTCTACTATCATCTAATTCGACAGACCGAACGGCAGTCTTTGTCTTCTATATAGAAGACAGATACTTTGGAGCTATTACCGCCTTCGTCCCGGGGAAAAATGCTGAGAATTATGTATTCACCAGTTCCCTGCCCGTCACAATACTCAAGCTGCTTGCGCCCGATATTAACGCCCTTTGGCCGCAGAAGCCCTGAAGCGCGCTTTCCAAAGGAAATATTTAGAAAAGCTATTTTGTATTTCGCTTCTTTGAGCCTTGGCGTCTTTGTGTTAAAAATTCAATGCGCATACTATTAAACGGCTTTATTTCCAAACGGGACATTCATGCGGCGCATAAATCTCAGAAGCTTTCTGGAATGCCTCGACATAGATCACTAATTCAGGAAGGCAATGATGATGTTAAAACTAAGGTATTTGTTTCCGATTGTTTTTCTATTTGTCGCTATCGCTCCATCCATCGCTCAGGAACCCAAGGTTCTAAATACTCAGAAGGAAAAGATCAGTTATGCATTAGGCGTTAATGCAGCCAAACAATTAAAATCATTAGGGGGCGATGTCGATCTTGAAACGCTGTTCAAAGCTTTCCGAGACGTTTATTCGGGTGGAAAGCTTCTGTTGGAGGAAGATGAACTCAGGAGCGCCCTGACCGCATTTCAAAATGAACTCACACAAAAGGCTAACATAGCGGCCGAGCAGAATAAAAAAGCTGGAGAGGCATTTCTGGCGGAAAATAAAACAAAAGAAGGGGTAATAACGCTTCCCAGCGGCCTTCAATATAAAATTCTAAAACAGGGAGATGGCAATAAACCCCAAGATGCCGACACTGTGGAAGTTAACTACAAAGGAACCCTTATTGATGGGACCGAATTTGACAGTTCTTATAAACGAGGCGAATCCACTTCTTTTCCCGTCAATGGAGTTATTCCCGGATTTGGAGAAGCTCTGAAGCTCATGCCTGTCGGCTCTAAATGGCAGCTGTTCATACCCACCGGGCTCGCCTACGGAGAAAGAGGAGCCGGGGGAGATATCAAGCCCAATTCAACTCTTATTTTTGAGATGGAATTGTTGGCGATTAAACCGGTCAGTCCCGCCAAGTAATTTGCTTGAAAAAACCAAACTACTATCAACTACTTTTGCCCATAATCGTGTATGCTGTTGGACTATTATGGAGGATTTCGATGAAAACGATCGTTTTTGCAGTAGGATTTTTGCTCATTGCAGGCGCGTCGCTTGCAGCAGACATTGACGGCCAGTGGGAAGGGGAAGCCATGGTAATGGACCAACCCACGAAGATGACATTCACGTTCAAGGCGGAGGGAGAGAAGCTGACCGGCACTGCCCCGGGACCGAGCGGGCCCGTAGCGATCGAAGACGGCAAAATCAAAGGCAATAAAATCTCCTTTAAGTTCAATATCGACTGGCAGCAGATGAAAATGACGTTCAAGTACAAAGGAGATCTGTCCGGAGATGAGCTCAAGATGACCTATGAATCCAACATGGGCGGCGGCCCCGGCGGACAGGGCGGAGGAGAAGCCCCGAAACAGGAACTCACCGTAAAGCGAGTCAAATAATCGACGCGGCGATCCATCAGGATCTGAAGCTCGATCAAAGAATTCACACCCAATTTTCACATCATGGATCTGCGGGCGCTGGAGAATAAGGGGTATTTTCCGGAGCCCGCGGATCCGTTCTTCATCGCTCTTTTTTCCAATTCTGCAGCAAAGACATTCGTAACCGCTGTGGCGATCCTGCACGGCGGGAAATAGTTCATGTCCGCCCGATGCCGCGCCATTCTGATTGCCGAAGTATTTCGTGGTTTTAATGTTGACGCTCAAAGCTATTTACAATATCTTTCTTATTAAGGATTGTATTCCAATTTAGGATTATAACGTGACTATAGCTCCGAAGGAAATCACTCAACGCATCACCAGTTTCGAAGAAGCATGCCGGAAACAGGGAGCGAAGTTGACGCACCAGCGCATTGAAATATTCCGGGAAGTCCTCGAAGCGGGCAATCACCCCGATGTGGATCAGGTTTTTCACGGGGTGCGGCGGCGGATTTCGACCGTGTCGCTGGATACTGTTTACCGGACGCTCTGGTGGCTCAAAGACCTGGGCCTCGTCACGACGCTTGGGCTCTCACGGGAGCGAGCGCGATTCGACGCCAATCTCAGCCGCCATCATCATTTTGTGTGCACCCTGTGCGGACTGACTCAGGATTTCTACAGCGATGTTTTCGATAAACTCAACCTGCCGGATTCCGTCAAATCTTTCGGCGCGGCCGAAAGAATCCAGGTAGAGGTCAAAGGCTGTTGCATGAACTGCGCCGCGAATGATAATCGGGCGCAAAAAACCAGGGAAGAGAGGAAGGTCTATGAACGAAGAGAGCAATTGCCCTGTAACGGGCAAAACCCACAAACCCATTTTCAGCGGCGGTAAATCTGTCCGGGACTGGTGGCCGAACCAGTTGAACCTCCGGATTCTCCATCAACACTCCCCAATGGGCAATCCGATGGGCGCCGATTTCAACTACGCGGAGGAATTCCGCAAAGTCGACCTGCAGGCTTTAAAAAAGGATCTCTATTCGCTGATGAACGATTCGCAGCAGTGGTGGCCGGCTGATTGGGGCCATTACGGGCCTCTGTTCATCCGCATGGCGTGGCACAGCGCGGGCACCTACCGCATCAGCGACGGGCGCGGCGGCGCCGGGTCGGGCAACCAGCGGCTGGCTCCCCTCAACAGCTGGCCCGACAACGTGAACCTCGACAAGGCGCGCCGTATCCTATGGCCGATCAAGCGGAAATACGGCCGGCGGATTTCCTGGGCCGACCTGATGATCCTGGCCGGCAACTGCGCGCTCGAATCCATGGGGGTCAAAACCTTCGGATTCGGCGGCGGGCGCGAGGACGTCTGGGAGCCCGAGGAAGACATCTACTGGGGCGCCGAAGAGGAATGGCTGGCCACGAGCGATAAACCGAAGAGCCGCTACAGCGGCGAACGGAATCTGGAAAACCCCCTGGCGGCCGTG
>CAYTYP010000002.1:0-205661 GCA_964441405.1 uncultured Acidobacteriota bacterium
CGAGGCAGACATAGGCGCACTGGTTGCATTCCGAGCAGATGCCGCATTCCAGGCATCGTTTGGCGGCCTCAACCACCTGGGCTTCGGTGAGCGATGCTTCGACTTCTTCAAAATCGCGCTTGCGTTCCTCGGGGTTTCGTTTGGGAGGCTCGAAACGCGTGGATTCCGATGCGTTTTCCAACAATTGCTCTTTCAAGCTCTTGTCGATCTCGGCTTCCGGAAGCCTTTCTATGACGGCAACAGCTGGAGGCCATGCCTTGTTCGATTCGGCCTTCAGATACTCGACGATTCCTTTGGCGGCTTTATGGCCGGCGTCAATAGCGTCGACAACGAAGGTTGTGCCGGTGACCGCGTCTCCGCCGGCGAAAATTCCCGGCACGTTGGTGGCCATGGAATTCTTGTCTATCGCGACTCGGCTGCGTTCCATCTTGACCTTGTCTTTTAAAAACCCAAGATCCGGCCTTTGGCTGATGGCATAGATGACGATATCGCAGGGGACGACGGTTTTGGTGCCTGAGATCTCGTCCATGTCAAGTTTACCGTCGACAAAGCCGCGGAAATTCACGTTGACGGTCTTTACTCCGGTTACTTTGCCTTCCTGGTTTGTGATTTCCAGGAAATTCCTGCCGGGCATTACTTCGATTCCTTCATCGCGGGCGTCCCGAACCTCCCAGTCGTGGGCGAGCATCTTCCCTTCCGCTTCGAGACAGGTCATCCCAACCCAGCTGGCGCCAAGTCGCACGGAAGACATGGCGGCGTCGACGGCCACATTCCCGCCGCCCAGGACCAGGACGCGCTTTCCCTTAACAAAGTCCGGTCTTTTTGAGGGTTCGCTGAGGCTGACTTCACGCAGAAAATCGGTTGCGACGTGAACGTCTTTAAGATCATTGCCGGGGATTGGAGTCTTGAGGCCCGCATGAGCCCCCGTTCCGATAAACACGGCGTCATAATCGCCGAGAAGTGAAGTTGCGTCGTCGACGCGGCTGTTCAGCTTCAACTCAACGCCCTTTGCGACGACTTCGTCTACTTCCCGCTGGAGCAGGTCGTAAGGCATCCTGTATTCCGGAATGCCTACCCGCATCATGCCTCCCGCCGCAGGCAACGCTTCGAAAACCGTTACGGAGAAATTTTTGGCGATCAGGTCGTTGGCCACGGTCATGCCGGCGGGTCCGGAACCGATAATGGCGACCTTTTTACCCAGTCCGGTTGTATCCGGCTTGATCTGTATGCCGGTTGCGTATGCTTTCTGCACCTCTTCCGGATGTGCGAACGCCCAATCGGTAACGAAGCGCTTTAAATGCATGATATTAACGGCTTCATGCCCCTCATGGCCGCGGGTGCAGGCTTCCTCGCATCGATGATTGCAGACGCGTCCGCAGACGGAAGGGAATGGGTTGTCTTCTTTAATCGTACGATATGCGTCGGCGTATCTTTTTTCACGGATCAGGGCGACGTAGCCCATAGCGCGCTGTTCAATCGGGCAGGCGTTGCGGCAGGGAGCTTCGCCGCGCTTCTCAATGGCGAAAGCGTTCGGAATTGCCTGAGGATATCTCTTATAGATTGCTTTGCGGGTATTGAGCTGGGCATTGAACTCGTCAGGTCGTGTAATAGGACAGGCCCTGGCGCAGTCTCCGCAGCCTGTACATTTGGCGAGGTCCACAAATCGGGCGCGTTTGCGGATGCGGACGGTAAAGCTGCCCGGATCGCCGGAAATCGATTCCACATCCGTCGCCGTCAAAACATTAATATTCAGATTGCAGCCCGCTTCCACCAATTTCGGCGAGACGATGCACATGGCGCAATCATTGGTAGGGAATGTTTTATCAAGCTGGGCCATCACTCCGCCGATGGCGGGTGAAGTTTCTACCATGTAGACGTAATAACCCGACTCTGCCAAGTCAAGAGATGATTGGATCCCGGCAATCCCGCCGCCTACAACCATTACGGCTCCAACCTTATCAGCCATCTTATCCTCCGAAAACAGTAGCCGGGGTCAGGAACCAGGAGCGGGAATAAAAGAAATAAATTTTATTCCTGCTCCTGGTTCCTGAATCCTGGCTCCTTCTTTACTACATCAATCCTTTTGCACTCAACATCGGAATGGGATCCTTGAAATGCCGCTTAAACCACTTTGCGGTGTCTCGATGCCCCATAGCTAATCCCATGAGTTCGGTATAGTACAGAATGGGTAGATCAAATTTCTTGCCAAGATCCTTTTCCACGTCTTCCTGGCGAGTGTCCAGATTCATCTGGCACATGGAACAACCGACAACCACGCAGTCTGCTCCGGTTTCCTTCGCTTTTATCAGGATCTTGCCGATCAGCTGCTTGAAAAGATCCATGCGTGTAACCATCAGGCTGGCGCCGCAACAGTCGGTCTTATAAGACCACTGAATCGGTTCGGCTCCCAATTGCTTCACCAGCCGATCCATATGCATGGGGTTCTCATAATCCTTGATCCCGGTAAGTTTTGGAGGCCGAACCGGAAGACACCCGTAATAACAAACCGCTTTAAGCCCTGCCAGCGGCTTTACCATCTTTCTCTTTAATTCTTCCAGGATCGGTTTATCGCACAGATAGTCCATGGCAAACCGGATTGGCACTTTCCCTTGATAGGGGAAACTGACCTTTTTGCCATGCTCTTTGACTTCATATTCGGCCGCCTTAAACCGGCTATAGCAACTGGCGCAGGGAACCATCAAGTCTCGATCACTCTTTTCGGCGATCGCAAGATTTCGAGCGGACATCTCGACCGCCAGTTTCTCATCTAAGGAATGAGCGGAGGTTGAACCGCAGCATGTCCAGTCTTCCAACTCATGGATCTTTATATTGAGAAGGTCCAATACGCCTTTGAGCGACTCGTCAAATTCTCTGGATGTGCCGTGAAGAGAACATCCTGGGAAATAGGAGAATTCTTTCATTTTGCGCCTCCTTTTCCCAACGCCTGGAAAAGTTTCCGGTATTCCTTCCCACCTTTAAATGACGGGAAAATGCCAATTCTTCCTTTAAAGAACATTTTTTTCGTCCATCCCATCATCCCGAACAAACCTCCGGTCTGCATCACATATAGTCCCATGCCCGGTTCCCAGGTGCGTCCGGTATATTTAGTAAGGCCCAGGAAGATCCTATGAAACAAGGAAATGTTTTTATCTCCGGGAATGGCTCCGGAACGATTTGAGATGCTTCTCAAGGTATCCATAACCTTAGCTATATCAATACTATTGGGGCACCGAACGCTGCAGGTATGGCAGGAGGCGCAGAGCCATATTGTATTCGAGGCCAATACCTTGTCTCGGTGGCCATATTGAATATGGCGGAAAACCTGGTTGGGGAGGATGTCCATGGCAAAGTTGAGCGGGCATCCTGCCGAGCACTTTTGGCATTGAAAACAGTTCTGAATTTTTTCGCCGCTGACTTCAAATACTTCAGCCAGCAGGGAACTGTTGAGTTTGGCAACCATAGGCAACTCCGCTTAATGTACCTGCATAATAATTTTAAGATCTAATCTGGTAAAATGGCAAAACATTTCAATTTCAACATGGTCCAGCCACAACCGGGGAGCGAGTATACAACAATGCAACTTGAAAAATCAAAACATTGGGCTTTTTAACCGCTCCTCTTAATAAAAAATCATGGACCATCCGGATCTTGGTCCGAATCCACCGATAGAATGCCAGGAATCCCAACGGCTTAAAAATTCTATGATCCGGATGGTCAAGCGAATTTCCTTATTGCAAGGACTAGGCCATAACACGTCCTTGCAGGAACAATAATGAACAGATCGTATGAGCGCTCGTGAGCCGTGCCTGGTTAAACACTTACAGCTATGAAGAGAATGACAAAATTTGTATTTTCAATATCATTGCAGAAGTTTCGTACGAAATTTCTGTCTTAAAAACAAACACCTGTATTAAAAAAAGGCAAAAACCAAAGACGCCACGGATTTCAAAGATATTAATTTCTGTGAAATCTGTGGCATCCTTGGCGTCTTTGTCTTATACCCGATTTGACAGACGTTGTCCGAGACAGTAACCTTATCCGATGCTTATAAGGAATATAGCGATTATTGCCCACGTCGACCACGGCAAGACCACTCTGGTGGATGCCATGCTCAAACAGAGTGGAACCTATCGTGATAACGAGCGCATCACCGAACGCGTAATGGATAATCTCGACCTCGAGCGCGAGCGCGGCATCACGATTATGGCGAAAAATACCGCCATCCACTATCGCGGAGTAAAGATCAATATTGTGGATACTCCAGGCCATTCGGACTTCGGCGGAGAAGTTGAGCGGGTCCTTAAAATGGTCGATGGAGTTATGCTGCTGGTGGATGCATCCGAAGGACCGTTGCCGCAAACTCGTTTTGTTTTGCGCAAGGCTTTGGAGCAAAAGCTGCCGGCCATTGTTGTGGTGAATAAGATTGATCGTTCCGACGCCCGTCCGCAGGAGGTGGTGAACGAAATTTACGATCTGTTCATTGATCTGGACGCCGGAGAGAAGCTGATCAATTTTCCCATCCTGTATGCCATAAGCAAAGAAGGCGTTGCCAAACGGGAACTGAACGACGGTTCGGAGGATCTGCGGCCTTTATTCGAGCAGATACTGGAAACCATACCGGAGCCGAAACCGATCCTGGAGGGCAAACTGCAAGTGCTGGTAACGACGTTGGATTACAACGATTATGTTGGCCGAATAGCTATTGGCCGGATTTTTTCCGGCAGGATTGCGGTCGGGCAGAATGTATCGGTCTGCAAACTTGATGGATCCATCGAAAAAACGCGAATTACCAAACTCTTTACCTTTGATGGATTGAAGCAGTTGCCGGTTTCGGAAGCGAGTGCAGGAGAAATCATCGCTCTCGCCGGGATTGAGGGGATTTATATCGGTGAAACTGTGGCGGATGAAGAGAATCCGGTTCCGTTGCCGCCTATCCATGTCGATGAACCGACCATTTCGATGATTTTTCATGCCAACACGTCTCCTTTATCCGGAAAAGACGGCAAGTATGTGACTTCCCGGCATATTAAGGCTCGGCTGGAGAAAGAAACGCTCGGCAATGTGGCGATACATGTTGACCAAACAGACGATGTGGATAGCTTCAAGGTTTCGGGACGTGGGGAGCTGCAGCTGGCAATCCTGATCGAGATGATGCGCCGCGAAGATTACGAAATGCAGGTTTCGAAGCCCCAGGTGATTACGCGCAAAATCGGAGAAGATCTTATGGAGCCGATTGAGCAGGTCATCATTGATTGTCCTGCCAATTTTATCGGCGTCGTGACTGAGGCGCTAGGCAGGCGCAAAGGACGCATGACGAAGATGGTCGATCATGGGGCCGGACGAGTTCGAATGGATTTTGAAGTCCCTTCGAGGGGATTAATCGGATTTCGTTCCGAGTTTTTGACTGCCACCAAGGGAACCGGGTTGTTGAACTCGATGTTCCTGCGCTGGGGGCCTTGGATGGGTGAAATATCAAATCGGCTTACCGGAGCGCTGGTCGCAGACAGGGCGGGACAGGCTACGAGCTACGCGTTGTATAACCTGCAGGAGCGTGGGGAGCTTTTTGTCAGGCCGGGAATCAATGTATATGAAGGCATGATCGTCGGGGAAAATGCGCGGACTGTCGATCTTCATGTGAATGTTATTAAGGAAAAGAAACAAACCAACATGAGAGCTTCCACGGCGGACGAAGCGATTCGCCTGGTGCCTTTTCGGGACCTCTCACTCGAACAAGCGCTGGAATTCATTAATGATGGCGAACTGGTCGAGATAACGCCAAAAACCATCCGGCTCCGCAAGAAGACTCTAAAATAACGCCACGGATTTCACAGATTTTTAATTTATAAAATCTGTGTTCTTATGCGTATTCCGCATGGTCTGTGTCCTTGCAGACACAACCGTGTGCGATCCAACCCAACCATCTCCCCGGATAGATTAATAAATCCTATGGAATCAACAACCTAGCCGTTGGCACGGCGTTTGCTTTATTATATATAGAGCTACTTTGAGGGACAGTGAGGGACAAGACAACCATGCGCCCTCAGGAGGTCAACTAGGATGAAAAAATTCAGCCTGCTGATGTTGCTATTCCTATTATCTATAAGTAATGTCGGTTATGGAAAAAATGATGTTTTTTTTTCAGAGGATATAAATAATGAGTTAAAAAAAGACTTGGCCGGCTTTTTAAAGTGGTCGCCTAATATAGAAGAGGTCTTATCCTATTCAGAATATAAAAAAATAATATTATTTATTGATTCTCCATTTTCTTTTAACAGAATTAATCAGGCTTCAGAACTCAAGAATCCGTTTCTTTTAATAGAAACTCTCGACGTTCTTTCCTATAACCTAAAGCTAAAAGTATTTTTCAGCGATTGGTATCTATCGAAATTGTTCTCATATGTTAAAGAAAAGCCAGGATTATATATGCTCCCGTATTTGCGCTTTTGCCAAAAGAGCGACGGAGCGTTCGCTGAAGGGTTTGCCGATCCATTAGCAGAGATTATGAATAATTCCCCCAAGGAATTCTCGGAAAGCTTGCAGAGGCTTAACAATATGAAGAAGATTTGCGGCATTCTGGCAACCGGCGATTATGAACTTGTGTCCGGAAGTTTGAAAAAACTGGCTGATTATAACAAGACAAAAAATATAAAAATGGTTAATGACTTATTCAACTGCGTTATTCCAAGTTTCGGCGGAGGCCGTTGATTGGGCAACAACGGCCTCCCCGCTTGAGATTTCCCGGTGGTATTTATATCCGTCCGGACGGCTTTTCACTTCATGGGCAACACTTAGATCCTAAACCTCGGCGATGAGAAAATTAATTTATCTGCCCATGCCGGGGAGCCCTGAGAGAATTGCGCGAAAGCCGACTTTGCCTATAATAAAAATTACCCAGAGGATTACTACGCCGGTTGCAGCTTTCCCTTTAGTCATCTTTTTATCGGAAATCGCGGCAAATCCGATGGAGAGCAGAATAATCGTCCATATGGAAAAGATATCGATTGAAGAAGCCAAGCTGCGTAAAGCCGCATGAGCCTTGCCATCGACAAGAAATCCCAAATTGCTTGTCACAATTCCCTCTGTCGGATCCACGGTAAAGGGTTCTTTCAGGAACAAGACAAAAATATTAAGGATTGTCTGAATGATGCCTGGAATAGCGAATCCCCAAATCGTGACTGCAAGAGCCTTTTTATATTTAAAATGAGCTTGCATTATCAGGAACATCAGCATGAAGATCCCCGCCAGCGCCAGATAGGCGATAATGCTTAATATCGGCGTTTGAACTATTTGAATAATTTTGGACATGGGACTGTTTTGCCGGGCGGCGGTTTGTTCTTCCATCTGGTTAAGCTGTTCCTCAGACAGGTTGAGCGGCATCGACTCCATGTATTTTCGCGTTATGCTTGCCATGTCTATGCGGATGGAAACGACATAGGCGGCTGCCATACTCAGGATCGCCGAAATCAAAAAGATGGCGAGCCAGGTAGGTTTTTTGTTAATGTCCTCAAATGTTTTCCCCGGTTCGAAATAACCGCCGGTAAGTCTCTGAATGAAAGTCATTGAGGCAGATTCCGAGTTGGTCTCATCCGTCACGTTTTCAATATCTTCCATTTCATGCCTTCCTTTTCTGTCAAACTGCGATTTGCAATAGGGACTCGAGTGATGGTCTTTTTATAGGTCATTGTAACAATAGATACAAGTGAAACTATTGTTCCTTTTCCGCAATAGGGACTGGCGGCTTATGCCCGAATCTTGTATGGTTTGATGTCATAGTACATTGGCTGGAGGGAAATGAAATGGCGCATGGCGCGTTCGATGAGCTCAAATGGCGGGGACTGGTCTACGATGCAACCGATAGCGTGCCGGAGATGCTGGCCGGCGGTTCTGTCGTCGCCTACAACGGTTTTGATGCGACCGCCGACAGCTTGCATGTGGGGCACATGGTGCCGCTGATTGCGCTGGCGCGCCTGCAGCGTTTCGGGCATGTTCCCATCGCGCTTGCAGGCGGCGGCACAAGCATGATCGGCGATCCCAGCGGCAAAGCGACCGAACGTCTGCTCCTTTCCAAAGAAACGATCGAATCCAATGTGGATTTGATTAAACAGCAGCTTGCCCATTTCCTCGATTTCAACAACAAGACCAACCCGGCGCGCCTGTTGAATAATGCGGATTGGCTCATGTCTCTCAAGCTTGTCGATTTCCTGCGTGATGTGGGCAAACATTTTACCGTGAATTACATGATCAGCAAGGATTCGGTAAAAATGCGCCTCGACCGTGAGGACGGCATCTCTTTTACCGAATTCAGCTATATGCTGCTGCAATCCTTCGATTTTCTATATCTGAATCAGCACGAAAACTGCACGCTTCAAACCGGCGGCAGCGATCAGTGGGGCAACATAACCGCCGGCGTTGAACTGATTCGTCGCATGCATGGCAGACCCTCCGGAGCCTTGGTATATCCTCTGATTGTCAAAGCGGATGGAACCAAATTCGGCAAAACGGAATCGGGCTCGGTCTGGCTCTCAGGGGAAAGGACTTCTCCCTATCGTTTTTATCAATTCTGGCTCAATACGGACGATCGTGACGTAATCAGCTATTTAAAATTTTTTACCTGGCTCACGAAAGATGAAATCAGCGAGCTGGAAGTCGCGGTGACGCAGCATCCGGAGCAAAGAGAAGCGCAGCGCCGGCTGGCGCAGGAGATGACGCGGATCGTTCACGACGTGACTGCGCTTCAAAAGGCCGAGCAGGCTACGCAGGCGTTGTTTGGGGGTGAGGTCGGCGGCTTGTCCGCCAATGAAATCGCCGATATCTTCGCGGATGTCCCTTCGGGTCAGATCTCGATCCAAGACCTGCAAGGCGGAGGAAAGCCCGTGCAGGATTTGCTTGTGGCATGCAAAGCCGCGCCATCCAAAAGCGAGGCGCGCAGAGCGATGGAGGCCGGCGGGGTTTATCTGAACAACCAACGTATTACAGATCCTGCAGCTGTTGTTCTCGCCAAAGACGTGATTGACAGCCGGTTTCTCATAGTGCGCCGGGGGCGTAAGAATTACTGGCTCATCCGCGTTGAAGCTTAAAAGCTTCTCAAGGGGCGTGGGCGTCCCGCCTAATGCCGCATAGTTTTTGAAACGTTCACGAACGGTTGATGGTAAATCGGCAGTTGCATTCATGTGGGGTGGGTTTTAACATGAAACCATGCCAATAAAGAGCAGGCCTACAACCGGCATAGCTGAAGTGGATAAAGCCATCGGTGGAGTGATCGAAGGCGACAATCTCGTCTGGGAAGTCGATTCCGGAGTGGCGGGAGACCACTTTACTTCCCGTTTTGTCGCGGCATGCGAAAGGGAAGGCGTCCCGATCGTTTATGTCAGCTTCAACCGCTCGCCTCAGACCATCATGTCCAAGTACGGCAGCCTCATGTCCCCTGGCCGGTTTTCACTTGTCGACTGCTTCTCCTCCGGCAAAGGCAATTCCGACGAGATGTTTCTGAAGTTTTTTGACGATCCCGCGCGCAACATTTCCCATGCGGTCCATATTGCGGATCCGTCCGATCCTTCGCGCCTGGAACAAGCCCTGATCGAAGTCGGGACGCGCAGCGGCCGGCTGGCCAATTATGTTTTCGATTCTCTGACCGGCATGTTGGATTTATGGGGCGATGAAAACAGGGTGGTGCGCCTGTTCGGGCATCTCTGCCCAAGGCTTTATGATCTGTCTACTCTGGCATGTTGGCTTGTCGAAACGGAAGCCCATAGTGAAGCTTTTCTGGCGAAAGTCCGGCACATCACCCAGGTGGTTGTCGAAGTGTCGCTCTCTAATGGGCAGCGCGCCCTTACCGTACGTAAAGCCGCCGGCAGAAACGCTGTGATTGGGGTGGCGCAGCCTCTGGATTTCGACGAGGACGATTATACGCAGGATAGAGAGACGAGCGAGGTGCGGGGCTTCGACCGCCTGACCCGGCGAGGCGAAGAATTGCGTCGCACCTACCGGGTGGATAGCATTGTCGGCGGCAGCGCAGCTATTCGGCGATTGCTTGGCCTGGCTGCTACGGCAGCCCGTTCCCGTTCCTCGGTGCTCATTACGGGTGAAACAGGCACTGGAAAAGAACTGATTGCGAATGTTGTTCATTACAACAGCGATCGATCGTCCGGTCCTTTGGTTAAAGTAAATTGCAGCGCTTTGCCTGAGACATTGCTCGAAACAGAGCTGTTTGGCCATGTGAAAGGCGCATTCACAGGGGCAGTGCGAGATTACGAAGGCCGATTCCGGGCGGCGAACGGCGGTACGCTGTTTTTGGACGAAGTCAGTGAAATGAGCCCTCGCTTGCAGGTGAAACTGCTCCGTGTGCTGCAGGAGCGTCAACTCGAGCCGGTAGGCTCCAGCCGCACGTTAACCGTGGATGTCCGGATTGTAGCTGCAACCGGCCGCAACCTGCGCTCCGAAATTAAAGCCGGCCGTTTTCGTCATGATCTTTTTTATCGTCTTAATGTAATTCCCATCCAGCTGCCGCCATTGGTAGAACGCCGTGAAGATATTCCTCTTTTAGTCGACCACTTTCTGGAAAAATACAATCGGGAAGCCGGTCGCCATGTCACAGTCGTGCCTCGCGAAACTCTGGATGCTTTGTTGGCTTATTCGTGGCCCGGCAATGTTCGGGAATTGGAGAATTGCATTGAACGGGCAGTCGTGATGAGTCCCGATAATAGAGTTTCGCTCGATCTCCTTCCTGAAGAAATTCGAGACCACCACATGCCGGCTCCTGTTTCCTCCAATCCAGGCGACGCCACCGATCCTAAATCCGAGTTGCGCCAGGCGGTTCTCCGATTCATGGCCAGCCGAAGCAATCCGTCAGGGATTCGCGATGTTATTATAGATACAGTAGAGGAGACGCTCCTGCGCAACCTCATCGATTCAGGCCAGTATAGCCAAAGAGAACTGGCGGATCTTCTCGCGATCAGCCGAGTAACTCTCCGCAAGAAGTTGAGCCAATACGGCATCTCCTGATCAGACCCTGAATCCCATAAGAAGCTCCGGTTTATAACAGAGCGGTCTATTATATAGACAGTGGTCTATATAATAGACCGACAAGAGGGCTGGAATTGTAAGAAGGAAAGATGAAATATAGAAACATAATATATATAAAACGTTGTAATAAATGAATATAAAATAATATTGCGTTCGTGTTCAATTTTTATTTTTTCTTGGCACATATTTTGCTATAGCGGAAGAGGTTCTTTCAAGCAGTACGAAGGGATTGCGCGAAAAGAAAGCGCATGGTGAGGAAGTGTGGAGCTGGTTTTTCCTCTGGCGAGTTAAGCCGGCTTTACAAATTTGGGGACAGTCTGGATTTCCAAGGCTGTCCCCATATTTTTTAGGGAAGAATGGTTGCAGTCTTAATGTAGTCCATTTCTGGAAATGTTTTTTCCAGATAGGCGTTCCCTTCCTTCTGAATGCGGCCTTGATCGGGCTGCTCGCCGTATTTGCCGGTAATGGATTCAACGACGCTCATACCCTCTTCCACTTTACCGAAAGGAGTGAAGCCTTGGTTGTCCAGGAATGAATTGTCCCCGAAATTGATGAACAACTGGGTTGTGCGTGTATTGGGTCCGGCGGTGGCGAAGGTGATATATTCCCGCGCATTGGATTGTTTGGGTTTGTCGTCCTGAATCCGGGCGGCGCGCCAGATGGCGTTCTGTTGGGGATCGCCGCTTATTCCGAATTGCACTATGAAATTTTCCACGACTCTAAAAAACCGGCAATTGTCATAGTACCCATTTTTTACCAGCGTATAGAATCGGTCGGCGCCGTTGGCGGCCCAGTCTCGAGTGACACTCACGATAAAATCACCTTTAGAAGTCTCGAATTTGACCTGGAACTTCTCAGGCGATGTTTCATTCAATTGATCAGGATTCATCAGGTTCTCCAATTTTTTGCCTACGGGGGATTGTTGTGAAAACAGCATTAGCCGGAAGGCGGATTTTACTTTTCAGCCCTTGCACGCCGAGCAGAGGCCAAATAAAAATACTTCGTGTCTTTCGGTTACGAATCCCGGTGGAGCCAAGTCTCGTTTATTTAAAGCGCAGCCTGATAGTTCAAACAGGCGGTCGCAGGACCGGCATTGGAAATGGTGATGATGCTTTTTGCCGGATATTTCGTAAAGGACTCCCAATTCCGGTGTGTTGATTTTCTTCAACCATCCATCCTGAACCAGCAGTTTTAAATTCCTATAAACAGTCGCCTGGTTGAGCGACTCGACTTTTCGGCGGCCTGCTTTCAGGATTTCGTCGATGCCGAGCGGGCGGTCATCCTGTTTAAATACTTCCTGTATGGCGCTTCTTTGATTGGTTTTCCGTTTCATTGCCGCTCCAATTTAATCCTAGCCTGCAACTATCTTTATTGCAAGATCTGTTGCAAATACCTTGACAATACACCTACATAAACTAAAATGCGAACTCCTTTGCATTAACGTTTTTATCCGGTGTGGGATTAGGGGAGGCGGAGTGCAGGATACAGGCGCAGTGGTTGTCCGAATCGTATTGGCTTTCCTGTTGGCCGTCGCCGGCGGAGGCATAAGCTCCATCGTTGCCGTTTCCCACCAACGCCTGTGCCGGTTGATCAGCTTGGCCGCCGGAACCCTCCTGGGCGTCACTCTTTTTGCCATACTTCCCGAGGTTTACACCGCAGTTCCTCTATGGGAGCTTGTGGTAGCTTTGGCTTCCGGGTATCTGGTTTTTTACCTTGTCAGCCATTATGTCTTCCATGTCTGCCCGGCCTGCGCCGCAAGTCATTTCGATGAGGCGGTGACGCACCGTTTCAGCGAAATTGCCGGCGCTATGATCATCGCCTTGAGTCTGCACAGCGCCATGGACGGGCTTGCGCTGGCATTGGGCAGGGACGCGGAATTGACCGGAGGGCTCAGCGCCTCGCTTCTTCTTGCGATTTGCGTGCACAAAGTGCCTGAAGGCCTCACGTTATGCGCTCTGCTGCTGGCTGCCGGTTTCCGGAGAGTTCCAGCGCTTGGCTTGGTGGCGGCCGTGGAGTCGACCACTTTGTTAGGCGGAGTTATCGGGCTTTGGGCGGCGCCCTGGATTGCCGGATTCTGGATGGATATTATCCTGGCGCATGTCGGGGGCGGATTTATTTATCTGGCTGTCCACGCCGTATTTGGAGAACTTGTCCGGCACAGCAAGAAACTGGTGCTGATCAATTTCGGCATCGGACTCCTGCTGATCGCTGCGCTTGATTTCGTCCTGCACCTCCTCTAACGGAATTACGAATTACGAATTACGAAGGTCGGATTACAGCCAATTTTATTTGACGGTTGCCTCCATTCGTAATTCGTCATTCGTAATCCGTAATTCTTGTTTGGCTTGTTCGCGGAGTTTGAATTTCTGAACTTTGCCGCTGGCTGTCATCGGATACGAGTCGGTGAAAAAGATATACTTGGGTATTTTGTAGCGGGCAATCTTGCCGCGGCAATAGTCCTGGATATAGCTTGCTTCCAGTTCGGATCCGTTCTGCATCTGGATGAACGCCGCCGCTTCTTCCCCGTATTTTTCACTGGGGACAGCGACAATCTGGACGTCGCGTATTTGAGGAATCTCCCTCAGGAAATCCTCCACTTCTTTAGGATATATATTTTCTCCGCCCCTGATAATCACATCCTTGAGACGGCCGGTAATCCTGATATAGCCATCCGCATCCTGAACTGCCTGGTCGCCGGTGCGAAGCCAGCCCTCCTGGTTGATAGCCTCAGCTGTCTGCTCGGGTAACTTATAGTATCCTTTCATTGTATTGTAGCCGCGGGAGCACAACTCTCCCGGCGACCCAATCGGCAGCTCAGCGCCGGTTTCGGGATTTATGATTTTTACTTCCACTCCATCGAAAGGTTTTCCTACGGTTCCGATGCGAACATGAACCGGATCATCGGTCCGCGTCTGTGTAATGCCGGGAGATGCTTCTGTGAGGCCATAAACGATGGTGATTTCGCTGCAATGCATCTTTTCCATCACCTGCCGCATCACCGGCTCCGGGCAAGGCGATCCTGCCATAATTCCGGTCCTCAATGAGGACATGTCGAACATGTTGAACATGGGGTGTGTCAATTCCGCAATAAACATTGTGGGTACGCCGTAGATAGCGGTGCAACGCTCTTTTTGGACGACGGCAAGCGCCATGAGCGGATCAAATGTCTCGAGCGGAATGAGCGCGCCTCCGTGCGTGTGGATCGCCATAACTCCCAAGGTAATGCCAAAACAATGAAATAGAGGAACCGGAAGGCAGAGGCGGTCTTCCTCGGTGAAATTCTGCCGCTCTCCTATGGAAAAACCATTGTTGATGATTCCGTAATGACTGAGCATCACTCCTTTGGGGAAACCGGTTGTGCCGGAGGTGTATTGCATATTGACGGTGTCATGCGGATCAATGTTTTTTTTAATTTGAGTGAACTCGTCATTTTCAACTGAATCTGCCAGACCCATAACTTCGCTGAGACTCCGCATGCCGTGATGCTGTCTTGGACCAATGTAAACGACCGATTTCAGGAAAGGAAAACGATGGCTTTGCAGCGAACCTTTCGGCGATGTTTTCAATTCCGGGACCAGATCGAGGACAGTTTGAACATAGTCTGTGTCGCGGTATCCATCGATCAAAAACAAGATTTTCATGTCGGATTGACGGAGAACATACTCAAGTTCGGATGGACGGTAGCTTGTATTGACGGTGATGGTTATAGCGCCGATACGAGCGGTGGCATAGAAAACCGTGAGCCAGTCCGGGATATTAGTGGCCCAGATGCCGACGTGATCCCCTTGAGAGATTCCGAGAGCGTGCATGCCTCTGGCAAGCTTTTCTACTCTCGCATTCAACTCGCGATAGGAGTATTTCAGATCTCGATCGGAATAGACCAGTGCATCACGGTCCGGGTATTTGAGTGCATTTTCTTCCAGCAGTCCGCCAACGGTGTAATTTAAAAATTCCTTCACTTCAACCTCCATAAAACAACGGATTATGATAATGGTCTGAGAGCGTTTTGGAAACAAAATTGACGATTGACGATTGGAAAACACCCAAATTTGGGGGCGTCCCACTTTTTGCTGGAGGTTTCAGCACTCAGCGCCTCGAATACTCGTTGTGGAGACCAAACTTCGGGAAATTAGAACAAATTTACCGTTGTCATCAACTAGCGCCAGGCTTGTCGCACTTCCCGGATGAAAGCTTCAGGTTGTTTCACCTCCAGCAGAACAGGTGGATTTTGGCCCTTCGGCGGCAGGAGAACCAGACGCTGCCTTGTCGTTCGATACATTCGGACTTTCTCCCCACCTGAAACCCGGAACCACCCGGATTTATAGTGTTTGAGACCGATGCCATCCGTACGCGCAGTCAGCTTCCAGTGCGGGTCTGTTCTGATATCCACAACCTTTACATGCTCGACATCGACATAAGTAGCTTTCACGGCAACTGGATAGAACCTGTCGTGAATGGTCAATCATCCGGGCTGAATGTGGCGGCAATCCGCGCCGCCTCAGTTGCGGCGGCGAGTTTTTCCGGCGTTTTTGAGCCAATGAGGAAGCGCCTGCCTTTTTTCGTTTGGACTATTACGCCTCTGCCGCCCGACAAGAACAAACCCCATGCACGCCGGCTGAATGAATATCGATAAAATCCCCAGCCGCCGAAATCACCCAACGCACTAAACCACACCACCTCTACCTTCGCCACATTAGCCAATTTCAGCCGCAGCAACGGCAAGCCGAAGGTTCCCATCCGAACTGTCAACTTCCCAGGCGTCAGCGCCACATGAAATCCGCCATAGCCTGACACGAAGAACACAGCTAACAAAGCAAAGAACACGACGCCGCCATAATCCGATTTTTTTGCAAACTCCCCTGCGATCACGAACTAAAAGACCGTTATCAGGACAGACAGGCAACGCCACAAGAGCGGATTCTGTTTCTCCCAATACACCCAACGCCCGCCCTGCTGAAACTGTGGCTGAATATTCTTGGCCAGGGTTGCTACGTCGACAGCCTTATCCACACTCGGCAGGTGCGGTCGCCGCAATTCCAACAGTACTGCCAATGCCACCGCCACGCCGGCAAATACAATCGCCACCGGCCACCATCCCGCTAATTCCGGTTCCGGGTTGGAAAGCTGCGGAATCATCTTCACGTTTCGCCCCACCAATAATCCAATCAACAACTCATCAACCAGGCTGGCCCATGCGAAGCGCGGCACTTGTTCATGTCGAGCGTAATACTCATCCAAATCGGCTGCCTTTTCCACCTTTCAGCCAAAAGGGACTTGACTCCACTTTACGCGTGCGTAAAATGGATTAATGTCTACTTTGCACCGATATCTAAAAGATCCGGTTTTACAGGATCTACAAGAAAAGATGGTCTTCATCGGCGGACCGCGTCAGATCGGAAAGACAACCTTCGCCCAAAGCTTGCTTAAAAAATTTTGCGATGGACACCCTGCGTATCTAAATTGGGATGCCGTTACGGATCGGCGCATCATTCTAAGTGGATCATGGCCTACGTCAGAAAAGCTCATCATATTTGACGAAATTCACAAATTCGTCAAATGGCGTGGGCTGATTAAAGGATATTACGACAAACTGAAGAACACGCATCAGTTCTTAATCACAGGATCGGCCCGTTTGGACTATTACCGCAAAGGAGGGGATTCGCTGCTGGGACGCTACCACTACTTCCGGATGCATCCGTTCACTCTACCTGAAATCGGGACCGAGCATCTTAACGAGTTGCTCCATTTTGGGGGATTCCCGGAGCCGTTTCTAAAGCAAGGAGAAACAGTTCTTAGACGATGGCATCAGGAACGGAAGGAGAGAGTTGTCTACTCCGACCTCCGCGACTTGGAACGGGTTTCAGAAATTTCTCATATCGCCTTATTGGCCGAAACATTGCCGGAAAGAGTAGGATCGCCTTTGTCGCGTAAAAGCCTGGCAGAGGATCTGGAAGTCGACTTCAAGACCATCGAACGTTGGCTTTCCATACTTGAAAATCTTTATTATTGCTTCCGCATCTCCCCTTACGGAACCCCGCGAATTCGTGCGGTAAAAAAGGAGCAGAAACTCTATCTCTGGGATTGGAGCGAGCATGAGGAAGAAGGAAAGCGCTGGGAGAACATGGTGGCGTCGCATCTTCTTAAATTCTGCCACTATGAACAGGATTTTAAGGGACATCCCATGGAATTGCGTTTTCTACGGGACACTAACGGACGGGAAGTCGATTTTGTCGTAATGAAAAACAAACGGCCTATCTTTGCCGTTGAATGCAAAAGTGGAGAAAAAGCGGCGTCTCGTCATCTTTCATATTTCGTAACGCGTACTGATATTCCCGTCTTCTATCAAGTTCATCGTGGGACAAGGGAGTATTCTGTTTCCGACCGCATTCATGTGCTCCCCTTCGCCAAATTCTGCCGTAAAGAGAACTTAGTCTGAGTAAATGGAGATCGTCCCTATTTCTCTGAAAATTTCTCCATTTCTCGATCCCGCACTGTAGTAAAATCATCCTACAATCGTGTTCGAAGTTCGTGGTCGGAATACATAATGATTTACATCTGAAACTGGAAGCGATTTGATAAGATGCGGGCTTGCATGAACGCGGCTTATTAAACCGATCCGCCACAGGAGATAGGCTTGTGACCGATTATTCCGCAGCGTCTGCTTATTCGATTGCGGTTGTTTCTGTCAGCGTTATCGTTTATGTCTTGTTCTTTATTCTGAGGTATAAAAACAGGGATAATCTCTCACCTTTCCTGATGCCGGGCCTCCTCGCGGCCGCCATGCTCGGTCCAATCTGCGCCATTATCATCGGCGCCACTTTATTTATTCTGGCGATCAGAAAAATCAATGAACTCGGCATTGCCCATTTATCTTTGATTTTCGGCGGCATCAATGCTCCCCTGATGTACAGCTTGGCGGCAGCCTTTTCCCTGTGCGGCTTCGCCATCGCCTATTGGGAAATTAAAAAATATCGTCAGGGAAAAATCGTTTGGCCGGACTCATCGCCAAAACCGTCGAAACTGCCGGTGATTTTTTCAATCATAACAATTCTGGCCGTCCTCAGCTCCTTTATCCCATATTACCGGCAGCAAACGCTCCTTGCTTACGTATTTGCGCCTGCCAAAATGGCGGCGCAGTCGCTTGCAGGACAGGCTCCGGGAGCGGTCGCTATGAAAATATCCTCGCTGCTGATATTTTCTCTTGTTGCAGGTCTGCTGGCGTTTTTTGTGTTGATTGCCATTGTCGCGACCTGCCTATTCCTGAGCTTTCGCAGGAACGAAGAACAGGCGGAATTTCCTATTCAATGGATGTATAGCGCAACAATGCTCGTGTTGGTGGGTATTGGCGCTACATACCTGAACATCAGCTCGGTGCATGGGGCTGAAATATACTGGGGTTCCACACTAAAGCAAAAAACGGAGATAACAAAAAGTCCTGTAGCGATCACGAAAAATCCTGAAGAAATTTCAATGGTTTGGGTAAAAGGCGGGACGTTTGCCATGGGGTGCACGCCTGAACAGAAAAACTATTGCGATGAGAATGAGAAGCCGGCGCATCCCGTGACCCTGAGTGACTTTTACATCGGCAAATACGAGGTTACGCAGGCGCAATGGCGGGCGGTTATGGGCAAGAATCCATCGAATTTCAAAGGCGATGATTTCCCGGTAGAGCCAATAAACTGGGAGGATGCGCAGGAATTTCTCCGGCGGCTGAATGCCAAAACCGGCAAAACCTACCGATTGCCAACCGAGGCGGAATGGGAATACGCTGCGCGCGGCGGCGCTCAAAGCAAAGGCTATAAATACAGTGGGAGCAATGCCTCGGATGAAACGGCGTGGTTCGACGAGAACAGCTCCGGGATGTCACGCCCGGTAGCGTGCAAGTCGCCGAATGAATTGGGCCTTTACGACATGAGCGGGAATGTATGGGAGTGGTGCAGCGATCGGTATGGAAAATACAGCGGTGAGCCGCAGATCGACCCGCATGGGCCGGGGCCAGGAGGCGCTCAAGTAATTCGGGGCGGAAGCTGGAACGGCGACGAGGGGTTTACGCGGGTATCTTTTCGCATCCCTATCGGCTCCGGCATTCGCGACCTGGAAATAGGCTTACGGCTGGCTTCCAGTGCAGGTAAATGGTGACAGGCACGAATTGCACCATTAATCGTTATTCTGTACGTTCCGTGGCTGTATTCCGTGGCACGCTTTTACGGATTCAAGACAAAGCTTGAGTTACAGTTTGTTCAATCCAGCATTGCTGGTGGTGGAACTCACCCGTGATTTGGATTGTGGACATAGAAATGAAAAAGCAACCTATTCGAGCGCAGAAGTCCGCGTGAGGGACGGGAATGAATATAGCTGGGTCTTTCAAGGCCGGCGCCGGATTCGTGCAATGTTCAGCGCATCCGGGTTTGCGGAAACACCTGTCGGTATGTTTCTGCCGATTACGCGTCCCGTTAGGGACGCTATGAGTTTAGCCCGGCGCTTCCCTCTGTGCGCCGGGTTGACATGAGTCCAGAAGAGCCTAGTCCCGTATGTCCTGAGAAAAAATCGGTTCTGAGCCGCGGAGCGGCTATCCATCTGGCGCCACTCCGCGGCTGATTCTTCGATTTTTTCTCACGACCTACGGGACTAAACATGCGCCATTCCCATTTTCCCGGCTCTAAAGTGCCAGGCTAGTGCGCCTGCAAGCGCACATTTGTTTATTATACTGAACAGAGAGGTGTAAGTCCTCTCCAGGCATACGTTCTCCGGCCTGAAGCCGAATGCAACTGCGTCGTCGTGAGACGGGGTGGGGAGCAGCAGGAGGCGAACGATCTATCCGTAGGATGACGAACTCGATTCGGCATGTCAGACTGGCGAGCCTGCTAGCCACTGGTGAAGCCTAGACCCGATGCGTCGGGAAACTCGATGAGCTAATGGGTAACGTGATAAAGCGATGTCGAGAGGCTGATGGGTGTTTGGAGACGGAGAGACCGGAAGTTCAGGTGCGTGAAGCAGGGAGACCTGCTCGAAACAGAAACGGTGTTCATGTTGCCTCCAAGCAACCGAAGAGCCGGTCGGGCAGGAGTCAGAGCGTCCATAGTAGCGATGAAGTCCCGTAATGGGGATGGAGCGAAGGGCACGCAGGAAGGTGTATGGACAGCATGACATACTACGGAACTCCAAATGACGCAATTGCCGAAAGGCTAGCAACGTCTGGGTTTCTCCGCGGGTGCAAGACGGAGAACGCTGTAGCATGTTGGCTTTTCATGTTGATAGGCCGGGTGTTGTGTGGACGCATACCGAGTTCACCATACATACCGGGTTAAAGAACGGATCTGTACTTTCTTTGATCGCATCTATCTATCCTACGGCTTGACCAGCCTTGGCCTGCTTGCCCTCTGTTTCGTCGATACGCACTGGGCTCTATTCCTCTTTCTCGGCTTGTTTCCTATTGGCTACGGAGGATCGATGGTCCTGCGAGCGGCGCTTCTTCGCGAGAATTTCGGACGGGACTCCTTTGGGCGGCTTTTTGGCTTGATCCTTGGCGCGGCGGCAATCGGCGGGTTGATTGGTCCGACACTGGCAGGCCTGATATTCGACACCTGGAAAAATTATCTTTTCGCCTGGCTGGGGCTTTCACTCAGCACAGCTTTCGCCGCAGTCCTGATGTGGACCATCGCGTCGAAGAAACAGTCGGAGAATTTAATGCAAGAGCATTTTGTCCGCAGATCGTTGTTTCGATACTCTATCCTTGAATGAGTCCTATGGTTGGGAAAAAAGGGAGACGGCGTCCTTTAATTAAATCAGCGTGGGGGAAAATGAAGACATATCTGGAATGCATACCCTGTTTTTTTAAGCAAGCGCTCTTCGCCGCCAGGGCGGCGACCTCGGATGAAAGAAAGATCAAACAGGTGCTGGATAGGATCGGAGGATTCATTCCGGACCTTCCGTTGGACAGCCCGCCTCCCGAGACTGCGCGGTTCGTATACGGCGCCGTTCAGGCTATAACGGGCGTATCGGATCCCTTTAAAGCGCATAAAGAAAAGAGTATTCGGAGCGCCCTTCAGCTATACCCGGCGCTGAAATCTGCCATTCGGAATTCTGGAGATCCATTGCGAACGGCAGTTGGAATTGCCATCGCAGGCAATGTGATCGATTTCGGCGCCCACCAGCGATTTGATCTGGAAGGTGAGGTGAAGAATGTATTAACAAAAATGGAGCCGGCAATAGACCACTATGAGTCCTTTAAGCGGAGCATTGAAGGCGCAAAAACGGTGCTCTATTTGGGAGACAACTCCGGAGAGACTGTTTTAGACAGGCTGCTCATAGAAACAATGCAGAAAGATACGGTCTATGCCGTCAGGGATGTTCCCATCATTAACGATGCGACCATTGAAGAAGCCGTGAAGAGTGGAATCGACGGAATGGCCCGGATTGTTTCTTCAGGTTGTGACGCTCCCGGGACGATCCTGAACCGATGCTCGCGCGAATTCCTGGGAATCTACAGGACGGCAGATGTCGTCGTAAGCAAAGGCCAGGGAAACTTTGAAAGCCTTTCGGAGGAAAAGCGAGGCATCTTTTTCCTTCTCAAGGTGAAATGCCCAATCGCTGCAAGACATCTTGGGACGAGAGAAGGCGGCATGGTTTTGAAAGACAACAGGCTCCCTGTCTGCGGATGATGAAATGGTTCATTGGGATTCAATTTTCCGGGCCGCTTTTTCGCTTTGCCGTTTAGAGGTGAGGTATTGAATAATCATGCAATATGCACGCAAAAGCGTGAGCATTTGCTGCAATTTGCAATATTGCAGTGTCCCAATTGATAAAATCAGGGTAAAACGGCCGGCAAAAGCGTGAGGAATTCCAGAGCTGGGGCAACTTCCACATAAAAGGTGAGAGAAAACCGGCTGCCGGTTTTCTTTATGCGCAAGCGATCTTGCCGGACAGAGCATTTTAGTGCTGCGCGTATTTGCAGTGCTTCCTTCAATTGCGTCCTTCTGCAGTGCGGATCCTATATCCGGGAATGCGTCTTTGTTATGGAGTAAATGCCGTACGCATCGAACTGCCTCCGCTCCGCTGACGAAAATATGGTTCTCCGTGGCTGGAAAGATTCTTGCATATACCTATTCCGTATGGGACTGACAATCGCAAGGGAGGGCCTCTATTGAGGTTGATGGATCCGTGACAAAAATTAAAAACTGAGGATAGGAAAACGAGGAGAAACCATGAAGATAGCAATATCAGCCACTGGCGCCAGCTTGGATGCTGCGGCCGAACCGCGGTTCGGCCGTTGCCCCTATTTCATTATTGCGGATGCTGAAACAATGGAATTTAAAGTCATGGAGAACTCCAGCGCTATTGCGGCCGGTGGCGCCGGAATCTCAGCTGCTCAGTCAATCGTCGAAAAAGGCGTGCAGGCCGTATTAACCGGGCACTGCGGACCCAATGCCTACAAGGTTCTGTCGGCTGCCGGCATTCAGATTATAACGGGTGTTTCAGGCGCCGTGAGAGATGTCATTGATGCCTTTCGATCAGGAAAATTAAAGGCGAGCGAACAGGCCAACGTGCCCGATCACTTCGGCATGAGTGCAACTCCGAGTTCGGGGGGCGCCGCCGGTACGGGTCGGGAAAAGGGAAAAGGCTGCGGCGGAGGCAGGGCATTATATTCCGAACCTTCAGGGCAGCAATCCATGGCGGGCCGAGAGTTGGAAGAATTAAAGGACCAAGCTCAGACGATGGCGCGGCAGTTGGCGGATATTCAGCGCCGGATTGATGAAATGGAAAAGAAATAAAGGGCAACTGCCAAGGATAACCGAATCCGGGATTTGAACCATCATGATTATATCAGTAGCGAGTGGTAAGGGAGGTACAGGCAAAACGCTGGTGGCGACCAGCCTTGCTCTTTCTCTTAAAAATACGGAAAATGTGCAGCTTCTCGATTGCGACGTGGAAGAGCCGAACGATCGTATTTTCCTGCGTCCGGAAATAACGGGCGGCAAGCCGGTATGTATTCCAATCCCCAAGGTCGATGAAAAAAAGTGCACCCTGTGCGGCGAATGCTCCAAGGTGTGCGTTTATCATGCGATCCTTGTGATGGGCAAGCATGTGCTGATATTCCCTCCGCTTTGTCACGGCTGTGGCGCATGCACCTATCTTTGCCCGGAAAAGGCAATTACCGAAGAGGACAGAGAAACGGGCATTGTTGTGTGGGGATCGTCGGATGGAGTGCGCTTCGTCGAGGGGAAGCTCAATGTGGGCGAGGCGATGGCGCCGCCGGTTATTCGGAAGGTAAAACAAGAAGCCGGCGCCGAGGGCCTCGTGATTAGAGACGCGCCTCCGGGGACATCCTGCCCTGTCGTGGAGGCTGTGAAGGGGAGTGATTTCTGCCTGCTGGTAACCGAGCCGACTCCCTTCGGACTCAATGACCTGATACTGGCGGTGGAAATGGTGCGGGAGCTTCAAATTCGCTTTGGAGTAGTGTTGAACCGCGCCGGAGTCGGAGATGCCGGCGTTGAGGCATTCTGCAAGAAAGAGAATATCCCGATCCTGCTTTCCATCCCGCTGGATACCGAGATTGCCCGGATTTATTCACGCGGAATTCCCTTGGTTGAAGGGCTTCCGCAATGGATGCCCCGTTTTCAGGAGCTCTTCAATAAAGTAAGGGGACTGATCGATGAAAGAAATCGTAGTACTGAGCGGTAAAGGGGGGACCGGGAAAACCACCATCGTCGGATCTCTGGCAGCTTTAGCGGAAAACAAGGTGCTCGCCGATTGCGATGTGGATGCAGCGGATCTTCATTTGCTGCTCAGTCCGCTGGAAAAACAGAGAAATGAGTTTTGGAGCGGACAGGTCGCATATATAGACGCGGGCAAATGCACCCAATGCGGTCTATGCCAGGACCTCTGTCGTTTTGACGCGATTCATGATTTTAGCATTGATCCTGTTTCTTGTGAGGGTTGTGGGTTCTGTTCCCGTATTTGTCCGGCTGACGCCATAACAATGAAAGAGAACATGTCCGGATATTGGTTTGTCTCCGACACGCAATTCGGCCCTATGGTTCATGCTCAGCTGGGCATTGCTCAGGAGAACTCGGGAAAACTGGTTGCGATAGTCCGCCAGGAGGCAAAAAGAATCGCAGAAAAAGAAGGCAAAAGTCTTATTATCAGCGACGGCCCTCCCGGCATCGGTTGTCCGGTGATTTCTTCACTGTCGGGCGTGAATCTCGCCTTGCTGGTTGCTGAACCGACTCTTTCGGGAATGCATGATTTGGATAGAGTCCTCGATGTCTGCAAGCATTTTGGCGTACGGGCCATGGTGTGCATCAACAAATACGATCTGAACGAGAAAAATACGGAGCAGATAGAAGCCCAGTGCCACGAACGAGGAATTAAAATAGCGGGAAAGATACCGTTCGACACGGTTGTTACCGAGTCCATCGTTTTGGGAGTGCCGGTAATCGAGCATTCCACCGGCAAGGTTGCCCAGGAATTGAAGCGCCTTTGGCGCACGCTATCAGCCGTTTTAGCAGACGGCGCGAATTGATCCATTGGCCCCGCCATTTGGTCGTTGGCAAAAAGCTTTTAACGTTCACCTGGGAATGGCAAAAGCTGTATGTCAAAGGATAAGATCTTTGAAATGAAGGCGCTCCTTGTAGGCAATCCCAACGTTGGCAAAAGTGTTATTTTTTCCCGCCTGACCGGCGTTCATGTCATCTCGTCCAACTATCCGGGAACAACAGTTGGTTATACAAAAGGATTAATGAAGTATGGCAATGAACGAGCGGATATTCTCGATGTGCCCGGGACATACACTCTCGATCCGACGTGTGAAGCGGAAAAAGTAGCCCGGGATATGCTGGCAGAGGGTGGCGATGTGGCAATCAACATCGTGGATGCGACCAATCTGGAAAGGAACCTCTATCTGACGCTTCAACTCCTGGAGAGAGATATCCCTGTTGTCATTGCATTGAACCTGTGGGATGAAACCAAACACCGGGGGATCCGGATTGATCTTGACCTATTGAAAGAGGCTTTAGGAATTCCGATTATTCCCACGGTGGCGGTATCCGGGGAAGGGATGAAAAATCTGGTTGAAGCTTTACCACTGGCCAAGTCGGTTTCTCATCCTGCCCGCACCAGCGAAGAGCGATGGAAAGTCGTCGGCAGTATCATCGATCGTGTGCAGCATATCACGCACCACCACCACACTTGGAAAGAGCGTCTGGCAGATGCCAGCCTCCGTCCGTTGTCGGGCGGCCTCATTGCTATTGCGGTTCTGGCGGGCATTTTTTGGGGAATACGGTTTATCAGTGAAAGCATAATCCTCTACGTCATGGATCCGTTATTCGAGGGCCTCTGGACGTCCGTGGTAGTGCGGCTAAGCGGCTTTATGGGTGGAAGCGGCCTGCTGCACGAAATCGTTGTCGGCCGTATTAGTGGGAATCAAATCAACTATGTCGAATCCTTCGGCCTTCTTACCAGCGGGCTTTATGTTCCCTTAGCCATGGTATTGCCCTACATCGTGTCCTTTTACCTGGCGCTCAGTTTATTGGAGGACTCCGGCTATTTGCCGCGGCTGGCAGTGATGGTGGATACCTTAATGCATCGTCTTGGCCTGCACGGATATGCCATTATCCCGACACTGCTCGGTCTCGGCTGCAACGTGCCGGGTGTCATGGCAAGTCGCATTCTTGAAAGCCGGCGGGAACGATTCATTGTAGCAACCCTGATATCCATAGCGATTCCATGTGCTTCTCTGCAAGCCATGATTTTTGGATTAGTCGGGAAGCGTGGCGGACAATATGTCCTCCTTGTTTACGCAGTCCTGTTTGTCGTCTGGTTGGTGCTCGGCGTTATCCTGCGGCGGGCGGTGAGTGGATTTACGCCGGAGTTGTTGATAGAGATCCCTCCTTACAGAATGCCTTCCTGGCATGCCGTAGTGCAGAAGCTCTGGACCAGAATCCGGGGATTCATTGTAGAAGCGGCGCCAGTCGTACTGGGCGCAGTTCTGGTTGTAAACATCCTGTATTCGCTTGGTCTATTCAACGTAATTGCGGATGCTACGGCTCCGGTGGTAACTACAGTATTCGGCCTGCCGAAAGAATCGGTGGTGGCTTTGGCCGTTGGGTTCCTGAGGAAGGATGTTGCTCTGGGCATGATGGCTTCGCTCGATCTGACGGGGGGACAGCTTGTGGTCGGCAGCGTTGTTTTGGCAATGTTTTTTCCCTGTATTGCTACTTTTATTGTCCTGCTTAGGGAACTGGGCATACCCGGGCTGTTGAAAGCCATCGGTGTCATGGCGCTTGCCGTGCTGGTAACGGGCGGCCTTTTAAATCTGATTTTGAATTGATATGCCGCGAATTCTTTTCGTAAGACAACGCAATCCTGCATTGTCCTGAGATCGCTCGTTTGAACAAGGCTCCCGTTCATAAGAGCCTCAAAAACAGAATCCGAAACGTGATCTATTTCCGGAAAGTCCAATTCAATGGGGTGGTTTCGGATATTGCCCGCATTGCGGTAATAGCCGGCAACCACCCTCCAGATATCAATCTTGTCTGCGTCTCGGAGAAGCTTGAGAAAAAAAGGCGCCGCTACGGAGCGCCTTCGGGGAGCGAGGTGCGGTTATGGCATTCACCCACGCGAATAATAATGCCGGCTGCCGCATCTCCGAGCCCGTCCAAGACGTGGTGGTCTTAAACGCCGCCGGTGAAAACTGCATAACCCGGTCGAGCCTGCAATGGCGGCGACTGACAAAACAAATCCGGCAATGGAATTTCTTTGTATTTAGTGGTCGCAAACGTTGGCGCCGGTTTCCAGACACCCGTCGAGAAAATTCCGTACAAGAAGCTCCGGTTCTCCTCCGCCGGCTCCCACTACTACCTGGATATTATTCTGATCAAACAGGCTTTGCGCGCGGGACCCCATGCCTCCCGCAATGATGATCGTCGCTCCTTGCTCATTAAGCCATTTGGGGAAAGTGCCCGGTTCGTGCGGAGGCGGTGTGATCTCCTGCTTTTGGCTGATGTTTTTCCCATCCGAAGCCACATCAAAGAGGACAAAACGCTCGCAATGCCCGAAGTGCGAAGACAGAACGCCGTTTGTAATGGGAATGGCGATTCGGGAGGGGCGGTTGCTTTTTTTCGAAAAGTCTTTAGATGCAGCTGCGCGCAACTCGGGTTCGAGGAGTACGCGAACCATGCGGCCAAAAGCTGTCGCCGTTTTGGAATGAGGATGCGCTTGGACCATGGGAATTCCACTGTCTCCCGACTTCACTACCTCCGGCTCAATGGGAATACTGCCCAGATAGGGGACTCCCATTTCTTCAGCCATGATGCGTCCCCCGTCCACTCCGAAAAGGTTGACGAGTTCACCACACTTCGGGCATGTATAGCCGCTCATGTTTTCCACGATGCCGAGCACGGGCAGTTTCAGTTCGCGGCAAAAGACAACACAACGACGGACATCCTGTACGGCTATTTCTTGCGGTGTTGTTACTACCACGGCGCCATCTGCATTCTCGATAAGCTCAACTACGGCCAGCGGTTCGTCTCCTGTTCCCGGCGGAGAATCGATCACCAGATAATCGAGACTTCCCCAGTCGACGTCTTTTAAAAATTGCTTAATCAATCCATATTTCCTGGGACCCCGCCATATAACCGCATCATCTTTCCCGCGCAGCAGGAAACCGATCGACATAACCCGGATTTTGCCTGTTTGGAAATCCACCTCGGCCGGAAACATGCCGTTAGGGCCACTCGCAATTGGAGTCCCTTCCAGATGCAATAGTTTGGGAACGCTCGGTCCGTGAACATCAACGTCAAGCAGTCCAACCTGTTTTCCCGCCATTGCAAGTGCTGCGGCCAGATTCACCGCAACTGTGCTTTTGCCTACGCCCCCTTTTCCGGAAAGCACCAGAATTTTATGCTTTATTTGACACATTCTGGATTGAATTTCTTGGCGGGCGATAAAGTCCTCTTCGCGTTCTCCGGATCGTTTTTGCTGCGCCGAGCATTGGGAATCGTTGTGGGAATCGTTGCATGAATTGCATTTTTCTGTCGTCATCTTCTTATTCTCCTCTTTATCCGAATATGTCTGCAATTGGCGTGCCAATCCTTGATTCTGTTTATAAATAAAGGGATTGCGGCGACGGCCCCGCTCGGTGTCCCATGGAATCCCTCCAAATTTTTGCAGAACGCGAATTTGGGCGCGCGGAACCGGGATGAGTTTTCATCCATCAATTTATGGATGAATTCATGCCCAAAGGCAGTCGTGACAAATGAGGAGAACTGCCGGTTGACAATCGGATCCTTCAACGGGAAACTATTAGACGTAACTAACAATAAGTTGCTCGATATGACGACAGAACAAAGCGACAGCATGGGAGTTTGCCTCGAGGCTATAGAAATACTGCGTTTGAAAAGCCGCGCTGTGAGGATTAAAGAGATCAGCGACTTACTGGGTGTAAAAATGCCCAGTGTTACGGTTGTGATGAAACGGCTTTCGGAAGATGGAATGGTGGTTCATGAAGGAGTAAATACATGAAGGAGGCGAAGGTGGTAGCCGCGGTCCAGATGGCGGATGGGCAGCAGGGAGTGGTTGTGCGTGTGGAGGGGGGGCATATATTGCGCAGCCGTCTGGAGGCTCTTGGCATTCGGCCGGGAAAGAAGATCCGCAAGGTCAGTTCCGCCTTCATGCGGGGGCCTTCCGTTATCGAAGTGGAAGGGAGTGATATCGCGATCGGTTTCGGCATGGCCGGCCGCATTTTTGCCAGGGTGGAATAGTGATACTTTTACTGAAGGGAGGAGTGACTATGCGTAAAGCATTGGGATTGTTATTTGCTGTCATTTCTGCATTTGTTATGGTCGAGGAAGCGCCAGGAGCCGAAACCAGGAAGTTCGGGTTGGAATTGGAATTCAGCCCGCTCTGGCAAAGCCGCAACGATGCACGAATTCCCAACGGAACGGGAACGCAATTCTCTCTTCGGAAAATTCAGGGATCCGGCCCCTTTGTCGGCGGACGAGTTTTTCTATCATTCGCGCCGAGTCCGAAACATGAACTCGGTTTTCTGGTCGCTCCCCTTTCGATAACAAAAACCGGCGATCTTTCTTCGCCAATCTTATTCGCCGGGAAATCGTTTGTTTCGGGTCCGGACGTCCAAGCAACCTATACGTTTAATTCTTACAGGATGACGTATCGTTATCGGATATATTCCGGAGATCGATGGACCTGGAAGCTTGGAATTACCGGAAAAATCCGGGACGCAAAAATCAAATTGCAGGATCAAACAACTGCAGCGGAAAATGACGACTTGGGCTTTGTTCCGCTGCTGCATCTTGACGGAGAACGCCGGCTGGCTTCGAAATGGAAATTCCACTTGAATATAGATGGGCTCGGAGCGCCTCAGGGACGGGCTATTGATCTATCTCTCCAGGCGAAATACGACATTTCCCGAAGCTGGACTGTAGCCTTGGGCTATAGGACTCTCGAGGGCGGAGCCGATGTCGATAGTGTTTATGCTTTTGCGTGGCTGCATTACGCCACCGTGTCGCTCGGCGTCCGCTTTTAATTACCGGATTACAGGAGCCTGCGGCGTACCGAGGGCAGGTGATTGGGGGCCGGCTTCGACCGTCAGATCGTCGGAGGCGCGAATCACCTGGGTCTGGTCTACATAAAAGGTGAATACGCCGGTTTGCGTTTCGGCCTTTGCCACGGCCGGAACGCCCCTGATTCTGAATCGCGCAGTCTCAGCGGCCGCCGAGCGGACTACCTCCAGCCGATATAGATACCCACGCAACGGAGTATAGGTTCCGGGGCATGTCTTGCCTTTAGCGGAGGTCATCTGTGGACACCCGAGCGCGTCTGCCAAATCCGCATCGATGAGGTCCTGTCTAAAAAGATCGGTCACGGTTCCGAATTCGCGGTCTTCGCGGCCAAACCGATACTGGATCTCAGCACTGGACAGCGTCCGCATCATCATCGCGGCATTTTTCGTATCCTCCCGGATCTGGGATTCGCTGTCCGTGGCGCTGCCTTGCGACTGCGGATACGCCTCAAGCCCTGCCATGATGCATACAAACGCGGCCAGAACCGTTATTCGAGGGATGGGTTGATGGCGAGACTCGCGAGCAGATTCGCATACGAGATGGAAATCGCAGCTTTTATAGAGTGCGCAAGCTCTGCTTGCACAATATAATCAAGGCGGCAGCAGAGCTGCTGCACTTCAAATTTAAAAAAAGTTTAAAAATCCGTGAAATCCGCGTAATCCGTGGCGTTTTGTTTTTAACGCTGGATTCGAGGATATCCCAGGTTTCCGCTAGACTTCCAGGCCGATGGATTTCATCAATTCGAGAGCGTTGCTTTTTTTGACTATGCCCGGTTGAAGGCGGTAATCGAATGCCATTTTGCCGTCTTCGAGATGATCCTCGAAATGTACATTGGCGACGTGCGGCGCAAGCGATTCTGTGATATGCGACAGCGCCAGATCGTGAGTTGTCAACAGCCCGATGGCGCCTCGTCGCACAAGTCCGGCGATGACAGCTTCTGCGCCAATTCGTCGATCGTGAGAATTAGTGCCGTGAAGCAATTCATCGAGCAGAAACAGCAATGGAACCGGCCCTTCAGCCAGCGAGACTATTTTGCGCAGGCGTGTGATCTCCGCGTAAAACCTGGACGTCCCCCCCTGGAGAGAATCCATGATTCGGATTGAAGCTCCCAGCGCCAGTGGTGAAATCCTGAGGCGGCGCGCTCGAACGGGAGCGCCGGCCTGTGCGAGAATTGCATTGATGCCTATGGTGCGCAATAGGGTGCTCTTCCCGGACATATTCGATCCGGATACGATCAGAACCTGAAGCTCTTTCGTCAAACTCACGTCATTGCGTACGCATTTGCTTTCGGGAAGCAGGGGATGCCCTAATCCCTCTCCTTCGAAACATGGCGCTTGGTCGCACAGTTCCGGGAATGGATCGTTCGGATGTTCGTAAGCGTAACCGGCCAAAGAAGAGAGCGCCTCAAATTGGGCTACGGTTGAAATCCATTCTTCAATGGCAACGCCGTGCGCTCTCCGCCAATCCTCGATAAAAAGCGACAGTTGGATTTCCCAGAGAAGAAGGATCGCAATGGGAGCGAAAAAGAAGTTTCGCCTTGAATCAAGAAGCACAAGCAGGAAATTCAGGCGAGCTATCAGACGAGACGGAGGCAGCCCTTTTCCCATAAACATAGCCTGCAATTTTTGGAGATGGTCTGTTTTGAACTGTTCTTTTTCAATCCGGGCCAGCACAACAGAAAGCAACTGTAAATCCGGGCTGGCTTTTTCCGCTCCTCCTATGGCCTTTATCGTGGCCTTGCGCCTGGAATAGATAAAAATGATTTCCAGGAGAGCCGTTAAGAGAAACCATAATTCCTGTCCTGTTGTCGCCCAGATCGCCAGAGAAAGGACTGTAAGGATTGAAACCAATCCGGCTGTGATTCGAAGAAAAACAGACTTGGGAGTTGCCGGATTTCGGCCCCATTGGATTAATGGATCCGGATGAACGCCCGTTCCTACATCCGTCCCGAGCACTGCGAGGTCCTCACGTAAATCCAAACCGAATCGAAGCTCGTCGACGGCGTTTTGCCTGGAGCGGATTGTTTCCATCGGCGCTGGATCTTTCAACCAGGATGCGAGCGTTTGCTCGCCCGCATGGGTGCGGGCGCTTGATAAAAGCTCAAAGAGGGAACCGGCGCCGAAAAGATCGAGATCCTGGGCATAAGGATGAGATGAATCATCAAAACAATTTCCCGGTTCTCCCGAACCTTTCCATCGTTCCTCAATGCGCGCGAGTCCCCGCTCATAGAATTGGACTGAACGGCGTGAGTGCTGAAGATTAAGGAGAACGCGGCTATGCCATGCCATTAGAAGAATGAAAATAAAAAAGGGCGCCAGGAGCCACCAACCGGAGATTGAAAGCGCCCCGAACGCCAACCACGCCAAAATAGCGGCGATCAAGAAAACCGCAAGCCTGGCATTGCCGATCTGTCGATGCCGAAACTCACACCCGGCCATGACTGCGTTTCTCTTTTCAAGACGATCAATATATTCAGTGCGAGGATCGGAATTAGTGTTTGTTGGAATCATTTGTTTTTTCATTCCTTGCTTCCATAGATATAATCTCGGAATTATTGCAATTGGGGACAGTCACCACAATCCTTAATTAAGTTGCATGGAGGAATTATGAGAATTCTGGGTATTGTCGGCAGCCCTCGAAAAAACGGAAACACCGAAATTATGATGAAGGAAGCATTAGGCGTGGCCGGCAAGGCCGGATGGGAGATCGAGACGTTTCTGATGTCTGAAAAGCAGGTGGCGCCGTGTGATGCTTGTGGAACCTGTTTCCAAGTCGGCTCCTGTGTAGTACAGGATGATATGCAGGAATTGTACGACAAATTGGAACAGGCGGATGCCGTTATATTCGGCAGCCCTGTGTATTTCGGCAGCGTCAGCGCCCAGACCAAGGCTGTTATGGATCGCATGTTTGCCCTGCTCGGGCGTCGATCTATGAAGGGAAAAGTCGCCGGGACTCTGGTTGTTACCAGGCGAGTGGGAGCTATCCAGGCGCGATCCCTATTGAACTCGTTTTGCATCGCCCAGGGCATGATTGTGGCCGGAGGCGCCATAGGTTATGGAAGGGAAATAGGAGATGTGCGGACGGGCGTTGGCGGCGGGATCGACATGTCGGCTATGGATGAGGCTCGAATGTTGGGGGCCAGTGTGGTCGAGTTGGCGCAGCGGCTTGTATAGTCGTTAGCTGAGCGCCGACTGCGGTCGCCATCCGCCGTTGATGGCAAGCACTTCACCCGTTATATAACCGGAGCTATCCGAGGCCAGAAACAGAGCGGCTTCTGCAACATCTTCCGGTTCAGCCAACCGATTCAGCGGCACCATTGCGGAAGCTTCTTTTTCTTTTTCAGGGTCTTTCCAAAAGGGTGCATTGAAATCGGTTTTAACGATGCCGGGCGCCAGGGCGTTCACCCGGATGCTGAATCGGGCCAACTCCAAGGCTAATTGCCGCGTAAGCATGATAATTCCGGCTTTGGAAACGGGATAAGCTCCTTCGCCGGCTCCCGGCGTCAATCCCACCTGTGAAGATATGTTTACAATGCTTCCACTTTTCTGTGTGGCCATTACTTTCCCGACTGACTGGCAGCAAAGATAACAGCCTTTGAGGTTTGTATTGATGACTCTATCCCAGTCATCTTCACTGCATTCGATCAGCGTTTGACCGGGAATCCAGACGCCCGCGCAATTAACCAGGATGTCGATTGCGCCGAAGGCATCGACGGCGGCCCTGACCATTGTCTCCACGTCGGCGCGCCGGGAAATGTCCGCCTGGAGGGCAAGGCATTGCGAACCAAGCTGCTTAATCTGTTCAGCTGTTTTATTCAGATTGCCATCGTCCACAACGATGTCGCAGATTGCCAGGTCGGCCCCGGCGCCGGCAAGCGCCAGTGCGATCGCTTTCCCGATGCCTCTTCTGCCGCCGGTTATTATTGCGTTCTTGCCCTTGAGACAATTGCTTTTCATTGGGGCTCTTCCTGGGATGCGAAAGAGCTTAACAAAGGCAAATTATAAACGCAAAGAATTGGTTGCGGCCTTTGGCCGCTCCGGGGAATCCGTGGTGGATTTTTTTAAAGACTCGATTGCCCAAATTATTGCCAAAAGATATAATCCACCAGCTTCGGACTAACAGCGTTTTCGAATAGGCATTAATAGGTTTCGACAGGAGATGAATATGAATCGGTTATATTCCATCCGCAGAGTATGCATGATTTTTGGGCTGATGTTCATCCTCACAGGCGTTTACTCTCAAGCGCAGCAGCAAGGCGGGTATCAGCCCACTGTTGGGCAGCAGGGCAAAGATGTTGTATGGGTGCCGACGCCGCAGGATCTTGTTGAAAAGATGCTCGACATGGCGAAGGTAACGCCGCAGGATTATGTAGTGGATCTGGGCTCCGGAGACGGGCGAACGGTTATCTCTGCAGCCAAACGCGGCGCTCGCGCTCTCGGCATCGAATACAATCCCGACATGGTTGCACTTTCGAAACAAAATGCCGCGAAAGAAGGCATGAGTGAAAAGGCGACATTTGTCAACGCCGACTTATTCGAGAGCGATTTTTCCACTGCGACCGTGCTTACCATGTTTTTGCTTCCGGACATCAATATAAAGCTGCGCCCAAAAATTCTGGCGATGAAACCCGGCACCCGCGCCGTTTCAAACAGCTTTACTATGGATAATTGGTCGCCGGATGGTACCGTAACACTGGACGCCAATTGCGTTAGCTGGTGCACGGCTTATCTTTGGATTGTGCCCGCGAAGGTGGCGGGGAAATGGAATTTTCCCGGCGGGGAGATTACGATAGAGCAGGAATTTCAAAAAATAACTTCCGGGGCGCTTGAATCCGGCGGCAAAGTGACGCCGATTTCCGGCAACATGACTGGAAATAAGATTAGTTTTGTTGCGGGAAATGTCGAGTACACCGGGGAGGTTCAAGGGGATACGATGACATTGAAGTCAAACTCGGGAGAGAGCAAGAAGGCGACACGCGCAGTTCACTAACCGAAATTTTCATCGAGGAACTGTTCAACCAGCGCATCGCAATTGAGCGTAATCCGGTCTATTTCCTCTTGGCTGATATCATCTAAATGTATTCCTGCTATGGCGCAAACAGGCTTTTGAAGCCTTTTGCAAAGTTTGTAGGCGGCGTTGCACGCTACCAGGTCGTCTTTGTGGCCGAGCCTGGTAATAACTGAGGTGGAAGCCCGGTCTGCTTTAAAGTCGTAATCCGCAACCGCGACCGCCCCTATATGCCCATAGGCATTAAATAGGGACACAACGAAATCGCCTCCTAATTGTTGAATGGAAAGTTGCACTTCCGTGCGACCCTCTCCCTTGCTAAGCTTCACTGGTTTCATTTTAATTGCCCGAGCCTGACCATCGGGTGAACAGGTTGTGCTCAATTTTAAAAAGGTCGAGAGCTTTTCCAACCGTGTGATCGATTATTTCCTGAATCGTCTTTGGCTTGTGATAAAAAGCGGGAATCGGCGGCATGATAATAGCTCCCATTTCGGTTGCCGCAGCCATATTTCTCAGATGGCCAAGATGCAGTGGCGTTTCTCTGACTAAAAGAAGAAGCTTCCCGCGTTCTTTAAGAGTGACATCCGCCGTACGGGTCAATAGGTTATCCGCATAGGAGTGCGCCAATGCCGAAAGAGTCTTCATGCTGCAGGGCGCTATGATCATGCCATCATGCAAAAATGAACCGCTGGCAAGGCAGGCCCCTATATCATCGATAGCATAATTGAAGTTCGCCAGAGCTCTTATGTCCTTGGCTTTGTAATCAGTCTCAAGTTCGATGGTTTTCTCGCCGGTATGAGTAATAATGAGGTGGGTTTCCATGCCTTTAATTGTTGCGAGCGCCTGAAGCAAGCGAATGCCATAAATGACTCCTGTGGCGCCATTAATGCCGATTACGAGTTTCAATCCGGTCTCCGTCGTCAGTCGTCACTGACTTATCCACAGGCAAGAATGGATCGTTTCACCATAGTTTTTGCAATCTGGATTTTCCATTTGTTGTGGTCGCCGGGAAGGACCATGGCGGAGGTTACGGCCGCAGCCCCGGCAGCATCTGCGTTGGATTCATTGATGGGTTTTCCCTTAATGGCTTCTTCGGCTTTTTGCGCCCGGTAGGGTTTGTTGTAAACGGCATTCAGGCATATCCGGACGTTTCCTCCGCCAATCATAACGGCGCAGTTTACAATGGGAAAATCGATGGATTTGCGAATGGCAAATTTGATGAATGAGCTTTTTGCGCCCGAGGCCGGAGTCGGGACCTGAATTTCAGTGACGATTTCATCGGCGGCCAGAACGGTGGAGCCGGGAACGTTCATGTCCCAGAAATTTTCCGCTTCGAGCAACCTTTTATTGGTTTTTATTTTAGCGTTCAAAGCAACAAGCGCAGGCGCTGTATCGCTTGCGTTCACCGCGAAGCAGGATTTTACCGGACCGAAAATGGAATGGTACCTGTTCTCTCCATCGATTGCGTAACACTTCGTTCCACCCTTGCGGATGCAATTGAAACGGTTGTCGGGGAGACGGAAGTACCAGCAGCGCGTCATTTGGCAGATGTTTCCGGCGATGGTGCCCATTTCACGGATATGAGGCGAACCGGTCCGATGCGCCGCTTCGGACAGAGCGGTGTATCTGGCTTTGACGGTATTGTTTCTGACGATGTCTTCCAATCGGGTCATAGCGCCGATCTTGAGCATTCCCGATTCTTCTTTTATATAATCCAGTCCTGGGATGCTCTTTAGGTTCACCACCGTTTCCGGATAATTCGGCAGAATCTCGAATCTCATGGCGCCAAGGATGTCGGTGCCGCCTGACAACGCTACAGCTTTTCCAGCCCGTAGAATAGAAGCGGCCTCATCGATGGTTTTTGCATTTATGTGTGCAAACTTCTTCCATGTTTTCATTAATTTAGCTCCTCGGGACTGGGACTGCATCCGGATTCATAATTGTACTCCGTCGCCGCCTTTTCAGGCTTGCTTGCTGAGATTGGCTGCAGCCTCCAAAACGGCCGGCGGGTGTCGCTGGTATGTGGCGCATCGGCAAAGATTTCCGCCCAAGGCATCTCGGACATCCGCTTCGGTAGGTTTTTTGTTCCTGTCCAGCAGCGCCTTGGCTGTGCAAACAAAACCAGGGGTGCAATAACCGCATTGAAAGGCATTATTATTGATGTAGGCCTGGATGATGGGGTGCTTGGTTTTGGCAATGCCCTCCGCTGTCTCGATGACAGCATTGTTGCATTCGCATGCCAAAGTCATGCAGGACAGAATAGGCCTGCCGTTCATGATGACGGTGCAGGATCCGCAAGCTCCTTGGCCTCCGCACCAGTCCTTGGGAGATGTAAATCCAATCTGGTCTCGAAGCAGTTGCCGTAAACTCCAGTGGGGCTCAACGGCGAATCTATATTTCCCGCCATTGACTGTAAGGTCAATGGTCTTGGCGCTTGCGGGATTCGGTTGATCCTCGGATGCATGAGCTGTTTGCGCGGCAACGCCGGCTTTAGGCTCAACAGTCATCTGCCCGGCGACCGCGGCAATGGAAACTATGCCGGGCGCTCCAACCATTAATCCCGCGTCTTTCAGGAAATTCCTGCGGGATACTCCCTGTTTTGTTTCTTCTCTATTTTTTTCTTCCTCTGACATTTTGGGCCCGTTCTCCAAATGCTGGGACGATTTAGAAAAATTAACTGTCTATGACTCCTACCCGGTTAATTCCTTTATATATGGGAGTCCAGGGCAGGTCAAGCCAATACATTTACACCATTTATACGGGGGCAATGGAAGCTTTGTTTCTCTGAGGGAACAAAATATTGATAGGGTCAGGCGCTGAAAATATGAAGCACTCAAATGCCACAAGGCCTTGTTATTATTGAACTTTCCTTTTTCCCGGGAAGTAAAATATCCATGTCTTTCCCCATCAATTCATGTAGGATTATTTTATGGATTATGCATATACATATGGCGATTTTTCGCGACTCTATCTGAATGTTACGAATAAGTGCAGCAACCAATGCTCCTTTTGCGTGCGCAACCATAGTGAGGGGCTGGGGGGCGCCGCTCTTTGGGGGGGCAGGGAGCCTGATTTTCAAGATCTGCGTGAATCCGTCCTTTCCCGAGGCCGATTATCGGATATATCTGAATTTGTTTGGTGTGGTTTCGGTGAACCGACCTTCCGTCTCGATCTTATCGTGGAAGCGGCTTCCTGGCTCAGAAGCGAAGGTGCGAGGATCCGTCTCAACACAAACGGACATGCCAACCTGATCCATGGCCGCGACGTTCTTCCGGAGCTTTCAAAAGCCGTGGATGATGTCTCTATTTCGTTGAATGCGCCGGATTCTTTAAGATATCAGGAGTTATGCCGGCCTTGTTTCAACCAGTCTGCCGCAGAGCCGGATATCTGCTGGAAGAGCATGCTCGATTTCCTGTCTCGCGCGCCGGCTTTTTTTAAAAATGTTCAGGCCAGTGTCGTAGGATTTGCATTGACGGAAGAAGAGGTTGAGCGGTGCAGGACGCTTGCCCTCTCTCTCGGGATCGAACGATTTCGGGTGCGGTGACCGGTCCCATCTACCGTGCGGTCCAACCTCCATCGATTACCAGTTCCGATCCGGTAAGGAATTTGGATTCATCCGAAGCCAGATAAAGGACTCCATAAGCTATATCTTCAGGTTCTCCGAAATGTCCGATGGGATGCCAGCTCAACGCAGTTTTATATTTTGTTTCGTCGCGTTTCAGGTCTTCCGCCCATTGCAGTGTCGATCACTCCAGGATGAATGGAATTCACGCGAATGTTATAGCCGTAGCCTGCTTGGGAGCATTCAATAGCCGCTGCTTTTGTAAAAGACCGGACGCCTCCTTTGCTTGCGTGATAAGCCGCCGCATCCGGATTGCCGATGAGCGCGGCGACCGAAGAAATATTGATGATCGAGCCTCCTTTGGTTTTTTTCATTGTTTCGATAGCGAATTTGACGCCCAGGAACACGCCGTCGAGATTGACGTTCATAAGCCGGCGCCATTCTGCCAGAGAGGTGTCTTCGATCTTTTTATAAAAAATCACGCCGGCGTTATTGACGAGAACATCCAATCTTCCGAATTCATCCAATGTCTTTTTGATGACCCTGTCCCAATCGCTTTCACTGGTTACATCGTGTTGGATGCCGATGCATCTACCGTTTTTTTCATTTATTTCCGCCGCCGCCTTTTTGATTGTGCATTCGTCAATATCCGTAATAACTACCTGTGCGCCTTCGCCGGCGAGCAGAGCGGCTTCGGCTCTGCCCAGACCCCCGGCGCCGCCGGTAACGATCGCAACTTTATCTTTGACTCGATCCATATCGATTCCTTTCGAGAGCACAAAAGAAAAGATTATGTCACGACTGCAATTTCATTGCTTGCGGATAAAAGAGGAGGCGGATTGCTTATTCAATATTAGTGTAATACACTTAACAGCATGCTTTTTGCATGGGATCCGAATAAGGCCAGCGTCAACTTGCGTAAGCATCGAATTTCTTTCGAAGAAGCTGTTACAACCTTCTTAGATCCGCTGGCTCTATTCGTAACTGATTATAGTCATAGTGGCCGGGCAATATTGATTGGCGAATCAATCAAGAGTCGGATGCTCCTGGTTGTTTTCATTGAAATCTCCGACCGTGAGGTCCGGATCATTAGCGCTCGTCGCGCGACGGCGCATGAGAGGAAACAATATGAAGAAGGCAGTTAAGAAACAGCAAAGAGAGCCTTCCAAAGCGTCGCTTCGTGAAATGCCTGAAATTAATTTCTCAAAAGAGCAGGTGCGGCCCAATCCCTACGCAAAGAGGATTTTTGCCGAAGGAATTACGGTTCAAGTTGGACGAGGGCGCCCGCGGAAAATGCTCGAAGTCGGCGGAACAATTCCCCGTTCAGTACGTTTCTCTCCCGCCATATGGGCGTTACTGGAAGAACGGGCCAAGGAAAAAGGATTGAGCCTGCATGCAGCGCTTCGGGAAGCTATTCTAGCGTGGACGCACCGGGCCGCATAGTTTTGTCGGACGCCATCCTATTTTCGTCCGAATTTTCTTAATTCCCGCCGGAGGATTTTGCCTTGCGGAGTTTTAGGCAGGTCTGTTACGAAATGAATTTTCTTGGGAGCTTTGTACCTGGCAATCTGTTCTTTACAGAAGTTTATCAGTGCGCGTTCATCAACGGAGGCTCCTGACTTTAGCGTTACAAATGCTGTCACCGCTTCTCCGTACTCGGGATCGGGGAAGCCTACCACTCCGCATTCATTCACGGCCTTGTGTTGATGAAGAGTGTCTTCGACTTCTTTGGGATAGACGTTTTCGCCTCCTGTTATGATAACGTCCTTGATCCGATCGATGATATAGAGGTACCCCTCTTCGTCGTAAACGCCTACATCTCCTGAATAGAACCATCCATCGCGCAGAGCCGCCGCTGTTTCCGCCGGTTGTTCGAAATAGCCCTTCATGATATTGGGGCCGCGAATGACGATTTCTCCTTGATCTCCCTGGTTCACTTCCGTTCCCTTTGAATCAACGAGTTTTACTTCAACCACTCCTGCGGGCATTCCAATGGATCCGATTTTGTGGCGGAAAAGATGATTGAACGTAACGCAGGAAGCGGCCTCAGTCATTCCATAGGCTTCATGAATGGGGATGCCAAAAGCGTCGACCCATTGGCGCACAATTTCGGCGGGCATGCTTGTGCCGCCGGAGAAAACATAACGCAGGCTTCTGAGATGATTTCTGGACTCAGGATTATTCAAGAAACGGATGAAAATAGTGGGAACTGCGTAGAAACGGGTCACTTTATAATCGATCACGGCGGCTGTGACTTTATCCATGTCGAACCCCGGGAAAAGTATCAGGGTTGCGCCGGCGCCGAAATACGTGTTCATGATGTGGCATTGGGCGAAGACATGGTTGAGAGGCATGAAACAGACGCCGATATCTTCCGGGATCATGCGCTCGTGATAGGCGACATTCTGCGCGCTATAAAGAAGATTCCGGTGGGTCAAGACAGCGCCTTTAGACACGCCGGTCGTTCCGCCGGTATACAGTATGGAACAGGGGTCTTCTCCGTCGGTAATTTTTTCCAAGACCGGTTCTGCCGTGGTTTCGCCTCTTAAAATGGATTGAAACGTCTCATCCGCTTCAATGAAAATGATTTTGCCTACTGAAGGCATTGTTTCGGATGACGGGATCTGCGAAGAAAGATCTTCTGAAGTTACGAGGATTGAAGAACGGGAATTGTTTACCACTCCCTTCATTTCTACTTTTTTATAGGCGCCGGGAACGCAAACCGTAATGGCGCCGATTCTTGCCGCGCCGTAATAGAACAGTATCCACTCCGGCCTGTTTGCCATGTAAAGAGCGATGCGATCCCCCTTCGACGCTCCGAGGCTGAGAAGGTAGCGCGCTACGCCATCTATGATTCTATTCATTTCCGAATAGGTGTAGCTTGCACCGCTGAAAATGAGCGCCTTTTTTTGGGGAAAATAAAGAGCGGCTTCTCTGAATACATCCGCGACATTCATTGCGGTCTCCTCCAGTTGCTATTGGAATAATTGCGGCAGCGCGGTGGATAGGAAGGGTACATACGTAATCAGCAACACTCCGCCCAGCAGTACGAGCAGAATCGGAATAATGGACCTGGAGACTTGAGGCATGGGCTTATTGAAACGATAGGAAGATAAAAACAGATTCATCCCCACCGGGGGAGTCAAATATCCCAACTCAAGATTGGCCAGGAAAATAATGCCGAGATGAACCGGGTTGATTCCGAATGCCGCGCCGAGCGGTATCAGGAGCGGCACGACCACGATAATAGCCGAAAAGATATCCATCAGGCAGCCGACGATCAGCAAAAAGAAGTTCAATGCCAGGAGAAAAACAAGAGGGGAATGAACAGAAGCTTTTACCCATGTGATCAGCTGATCCGGGACTTGAGCCTGAATTAAATATCCTGTGAAGCCAAGCGCGACTCCTAAAATAATGAGAATAGCGCCGACAAGAAGTCCGCATTCGGTCATTACCCTGGGAAGGTCGCGTGTAATACTTAAATCTCTATACACCCAGCACTCCACAATGAATGCATAAAGCGCTGTGATGGCCGACGCTTCCACCGCTGTGGCATAGCCGCTGAAAAGAGCGACGCAGGCGACGATGGGCAGCATCAACTCCCATTTGGCGTCCCAAAGCGCGCTCCTGGCTTCCATCCATTGGAATGGCTTGGCAGCACTTTCGTTTTTAGGACTTTGTAAGATTCCCCAGACAGCCGCTGCGACAACCATAAGAATGCCGGGGAGAATGCCGCCCAAAAACATTTGATTGATTTCGATATTAGCGATGATTGCGTAAAGAATTATAGGCAGACATGGAGGGAAAAGAAGGCCGATCGATCCCGATCCGGTCAAAAGTCCGAGCGCATTATTTTCCGAATAACGCGCTGCCAGTAAAACCGGCATCAGCAAACCTCCCAGAGCCAGGATTGTCACTCCGGATGCGCCCGTGAAACAGGTGAAGAACGCGCATACCAGGACGGTGGCTATTGCCGGCCCGCCGCGGAAGTGTCCCACAAGAGCCTGGAATACTCGAACGAGTCTTTTTGCTGCGCCGCCTTCGGCCAACAGGTATCCGGCTAACGTAAACATGGGAATGGCAGGCAGCGATGCATTCGTGACCTGTTCATAGTGCCGGATAGGCATCATTTCGATCGGGAATGATTCTCCTAGAAGGAGAATCAGGGCTACTCCTCCAAGCGTCACAAAAATGGGCGCTCCCAGGATAGTGGCGGCCAGGAGCAATATTAAGCCCGGCAGAACCATTTGGGATGGATCTACCGGCAGCCATACTCCTGTTGCAAGAATTATACCGGTGATGAGTATTGCAACAACACGCCATATCCATTGATCGGATGAGCGCCGGATAAGCCGGATCGAGATGGCTGCAAAGCCCAAAGGCAATATAGCTTGCGCCAGCCAGATGGGAATTCCATAGACAAGGATGTTGCCTGCCTCTCGCTCCTGCAACACAAACCGGACGCCGGCGATCATCAGCAAAACTGTGAAAGCTGCGGCGACGGAGCCGCTGAACAAAGCGGCCGCAGCTTTAAATTTTCCTTTCAAAAAAGCGGTTACGGTGGAGAGCGACAGGAGCCGGCCCTCGCGTGCTGCTATAGCTCCTCCGATCATGCAGATAAACAATGTCAGATGGCATTGAATGGCGCTGGATCCGGGCAGGACAATGGTAGTCCGGCGCAGAACGATATCGAGCAGAGGAAGCAATACCATTGCGGCCAGGCAGAATGTTATTGCCAGGTTCTCGCTTGTCTGAAGACTGCTGCGCCAGCCATGCCTGGTTCCGTTTCCAGGCGCTGGTTCTGCAACCTTGATTGAGGATTCTTTCATTTACGGGATCCTTTAGCCCGGTATTCTTCGACATACCGCTGCACATCATCAAAAATATCTGCCGGAACTTCCTTGCCGCGGATCTTGGGATAAATAGTTTTGGTTAGTTGCCGCCATTCTTCTTCGATCTGGGGAGTAATGGCATGAACCGTCAGCCCCTTTTTCTGCATTGCGGCAATGGATTCATCGTCTTCCTTCCTGGCGCTGGTCCGAATTTTTTCGCCGGCGACAGCGGCGGCTGTACGAAGCTGCTTCTGAAGATCAGCCGGAATCTTATCCCAGGCGTCTTTCCTGATAATTGCCGCGCCGGAGAGAACGCTCCACTTCATATCGAGCATATGTTTGGCTACTGTATAGACTTGGCCCAGCAGCGCCTGGTTCGGCGGAAGAGGGATAGCGTCTATGAGATCGGTTCGCAGACCGGGTAGAATGCTGGTTGTTTCAAGGGGCACCGGGCGGTAGCCGAGCGATTTCATGAGGTCGACTTGAAAAGCGTTGCCGGCCCATGTGAAAAGCTTGAATTTCTTTAAATCATTGGGATGCATGGCGGGCGTTTTGGTAAAAAAACGTACATATCCGGCATCGCCCCAGAACAGAACAACAAAGCCTTTGTCCAGCAAGATCTTTTCCAGGCGCGGCGACAGCTTTTCGAGTACATAGTCGTATTCGTTCCAGGATCGGAAGGTCAGCGGCATGAACGAGAGTCCTCCGACAGAGGAGTCGATTTCACTTATGCCCACGACCGTGAACAAGCCCGCTGTCAGTGCTGAGGCGCGCATCAGCCGCACCATATTCGCTTCTCCCCCCTGGGTGCCGTCGGGGTAGATCGTCAATTTTACGGAGCCCCCGCTGGCATCGCGCCATTTCTGGCCCATTTCGACGAGTGCGGTATGGAATGAGCTGCCGCTGGGCGCAAGTGTGCCCAACCGGATTGCCACTACGGGCGCCGCATCGACCGGCGTACGAAGGGTGATGGATGCGCCGAGGATCAATGTCCCGATGAACGCCAACCGCGCATATAGGGTTTTCATTCAACTCTCCTTGTTAATATCAGCTCTATTCCGACTGTGGATTTTCGCTGTCAACCAGAAACAACTCCTCGGTTCTTGACAAAAGCCGGCGCGCGCGACGCTGCATCATTAAATTCGCCAATCGATACTCCGGCCGGGCGTTTACGTCGATAGCCAGCGCGCGCTCCAGGAGTGATTGAAATTCCTTTCGATCCTGCTTGGCAACCGAAACGGATTCGGCAAGAGCAACCAGGGGGCCTGCCTGGAATCCGCCTGAAAGGATCATGGCGCGATCGAAATGTTTGCGGGCTCGTTCGTAAGGATCTCCCTCCGCTCCCTGGCGCGCCGGTTCATAGGATATAAGGAATGAATGAATCGCTCCCTGGTCAAAGGCCTCATCGAGTGCAAGCGCTCGATCGATCAAGGCTTCTACAACCGGTTGATCGGCTATCAGCCCCGGCTCATTTTTCGACAGTGTGATCGCGAGGCCCCAGGAAGCCGCCGTCCAATACAACAACGGAACATCGGACCGTTTAGCTTTTTTTACCGCCGCTTGCGGATCTTTGTCGAGAGCCGCCCGGAGGCCTGGATGCGTTGTTTCCAACCCGCGCATCCCGTAATCGCGCGCGCGCAGAAACAGTTTCCGTGCGCGCAATCGCATATCGGCGGCGCGTGCAAAATCCTGAGGTTCTGTTTCATCCGCTTCTTCTCGAATGAAAGCGTATCCGTATTGCGTAAAACCGCTGGCAGCTGCGAAGAGGAGGCCTCGATGGTTGGGGCTTTCTGCGAGGAGGCTCTCGATCAGTTTTAAACTGAACGGGAGGGCGTCTTTCACGAGTTCCGGATCTTCATCCGAGGCGAAGGTCGTTCCGCTTTGTGCAAGAGCGTCTCCGATTTTATTCACTGCTATTTTCTTGATAGAGCATCCGGACATCGCCAGAGAAAACAAAAAGAGCGCTATCAACAATCCGGAAGAAGAACTTTTTCTCGTAAATGACAGCATAATTGGAGCCCTGCATCATCCAAAAAAACAAGAATTGTTTAATCCAACACTTGATCCTATCAGAAACGCAAGCTTTGCATAAAATACTTATTTATATTAGCGACAAAGTCGAGGGTAAATCGAAATTTAAAATTATTCCTGTAAGCGCGATTAATTGTTCTAAGCGCCGGCGTCCTTGCCGTATGCCGCATAATTTTTGGGCCGCGAAGCGGCGATCTGAATATAGCCCGGCCTTTCAAGGCCGGGCTATATTCAGATCGCCGCTTCGCGGCGCTACTCTCACAGGCCGCCGTAGAACTTGGCGAAGGTTCGCGCCAGCATCACGGCCATGACCAGGACGCCCACGCCGAAGGGCAGCGCGTGCTTGGTATTGCGCAGCTCGAACACGCCCACCCTCACGACGAGGAGGTAGCCCATGACCAAGTTGAACATGCCCCACAGGACGTTGACCAGGGCTGAGGATAGACCCTGGCCCGGAGGGGACGCGAACGGAGACTGCATGGGCGCCCGCACAGACCCATCACCAGGTGGGGCACGGCATTGGTCAGGAACATGCCACCGAAGAAGTAGGCGACGGCGTGGTACCACTTCATCTTCATCTTTCTCACCTCCATTCTATGTTTACGTCCGGTTCCGTTGCATCAGCAGACGGAGAAAATTGTTAATTCGGGTCTGATAACCGCTGCCGGAAGCTTTTAACCATGCAAGGACATCAGAATCAATCCGGATAGTAACAGTCTCCTTTTTGGGACGATAGAACTTGCCGATGACATAGTCCGACGGTATTTCCCGAATTTCCGGGATATCAGAGAGATCGATTTCCCGGTCCGGGCGGGCGGCGAGTTTCTCCAGTTTTTTTCGTTTTTCAGCCGATAGCCTTGGCATATAATTCCCTTTCATGCCGGGTTGCACGGCGGGCTGAGATAATGCGAATCACTTCGTCCGAAGCCTCTTCCCGATACGTATGAACCACGACAATCACGATAATATCCTCGACCGATCCGATGGCATGCCAGCGCTCCTCCCCATCGCTGACCCGCTCGACAAACGAAATGCAGTGGGGATCATCAAAAACAAGCTGGGCAGTTTCGAAATCGATGCCATGTTTTTTCGTGTTACTCCGATTCTTAGCTTCATCCCATTCAAATCGAATCATGTGTATTTACATTCTCGTAAATATATGGTTGATTGTCAAGAAACAGTATCACCTTGAATTGCTGACGCTTCTTGCTGGTCGCGGTTATTTGCCAGGATTCTCCTTCGCTGGATCTCTTGCAATTTTAAGAGGCTCGTCGGGATCATATTGAAACAGCACTGGCCTTGATTTAAATGGGACAAGGAATGCCTTGCTGATCCTCTCGCCGATGTTCGCCGCACGCAAGGACGGTTGCCGGGCCGTATGGAAGCCCTTGGCTTTAACCTCCGCCAAGCCCTGGGACCAATAGCTTGGGATTTCACGCTTTTTTCCAAGAACAAGAAAAGGCCGCTATCAGAATCAGTTGGCAAGAATACGTTCGAGAGCGCTGTCCCTGCCTGCGAAAAAGTCTATCGCCGTTATGGGCGCGATCAAGTCGGGTATAAGCAAATCTTCCTTGCCGGGAACAATGTCATAGAACTTAGTGCTATAGAACACGCTAATTCCAGATTGTGGCAATTTGAAGATCCTGGAATCTCCATAAGAATGCAGCTTTTGACCGGAAGGTTCTCCTACCACAACGGCTTTGAACCTGGTTTTGAGTTCACAGGCAGCTGACGTTCCCGATGATAATGTCCATGGGCTGGTGATGACGTATAGACGCGCACGGACTAGAGGGTCCGCCTTAAGCGCTTTGAAGAGCGGCTTTATGACCTCACTTTTGCCTCCCTGGTTGTGGCGTAGATCTATAATTACCTTCTCAATTGGATTATGAGTTGCAGCATTGACGACCTGTCGCGTGAATTGTGCGAATGGGAGTGAATCCAAATTTTTACAATCATTGTATTGAATGTAGAGAACGTGGGCATCACGAAGCAGACGAAACCAGTAAGCCGTCCGATCAGACTCATACATCGGCACATTCTCGATATTGGACGGAATGAAGGTCCTCCCGGGAACCGGCTTGACCTCAATAGAAAATGTTTGTCCGCCACGTTCATAGTGGAACATGGCGCTGTTGCCGGCTCCCCAAACGCCGGTTCCGCGCAACGAGTCCATGAAATGCAACAGGCCGGGCAGATCTACGTCCAGCATCTGCGTGGTTTCCAGGCGCACCAGGGAGCGCAGCCTATCCACCACCTTTTCGATTGAATTCGAGTCGATGCCGACGAGACGTGCGCCTATAACAGCAGAGTATTCCGAAGTTGCGCCGATCGCATAGATATCCCTGCCGAATCTCCGATGCAAGATTGGTATTTTTTCGTTGCCCCTGATAGAAGAGGCAAATGTGTGAATATCCCCAATGGAAACCACGATTCGCTGGAATCCGGCTCGTATCTCGGATTCAGTCATACTCGACAGGCGTTTGGATAATTGGGCCACTTCACGCTCAAACTGCTCTTTTGAAATGGCATGAAACGCATTTCTGTGTACTTGTGGCATTTGACGAGCGAGATATTCAAGATCCATTCTCCAGTGTAATGCGGAAAGCTCAGCTGCAAGGCTGGTGCGGCTTGCTGATGAGAGACTGCATGAGAGTATGACTAAAACATATAACGACAAGCATCTGGAACGTTGGCAGGATTCTGTTTGACGCATAGCCCTCCTTTTTCGTAGCGGTTATATGAGAATTCTGTCACTCCTTCATACAGAAGCAAAAACCAATTATCGAAGCTCAGAGATACAGACGCCACAATTGTTCAAAAGGTTGAATCCTCTTCAAAAAAACCTATTCTCCCTGAACCGACAACAGACTCTCGCCATGCCTGACCTGTGACTTGAATTCAGGCGATCATGGGGCGGCCAGGCTAACCCATACTCAAGTCACAGGTTATTCAATCCGGTCCAACCGGTGGCTTTGCTGCCCTATACAAAAAACCCGTAAAAAAATTGACAATTGACGATTTACGATTGACGATTTTAAGCCTCAGTAGTAGGTTTCTGCAATCGTCAGTCGTCAATCGTAAATCGTCAATGAAAAGTGAGTTTGGGACCGGAGGGCGAATGAAAAATCACTCGATAAAAATTCAGCCGGATGAGATCCATTTTGACTTTGTCCGCGCTTCCGGACCCGGCGGCCAGAATGTTAATAAAGTAGCCACCGCTGTACAACTTCGTTTTGACGCCCGGAATTCCCGTTCGATTAAACCGGAAATTCGGGAACGTCTATTCCATCTGGCAGGCAAACGACTGACTTCGGCGGGTGAGATTATCATTGAAGCCAGGCGATTTCGAACGCAGCTGCGCAATCGGGAAGATGCGCTGCAACGATTTTTTCAATTAATAGAGAAAGCCGCGGTTGCGCCAAAGGTCCGACGCAAATCAGCTCCAACGCCGGGCTCGAAGATCAAGCGGCTGTATCAGAAAAAGCATCGTTCGGAATTAAAAAAAATTAGAGGATCGGTTTCCGCAGAGGAATAGTTTATAGGTATCTAAGGAATCGATTGTCCCGGTCGACTAAAACAATCTGGGGCGTGAGATGTTCGGCCGAGAGTTCAAATCCCATGATTATGATTTCCTCGCCGACTTTAATGATATGCGCCGCCGCGCCGTTCATGCAGATTACGCCGGAGCCTTTTTCGCCAATAATGACATAAGTTTCAAGCCGCCGTCCCGTGGTATTGCTGACCACCAGGACTTTTTCTCCGGGCCAGAAACCTGTCCGTTCGACTAAATCTTTATCGATGGTGATGCTTCCAACGTAATCGACATTGGCTTCAGTCACCGTCGCTTTGTGTATCTTCGATCGTAAAATCCAACGCATAACAAATTATCCAGGGACAAATAATGCCTGAAAATTGCAGGTACATCCACTGTAAAAATTCTTTTTAACCGCTTCTGGAAAATAGAAGCGAAACGCCCTAGATTCAGGGAACCTGGCTGCAAAAATAAACGTAGAGGAAGTCATGTGCATAAATATCTACGTCTGCAGTTTTTACCAACCACACTCAAATACTCGAAAAATCCGGAATCTTGCGATAAACTCTCTTCTTTGGTGAAAGATATCTATGAATACTAAAGCTACTGGAAGAGATATTATTCTCGCCGTGTTGGAAAACATGCGCGAATCCGCTGAACCGCTGCTTTACCGCACGTTGGTCCCCAGTCATTATGACATCTACCTGCATACGGATGATTACACAAGACTTATGGGTATTTTCCCCGGAATAAGGGAGGAATGCATTGAAGCTTTAGACAAAGAGCTGGCAGGGCTTGGGAAGAAAAGATTTGCACTTTTGCCCGGGCTGAAATCCGCTTCTTCAAGGTACGAAGCCGCTGAGAAAAACTGGTCGATAGAATTCCACCAGGATGAAGATGAGGAACTGTCTCCCGGCGATCTCCTGATCGATTCACGTCTTGCTTTGCCGTCTCCTGTCGAAATAGGCGCGGGAACAAAGACTCAAAGGTTCAAAACAGTGAGCTCCGGGGGAGAAACCAGAAAGCTTCGGAAACACCAGCAAGAGCCGTCGTCCGAAGAGACTGCTCCTATAGCTAAGCTGGTTTATAAAGATAAGGACGGCAACGAACGTGAATATCTGATGAGAGCAGCGGAAATTTCTGTCGGGCGCGGCGGACAAACGGAATTTTGCGATCTCGAATTGAGCGGTCTCGCCGATATATCGCGTCAGCACTTCTACTTGAGACTGGACAAAGAAACGAATGAATTTTTCATTCAGGATGTCGGCAAATTCGGGACCTCTGTTGACGGCAAAAAGATTGCTCCGAAAGAGTGGACTCGTCTTTCGGACAAGGCCACGATAACGCTTGCCGACAGAATGATCTTGGAATTCCAGAAGCTATGACTTTTCTATATTGGGCTCGTTATGGATTCCTTGCTGTGGCGGTTTTAGCCATTGCCATCCTGGTCTACGCCCATATTCAAACCATCCGTTCGAGATAACGACGTGCAAGACACGAAAACCACATTGAAACTGAAAGCCTGGGGAGATACTCACACCGGGAAGCGGGAAAACAATGAAGACCGAATCCTATGTGAGTCCGACCGGGGAATCTTCCTTGTTGTGGATGGCATGGGTGGGGAAGCTGCCGGTGAGGTCGCCGCTCAGCATGCTGTAAATGCTATTGCCACAAGACTTCATCAAGAGACCGGTTCCGTTGAGCGCAGAATGAAGGAAGCGATTACAGGCGCCAATAATGAAATTTATCGGATGGCGGAGCGCAATCCCTCTTGGCGCGGAATGGCTTGCGTGCTTACGGCCGCTGTCCTTAAAGACGGCATGCTTCATATCGGGCATGTAGGCGATTCCCGCATTTATCGCATCTCTCAGGGGAAAATTCGCAAACTCACTCCCGATCATTCCCCGATAGGCCAAAGAGAGGACGCCGGGGAGATTTCCGAACCGGAAGCGATGCGTCATCCGCGACGCAATGAGGTTTTTCGCGACGTCGGGTCTCAACTGCACAAGCCTGACGACGCGGATTTTATCGAATATATCCAGACGCCTTTTGCAAAGGACTCCGCCTTGATCCTCTGCTCTGACGGGCTAAGCGATATGCTGGCTTCCAAAGAAATACTGCAGGCGGCGCTGGATCATGCAGGCGATCCCCGTGAATGCGTCCGCCTCCTGATTGAAAAAGCGAATATCGCCGGAGGGAAAGACAATATTTCCGTCATTATGGTTGAAGGGGAGAGCTTTGCCGATTCCTGCACCAAGCCTCAGGCGTCCTCTCGGGAAATCACAAGCCTTTTATTATCTTTTCTTCAGAGCCGCTGGGCTTTTTTATGTTATGGATTGATTGCCGGATTGCTGGCGAGCCTGTTCTGGACCCACTCCCAACCAATTCAAGAAGAGACTCAAAGCCCGCAAGCAGATTCGCCGGCTGCAGAGTTGTTTGTGGAGCCTTCCAGCCCGGACTACCCGACAATTTCCAAGGCATTGGAATTTGCCCGGCCGGGCGACCGCATCGAGATAGGGGACGGCGAGTATCCTGAGTCGATTAAGCTGAAAGAAGGAGTGGAACTGGTTGTGCGCTCACCGGGCAAGGCAATTCTACGACTTTCTAAAATTATCCCGGGAGCGAATGCCGCAATCCGTGCGGATGGAATCAAAAAAGCGAGCGTATCCGGACTGGTTGTCAAGGCAGAGCCTGGAGCCGGGTTGCCCTATGGAATTCGGATTTCAAATTCCAGCGTGGCTTTTACAAATATGGAAATTACGGGCGCAAACAGCGCAGGAATACTGATTGAGGGGGACTCTTCAGGCTCCATCGCCGCAAGCTATGTCTATCGGAATTCCGGGCCGGGAATTTTGATAACGGGAGATTCCAATCCTCTTTTGGTCGGGAATGTGTTGTATGCCAATGGCATATCTAAAAAGAAAATGGATGCCGCCCCCGGTTTATTTATTGCGGACCGTTCGGATCCCGAAGTAAAACGAAATATATTTTCGGGAAATGGAGCCGAACCTATATGGCTTCAAAAACAGGAGCTGAAAAGCAACATGATGGACAATTTGTTCACTGGTTTCGCAAAGCCGGGCCGGGCAGTTGTCCTTGCGCCGGTCCAACGATGACGCCGTTGCCGGTCGAGAGAATATGAAGAGTCTTTTGCAGAAAATCGGGGATTACCGGATCATCGAAAAGCTCGGGCGCGGCGGGATGGCGGATGTTTATCTGGCGACCAATCTGAAGAATAATCAGCGCATTGCTCTCAAGCTTGTAGAAATGGGGATGATAGAGGAGGCTCACGAAATCATAGAGGCGGAACGCCTGGGCGCGGAGCTTCAACGACGATTAAGTCTTGTCGATCCCCGAGTGCCTTGCATATACGCCTATGGTGAACTTGAAGGTTGCCTTTTCATTGAGATGGAGTTTGTCGAAGGGAACGATTTATCTACGCTGATCGCTTCCAGGAATCTCCAGGCGCGAGACGCGGCCGGCATTGCCCTGGAACTATGCGGCATTTTACGCAATGCCCATGGCATTTCAATCCAGATTAACGAGCGGGAATTTCGCGCTATCGTACATGGGGATATCAAACCCAAGAATATCCGGATCGATGCGACCGGGCGCGTTCGCGTGCTCGATTTTGGAATTGCCAAGGGGCTTTCGGTGACTCGCAAATTGACCAGCAATGTTTTTGGAAGCGTTGCGTACTCCTCGCCTGAGCGTCTTGAATCAGGAAGCATCGACGAAATGTCGGACCTCTGGTCTCTTGGAATAGTTCTATATGAAATGGCGGAAGGAAGGCTTCCTTACGAAGCTCCCAACACCGAGGGACTCGAAGCGATCATTCGATCCCATGCCACGATTCGACCGCTCAGCGACGCCTGCCCGGCAGCTTTGCAACAAATTATATACAAAGCGCTGAGCCGCTTTCCTTCCTCTCGGTATCCGGACGCACAGAGCTTTGAATCCGATCTCCAATCGTTTATCTCAGGCGCGCCAACGATGGCTTCGCGGGAAAGTGAAGAAACCCGGCGGACGTTTGCGGCGAATGAAGAAGAGACGCGGCGCATGCCGGGGGACGCGCCGCAAAACATGGAAATAGCGCCCAACTCCATTGAAACGCATGCGATGTCCGTTTCTCAAACCATCAAGCGTTATGTCGCCGGTTCAAGGAAATGGTGGCTGGTCGCAGTTGTCATCCTCCTGCTGGGTTTGGGAATTTGGGAGGTAAGAGCCGATCGCGCAGCTTTCCGATTCAGAGCGGAACTGGCGGAAGGACGGACCGCTCCGGACAGTTCCTGGAATCGATATGAAAAAATACGACGCAGCAGCCCGCTGGGATTGGCTTCGTTTATTATGCGCAAGCCGATGCAAGAACTCCTGAGTGAATATTGCGATCGGATTTATAGTGAATATCGGAATAGCGACGCTTCCAGAATAAGAGAAGGCGATTGGATTCGATGTAAACGTCATATGACCCGCGCAGTTCAACTGGATCCGGGCAACCTGAGATTTAATGCGATGCTCGAGTATGCCGATGGGCATATTCTGCGGATTAATCGCAAGGACTACGATGCAATTGCCGCTTTTCAGCGCGCGGCTTCAAAACAGCCGGGATGGCCGGATCCCTATCTGGGGCTTGCCCGAACTTATATTTACAACCTGGGAGATATGGAACGAGGAACCCAGGCTCTTGAGCGGGCGCGACAGCTGGGGAGCGGTTTTGGCAAAAGGGAATTGGGAATGATGGCGGAGGCTTTTAGAACACGCGCGTTGCAGGCTTTGGACAATTCCAATCTCGTGGAAGATAAAAATAAAAAGAAAGAACTCTTGAACAAAGCTAAAAGCAATTTTAACGAAGCGATGAAGATTTATCTTCAGATAGCGCCGTGGGGCGACAGCACCAAGCAGATTCCCCTGGTTCAAGATTCATTGAAAGAAGTGGATGAAAAATTGATTAACCTGGACCAACCCAATTCTTTGTTGCCCTGGAACTGGTTTAAATAAAACAGGAGCCGGGAGCCGGAAGCCGGAATCGTGAATTTGTTTTTATTCCGGCTCCCGGCTCCTGAAATCTTCTATATGGCTATAACAAGAAGTAAAGCTGCGAATCGCGCCCGATCGACAGATCCCATCCGATTAAAATCCGGCGGCCGAAATCTGGAGCTGTCTCTCTTGCTCCTGATCACGTCTGTTTTGGGCGTGGGCCTGTGGCTGGTTTTGTCGGCGCAATCTCAAAGAATGAACGGCCGCCCGTTCAATCTCGTTGAGGCGGCGACTCCGGCGGATCTTTCTCCTCTGTTGAATTTTTTAGACGATCCCCGGGAACGCAATTTTACGGCGGCTTCGATAGCGGCGTTTCTGCGCGAAAAAAACGCCATCAACTCTTTGAATGATTTACGGGCCATCCGAGCGACTCGGAAGCAAATTGCCCAATTGGGCGTTGACGGCAACCTAAGAGAGCGCCTTAAAAAGGCCGGGGCGGAAGAGGATTCTATCGCGTTATTATCTTACGCTCAGCTCCGTCGATTGCGTCCTCTTGCTTGCGTGCGAAATAAAGCTGACGTACGCCATTCTATTTTCATATACGGCGGTCTTTTTTTTCTGGCATTTTATGCGCTTCATATCGCCTGGCGCGTGCGGGCCTTTTCAGGAGACCAGCTTCTGCTGCCCGCCGTTTTCTTTTTAAGCGGCTTAGGATTTTTGATGATGATTCGTCTCCGCGATCCATTGCGAGACGCTTTGCTTTTCCCTGATTTTGCCATGGGAGCGGCGATTGGATGCGTTCTGGCGTTTCTGGCCAGCATCCCGGATTATGAACGATCTAATTTGAAGCGGCTGGCCTATGTGCCTTTATTGCTCAGTTTTGTTTTATCGACAGCTTTGATTTTGTTTGGCTCCGGTCCTGGACTTAGCGATGCGAAGGTGAATCTTCAGATAGGACCGCTGCAGTTTCAGCCGGTCGAAATCATCAAGCTATTGCTTCTTTTTTTCATTGCAGGATATTTTGCCGATCATTGGGAATTTTTACGCAGTTTAAGACAGGCGCCGGAAACCTTGCCCGGACTTCTACGAGGATTCCAAATGCCGAAACTGCGATACGCCCTTCCTCTGGTCATCGCCGCCGCTGTTGCAATTGTATTTTTCTTTCTTGAGAAGGACCTGGGGCCGGCTCTCGTGATGTTGCTGCTATTCCTGATCATCTATGCAACCGCTCGGTCGCGCGCCACGGGCGCGTTTATCTCGTGCGGATTCCTGGGCGCCGCCATTTGGATTGGCTATCTATTGAAGGTTCCGCATACCGTCGCCGCACGTCTTTCCATGTGGTTGTCTCCTTGGGACAACTATGTCCGATATGGGGGCGATCATCTTGCCCAATCCTTATGGAGTTTCTCCACGGGCGGTTTGTTTGGAACCGGATTGGGCATGGGAAACCCGGCCTTAGCGCCTGCCGCTCATACAGATCTGATTCTTGCCGCCATTGGGGAAGAACTTGGATTTGTCGGGTTGATCTGCGTCTGGGCTGCTTATGCCGTGCTGGTGCATCGCGCGCTTCGAATCTCTCTTCGCGGCAACGGCGTTTATTCGATGTTTCTCGGTTTTTCGGCCGCTCTGCTGATTGCGTTGCAGGCTGTATTTATCTCCGCGGGAATTCTGGGAATCGTTCCCTTGTCCGGAGTTGTCACCCCGTTTGTTAATTATGGAAAGTCTTCCGCTATTTCGGGTTTTCTTATTTTGGGGATACTTGCGTCCCTATCGAAAAACGGCTCGGCCGACGCCGATCAGAATAAATCATTTCGAAAACCTATGGCTTCCATAGGAGTGTTGCTGGTTGTTCTGACGATCCCGATTATTGGACAGGCGGCGCGAGTGCAGATCTTTGAATCCGATAAATTCCTGGGTCGTGGCGCGTTGATTTTTCAAGCGGACGGACATCGGCGCTTCGCCTATAATCCCCGAATTATGGAAGCGGCGAACAGCATCCCACGCGGATCCATATTCGACCGCAACGGTTTGCCTTTGGCGGCGAGCTCGGCCGCCCTGCTTGAATCTTATCGAACTCAGTATAGTCAGGCGCATATCGATTTAAAGGAAGTTATCAAATCCGGCGAAGGACGATATTATCCTTTCGGCTCCCTGGCGTTTCACTTGCTTGGAGATCTGCGGACCCGCTTGAATTGGGGCGCTCCCAACAGCACCTATATCGAACGCGATTCGAACGTTATTCTGCAGGGATACGACGATCATGCAATAGTTGTTCGGGTTCAAGATGCGCCGGGCGGACCGCAACGCCTTGTTTTGCGCAGGGATTTCCGGGAAATAGTTCCGCTGGTCCGATATCGGTACAAACCGGATCAGAAACAGGTGCAGGAAATTCTGAAGCGCAACCGGGACATCCATTTATCCGTTGATGTGCGACTGCAGGCTCGAGTCGCAGCTATTTTGGAAAAACACATACTTGCTTCCAAAACGCATGCGGGCGCCGCAATAGTGATCGACCCGGCAACCGGGGATGTGCTGGCTTCCGTGTCCTATCCGCTTCTGGATCGGGAAAAGGCCAAGTTCATTGTTGCATCCGATGAAATTCCCGAGAACTTGTTGTTAAAGGACAGTATTCTGGATCGAGCTCGCTATGGTTTATATCCGCCGGGATCATCCTTTAAATTAGTGACGGCTATCGCAGCGTTGCAATCCCAGGCGGACGCCCATGAGAGTGTTTATGAATGCAAGCGTCTGTCGGGCGGCCGTGTCGGGAATTATGTTCGGGGCTGGGGCAAGCCGATTCGGGACGACGTGTTGGACAAAGAGCCGCACGGCAAGGTGAAAATGGCTCAGGGATTGATTCATTCCTGCAATGCATTTTTCGCGCAGTTGGGAACGTATATTGTCGGATCGGAAAAGCTGCTGCAAACCGCCGGAATTTTTGGGATTCGAGTCGCTTCTCCTAATACCGCGGCCCAACTCAAAGATGCTCTGCCCCAAGCTTCCTATGGCCAGGGGCAGGTTGTCGCGTCTCCACTCCAGTTGACGCGAGTCGCCGGAGCCATTGCAAACCGAGGCGTGGTTGCGCCGGCCAGAATCATAACTGGAGAACCGGCGGCGCTTTCAAAAACATGCCTTACCGTGAAGCAGGCGTCCGAGCTATCTTTATATATGAGACGAGCGGTTATGGAAGGAACGGGGCGGGAGGCGAACAGAAGCGAAACGGCAATCGCGGGGAAAACCGGAACAGCGGAAGTCCGGAACAAACCGGCGCATGCCTGGTTTATAGGATTTGCACCTTATGGTCCCAGTTCAAAGAAAATAGCTTTTGCAGTCCTGATTGAAAACGGGCGTTACGGCGGACGAATCGCCGCGCCTGCTGCAGCGGAAATAGTCGATGCTGCGGCTGAGCTGGGATTGCTACGGGAGCGATGAAATGACAATCTGGAATAAGATATTGGAAGCCGAGCAGAATATACGCAAACGCGTTGAAAATGCTTTCGGAAAAGATTCTTCTCAAACGCCCCTGGAGGTGCGACGCGATATCCTCGAACAAGTGGAATCGAGAATCGTCGTCGATAAAGGAGGCAAGGCCTTTCCTTTCGTAAAGATCGAGCTGCATTTATATCCGCCCACAAAAGCGCTTTACGATGTTTTTGAGGTGGCATTTATTTCGGAGGATTCTCTTAAATCCGATATCGTACAGAAATTGCGGGAAGCCCAAGACCGGGAAATGCGAGACCTTCAAATAGTAATTGAGCTTCATGAACCTGTAGATCGGGCGGGCGGTTCAGCTGAATTGTTTCAGCTGAATTTTTTCAAGCCGGATCGCTTTCGGCAGATTGAAATACCCGAATCGATTCTCTCAGTTCTAAAAGGGGCTGTTGAACAGGAGACGTACCGGATGAGAAAAGAACGCATTCTCATAGGTCGATTATCGGAAGTGACGGATCTGGAAGGGCGGGTGGTTCGGAAGAATGATGTTGTTTTTTTAGATAACGGCGATGATATAAATTCCACGGTTGGACGCATACACGCCAGAATCTGGTTTGATCCCGAAAAAAAAGAATTTCGAATTATGGATGAAGCAAGTCGCTATGGGACCCGGATTGTTCGTGAGGGCAGACCTATTGAAGTGCCCGGCGGCAATTCTCGAGGCGTTCGTCTGAAATCCGGCGACGAGATATTTTTTGGTCAAGCATGCGTGCGATTTGAACTAAAAGTCTAGTATTTATTGCGTTTCGATACGCTTGCATTTTTATTGAATTTTCATGTAACAGGTTGATTGGACCAAAGTATTTATAAGTGTCCCTCGAATTTGTGCCCGTTTAAAAAAGGGGGGGCTGAGCGCAACACTCAGCCTTCCCCTTCGCTTATCGTTTCCATCCCCAGTACTGCCTTGGATCGTAATCGTTGATTAAGGACGTGGTTGGATTTTAAATTCTTTTGCTAGGAGCCTGTCCGAGAATTAGGATATGCCGCGTTCCGAGCGCCGCGTGGGCAGATGCAAGGCGGCGCGACGCAGGCGATGCGGGGACATCGTCGAGGAGCGCCAACACAGCAGATGCCCACGCGCCGCCGGAACCCATAGGGCGCATGGGGGTTGCGCGCCGATCTCTGCGTTGCTCGTCGTCAACGATGTCCCGCATCGCCTCCTCCTCGCGCCTTGAGCTCGACGCGCAAGCCCCATGCGCGCGGGCACATCCTAATTCTCGGACAGGCTCCTAGCGCCGCAATGTAGCAATAAGTCTTTTAGGGTATAACAGCAACTCGAGTCCGGCCTGAATATTTGGCGCGACGACATCTGCCTTCAGCAACGCTTCCAGCGCGGAGCCTTCCGGACCGAGGATAAAGACGCCCAGCGCGGCTCGTTCCAGCATAGCTGCATCGTTCACGCCGTTGCCCATAGCAACGACCGTGGCTGCTTCCAATCGCTCGATATAATCCAATTTAGCTTTCATCTGGTTTTCGGGCGGAATTCGGGTTGCTTTGAGCTGAAGAATTCTATCGATAATCTCCTGTCTGCCATGCGTATCCGCTGTCACAAGATGAAGATCGAGTTTTGCATGAAGTTCATCCAGCAGTTCTGCAACGCCTGCAATGAGCTGTCCGTCTTTTGCAATGGTTCCATTCACGTCGAGCACAAGATGCTGCAATCGAAGCGTTTTGTATCCGGGGATTTCGATTTCAATCATCGGGTAAGTTTCCGTTTTCATATATCTAGAGCAAAGCGGATTGCACGTCCAACGTCAGTTAGTTTTGACGAATGTAACGATGTAATCAACGACCCAATTTTTCCCTTCGAGACAGTTTGCAAATGGTCGCAGTTGACCGCGCAATCCTGAGGCATGCCTTCGGATTTTGAAAGCAATACTTCGGAAGGGATATTACGAACAGTAGTTGTAGTGGGGGCGATGGTTACTTCTTCGAGATATTCCAATACAGAATTGCGGGTCAAGATTAGAACCGGCCTTTTTTTATCGGGATGCATAAATTTGCACCAACGGATCTCGCCCTGCTTCATTCTGTTCCCCAATCCTGTTCGGATTCCCAAATCGAAAACTCGTCGGCGCTTGTTGGATATTTTTCATATCCTTGTCGATGCTTGCGCTCCAATTTTTCAATTTTATAGCGAATCAGAGCGTTGCGAAGCGCCTTTCTAGTAAAAGCAGAGCGGCTGGTGGAGAGCTCCTTTGAAACGCGGTCCACTGCTTCAACAAGATCATCATCGAGAGTCATCTGTATGGTTCTCAATGCGCGCCTCCTAATGTGTATCCTGATAGCTATTATAATCCACATCCGGAAGGGTTGTCCATTCATTTGGTTCCAGGTGTTCTGTTGCAATTTTACCGGATTAAAGATTACATTCCTGTACGAGGCGGGTGTGAATTAATTCTTTACGAGATCAATCGGAAGCATCCATCCGGACTGGCGCATGAAAAAAGGCGGGGCTAATCGAAAGATTTTTTGGATTTTTGGATTCGTCCTGTGGGCGATTGTATGCTGGTGGTTTATTCTTCCGCCTTCGCAATCAATTGTGGAGCAATGCTTCAGCCTTCACTGGTATCGCTGGATCCTGAGCTGGATTACGCCTGTCACGCAGCTTTTTCGGTTCCCGGTCATTATTATTTTAATGGCGGCGCTGATTATTATCCTGAGTTTTCTTTGGTTCAGCGCTTGGAAGCGCGGCGGAGGCAAGGAAGCCGCGGCGCAAGGATTCAGAAATCTGTTTTTGATTACGCCGCTCCTGCTTGTCTGGTTCATAAGTTTTTGGGGAGCAGGATATCATCGAACGCCGGTCGTTAAGCGGCTGGCGCTCGACACATCGGACATGACCGATATTGAGGCTGCGAAGCTCCAATTGCTGTTGCTTCAGACCATCCAACGCGATCTGACGCCTGTTCAAGAAAGGAATGTCGACCGCGCAATTGTCTCAATTTCTGCTGCAATGGCCAGGACCGTCGCCCGCTGGGATTTCCGGACGATCCGATTGCCTTATCGAGTAAAAGCAGCTCCAAAGGGTTGGCTTTTATTCGGAGGAGTATCCGGCGTATGTTCTCCCCTTACTCTCGAACCGATAGTGGATGGAGGTTTGCCCGATACTTCTTTTGTCTATACATCGGCGCATGAATTGGGGCATGTCGCCGGACTCTGCGCCGAAGATGAAGCCACTTTCCTAGGGTATGTGGCTGGTTTGCAAGCCGATGATCGGTATGCCCGTTATTCCTGCGCTCTCGATGCCTATAGGAATCTGATCCGTCGATTCAATGAAAGAGAATTGCGATCTGCTATGAATGCCTTGCCCGACTTGGCCAGGAAAGATCTCATCCGGACAGACGAAGCCTATCAAAAATATCGAATTGAGCTTGTCGATAGAATCGGGTGGCGCGCATATGATAAATATCTTCAGGCGCAAGGAATTCGAGAGGGAGTGAAGAGTTATTCGCGCGGAATACTTTTGTTGAGCTATGGATGGCGCAAAGGGCTTGTCCCTCTTGCGCGTTAAATTTAAAGTGCGGCTGCCCTGCCGCCTTGTATGAGTTTAAGAGCTCCGTTTCCAGCGAACGCCTTCGCGCGTATCCTCAAGCACGATTCCTTTGGACAGCAGCCAATTTCGGATTCGATCGGATTCGGCAAAGTCTTTCCGGCGGCGCGCTGTTTGGCGAGCTTCTATTTGGGCGGAGATTTCCTCGTCCAGCAGCGTTGGTTGCGGCCGGATGACGTTCAAAACGCCGTCAACTTCGTTTATGAACTCAAGAGCCAGGCGGGCGTCGCCTCCGACTAATGCATTCTGGCTGTCTCGAAGGTAAGTGGAACGTACAAACTCAAAAATAACCGCCAAGGCGGCAGAGGCGTTCAAGTCATCGTCCAAGGCTTTCTTGAACTGTTCTCGGGCTGATTTCACCTCCACGGAAAATTCTGAAGAAGGCGCGTCCGGGGTCGCTTTTTCCCGGGCCCGGAGGATAAAATCTTCCAGGCGCTGAATGGAGGACTGCGCCTGTTTCAAACCGTCTGCCGTAAAATTCAGCTGTTTGCGATAGTGGACTGAAAGCAACAGATACCGGATGGATTCGGGAGAATGTCCTTGAGATAAGAGGTCGCGTAAAGTATGGAAATTGCCAAGAGACTTCGACATTTTTTCGCCTTCAACGATCAAAAACTCCGGATGCACCCAATAACGGACGAATGGTTTTCCGGTGGCGCATTCACTCTGGGCTATTTCATTTTCATGATGGGGGAAAATAAGGTCAACGCCGCCGCAATGGATGTCAAATGTTTCGCCCAGATATTTCATGCTCATGGCGGAGCATTCGATATGCCATCCGGGCCTTCCAGGCCCTATTTCTGTTTCCCAGAAATCTTCTCCTTCTTTTTTTGCCTTCCACAAAACGAAATCACGAGCGTTTTCTTTGTCATACTTGTCAGAGTCCACACGCGCTCCCGATTGTGCGCCGCTGAAATCCGCCTTGCTAAGTTTCCCGTATCCGGGAAACTGGGAAATGCTGAAGTAAATCGAGCCTTCCTTGCGATAAGTGCAGCCCTTTTTCTCCAGCTCCTGAATCAGGGCGACCATTTCGGGTATATGCTCTGTCGCCTTCGGCATTATTTCGGGGAGTTCAATCCTGAGAGTTTTACAGTCATCCAGAAAGTTCTGAGTGTAGTTGGCTGTGTATTCTTTCAGGCTCACCCCTTGTTTGCGGGCGTTTTGGATCGTTTTGTCGTCTACATCCGTGATATTCATCACATGGATGACTCGATAATCCAGATATCTTAGATATCGGCACAGGAGATCCTGAAAGACAAAGGTTCGGAAATTTCCGACATGAGCGAAATCATATACCGTTGGACCGCAGGTATAGAACCGGACGACGCCTTCTTCCAATGGATGGAATTCTTCATCAACGCCGGAAAGCGTGTTGTGCAATTTAAGCATAATTCTTCTCCCGAATCAGGAAGTTGCAGATTACAGGAAGCATAAACCTGTCGTCAATGAGACTTGTTTATTTTCCATTCTTCGTAGCATTATTAATCAGGAGGATTAAGACAAATGCGAATGATCAAACGGACAATTTTAGCGATTTCAGCAATTCTTTTTATTGTTCCCAGCAGCCTGCTTGCTCAAACTGGATTCGGGCTGCGGGCAGGAGCGACTGCCGATCCCAATCAATTTCATTTTGGCGCTCATTTCGCATCCGATCCGTTCATAGACAAGCTTACCTTTAGGCCAAACCTCGAATTAGGAGTCGGGAGTGATGTCACGACTGTCGCCTTTAATTTCGAATTCGCCTACAAAATTCCTTTAGCCAAACACCCGGTTTCGGCCTATATCGGAGCTGGGCCTGCATTCAATCTATACAGATTCGGAGGCAATCATTCGGATACGGATACAGGCGGAGGCTTCAATATTTTGGTCGGTCTCGAGCATAAGCGTGGATTTTTTGGAGAAGTTAAGGTAGGTGCGCTGGACAGCCCTGACTTCAAGTTCTCCATCGGTTATACCTTCAAATAAGTGATACAAAAAAACGCCGTGGATTGCGCCAGCGGCCGCCGGCCGCGCTGTGTAATCCACGGCGTTTTTTATTTTTGGGAGATGCGGAATAACCGGAGATTCCCTTGTTCGCCGAGGAGATTAAAAGAAAAGCCAGGGATTCCCAGAAGAGTTTTTGGACCATCTATTGTCGTTACAACCAGAGAACTTGAATGATTCTGAGCGAAACGGCTCATAGCTCCGGGATCATAGAGATCTCCGGCTATTTTGTATCGGGTGTAGTAATTGAGAGAATGATGGAAAAAGCCATAGGTAACGATTGGCTCTCCTGTCCTTTGAATTTCAAGCGCTTTAAGTGCGATCTCCCGCGTGGAATGATAGGCGCTGAGAACCGGGGAGGCAAATTGCACCGTTGCGATGATTGCCAATAAACCCTGAAGGATAAAAGCTTCAACGAGCCTGTTTTTACTACGCCATCGATTGAGAGCAAATCCGAACAGAGCTGCCGCCAGGATTACGGTTCCAATCAACAAGCCGAGTTTGAAATTGCCATACTCCTTCCGGCAATAGATTGGGGCTGCTAAGGCAAAGGCCAGCGATAGTCCCATCGAAAGATACATGCCAATTCTCATCTGCCTGGATTTTCCCCAGTTTTCGTCAATCAAATTGGACAAACGAATTCCCATGATCAGCGCAATAGGCGGAAGTGACGGCAGGATATAACCGGCGAGCTTGGAATCTGAAAAGGAGAAAAAAATGATTGGGAAAATGGCCCAGCAGTAAAGAAAAACCATGCCTGGATCCCATTCTCGCCGGCGGCGAATAGCTTTTATGGGAGATTGGAACAAGAGGATCAGCCATCCACTCCAGGGGAACAACAGCCCAACGAGCACTGGAAGGAAAAAATAAAATGGCTGTGAGTGGTGATGAATGCCTGTTACATACCGGGCGACATTATGATTGAGAAAAAACGTCGAGATAAAAGAATACCCGTTTTGCTGAAAGACCAGCCAAAACCAAGGAAGAGATATTGCGGCTGCAACAATGATTCCGATTAAAATGCGCCATTTGCGCAGCGCGACCCCGCTTTCATCCAGAAACCAGAAACAAGTCCCTATCCCGACTGCGAGGATGATTGCGACCGGACCTTTGCCTAATAAGGCCAGGCCAAGAAATGCATAAGCGCAGGCCACTTTCGCGGCGCCGATATTTTTTTTTAAAACTGCAGCCAGAAGAGCCATGGCCAGAGTGAAGCAACAGGTAAAAGGCATATCCGTCGAGGCGCTTCTGCCAAATCCAATAAAGCCCATGCTGGTCAGCAGGATCGATGCTGCGAACAAACCTGCCAGCCTGGTCCAGAGAATCGACCCGAGCCAAAAAGCCGCCAATGCCGTCAGCAACGCGCATAATGCCGGCGCCATCCGAGCCGCCCATTCGCTCTCATTCAGGAAGGACAGAAAAGGAATCGTCATCCAATAATATAACGGCGGTTTTTCCAACCATGGCTTGCCCTGAAGCATCGGCGTCGTCCAACGCCCCTGCGCATGCATTTCTTCGGCGACCCGTGCGTAGCGAGGTTCGTCCGGTCCCATTAAAGGCAGTGAACCAAGACGAAAAAACAGAGCGCCAACCGAAATTGCAATCAGAAGGAATAGGGAGCCGAACGCATGACGGGCGATAGTTTTCATTGCGCGTTTAGTTTTGCAGGCAGGAGAGAAAAAAGCAAGGATTGGGTTTCCAGCTCCCAGGGTGATGAACTACTTAAAAAAATCCCCGGTCAGGGTTTAAACCGGCAACCCTGACCGGGGAACTGGGAACTCTGAGCGGTTTTGTTTAGTACATTCCGCCCATTCCGCCGCCGCCGGGAGGCATTGGAGGAGTTTTTTCTTCTTCTTTGATATCGCAAATCAGGGCTTCTGTTGTCAGAAGCAGGGCTGCGATTGAAGCTGCGTTTTGCAGGGCGGTTCGGGTAACCTTAGTAGGATCGATCACGCCTGCTTCGACCAAGTTTTCATACTGCTCGGTATCAGCATTGAATCCGAAATTGGGATCTGCGTTATTCCTTACCTTCTCGGCTACGACGGCGCCTTCATGTCCGGCATTGACAGCGATCATTCTGAGCGGTTCTTCAAGCGCTCTACGAACGATGTTCACGCCGACTTTTTCGTCGCCTTCAAGTTTGAGCTTTTCCAGAGGAGGAATGGCGCGCAGCAGCGCTACGCCGCCGCCCGGAACGATTCCTTCTTCCACGGCTGCACGGGTTGCATGCATGGCGTCTTCAACACGAGCTTTCTTTTCCTTCAATTCTGTCTCGGTTGCCGCTCCAACTTTGATTACAGCTACGCCGCCGACGAGCTTGGCCAATCTTTCCTGAAGCTTCTCCCGGTCATAATCGGAAGTGGTTTCTTCGATTTGAACGCGCAGTTGTTTTACACGGCCTTCAATATCGGAGTGTTTGCCGGCGCCTTCGATAATCGTGGTATTGTCTTTATCGATAGTAATTTTTTTAGCGCGGCCAAGATCCTCCAACCGTACGGATTCGAGCTTGATTCCGAGGTCTTCAGAAATTACTTTGCCGCCGGTAAGAATGCCGATGTCTTCCAACATTGCCTTGCGTCGATCGCCGAATCCGGGAGCCTTGACGGCGGCAACCTGCAACGTTCCTCGCAGTTTGTTGACTACCAGTGTCGCGAGAGCTTCACCTTCAACGTCTTCGGAAATGATAAGGAACGGACGACCGCTCTTGGCAACCTGCTCCAACAGGGGGAGGAGGTCCTTCATCGAGCTGATTTTTTTCTCGTTGAGCAGAATCAATGCGTCGTTCATTTCTACTTCCATTCTCTCCGGATCGGTAACGAAATAAGGAGAGAGGTATCCGCGATCGAACTGCATCCCTTCGACGACTTCGAGTGAGGTTTCGATGGATTTGGCTTCCTCTACCGTGATCACTCCGTCTTTCCCAACCTTCTTCATCGCTTCGGCAATAATTCCACCGATGGTTTTGTCATTGTTTGCCGATACGGCGCCAACCTGGGAAATCATTTCGCCTTTTACCGGCTTGCTCAGCTTTCTCAGTTCATCAACTGCGGCTGCAACAGCCTTTTCGATCCCGCGCTTCAGCGCCATGGGGTTGGCTCCCGCGGCTACATTTTTAACGCCTTCACGGAAGATAGCCTGAGCCAGAACTGTAGCGGTGGTCGTACCGTCGCCCGCCACATCCGATGTCTTAGACGCCACTTCGCGAACCATCTGGGCGCCCATATTTTCCGTTCCATCTTTTAATTCAATCTCTTTGGCCACAGTCACGCCATCTTTTGTGATTAAAGGCGATCCGAACTTCTTGTCTAAAACCACATTGCGTCCCTTGGGGCCCAGCGTAATTTTTACGGCATCCGCGAGTTGATTCACTCCCCGGAGAATCGCCTGGCGCGACTGCTCGCCATGAATAATTTCCTTAGCCATATTCTAAATGCTCCTTTATCTCCAATGTATTGATGCTGATTTATTTCACCAGAACCGCGAGGATTTCCTCTTCCCGCATAATGATGTAATCCTGATCATCGACCTTTATTTCGGTGCCGGAATATTTGCCAAAGAGAATACGGTCGCCCGCCTTTACATCCATTGCCGCGCGCTTCCCATCTTCCATGATTTTGCCCGGACCGGCGGCTATTACCTCGCCCTCCATGGGTTTTTCCTTGGCAGTGTCAGGGATAATAATTCCACCCTTGACGACTTCTTTTTCTTCTAACCGTTTTACAAGAACACGATCGTGCAACGGCCTAACATTCATACATGATCTCCTCTCTTAGGGGTTGCGTATAATAACTTCTCAATAAAGATTAGCACTCACATGAGGTGAGCGCTAATAGTATAAGAGCAAAGTTCTGGTTGTCAATCTCGCGCTAAAAATAACTGTAAATATTTGGAAAATAAGATTTAAAGTTGTGGCCTCTTAGACCGGGGGCGGTTTCTGCTGCCTTTGACTTTTTTGGAAAGGGTATTGCGATGAATCCCCAGCCGGGAAGCGGATCGCAATAAATTGCCGTCATTTTTTCGCAATATTTCCGCGATGAAGCAGCGCTCGAATTGCTCCATGGCTTCGGAGTAAAGAATGCCTCTCTCGATCATTTCCTTGCAAAGAATTTCGACGCGTTCTTTTAGTCTTAAGGGCGGTTTTGTCTCTGTACCGGTCATTCCGCACTCCTGTTTGGGTTCCAGGTCTGAATTACTTTCCGATATTGTTCATTGAATTTGTCTTTTAAGCTCTGCGGAACAACAACAACAGCGGCTCTAGCTCCAGCCATAAGATAGGGCGCCAGGTAGGAGTGCGTCATAGGGTTCTCCCTCACGGGAAAAGATATGATGGCGATTACCAGGATGGAAGATATTGCCCATCCTCTTAAAAGGCCAAAAATTCCTCCCAGGATGCGATCGAACCATTTCAGTGAAACCGCCTTTATAAAGCGATTCACAATAAAAGCAATCACTGCGCCGATCAGAATGCAGCCAAGGAATATAATCATGAACCCGAGCAGGTTTGCGACGGACTCCGTCCGGCTGAAAGCCGTTAATCTACTTGCCGCGGATGGGTAATAAATCACAGCTAAAATGAATCCTCCGATAAGGGCAATGATGCTGGTAATTTCCTTTATCAGGCCTTTGGTCAATGCGAAGCCAGTTGAAATCAGAATTATCCCCGCAAATATAAAGTCCAAATACGTCCACTGGCTGAAATGCATTCAGGTCATCCTCTCTGAGCGGAACAATACAAATTGATTCGTTCGGTCTTATGAGAAACGTTGCGAGATTTTTATTTTACGAGCACCGCCGGGGAATTACAACAACGAGGTTTCCGGTTTTCAGTTCAGAGTTCTCAGTCTCCGGTTCAATTGTGCACGCCGGGAGCTTCGCGGCCGGCGCTGCGAGCATATTCTTCGTAAGTTCCCGGGTAGATCAAAGGTTCTGAATGATTCACTTCCGCTCCGCCCAGTTCGAGCACGTTATTGGCAAGACCGCGCAGAAAAGTCCGGTCGTGCGAAACAAAAAGCATCGTGCCATCAAACTCTCTCAATGCCTTCACCAGCATCTCCTTAGTAGCCAGATCCAGATGGTTCGTAGGCTCATCCAATACCAGAAAATTGGGGGGATCAAAGAGCATGCGGGCCAGGACCAATCTGGATTTTTCGCCGCCGGAGAGAACTCGGATTGGTTTGTCCACGTCGTCTCCCGAGAACTGGAATGCTCCTAAAAGATTCCGCAGCGCTCCCACAGATTCCAGTGGATAGTCTTTCTGGATTTGTTCGTAACAGGTGAGCTGGGGATCGAGCAGATCCAGTGATTGCTGGGCAAAGTAGCCCAGCTTCAAGCTGGCGCCCAACCGGACAGTTCCCGCATCGGGTTCGAGAACTCCGACAAGCATTTTAAGCAGCGTAGTTTTCCCTGCGCCATTTTTGCCCATTACGCACCAGCGCTCGCCCCGGCGGATCATCAGACTGAATCCGGCGTAGAGGATTCTTTTGCCAAAGCGTTTGGAAATGCCGTTTAGCGAAGCCACATCCTGGCCGGACCGTGGAGGGTTGCGAAATTCGAATTTAACGACTTTACGAGTGCGGGGCAGTTCGAGCTTTTCAATTTTGTCCAGAGCCTTCACGCGACTCTGAACCTGAGCAGCCTTGGCCGCATGGGCCTTAAACCTTTCGATGAAACGGCTTTCCTTGGTCAACATGGCTTGCTGTCTGGAATAGGCCGCTTCGCGGTTGGCCTCCCGCAACGCGCGCTCGCGTTCGTAATTGTCGTAGTCCCCTTTATAAAGAAAAACCTCTCCTCCATCAATTTCTACGATCCGGTCTACAACCCGGTTCATGAAGTCCCGATCATGGGAGGTTATGATCAGCGTGCAGCGAGCTTCTTTCAGGTAATTTTGAAGCCATATGATGGATTCAATGTCCAGGTGATTTGTGGGTTCGTCCATCAGGAGAACGTCCGGATTCCCCAAAAGGACCTGGACCATGGAAACTCTCATTTTCCAGCCTCCGGAAAGGCTCCCTACATCCTGCTCGATCTGATCGTCCTCAAACCCTAATCCATGCAACACCTCCCGCGCCTGGGCTTCGAGTCCGTACCCGCCCAGACTCTCATAACGGTGCTGCACTTCACCGTAGCGGGCGAGAATTCGATCCATCGAATTCTCGCTGCCGGGGTTGGACATTTGGTGTTGCAACGACTCGAGTTCGTGATGCAATTCCCCCAGTTCACCGCTTCCGGCTATGGCTTCGTCCAACACGCTCCAGCCGGACATTTCATCCAACTCCTGGTGGAAATAGGCGATGCGAAGCTTACCGGGAACCGAAACAGAACCTTCGTCGGGCTGTTCTGCGCCGGTAATCAAGCGGAAAAGTGTGGTTTTGCCACACCCGTTTGGTCCCACAAGTCCCGCTTTCTCTCCCGGATTGATTTGAAAACTGAGATCCGTAAATAGAACCTGCCGCCCATACTGTTTCACAACATTGGAAAAGACAATCACATATACCTCGACTGTGTGTTCTCTCTCAGCGCTATTGCGCCACCTAAATCCATGAAATTATTTTGCTTTGCAAAGAAAATTGGCTGCGTCGTCGATATTGCCGCTCCCCTGATATCGGGCGACCTGAGGGTAGGGACACAACGGGCGCGTGCGATCAATCTTCCCTTTGGTTGAGTGCGCTGCGACGACGCTGGTCGGCGCAATTTTTTTCTCAACCCAGTTTTCCAGCACGGTCAGCATATCGAACGAGTTCGGTCCGGGACCGCCGTTGCAGTGGTGCATGCCGGGAACCAAGTAGAAACGGGAGAACTCGTCGGCTTCGCGCCGGCCGCCGACAGTCGATTGCATTTTTTTGTAATAGTCCATTGTATTGTATGCGCTGATTCCGGGATCAGCCCAGCCATGATAGAAGATAATCTTTCCACCCTGATTCTTGTAGGGTTTCAAGTCTGGATTGTTGGGGCTAAGAATATCGCTCATCGCAGCAAGTCGAGACAGATCTTCAAGCTTCAACGTTTTCCAGTTGAGCGACGGGTCATCGGTTTCCGTCGCCAGAAAGCGCATGTTCGCCTCGCTGAACATATAACCGGCAGGGACCTGTGAACCAAAGGCAAGCGTGCCGTCCGGTTGCAGCGTCGGCGGTTTGCTGCCGACGATCCAGGTTTGCCAGCCGGTTTGGCCGTCTTCATGGCCAATCGGATATCCAGGGAGGTACAGCTTCCCGTCAGGAGTTTTCACGGGGCTATAGATCATGTTTACTGTTGATACCTGCGCCTTGGTCAGACAATCCGGCGCATCGGCGCCGGTGCATTGCAGAGTTTCAGGTTTAAAAGCGCACTGCTCCGGATCGGTGATTAATCCGTCTTTTAAGCCATCTTTAGCGTCGCACTCCGCCAGAGTGGCGCGGGAGAGCAGTTCGACTTTCTCAGCCGGGAGATAGTTCTCCGGATGAAGCAGCGTATGCTGGTATAGGAGGGCGCGACCAACCTGAGACGGTGTGCCGGGGCTCGGATCGCCGGCGATGATCCCGTCAAAATCGGCGGGATAACGTTGGACTTCCATCAACGCCTGTCGACCGCCGTTGGAACAGCCGTCGAAATATGCGTGCGCCGGGGGTATGCCAAAATAGGCCGCAGTTAATTCTTTGGCCGCTACCGCAGTCACATGCGTTCCCCGATAGCCATAGTCAATTTCTTTCGCTCGATTTGCGCCCCACGAAGCATCGTTCGTATGATGCCCCGTGTCGGTTGACGCCGACGCGTAGCCCCGCGTCAGCCCGGCATTAAGCGGGCCTATGTAGCCTGCAAATCCACCTACACCCGAAAAGAAAAATTTGCCGTTCCATTGAACGGGCAGCCCGAGTTGGAAGTTTACTTCATTGCCGGGTGTCGCCACATAGCCGTCGACGCGGCAGTGCTCAGGCAATTTATCTGTGGCAGGAACTACCGTGGCCGCGGTAACAGTTGTTCCTTTGGGCGCTTTGGCCTGGATCGCCGCCAGTGTGCACTCCGCGGGAGAGTAGTCTACACTTTGCGACCCAAGGCAGGCTTGAATTTCTCCAAGTGCGAAAGTGAAGGCGATTGCACAAAATATCCGCAGGGCTTTCATTGCTTCATCTCCTCGTTGATTTACGGATACTCGAACAATGCCGACAATAATAGGAATCGGCGCTTGGCAGTACTGTCTCTTGCTTCGAATCATTTATCGCATTTATTAGTATAGCCAGGCGCTCGTTACAAACTGAAAATTATTTTTTTATTCGAGTTTTTTTCCGGCAAGCAGGCGATAGGCTTCGAGGTATTTCTCGGTAGTGCCCTGGACAACCGCAGGCGGCAATTCCGGCCCGGGCGGTCTTTTGTCGAAATGGATTTGCTCCAGGTAGTCGCGTACGAATTGCTTGTCGAACGAAGGCTGCGGTCTTCCGGGGCGATAATTGGCGCGCGGCCAGAATCTGGAAGAATCAGGCGTTAACAACTCGTCACAAAGGATGATTTCTCCGTTGTAAATTCCGAACTCAAATTTGACGTCGGCGATAATTATCCCCCGGGGGAATGCATATTCAACGGCGCGATTGTAGATTTTGAATGAGAGATCTCTGAGTTTTTCCGCGTTTTCGCGTCCAACGATTTTAATGGCTTCGTCAAATGAGATATTGAGATCATGCCCGCTTTCCGCTTTGGTAGACGGTGTAAAAATCGGTTCCGGCAAGCGATCGCATTCCCTTAATCCTGGAGGCAGGGGGATCCCGCAAATCGAACCGCTTTCCTGGTATTCTTTCCAACCCGAACCCGCCAGGTAGCCGCGTGTTACGCACTCGACGGCGAACATTTCGGCCTTGACGGAAAGCATGCTTCGCAGATTCAGCGCATCTCTGTATATTTGTAAATCTTCCGGAAATTGGCTTGCGTCGGCGCTTATCAAATGATGGGGCGCAATGTCCCTCATCATTTCGAACCAAAATTTTGATATTTGAGTAAGGACGGCGCCCTTCATAGGAATAGGAGTAGGGAGCACCACATCAAATGCTGAAATCCTGTCTGTCGCGATAATCAGAAGCTTGTCTTCATACTCATAGATATCGCGAACCTTTCCCCTCCCACGCAGTTTCAGTCCCTTGAGGTCTGTCTGAATGCAAGTATTAGGTTGATTGGACATTTTTCCCTCTTTTAATTGACGATTGACGATTGTAGATTGACGATTGAAAAATTACAGCTGCCACTGCAAGTCCGTGTGCTTTCAACCGTCAATCGTCAATTGTTAATCGTCAATTGTCAATGTGTCTAGGCTATTTGGAGCTGTCGTTGTCTGAAATCGACGCTTAGTATTTTGGAAACTCCCGGTTCCTCCATCGTTACTCCGTAGAGGGTTTCGGCAATTTCCATCGTATTCTTGTTATGAGTAATTATGATGAATTGAGTTTCCCGACTCAATTCGGCCATCAATTTCGTGAATCGATTTACGTTGGCGTCATCCAGCGGCGCATCGACTTCGTCCAGGATGCAGAGCGGACTTGGACGGTATCGGAATATTGCGATCAACAGCGCTAGAGCGGTCAGCGCTTTTTCTCCTCCCGAAAGGAGAAGGACGTTCTGCAGGCGCTTTCCGGGCGGCTGGGCAATTATGTCGATGCCGCTTTCCAGAAGATCTCCATCGTCAAGCAGGCGCAAATCGCATTGGCCGCCGGCAAACAATATTTGGAATACCTCCTGGAAATTCTTGCGAATTGCCGTGAAAGCTTCCTGAAACTGTTCTACCGATCGGCGATTGATATCGGCGATCGCTTTTTGAGTGTCGGCAATCGATTTCTCGATATCCAGACGCTGGCCGTTCAAGAACTGATAGCGCTGATCCAGTTCCTTATATTCCTCGAGAGCGCGCATATTAATAGCGCCGAAATTCTCGATGATTTCACGCAATCGTTCGTGCGCTTGCATTACATCCTGATAATCCCTGTTCCAATCGGGTTCTTGAATCTCAGCGATGATTTCCGCCACCGGGAGATGGAACTCTTCCTGGCAATTTTTCTCCAGGTGTTCGAGATCGCTTTCCAGTCGCGTTTTTTCAATTTCGATTTTATTACGCGCGCTCATTGCTTCTTCGCGAGCGACATGAAGTTGACGCAATTTCTCATCGAAGCCGGCAAGGCCGGAGCGTTGATCGGAAAGTTTACGCTGCTCTTCTTGCAACGCCGCATCTGTTTCTTGGATGATTCGACCGCAGTCTTCGATCCTTTGTTTTATTTCCTGTTGTGCAAGTTCCAGTTCTTTGATTCGCTTGAGAGCAAGATCTGATTCCGAATGATTTCTTTCATGCCGATTCATAATCTCGGTGGATTCGGCGGATAAGCGGCGCAAATCCGCTTCCATCGCCGATTTACGTTCTTTTTTGACTGCATGACTCGAAAGAAGAATCCCAAGATCTTTTGCGATAGAGGCGCTGTCGGTCCGGAGAGACTGCAGCCGGGAGTTTAATTCCAGCAATTCTTCGGACCCGGTGCCGCTGCGTTTTTCAAGCTCCAGTATTCCGGTGGCGGCTTCCTTGCGCTTGGATTCGAGATCGCTTTTTTCGTTCGTGAGTTGAGCTATCTCCGCATGGGCGACCTTTTCGATTTGGCATAGCTTCTCCAGATCACTCTCCAGCCGGGAGATTTCATGAATCGAGAGAGCTATCTCGACATCAAGTTTGCGTGATTCCGCCAAAAGAGCTTTAAGCGATTCTCCGGTCTGCGCCTGTTCGCTCTTTAGCTGCGCTATTTCCTCTTTAGTCAACTCAATCTTCTTCACGAGCGCGCTCAGTTTTTTGGTCAAGTCGCGTTTTTCGCGTTTTAAAGCAAGAAAGCCTGCCATGGATTTCCTTTCTCCTACCGCCGTCAGAGTCCCTCGCGGTGAATAGGACTCTCCGGATAGAGTCAGGAAATTGGAGCTAGGCGAGCTTTCGGCGATCCGAAAAGCTGTATTCAAATCAGAAACCATGACAGTGGATGCGTAATCAGGAAGAGCTCTTTCAAACGCCTGTTTCACATCCGGGCTCATATGAAGCAAATCATCAAGGAAACCGACAACTCCGTCGCCGGTCAGGTGGGGACGATCGGGAGTGAGACCGTGAGCATGGCCATTGCGAAGAGTCATAAAGGTGCATTTGCCGGCGCCAATGCGCTTGAGCCGTTCTACGCTGGTGACGGCGTCTTCGCGGTTTTCCACCAGTATGTATTGAAGCGGATCGTTAAGGTAATCCTCTAAAGCGGCTTCGTAGACGGGATCGGCGTCGATATGGTCCGCTAAAGTTTTGTTCTGGCATGCATCCTCGCCGGGGACCCGAGTCGAGAGATATTTCTGAACTCCTTCGGAATAATTACTGCGCCTTCTTTCAATTTCTTCCAGCGAAGAAAATCGATGTTGCAGCAGGCCATGCTCGTTGTTTTGCGCTGCTAATTCGGTGGTCGTTTCGTCAATGCGTTGCGCGAGCTGTCCTGCTTTGGATTCAAGCGCTTCACAGGCAGAGACGACTTCTTTTTGCCGGAGGCTCTTTTTTTGATGTTCTGCGCGAGCTTTTTCCAGTTCCGCCGAGCGACCTGTCCGCTCTTGAGACTTTTCCTGAAGCTCGCTTTGCAGGCGATCTGTTCGAACAGCGATTCGGTCCAGGCTTTCCTGGCATCGGGTTTGCAGGTTTTTCAGATCCGAGAGCCTGCCTGCGCCAGTCAGAAGAAATTCACGCGTTTCGTCGATTTTGCCTTCGGTTTCACGGATTGCTTCCTGCACCACCTCGCTTTTAACTTGTTCCGACTGCAACTGTTCCTGTTCCTTAACAAGCTCTTCATTGAGAAGTCCGGTTGACTCACATAAGCGCTCTGTTTCATGCTTGATGAGTTCGCCCCGCTCTTCAATGGCCTTTTTCTCTCTTTCGAGTTCTCCGGAACGCGCAGTCAGGTTATTGATCTGGATCTCCTGATTTTCCAGCATGCTCTGAGCGTTGCCCGCTTCTACTTTCAAGCCGGACAGATGTTCTCGAACTCTGTTGACCGCTTCTTCTTGAGAACTGCAGTCATTCCATGCCGATTCCCGTGACGCCTGCGCGGTTTCCAATTCGTAAATTACTGAATTCTCCTGCTCATGCGCGCTATTGAAACGGGCGCTGCATTCCAGCAGTTTTGCGTTGAGCTGTCTTTCCTCCATCCCGACTTTCAGCCGCTGCACCGATCGCAATTCTTCTCTCAGCCGGCTGTAACGACGAGCTTTGGCTGCCTGTCTACGCAATGAATTGAGCTGCCTGACTACTTCTCGGATTATGTCCTGAGCCCTGACCAGGTTTTGTTGAGCCTGCTCAAGCTTCACTTCAGCCGAGTAGCGTCTGCTTTTGAATAAAGTGATCCGAGCCGCCTCTTCAATTAAGCTGCGACGTTCGGCAGGTTTTGAACTCAGGATCTGGCCAATTCGGCCTTGTTCAAGAATTGCATAGGAATTAGGTCCCAGTCCGGTGCCTTCAAACAGGGCTTGGATATCTTTCAATCGACATCGTCGTCCATCAAGGTAGTATTCGCTTTCCCCGGAGCGGTATAGCCTTCTGCTTACGGTGAAATCTCCCGGGTTGAATTCCGGGGCTCCAGGAATATTAATTTGAGTGTCTAGCGAAAGAGAAAGAGCCACTTCGGCAAAACCCGTAGCTTTACGAGTTTGAGTGCCATTGAAAATAACCCCTTCCATTTTGTCGGTTCGTAACGATTTGGCGCTTTGCTCGCCAACAACCCAGCTGATAGCGTCGGAAATGTTGCTTTTGCCGCAACCGTTCGGCCCTACGATTGCCGTAATGCCTTCATTAAAAGGGATATGAGTGCGGTCGCAGAATGATTTGAATCCAACGAGTTCCAACTTTTTTATTTGGTTCATCGTAATCCTGCACCTATGGGAAAATTATCGGTTGAAAAGTTAACGAAATTTATACACCCCCGGCGGACCGGAACTGTTGCCCGGCCTGCCGGAGATTCACATGAAAAAAGTTTACTACTTGCCTGTCGTAGTTTTTCAGATCCTCGCCTTCCATCATGTGAATCCTTGAGGTCTTGATTGAGATCATTTCCTTCCGCGGCTCGATTTTGTTGTATAACGCAGAGGTCAAAGATCCCAATTTTTTGCGATTTTCGCCCTTGATAAATAAGATCATTCGATTGGAAAGAGCATGGATCGGGAATTGTGCGTTTAGGGATGAATTTGCCGATACATGAGACAAACGAAAGATCTGTCGACATCCAAATTGCAGCAACGGGAAACTAAGTCCAAATTTTTCATGGATTTGAAGACCCAAAAAGTCGTAAGGCGATTCAAAGGCTCCATCCACTACAATGGCTCCTACTTCAGGAACGATAGCTGCTGCTTTCATGGCGGCGAGAGCTCCAATGTCAACTCCCCAAATTCCCACAAGGCTCCGGTTGCTCTCCTGTCGAGTTTGCAGAAACTTTATTGCCTGGATCAAATCGTCCGTTTCGTATAATCCCAATGTGCTGGATTCTCTAGGAGAAGCTCCATTGCCGCGCTGATCATAGATTAGAAGATTAAATCCCTCACCATGCAGGGCGGCAGCCAAACTCAATACATCAGCCCGGCTCATTCCATATCCGGGGACAAGTACAATTCCCGGAGAGCCTTTTAATCCTGGAATCCACCAGCCAGGTATCTCCGGTCCACCACTGGAAGGAAAAGCAACCTCAAGTGATGGCAACAGAAAGAAAGATGGATTGACGGATTCGGGAACAGCCGCCGGATGTGCGACTTTGTAAACCAAAATGCCCAAGAACGCCAAAATGCCGATAATCAAAATTGCGGCAGGCGGCAGGACCAGCAGCAAAATGTGTCTTATCCTAAACTTCAAAGTTAGACGTTGTTTCATCGTCTAAACTCCAAATTCCGTCCTCCAGCAGCCGGGAATCTTTATCCTCGTGCGCATTGCTTATTGGAATACTCGTAACGATGCCCAATATAGCATAGGGAGGGTTGAGGCCCAAAAGAAAAATCACAATATATTGAGGTCCTGAGTTTGCTTAGCTACTATATATTGAGCCAGGGGCAATTTCTTGACTGGAACGGATTTTGAGTCGGGATAAGTCTTCTGGGGTGTTGAGATTAGCCAGGTCCGAATCGTTAAATTGGCCTTCTTCGGGGCTCACCCATTTTACCAAGAGAGAGTTGTCTAGAAAATTTTCGATGACTTTATTCGCGCTGCGTCTCAACGCCCGATCTATAGATGGAAGGCATGTCCTTCGGTAAATGGCGCATAATGGATGAGCCAGGCCATCACTGGTAAGAGGTATGGCGGCGTCAAAGCCTTGAGACAGTAAGATCAGGTTTTTTAGTAGAGGTTCCTTTAAATTGGGGAGATCGCAAGCAAGCACAAGATATAGGGGGCATGCCTCCTTCAGCATGGCTGAATGAAAGCCTGCCAGCGGTCCGTGTCCATTGAAATGATCTGGAATTACAGGAATATCAAGGAACCTGTAAGCGGATTCGTCGTTTGATGAGATAAGGATTCGATTTGTTAAAGGGCGAATCCGGTTTACGAGGACTTGTATTAATGGCTGCTCTTCGATTCTTATAAGGGCTTTGTTAAAGCCCATTCTGCGGCTTTGGCCTCCGGCAAGAATTACAGCGCATATTTCGATAGGTTCCACATGAGGAAGGTAGGCGAAGAGCAGGGCAAAGATCAAGCGGAATGACGAATTACGGATGAGTAATTACGAATTGAAACAGACTCTTTATTTAGAAGCTCCGCCCCGATTCACTAGTATGGTTAATTTCGTCATTCGTAACTCGTCATTCGTAATTCTGTTATACTTTGTTGCTTCGAAAGCTGCCGCTGGGCGATTCATAAGCTGTTAAGGTTTAAGTTTTCAGCGCTTGCGCTTTGTGAAAAGCCCATCAAGCGGAATGACGAATTACGGATGACGAATTACGAATTGAAACAGGCTCTTTATTTAGAAGCTCCGCCCCGATTCACTAGTATGGGTTAAATTCGTCATTCGTAACTCGTTATTTGTAATTCTGTTACGTGAGGTGCGCCGGATGATTAAGAAGCTGTTTTGGTTTTCGTTTGCAGCGCTCGCGCTGATGACGCCGGCCGGTTTGTCGGGATCGACAGATAGTAAATTTTTTAAACTCGAAGATCTTCGACCGGGAATGAAAGGGATGGGCAAGACTTGTTATCAGGGTTCGAAGCCTGAAGAATTTCAGGTGGAAATTCTTGGAGTTTTGCATGGAGTAAATCCCGGCTCCAATGCTGTTCTTGCTCGACTCAGCGGCGTCCAGATAGACAAGACAGGGGTTTTCGAGGGCATGAGTGGAAGTCCGGTCTTTATTGACGGCAAACTGTTGGGCGCTGTCGCTTTTTCTTTTACTTTTGCTAAAGAACCGATCTGTGGAATCACGCCAATTCAGGAGATGATCGACGCTGTTGATTCAAAAATGGAGTTGTCTCCAGGACCGAAAGCAGCTCTTAAAAAGAACATGCTCTGGAACTATAGAGTCGCCCCTCAAGATCAAGCAGTGAACTTGTCGATTCCTATTAAAACCGGAGGCAAATTCCAAAATGTAATGTCTGCTATGGGCGGTCATGCATTGACTCCTATTGCTACGCCTCTCAGCCTGAGTGGATTGAACAGCCGAACCTTGAAATTGTTCGCCGCTCAATTCCGAGAATTAGGCATGTCCTTTCTTCAGGGCGCCGGGCGCGCAACTTTACAATCCAGCGCCCTGCCTGTCGGAAAATCGGAAAGTGCGCCACTCGAACCAGGATCAAATATTGTTGTATCTCTCGTCAGGGGAGATCTTGATATTTCCGCCGGTGGAACGGTCACCTATGTGGATGGAAAGAAGGTCTATGCCTTCGGCCACAATATGTTTCAGTTGGGATTTACCGAACTGCCCATGCATAGGGCAAGCGCGATAATGGTTGTTCCGAGCGTAGAGAATTCCTTCAAAATTTTGGAAACAGGCGATTGGGCCGGAACCATCCGCCAGGATAGAGGATCCGGCATTTATGGAATTCTTGAAGAAAAACCTAAGATGGTTCCGCTGAAGATTCATCTTTCCAGCAGCCGAGGCGGCCATAAAGAATATAAATATGAATTGGCGCGGGACTCATTTCTTACGCCGCTGCTGGTCAATCTGGCAATCTATAATACGATTATTTCTTCTGAACGGGCTCAGGGGCCGGTCACTCTTACCGTTACGGGCGCGATCGACATCCGGAATGAACAGCCGGTAAAAATCGACAGTCGTTTTTCTTCGGACGCAGATGCGCCCAATTCCGCTTCTCTTTCTGTCGCAGTCCCTGTCAATTATCTGATGTCTTCAGGATATAAGAATTTTGATTTAGAAAAGATCGAACTCGATATTTCCGCCGAGGAGAGCGATCAATCGGCCCTTTTAGATTCCATTCGTTTGAGTCGCGCCGAGGTTAGAGCCGGTGAGACCGTAGAACTCGAAATCTCCTATAAGAAAGCGAATGGCGAAGTGTTGCAGGACGCGTATCCGGTTAAAATCCCGGAGAATATTACTCCGGGGCCTCTGAACCTGCTGGTGGCGGATGGGACCGCGTTGATGTCTTTGGATGAAGAGGATGAGGGAGATATTCTTGTTCCACGAGATTTGACGCAACTCATTCGATTCATAAATAACGTGCGTAAAAACGATCATCTTTACATAAGGCTTTTCCGAAATGAGTCGGGAGTTGCCATCAAGGGAGAAGGGCTTCCCGGATTGCCCCCATCGATGCTGTCCATCTTGCGATCGGAACGGAAGACGGGTTCGCTGATTCCGATTCATACGTCGACCTTTGTGGAATATGAGCTGCCGTTCACTGATTGTGTGGTCGCAGGAGCTAAGATTCTGAAAGTGACGGTCAAGTCCTAGGGGCCTGTTTTATAAATCTCGAATCTAATGGAGCCATCATGCGATACAAGGGACTCGCATTGCTGTTCTTTTTGGGTTTCATGCCGGTTTTTGCCTCGGCTGTTACTCCACAATTCTGGGAAAATTTCACCCAAGAGGATTTGCTTCAAGGCAGCCTCGATCGAGTCTCCCTATCGCCCGAGGGCAAACTGTTTCTGGCGCCCGCCTATGAGGAGCTTTTCGACACAGGCCAATCTTATATTTTTTCTATGGTTAGGGACAAAGCCGGCAATTTGTACGTCGGCACCGGAGAAGAAGGAAAAGTATTCAGGATTGATCCAAAAGGGAAAGGAACTCTGTATTTTCAATCCAAGGAACTGAATGTCTTTTCAATGGCGCTGGATTCTTCCGATACGCTTTATGTCGGGACTTCGCCGGATGGGAAAGTTTATAAAGTTACGGGTCCCAATCAGGCGAGTGAATTTTGCGATCCGGAAGAGAAATACATTTGGTCGATGGTATTTGATTCCTCGGACAATCTTTACATCGGAACCGGCGGGTCCGGCATTATTTTCAAGGTTGATAAAACAGGCAAAAAATCAACTTTCTATACTTGCGCCGATAATCATGCGGTAACCCTGTTGCGGGGAAATGGCAAAAATCTTCTGGCAGGGACTTCGCCGAACGGATTGGTTGTTGAAATCACTCCCGATGGCAAGGGTTTTACATTAATGGACGCTCCCCTGGAAGAGGTGCATGCTCTTGCTGTCGATAGCAATGGAACCCTCTATGCAATCGCTTCCTCTTCTTCGCGAGAGTCTTCAAAAGCGACTCAGAGCAAAGCCAGACCAGCGGCGGTATCGACTGGCGTCAATCCTATAACAACTATTACGGTTGAATCCATTGCCGGCCTGGAGGGAAAAACTGAGGAGCCTAAGGGAAAATCATTGTCGCCGGCAGATGAAACGGTGAGTTTTAAGTCCGCCGTGTATGCAATCGCCAGGAATGGCGGCGCGGAAATGCTTTTCTTTTCCAATTATCAGATGGCGTTTGACGCAAGCTTGCAGGCCGATGGATCGATTTTGCTCGCAACGGGTCCCAAGGGCCGGCTGCTGTCTGTTGATTCCTCCAGGCAGGTAACTGTGATTACCGATTCTCCTGAAGAAGATATGACGCGTTTGCTGACAGCGGGAGATACAACCTATGTCGCCGGCAGCAACCAGGGGAAAGTATACCGATTGCAGAACCAGAAGGCTCAATCCGGGACATTCCTTTCGAATACGTTGGACGCCAGAACGGTCGCCTCCTGGGGAAAGATTTCATGGCATATGGCGAACGCTGCCGGGACAAGCGTAGAGATTTCCACCAGGACCGGCAATACCGGGAAAGCGGATGGTTCCTGGAGCGATTGGAGCAGCCCTTACAGTGCGCCTGGACAACAGATTGCCAGCCCTCGCGCCAGATATCTGCAATGGCGAGCGTCTTTCAAAAGAAATTCAAGCTCTGCGCAAGCATCTCCGGCGGATGCACTGGGGCGGATGCAAATTGCTTATTTGCAGCAGAACCTCCGGCCACAAATCGCAAATATTGAGACGCTGCCGTATGGCGTCGAACTTCAGAAGCAATCGTCTGTCGCGTTGGGCTTGCCATTTAATTTGCCGTCGACCACCTCGGATGGACGATCACTGAATGCGCCCAGAGAACGAGGGAAAGAAAGGCAGCCATTGGCTCCACGTCAGGCTCTTCAGCCCGGCGCGCAATCTTTCACATGGAAAGCCGTCGATGAGAATGAAGATTCACTGGAATATTATCTCTATTTTAAAGGGGAAGATGAATCCGATTGGAAGTTGTTGGAGAAAAAGCTTGAAGACGCATTTTACACGCTCAATACCGCTTCTCTTCCGGATGGATCGTATCGATTGAAAGTGGCGGTGAATGATTCACCTTCCAATCCATACGATAAATTTCTTACAGGTGAGTTGACATCTGAACCTTTTGTTATTGCCAATGCATCTCCTCAGATTGAAATAACAAATAGTAAAGTGACCGGAAAAAAAATCGAAGTGCAGTTCCGCGCCCTTACGCCGGTTGGAAGTATCGCGATGGCGGAATTTTCCATTGATGGGGACGAGTGGAATTTAATTTTCCCTTCGGATGGAATAGCGGACTCCGGACAGGAGGAATATCGATTTGTGACATGGGAGTTGCCTATAGGAGAACACCTTGTCGGAATCCGAACAAGTGATAGAGATGGCAATACCGGCACATCAAAGCTGGTTGTAAAAATTTTATGACATTTACTGTTTAGGCGATTGTTATGGTATCGTCGAAAGGTTTTACCAGGACAGGCTGGTTTTTTGTAAATTATTTGTTGAGAATCGATATGAAAATTAATTGCTTTAAATTGCTGATTTTAGTTGGTTTGTTTTCTGTTTCGGCTTTCTTTTCCGCTCCGCCGGGGTTTGCGGAAAATGGCGCGATCAAAGTGATATGCCTCGACTCGGCTTCGAATCCAATCGAGACTGCCATCATCACTGTCAGTCCTCTGGGCGGTGCGAAAGATAAAATTAGAAAAACGGACAAAAAAGGAGAGGCGGAATTTTCAGGCTTGGATGATGGCGCTTATCGCGTCTTTGCGCGCCAGGATGGTTTTGAGCCGGCGTTGTTTGAGTTTGTTATCCTTAAGGGATCCAAACCCAAGGAGACCGTCACTCTTAAACTCACGGCCGGTTCTGATAAAGAACTGTATTTTGAGGATCCCGATCTGGTCAAAAAGACGACGGATTTAATGAACCAGGCTAAAAGCTTCATTAAGGAAAACAAGTTAGATGAAGCGGAAAAACTGTTGAAACAAACAGTCGAAATGGATCGCTCCAATCCGGATGCCTTGCGCATTCTCGGAGGGGCGTTCTTGCAACAATCGAAATTCGAAGAAGCAACGGCGGCGCTGAATAAAGCGGTTGATATTTTAACCATGATAACCGCGGCGCCGCAGCAGACACAGGCGCAGCAGATTTTAGATTCCGTCCAACTAACCCTGAAGCAGATCCCTGGTTTTAAAGGGGAAAGCGCACTCAGGGAAAAGAATTTCGACCAGGCGATAATCGAATTCACCCAAATGTTGAAAGATGATCCCAACAATCCCCGGTGGCATTCCGACATGGCAATTGCACTTGCCAGCACCGAAAAAATTGATGAAGCATTGGCTTCTATCGATAAAGCGATCCAGCTGAAGCCGGGTGAAAAAAAGTATGAAGAACTGAAAAACCAGCTGTCTTCCCAGAGATCGGCTATTAAAGAACAGGCTGAATACCAAAAAATGAAGGCGTTGCAGGATGAAGGAAACAAGTTGCTGGAAGCCGGCGACGCCGCCGGTGCGCTCAAGAAGTATGAAGAATTGAGAGACTTGTTGCCTCAGGACAAACAAGCTTCTGTATGGAGGCAAATTGGCAGAGTCCAGGTGAAGCTTAATCAGTCGGATGCGGCCGTCCAGTCTTTTAAAAAATCGATTGAACTGGCCAAGGATGAGAAGACGGCGCAGGAACATCGCAAAACTCTGGCCCAGTTTTATCTGGATCAGAAAAAATATGAGGACGCCGTCAATGCTCTTACGGATTCTAAAAGCGCACAAACTCAGGACAACGAACAAACCCTATGGTCTATTTTTAAAGATTCAAAAGATTCAACGTCACAGCTTGCGGAAGTCGCATTGGAGAGAATATTAAAAATAAATCCGCAGAACGCCGACGCTTGTTTTGAACTCGGCCAGTTGTACTATTCTGACGGGAAAGAAAAAGACAGCAGAACCAAAGAATTGCTTGCTAAATATATCGAGATAGGGAAAGATCAAGAAAAAGTTCAAAGAGCAAAAGATTTCATGGTCGTCATAAGTAGGCGCAACGGCGCTAAGAGTAAATAAATTTTACCCCGCATATCTCAAGCGATGAAGATATGCGGTTAAAATTGAAAGCCGTTCTACTATGAATATGGAATGGATCTCGGAAAAAGGCTCTAGTCTGATATGTTTTGCGATCACGCTGGGGTTTATAGGCTTGTCATTTATTCACAGCGAGTATCGCTATTTCCATCTTGTTGTCGCTCTAATTGCCTTGGTATACGGTTTAAAACAATTCAAAAGGCGTGACACGCCTTTTGAAAAACACGAGCGGGAACTTCGAAGAAAAAGTCTCTGAGTAATGGTTCCGGATCCTGAAGCGCATCCCCTAACTTAAAGGCCGACTTCGGAATCCAGGTTGCCTCGAGACAGTTTCGGAAATTTTCTCATCGTTAAAATTATGGCTTACTCCTTGGTGGATTTTGTCTTACGCCTTGGGCTTTTACCGGTTTTTGAGCTCGCCGCAGAAGTGATTTTTTTTCTTCGCCCGGGCGCCTTTGAAGGCGGCGTTTCGGAAAGAGGGATTTGCTCTTGCGGTTGAGCGTCAACGACCGGTTCATTAGCCTGCAGAGTTCCCATAATCGGTTCGGGAACAGATTCCGGAGGTAGAGAAAACTCCGGCGAGGAAATTTCCGGTTCAGTCGATGGGGTCTCAGCTAGCGGTTCAGCTGTCTCCAGAACAACAGTTTCCTGTGTCCCTTGTGGTTGAGCCGCCTGAGGGAATCGATCAGCCGGAAAAATTCTCAGTACGCCCTGCCTGTTCCGTTCTACTCGAAGCAATCCTTCTTTTTGAGCCTGACGAACCAATTCGTAAATACTCGAGCATCCATATTGACGCTCGTCAAATGAAGGTTGTAAAGATCTCAAAAATTGTTTAAAGGAACGCAGATACATGGGCCAGTGCGGTCTGGATTTAGATTCGCGAAGGAGTTCTTCCAGGGATCGAATGGGCTCGCCCGATTGTATTGCGATTGCCGGCGGAGTTTCGATGGCGGCGGCAGGTGGTTCATTGGAAGGAGCTTCTGGGGCAACGGCAGAAGGTTGGATTATTTCCTTTTCGGAATCCTCGTAAGTTTCCCTCAGCTCGACGAGCAAGCTGCGATCCACCTGTTTGAGTTTCACAAATCCGGCGTCCGCCAATTTCTGAATAAAATCTCGAAAACTGCTAACCCCGAAATCTCTTTCAGAAAAGGTCGAATCGAGTTGAAGGAGAGTGCTCTTCAATAGCCCCAGCTGTGGTGAAACTTCACGGTCGGAAAGAATTTTCAAGGCTCGTCGAATAAGCGGCAAAGCATTTTCCAGTGTTGAAGAAGTGGTCATAACCTGGGATTTTCCGTGATATTTTTTAATTCCGGATTGAATTCCGACCAGGTTTTCGTATGAGATAAATTCGTGGCAATTCTTCTGTAAAATAACGCTGGTAAACGCCCTTCCTCCTACAACGAAAACGATTTTATCGTACTGTTTCAGCTTTTCAACCAATGCAATAAAATCACTGTCGCCCCCGACTATGACGAATGCGTTAATATGATTGCGCGTAAAAGCCATCTCCAGGGCGTCCAGGGCCAACGCAATATCCGCCCCGTTTTTATCTCCGCCGGGAGTCAGATTCCTCTGCACCATTTGAACCGCATGCTGAGTCATGCCCCTGCTATAATCTTCGGCGCGCTTCCAATCACCATAGGCTACTTTGGTGACTACCTCCCCTTTTTCCTTGATAGCCTCCAGAACGGTTCCTATGTCAAAGTTCCGATTCAAGGATTGTTTGACGCCGATCGATATATTGTCGAAATCTATAAACACTGCAATTTTTAGACGTTCTTCACTCGAATTATTCATAAGTTTTCCTATTCTATTAGATTACAACATTCTGGAACAGAATTCGACTATCCTTTACAAGGTTGCGTTGCCATGGTAGTTTGGCCAAATCTCAAGAGGAGATTCATGGACCTGAAATTGGCGGAACAATGGATGAGAGAGGCTCTTATAGAAGCCCGTAAAGCCGAGGCGGAAGGAGAAATCCCGGTTGGAGCAGTTTTGTTATTAAATAACAAGGTTATCGGGCGCAGCCATAACAGTTCGATCCAAAATCACGATCCTTCCGCTCATGCTGAAATCGTTGTTTTACGACAAGCTGGGCGCGCGAGCCAAAATTACAGGCTGCCTGGATCCGTCATGATTGTAACGATCGAGCCGTGCATTATGTGTATGGGGGCCATGATTCATGCCAGAGTAGAGGAAGTGATCTATGGAGCCCCTGATTTAAAAGCCGGTGCAGCCGCAACCTGCTTTCAACTGGCAGATGAGCCTCAATTGAACCATAAAATACGTGTGACCGCAGGGGTGCTGGAACCGGAATGCAGTGCAATCTTAAAAGACTTTTTCAGCGCTCGACGCCGGGACGCCGGATAAATAATTTCTGAGGATAGTTCTATCACCAGAGAACATTTTATTCGGCGATAGGGCAGCCTCTCTTATTTTCGTAACAGATCGTCCATTGCCGATGAGAGTTCCGCAAGCCCGTTGGAAGCATTTTCGCCAAGGTCGATTTTCAGAATGCGTCTGCCGCGGCTTTTCAATGCCTGGAAATCACCTTCAGCCTGGGCTTGAATAAGCTGACCGAATGTGAAGTTTTTCCCTGGGACTTGCAAGTCGACTTCAGGTCGTTCTGTCTGATCCACCAGTTGCAGGAAAGCGCCTGTGTCGGGTCCGCCTTTATGCAACTGACCGGTTGAATGCAAAAAACGCGGACCAAATCCAACCGTAGTTGCGACGTGCAAACTGTCCCGCAATTTATTTCGTATCTCTTCGATCTCGTTTGAAATTTTTGCGTCTGGAGCGAGATAAGCCTGGATTCCTATGTAGTCTCCCTGATTTATCGAGCCGATGAATTTTCTCAGTTCATCCGAGAGCTGTTTTTTCCGGAACACGCCGACGCTATCGCCGCCCGTTTTTTCTTCTTTTTTCTGTTCCATAGCTTTTTTAGCCAGGTCTTTGGCGAGTTGAACGTCCGGTTGATCGAACGGATCGATTTGCAGGATCGCGCCTGCAGCGGCTGTCGCGAATTCCCATCGAAAAATTTCCTGGCCGAGATCGGATAATTCGGCAAGGTTTATTCGGATTAACGGGTGACCTGCCGCCTGAAGCGCTTTTAGCTTATTTTCAGGTTCACTTGTATTTCGCGACAATGAAATCCAAACGAAAACTCGATCTTTCCCATAGTTTTCTATTGCGCCTAAAGACTCGCCTGCGACGGGAACTAAGCCCTTGTCGTTTTTGCCGGTGCTCTCGGCGATGAGTTGCTCCAGCCAAAGCGGGAATGAGGAGAACTCCTTTGCTGTGATGAAGGTTATTTTATCTCGCCCTGAAAGTCCAAGCTCTCCCAACGCGACTCCCAGAGATAATCCGGGATTTTGTGAGTGATCGGAAGTACTTTTGCAGGCCTCCGCCATTGTCCAGGCATTATTCAGCATGCGTCCGATATCGACGCCGATCAGCGCCGCCGGCACTATTCCAAAGACCGATAAAGCGGAATAGCGTCCTCCTACATCTTCCGGCGCCGGGAATATGCAACGGAAGCCCCGGTCTTCCGCCAGTTTTACCAGGGGAGTTCCGGGATCTGTAATGGCGACAAAATTGCGCCCGGGATTGAGGGTGACGCGGGCGGTTCGATCCCAGAAATAAGCGAACAAGCTGAGGGTTTCCAGCGTTGTTCCCGATTTGCTGGATACGAGAAACAAAGTCTTGAGTGGATCTATTTTTGATTCCACCGCTCTGATTGCAGATGGGTGCGTGCTGTCGAGGGTGATGAGTTTTGGACGGCCTTGTGCGTTTCCGAATGTTTCCTGGAAAACGGCCGGAGCTAAACTTGAGCCTCCCATGCCCAGCAAAACAACGTGCCGGCATCCCTCATCCTTGATCTCCTGAGCGAAATGGACGATTGCGCCGACTTGTTTTTGCATCGATTCCGGAAGACATAGCCAGCCCAAACGGTCAATGATTTCTTGTGAAGAAGATTCGGCCGGCCATACGGTTGGATCCTTGCGCCAGATTCTGCCTGTTAAATCTTTTTCCACCCACTCGTGCAACCGATTTTCGACGGTTGCTTTTGAACCGCCAGGATCCAAGCTCAGTGGATTGGGATTATTTGTTCGGTCAGCCATGATTATTCTCTCTCACGATTTTTCTGCAGTGCGCTCTCAAAGGATTCTTCACTATCAGCAAAGTGCAATTATATAACATCCAAGGAGAGGTTCAATGAAGGCGCGCTATGGGTAATCCAGCCGATCGAAATCAGATCCACGCCGGTCTCCGCGACAGCCAGGGCTGTTTGTGGTGTGATCCCGCCGGAGGCTTCCGTCAGGACTCGCCCTTTGGCCATCCGGACAGCTTCCGCAAGTATTTCTACCGACATATTGTCAAGCAGCACTGCATCGATTTTCTCTTTCAATGCCAGTTCCAATTGTGAAAGCGTATCGACTTCCACTTCAATCTTGACCATGTGTCCGATCCATTCGTGAATTCTCCGGATAGCTTCAGAAACACCCCCCGCAACCTGGATGTGATTGTCTTTGATAAGAACGGCGTCGTCCAATCCAAATCTGTGATTGGAGCCTCCTCCGGCGCGCACTGCATACTTCTCAAGAGTCCGAAGCCCGGGAGTTGTTTTTCTTGTGCAGACAATTTTAACCGGATGTGGAGCAATGGACGCGACTATATCCCGTGTCGCTGTTGCGATGCCTGAAAGATGGGCAAGAAAATTTAAAGCTGTTCTCTCAGCAGTGAGAATCGGGCGGGCGGGACCCTGAACGGTTGCAAGCGTATCGCCCGGATTGACATCTTGTCCGTCATGGACTCGAACGTCAAAGTTCAGCTGAGAATCGAGAAAGTGGAAAGCGTATCCGGCGATTTCCATTCCAGCGATCCTGCCGGAGGCGCGCGATACAATTGTTCCGGAAGCAGCGTCCTGCTGCGTGACGATGGAATCGGTTGTAACGTCTCCCGCCCTGCCAAGATCCTCGACGAACGCCCGGCGCACCTGTTCCTCATAAAAGATCGGGTAAAGCGGTGGAAACTGATTAGGATAATTGTGCATATTAGCGGACCGGCGGCCGCCCAAGATCAAGCATTCGCTGCACCGCTCGCCTTGCTCGTTGGGCCATCAACGAATCCACTTCGACTGCATATTTCATGTTTTTCAGCGAGTCCAGGATTTTGGGCAATGTGATTTGTTTCATGTGCGGGCATAGATTGCAAGGGCGCACAAACTCGATTTCGGGAAATTGCACTGCAACGTTGTCGCTCATCGAGCATTCTGTAACCAGCAATACTCGACGGGGCTTTCTGCCGGCGACTTCATGGATCATGCCTGCGGTGGATCCTACATAATCCGATTCGGCTAAGACGTCCGGAGAGCATTCCGGATGCGCCAAAATTACGATATCAGGATAAAGCTCTCGATAGACTCGTAAATCCTCGGCTGTGAACTTTTCATGCACTTCGCAATGACCCTTCCAGAGAATTATTTCGACATTGGTCCGGCCGGCTACATAAAGGCCCAGATACTCATCCGGCAGAAAAATCACCCGATCGGATCCCAATGAATTTACGACCTGCACGGCGTTGGCTGACGTGCAGCAAATATCCGATTCTGCTTTGACCTCAGCTGAAGTGTTTACATAGGTAACTACCGGGACGCCGGGGTATTGCCGGCGCAATTTCCGGACATCCTCGCCGGTAATAGAAGCCGCCAAAGAACAACCGGCTTGCAAGTCCGGGATCAAGACTGTTTTGGAAGGATTGAGGATTTTGGCTGTCTCTGCCATAAAATGAACGCCGCAGAGCACTATAACTTCCGCCTCTGTCTTGGCGGCCTCGATTGCCAGAGCTAAAGAGTCTCCCGTCAAATCCGCAACGCCATGGAAAATTTCCGGCGTCTGATAATTATGAGCCAGGATTATAGCTTTGCGCTTGAGTTTTAGTTCCAGGATTTCATTGATGTAAGGGGCATGAACCGGCCATTGCAACCGTTCGTAGATCAATTTTGCCCGATCCACAGTTTCCGGAGCTTCCATCACTGCGATATTCTCTTCCACTGCAACCTCCCCAAGCCTCTCTTATGCTCATATTGAGCATAAGAGTTGAGAAAAAAAATGGCCCGCCCTATGGGCCAGTAGCTGCTTATACTAATACTGAGCATAAGTCCTGTCAATTGCATAATAGGATTCTTTTTTGATGATTTTTATGAAGTCAATTTGCATTGAAACCTTGAATAGTGTATATTGCTTATAAGTAGTTAGATAGGGCTATTGTGAAAGTGAATGGCAGAAGCATTCTGGTTGATTCGGGAAATAGCCGGAAAAAGCAGCGTTAAGTGGAGTTTGGCTGCGGGAGGTGTTTATGAAACACTCCAGGATTTTCTGCAGAGCTTTAAAAATTCTGATGGTTTTGGCAATATTGCCCTGGGCTGTCGCCCAACAAAGCGGGAGTTCCGGAACCGGCGAAGAAACAACCGATCCCAACTCTTCAACACTCCAAACGACAAACCCCCTTCAGAGTTCACTCTCCGGGACCGAGTCTCAGGAGGAACTGGTCTTCATTATGGGCAAGGTTGTCTTGGAAGACGGGACGCCTCCTCCATTCGGAGCCGTGATCGAGAGGGACTGTTCGGGATCGTTGATCAAAGAAGCGACTGTGGACATGGCCGGCCATTATAATTTTAAGGTTGGGGATAAGAACAGGAAAAGCCGCTTAAACCCGGATGCCAGTCTGTCGATCGAACAAGATCCTATCAGCTATTCCACCTCTATTGATGGCATGATTCCGACGCCGTTGGTTTCCAAACTATTCGGCTGCGAGTTGAGAGCTCAGCTTGCAGGTTATCAATCCACGTCAATTGTTTTGGGAAGCGAGCCCGGAAACGGATTGATCGAAGTTGACGCAATCGTGCTCTATCCAAAAACGCGACTGCGGGAAAGGATTGTCAGCACTGCGAATTTGCGAGCGCCCCAGGCCGCCCAAAAAGCACTGCAAAATGCCGCGAAAGCATTCAAAAATGATGAATCCAAAAAAGCGGAGAAGTTGATAAAAAGGGCCATTGAGATTTATCCCAACTATGCCGAAGCATGGCTTGTGTTAGGGGATGTTTATGAAGAGATGGATCTCGATAAGGGAGCGCGGGATGCGTATAGAAAAGCAATTGAGATCGATAAACTGTTTATAGGTCCTTACATTGGATTGGCTCGTCTTTCGGCCAAGGAAAACAAGTGGCTGGATGTGATTGAATTGACGGAACAGGCATTGGATCTGGATCCAATCGCTATTCCCGAAGGACATTACCTGAATACGTTGGCCAACTACAAATTGAACAGGTTGGACCGTGCAGAGAAGAGCGCTCTCCGGGGGCGGCGCATGGACTTGGAGAATCGGATACCTAAAATAAATCTTATTTTAGCCAATGTTCTTGCGAGAAAAAATGATCCTGTAGGAGCGGCTGCAGCGATGAAAGCCTATTTAAAGGCTGCGCCCTACGCTCCTGACGCAGCTTTTATCCGCTCGCGCATACAGGAAAGCGAAAAACTCGCGAAAATAAAAACCGGCAATACGAATTGACGGTTGCAACCTGAACTAAAACAACGCCACGGAATCGAACACAGAGTACACGGAATTTATTGCTTTATTTCTGTGTGCTCCGTGATGGGTTCCGTGGCGTTGTTGTTTTAGCCGGTTTATTCGGAATTTCAGTGACTGTTTTTCTGAAGTAACAGACTAGAACTTATATCTCCCGTTGAAATACCAGTTCCGGCCCGCCTCAGGATAGCCGACCGAATAATAGTAATCACGATCGAAAAGATTTTTAATCCCTGCCTGTACTGAAAATCCTGCAGCTATCGGGACAACTGTTCCGATGTCCATTGTGCCGAAGGATGATCCGTAAGGCAGGTGTACCGGTGTATATGTTGTGTCTTGAAGGGTGATGCCGCCCTCGTATCTTATTGTTGCCAAAGCCAAAATTTTGCGAGGAAGCTCGCCGGTTGCGTTGAAAATGAACTTATGCTTGGGCATCCCCATCAGCAAATCAATTTGTGTATTGACTTGGCTCACATCCGGCATGTCGGAAAATTGATAATCCAGGTTGCGGTTGATATAGCTGTAGTTCGCATCCAAAGTAAGACGAGCTATGGGAGTGCTGCGTATGCTGATCTCCGCTCCCTGGTGCGATTCCTTGGCAATGTTTACGAATTTGCCGCAATACCCTTTTATCTTGCTGTCGGGACACACCCCTTGGGTATCAAGAATGCTTACAGAATGGATCGAATCGCGCATGTCATTGTGGAAGTATTCAATCTGAGCCAGCGTCTTGGCTCCCAGGTAACGTGAGTAACCGATGTTCCAGTTCCTGCTGTGTTCCGGTTTTAAATCGGGATTGGCTACAGAGGATCGGAATTTGGTGGAATAATTCTCACTGAGCAGCGGGAAGCGGCCTCTGTCGGCAAAAGTCATAAAAATAGTGTTGCTGGTAGCAAAATTATAAGAAACGGACGCCTGTGGATTATAGGTCCACACATTCGGCAAACATCCGCGCAAACTTGTGTTGGTAGGATCTGCATTGCAGGTGAGTCCCAGAAGAGCTGATTTGGCCTTGTTGTATTGCGTTGCATGCAGTCCCTTCAGATGATCAGCGCTGAAGCCGAATGTAGCCCGCAGATGGGATGTGATTGCGATGACATCCTGGAATCCCAGTGAAAATGTCTGTGATCGATCGAGCTCCGTGGGGGTTTTGGGAATAAAATCGGTGCTCTTGTGGGTATCATCTTTGAAAAAGAAGGAAGCGCCGAGGGCATTTCGCGGTACGATTCGGGTGGCAAACTCAACCGATGCGCCGCCGGTATGATCGTCATATTCCGTATAGAACGCGCTTTTCCCCAGCTGAGTGGCATACGTGTAATCATCATAGTTTCTGAGGCCGTTCTTGAACTGATCATAGAACAGGCGGAACTTGATAGAGCTCTTTTCCCCCAGTCCCGTATTGGTGAGGACGTAATAGCTGTATTTATTCCAGAAAGGCCATTTCCAGAACCTGACGCCGCTGGGATTCTCATTAGGCCCGGCATACATGGGCGTGCTTTTTACGCCTTTCTGATTGATGTAGCTGAAAACATATTGGTCCTGGCCTTTGGGTGTGAATCCGATACGTCCGCTGTATTTGGCGTCTTGTGTATCGGATTGATTCCGTTCATAAGTGGTCTGACTGTATGGTTTTAATGGTTCCTGAAGCGGAAAATTGCCGGACAGCGGAATGAAATCCTGTTGCAGCCAATCCACTGAACCTTGAAAAAAGAACTTTTCGAGACGCGATCCAAGCTGCAGAGAAGACATGAACAAGTCTCCCGACCCGGTTCCGACGGTTGCGTTCGCCTCAAATTTCTTTTCCGGCTGTCTAGAGACGAGGTTGATCGAGCCTCCCAGGTTGTTGGCGCCCATCAAGGGAGACGAATAGCCCTTGGCGACGTTAATTTCTGCAATGTCGCTTGTAAGAAACCGGCTGAAATCCAGTCTTCCGTCATAGGCTACTTGAATTGGGATGCCATCCAAATAAAGAGGGAATTGGCCCTGGCTTGTATATCCGCGCAACCGTACTTTCATTTCATTTCGTGAGGCAGTGCGTTCGAGCGTCAAACCCGGCAGATAATCAATCGCTGCTGCTACGGTAGTCGCTTGTCGATTCTGAATTTCGGTACGATCGATGCTTTCGGTTACGGGCGCCAAAGGGGAGGCTTCCGATGTGACGCTTACGGTCGTAACGCCTAGATTGAAAGGTTGGCTCGGGTCTTCTTTTAAAATGGCTTGAATAGCCTCATTGATTGAAGAGACCTGGGCTTTGATCGTTTCCGCATTCCACGGCTCAGCCGGCGCCGGCTGAAGCTTGACTGTTGTAGAGGGGTGCATCTTCAGCCAGAGATCAATTCCTTTGCGAATCATCACAATGGCAGGTTTATTAGCCGTCAATACATCGGGGGATGCATTTTTAAGAGAAGCAAGATCGCTTGACCATTGGAGCAATTGTTTTGTTTGCGCCTGCAATGCGAAAGTTCCAGCAAGAACGCATATAATCAATCCGAGCATTGCAATCCGGATAGTTCCGCCAAGTTTGAAGCACATCGGTATTCTCCTTTTAATTCTAAATCCATTTTGAATAAACAAACATTAAATAACAAAATATGACCAAGGATCAATAGATATTACGAGTATTAGAGGGAAAAGCAATCTAGGGGTAGGCTATTTCCCGTTTTTTTGCAGTAGGCCATGCTAAGAATTAGTTTCGCGGCTGCGACTCTTTGCTGTTAAATAGAGTAATACCAATCGAGAGAAGGAGGCCGACTCTATGGCTGAATCCAAAAAGGTTTTAAGAAGGGATTTTCTTACTATTGGCGGTTCTGCAATTGCCTCTGGAGCTTTCGGCTCAAGCGCGCCTACAGCATCGGCTGCGACTAATCCAAGCTATAAAGCATCCACGGGATATCTGGTTTACGACAGCCGGTTGTGCTTTGGTTGTCAAAGCTGTATGTTCGCCTGCTCCATGACCCATGAAGGAGAAGCGAATCCTTCATTGTCCAGGATCCAAATAATTCGTGACTCTCCTTCTTTCACTAAATATCCATACGACATAGTCATGTCTGTCTGCCGGCAGTGCATTACTCCTCTATGCGTTCAGAATTGTCCTACGGGCGCCTGCCATGTGGATGAGCAAAACGGCAATGTTAGGATGATCGATGAATCGAAGTGCATAGGCTGTAAAACGTGCATTGACGCCTGTCCGCAAAGACCTCACCGAACAATCTGGAATTCCGCAAAAAAGAAATCGACAAAATGCGATTTATGCGCCAGTGCGCCCTCCTGGAGTGAAACAGGAGGGCCGGGCGGTCGCCAGGCCTGTGTTGAAATCTGCCCGGCAAAGGCGATTAAGTTGGTTAAGGAGACTCCGCCACAATCAGATACTGCCGGATATGATATCAACTTGGCGCCGCCTGTGCGTCCCAAAACCATCCCTTCGAAACCGGCGGAAAAATAAACTGGGCGTGAGGAGGAACTGATTAACGGGTACGCGGGAAAAACATCGGAACAAAAACGCATTAGGCGAGGTAAAAAAGAAACGGGGCGGCCCTGAATTAAGTAAACTGAAAGTGTCCCGCCGTCAGAACCCAATTCAATGAAAAAGCCGCCCTCCCTCTCCGTATCGGTAAAATAAATATTTTATTAAGCTCTTTAATAAATAAGATTATGCAGCGCCTTCATTGCTGTTCCGGTATCGCGAGCATCCAGAACCAGGCTGATGGAGACTTCGGATGAGCCTTGGGCAATAGCAATGACATTAGCTCCGTTGCTTCCGAGCGCGCTGAAAATACGACCGGAGACTCCCGGCGTGTTGCGCATTCCTTCTCCAACAACAGTAATAATTACCAAATCTTCGGTGTTCCATACTCCGTCTATGTCGTGCCGGGCAATTTCCGCTGCGAATTCCTGTCGCAGCGCATTGCAGACTTCCGATGAAGATGCCTGCGGAACGGCAAAGCAGATGGATTGTTCGGAGGAAGCCTGAGAAATCAGGTGAACGCTGGTTCCTGTTTCCGCAACAGCCTTGAAAGTGCGAGCTGCAACGCCTACCACGCCCATCATTCCTCGGCCTTCGACGGTGATCAAATGAACGCCTTGTATTTCGGTAATGGCCCTTATTACGCCAGGGTCTCGAGTCTTGCGCTCACGGACGACAAAAGTGCCCGGTTTTTCCGGGGCGAATGTATTGCAAACGCGCAACCCTATACCCTTGTCTATAACCGGGCGAATAGTCTTCGGGTGAAGAACCTTGGCTCCGAAATATGCCAATTCAGCTACTTCCCGGAACGTCAACTCCGGAATTGTATGAGCTTCAGGGATAAAGCGAGGATCGGCTGTCATAATCCCCTCCACATCGGTCCAAATCCATACTTCATCCGCATCGAGAATAGCGCCTAGAACAGCTGCCGAATAATCGCTGCCGCCGCGTCCAAGAGTGGTGGGAATCCCTTCGGATGTCGCTCCGATAAAACCTGTTACAATGGGCGTGCCGCCTTGCGAAAATATCGGTTCCAGCCGGCCTAGTGTTTTTAAGGAACTGGCTGAAAAATCCGGCGCGGCCGACTGATAATGAGCGTCGGTTACGATCAGATCCGATGCATCCACCGCTGCAGCCTTCAATCCCCTTTCCTGCAAAGCAGCGGAAAACAACCTGGCCGATAATCGCTCGCCCAGACCGGCAATTGCGTCTAAGGCGCGGGGCGTTGCTTCGCCCAAAATAGTGATTGCTTCACCAAGGCGACTGAATTCATCGATCAGTTCATCCATTTGTATTTTGAACTGATCTTGACGCTCCCCTACGGGTAGAAAAGCCTGGGCCATAGCCATATGACGAGATCTTAATTCAGCATCCGCTTTGAGATACGCGTCCGGTTTTCCCTGTGCAGCCTGGACTGCGCTATCGAGCAGAAGGTTCGTTGCGCCCGATAATGCGGAAACCACCACGACCATCCGCGACCAATTCAGCTTATTGGATTCGACGATTCTTAGAGCATTCGTGAGAGCTTCTCCTGATCCAACCGATGTCCCTCCGAACTTCATTACCAGCGTTTTATTCATAAGCGATCTCAGGATGGATGGTTTAGTGGTACGAAAAATATTAGCACATTTCTCAAAAAAATTTGGAATCCCTGGTGTGCGAATGCTGCCAATTTACGTTCTATTGATTTGTATGCATAAAAAGCCTTCATTTTCATCAAACCGGAGCGGCAATGAACAACATCCCTGAATCTTTCCTCCTCACACGCCGGGAACTTCAAATAATGAAAGTAATTTGGGATCGGGAGTCTGTTACTGTCGATGATGTGTATGACGCCTTGGTCCCAAGACATGCCATTGCCCGAAACACTGTACTCACCATGATAAGAATTCTCGAGCATAAAGGAGCCCTGACTCACAAGAAATTCAGCCGCGCCTTCATTTACGAGCCACTTCTATCCCGTCAACAAGCGACTAGGAACCAGGTTAGGGACATCATTCGGCGCTTTTTTGATGAAAAGCCGGAAAAACTGATTGAAATGGTCCTACAGGATGACATTAAAGAGCGCGAGCAGCTTGAAATGGCGAAGTCCATTATAGATTCAAAATTATTGCCGATCATGATGAGAGAAGTGAAATCAGCGCAAGCGCCTATGACTGCTCCCTGAAGTAGGCCTGCATCCTTCAGCCTGCAATTAAAAAACGCCCTGTATTCTGTGGCGTTTTTGCAGGTTATTGATGATTCCAGGAATAATTTCCTCATACGAGCCGATAAGATTTGTGGAGAGAATGTGCGCCTGAAATAATAATTTCATGCCCGGGCGCAAATACCTATATGCACGGTTTGTCCAACTCCATCAGTTCAATATTTCGTCCTGCTCGCATTCTTATTGCAGAGGATGAGGCAATTCTAAGGGATCTTCTCGTTCGCAAGCTGACTGCGCTTGGATATGCATGTGAATCCTGCGAAAACAGTGAATCTGCTTTGGAGTTCTTGTCCCGCAAACCATTTGATCTAATCCTGGCGGACATTTTTATGTCTGAAACGGGAGGGATCGCCCTTCTGAAAGAAGTGATGCGAATCCGCCCGGATATTGCGGTCATTCTGGTTACATCCGTTGTCGAAATTGAGATTGCCGTCGATGCATTAAAACACGGCGCTTACGATTATATAACCAAGCCCTTTAACCTTGAAGAAATGTCCATTGGCGTTTCCAGGGCGCTGGAAAAGCGCCGGTTGATACTGGAAAACCAAAACTATCAAAAGACCTTGGAAGAGCAGGTCGCCAGCCGAACTTTTGAATTAAAAAAAACTTTAGCGACTCTTGAACAGACTTATCGTTCGACCCTGGTAGCTTTAAGCAAAGCTTTGGATAGCCGCGAAGCTGATCCCGACGGACATTCTTTGCGCGTAACCGCTTATGCAAATCGATTAGCTTGGCAGTTAGGGATGCGTGAATCGGAGATACAAGTTGTGGAACAGGGCGTGCTCCTTCACGATATAGGAAAAATCGGGATCCCTGATAAATTGCTTAAAAAAGAAGGCGCCCTGAACCAAAGTGAACAAGTTTTGATGCAAAAACATCCGGAGATTGGATTCCGCATTCTCACGAAAATAAAGTTTTTAAAAGGCGCTGCTCAATTGGTATTGCATCATCATGAGCGCTACGATGGAAGCGGCTATCCCCTCGGCTTAAAAGGCCAGGATATCAACATGGGCGCTCGCATCTTTGCAGTGGCTGATGCGCTGGAGGAATTTACTTCAAACCCGGAATACAAAACTTCCGTTAAATTCGAAATCGTCACTCGAAAAATCAAAAAAATGTCCGGCATTGAGCTCGATCCCAAAATGGTGGATTTATTTCTGGCTGTTCCTGTAGTGGAATGGGAGTCCATCCATGATGAAATATGGGGCAATTCAGAAAATGGCCCATTCTGGCACAATGCAGTCAACAGGCAAAACGGCCCGTCGGATAGTCCCTCATCCTCGGTTGGATAGCGCTACCTTTTCTTCGAAATTTTCTTAGGTTTCAGGGCAAGGATAGTTTGGAGGCTTGAATCCAGAGGATAATCCGGGCGGTGGAATGCAAAACAGACTGCAAGAAAAATTACAAGAATTACCAGAACTATTCCGGTCATTTCCTTTTCCTCGGATTTGCACTTTAGATTATCCCTCTATTATATGTCCGTAATTTCATAATCCGCAATATTTTTTAATCGCGATATAATAACAACATGGACAACCATGAAATAAATTCCGAGGCGGCCGATCCTGTCTGCGGGATGACATTTGCGCCGGAAAGAGCGGCCGGCAAATTTGAATATCAAGGAAGGACGTATTATTTCTGCAATCAATCCTGTTTGGATAAATTCCGATTGAATCCGTCCGCTTATTTGAATCTGGAACAACCAACTCCGCCCGCCCCATCCCAAGAGCTTTCGGGCGTTGTAGTTTATACCTGTCCAATGGATCCGGAGGTGCGTCAGAACGCCCCAGGCCCGTGCCCGAAATGTGGTATGGCATTGGAGCCCCAAACCGCAACTGCATCGGAAGAAGAGAATCCTGAACTGCGCCGGATGAATCGACGATTCCGGATCAGTTTCGCCTTGACGGTCCCGATTCTTCTGATTGCAATGGGCGAAATGATTGCACGCTTGAGCTTGAATAAAGGAGTTTGGCTGCAGTTGCTTCTTGCCGCTCCGGTTGTTTTATGGGGCGGATGGCCTTTTTTCCAGCGAGGCTGGGCTTCGATAATCAATCGCAGCCCTAATATGTTCACCCTGATTTCGATTGGCACAGGCGCTGCTTTTTTCTACAGCGTTTTTGCAGTTTTATTTCCACACTGGCTGCCGGAATCTTTTTACGGTCATCATGGCGCGCCCGAAGTCTATTTTGAAGCTTCCGCGGTTATCGTTACGCTGGTGTTATTGGGACAGGTTCTCGAGCTGCGCGCCCGCAGCCAGACAAGCAGCGCAATCCGGGAGTTGCTTGGGCTTGCTCCTAAAACCGCCCGTTTGATCCAAAACGCCGGCGCTGAACGGGATGTCCCCTTAGATCAGGTGAACCCGAGAGACTATCTCCGTGTCCGGCCAGGTGAAAAAGTGCCGGTCGATGGAATCGTAGTCGAGGGGGAAAGCCATGTGGATGAATCCATGGTGACGGGTGAGCCAATGCCGGTAAATAAATCCGTGGGGAGTCCGTTGACAGGAGGAACGCTGAACGGCAACGGAAGTTTTATAATGCAGGCTGAAAAAGTAGGCAGGGACACTCTTTTAGCTCAGATCGTCCGGATGGTCTCTGAGGCTCAACGAAGTAAAGCTCCCATCCAGCAATTGGCCGACAGGGTAGCTTCCTTTTTTGTTCCTGCGGTTGTCCTGGCGTCTGTAGTTGCTTTTGTGGTTTGGGGAATTTGGGGCCCGCCGCCTCAAATGGTTTATGCTTTGGTCAATGCTGTAGCGGTTCTAATTATCGCATGTCCTTGCGCATTGGGCTTGGCTACTCCAATGTCCATAATGGTGGGAACCGGACGTGGCGCGAGAGCCGGCGTGCTGCTGAAAAATGCTGAGGCGCTGCAGTTGTTGGAGAAGGTTGATACGCTGGTTATAGATAAAACAGGGACTCTTACCGAAGGGAAACCGATCCTGGTCCATATAGAGACTGCGGGTGATTGGACCCAGGGCGAATTGTTGCGCCTTGCCGCGAGCGTTGAACGTGCGAGCGAGCATGTCCTTGCGGCTGCCGTCCTTGCGGCCGCCGTGGAACGCGATCTACCGCTTGCAAATGTGGAAAAATTTGTTTCGATGGCCGGGCAGGGAGTTGCGGGCGTGGTGGAAGGTCGCTCCGTGGCAATAGGCGATCGTGAATTCATGGAGCAGTTTGCCGCTAATCCAGGGCCGGCTGTTCAATCCGCCGAAAAGTTACAGAAGCTGGGCCAGACAGTTATGTTTGTTCTGGTCGACAATGTCTTTGCCGGACTGCTGGGCGTTGAGGATCCTATCAAGCAGACGACTAAAGAAGCGATCCATGATCTTCATAAAAATGGGATCCGAATTGTCATGCTTACGGGTGACAGCAAACGCACTGCCGATATAGTAGCGCGCCGGCTTGGAATAGACGAAGTCGAAGCGGAAGTGTCGCCGGCCGGAAAAAGTGAAATCATCAAGCGCCTGCAAGACCAGGGCAGAATTGTAGCTATGGCAGGAGACGGCATCAATGATGCGCCGTCTCTGGCTCAGGCGCATGTTGGCATTGCAATGGGGACAGGGACGGATGTCGCTATTCAAAGCGCGTCAGTTACGCTCGTGGGAGGAGATTTGCGCGGCATTGTGCGGGCCCGAAAGCTCAGCAGGAGTACGATGCGGAATATCCGTCAGAATCTGTTCTTTGCCTTTGTATACAATATTCTGGGAGTGCCTATCGCCGGCGGCATTCTTTATCCGGTCCTGGGGTTGCTCCTCAATCCCATGATTGCCAGCGCAGCCATGACGTTGAGCTCGGTTTCGGTCATCGGCAACGCTCTCCGGCTGCGCAAACTGGAACTGTAAAAACGCCACGAAAAACATTGCCACGGAAGACAGCGCCACGGAATTCACGGAATAATTTATAAATTTAAAATTCCGTGAATTCCGTAGCGCCTGTCTTCCTTTTTTTGCAGTTCGAATAGAAATATTTGACATTAAGAATAAGGCGTTCTAATATGTATTCACAGATTTATTCAAAACCCTTATTCTATATTTAAGGCTCGGCGCCATAAAGCGCTGAGCCCTTCTTAATCCGTTCAACGCCTGAAAGTTACTCCTGCCGCGTTTTCCATACGTAAATATTCTGCGCTACCTCCGGCTCGAGCGCGATTTCGGTTTCTTCGCATTGTATGACGTAGGCGGGCCATTTTTGGATTAGCTTCAATGAAGCTCCGGGGCTGATCCCGAGTGCGGACAATTTCAGCAATCGCGCGTGTTCGCGCGTGCTGAAATAGGCTACGCGAGCGGTTTCTCCGACCTTCAGTTGATTGCATGAAACCACAATCGGTTTCAATTCATTCCTTGCCTGGCGGCAACAATCTCCTTCGGGTATCGGCTTATTATGCGGGCAGTATCGTGGGTGGCCCAACAGAGTGCATATCGAATTGGTGATGCCTTCTGCGAGCAGATGCTCATATTCGCAGGCGGCAGGTTCGCTTTCATCGACGTGGAAGCCAAGAACATCGCAGATCAGTCTTTCCGCCAGCCGGTGGCGTCGAATGATCTTCTCCGCCATCTGCAGTCCTTTGGGCAGGAGCCGGACGCGCGTTGCGTCTTCAATATCGATGAGCCCTTCGCTTTTAAGATTATCGATCAGGTCCTTGGATACTGTTGTGGCGGCGTTGTTAACCACCTTGTCCAGAGTCACAATCCCCCGTTCCTGCAAGGTCCAAACAGTTTCGAGAACTTCGGCGACTTCTTCCGAGATCTTATTTTCCATGTTGTTTACCGTTTCCGGTTTCCCGTCAAAACCTTCAATCATGAACGGGAAGCCTTATCAAAACTGAACATTGAATGTGCGTAAAATCCAGCTGACTACGGCGCCGATAAAAACGGCGAAAGGAATAATAAAGCCCGCGACCGCCAGCGCCCTTTTCAGTCCCTGCTCCTTCACGATCATTAAAAAACTTGCCAGGCAGGGTACAAACAGCGTCATCACAATCATGCTCACCACAACCTGCTGCCCTGTAAGCATTCCACTCCGAGCCAAATCATATAATCCGGCAGCGCCATAGTCCCGGCGCAGGAATCCAAGCAGAAAAATTCCTGCGGTTTCAACCGGTAAATGCAGTAGACCGGAAACGATCGGTTCGAAAGCTCTTTGAATCCAAGCGAGCAGGCTTTGCCCCATTAAATTCAGGTTGTCCAATGCAAATAATACAAGGGTTCCGACAAGGAATAGAGGGACGGCTTCTTTCAAATACCATTGAATGCGTTGCCAGGTTTTAAGAAAGATATTTTTCATCTGGGGCGTGCGAATCGGAGGAATTTCAAAAATAAACTCACTGGGACGTCCCCGGATAAGCCGCGATGAAAGAAAACCGACCAGGAGAAGCTGTGAAAAAACCACCCCAATGACGATCAACATGGCCTTTTGAGAAAATCCGGCGGCCATCCCCAGCATCACTCCCAACTGTGCAGAACAGGGGATTCCCAGAGCCAACAGGAATATTGCGATAAACCGTTCTTTTTTGGAGCTGAGAATCCGTGTTGACATTGTAGCCATGGTCCCACAGCCGAAACCCAAGACCATGGGGAGAATCGCCTTCCCATTGAGCCCCATGATTCGCATCAGGCGGTCCGAAAGAATCGAAAGCCTGGGCAAATAGCCGCTGTCTTCGAGAAACCCAAATGCAATGAAAAAAGTTCCTACCACCGGCAAGACTATTCCTATGGCATAGTTTAGGCCCATGGATATAATTCCGTATTTCCCGACTATGAATTCAGCAAACAAACCTGAAGGAAGCAGGGTCTGCAAATAAGGAATAATATACTCTCTGAAAAGCACCTTCTCTAATAAGCCTACAAGGGTTTGCGCGCCGGTATATCCGACAAATTCATAGAGCAATAGCATCACCACAATCAGGATTGGGATTCCCGTCGACGCTTTTCTCGATAAAACTCCAAATTCGTGGACAAAACTCCGGCTTCTGGACAGCAGGATTGCCAGAGGAATAATTATGGGAGCGATAAAAAGCAGAAAATGGATTGCCTCGGGAATGATTCCGTATTCAAAACGTCCGGCCGAATTCATGCCCAGCAATACAGTATCGATCAAACTCCCGTCGGAGCGGCCGAATTTCCCTGCCAGCCATTGCAGGATAAAAGTATAGGGAGTTTGAAATCGTAAAAGAGCTCCGGCTTCATTCCAGGAAAATAATGCAAGACCGCAAACCAACAACGTCAGCCAAATATTTTTATAAGCTCCGGATTCCTCCAGAAATCTGCTTTGTCTTTTCTTCTTATATAACTCAACCAATCGGTCGAGGAGTCTTCCTCTGGCTTCAGATATTTCTTTTGCCTGACTGCCCGAAAAATGGGGATCCTCCCGAACGTCTGCACCCTGCCGGGCAAGATCTCGATAGCCTTCCGCTGCCCACTCAACCGAAAGGAGCGGAGGAGCGGCCAGGTTTTTAAGCTCAGGAACCAGTTTTTCTTTTGGATATAGCGCGGCCAGATCGATAGGTTGGGTGGGATTCTGAATCGCGCTCAGCAGCTGCTTTCTTCCTTTGGAGTAGATTGCAATGGTCTCGACTACCGGTATGGAAAAAAACTCCGATAAGCCCTTCGAATCAATTTCAATCCCCCGTTCCTCGGCTTCGTCGATCATATTCAGCACGAGAATCATCGGGATGCCAAATTCCACTAGTTGAGTGGCAATCAGCATAGTACGTCGCAGGTTCTTGGCGTCGGCTACCTGGATGATAACATCGGGTCTTTCACGCAACAGGATTTCGCACGCCACGCGCTCATCTTCTGATTGTGGGACCAGACTGTTAATCCCCGGAGTATCCACAACCTCATACGTAACTCCTCCCAGCTGCATTTTCCCGCGGGATACCTCGACGGTCGTGCCTGGGAAATTGGAGACTAAAACATAATTGCCCGTCAAGAGTCTGAAAATGACAGACTTGCCGACATTAGGATTTCCTACCAGAACTACTTTTTTAGAAGCGCGAGCTGCTTCAGTTGTCATAGTTTCCTGTTATCCTGAAAACAAAGTTCAAAGACGATTATAACATACTGTAAAAAATGCCACGGAACCTACAGAATTTAAAAATATAGAAGAATTCAGTGCATTCCGTGGCATTTTTCTATAAATAATTCAATCGACAAAGGACTGGCGACTGCCTGTGAGATACTTGCTACATGGAGGCTGCGGTGGGCCGAACAATCCTACATGTGGATATGGACGCGTTTTACGCTTCGGTAGAACAGAGAGATCGACCTGAATATCGAGGCAAGCCCGTCATTGTGGGTTCGGATCCCAAAGAGGGCAAAGGTCGCGGTATTGTCGCCACCTGTTCCTATGAAGCCAGGAAATTCGGAGTCCATTCTGCTCAGCCGATTTCCAAGGCCTGGAAACTATGCCCGCAGGGCATCTACGTACTTCCGGATATGGATAAATATGCCCGGGTCTCTGCCCGTATCATGGACATCCTGCTGGCGTTTACAGATATGAAGGAGCAGGTGAGCATTGACGAAGCCTTTTTGGATGTAACCGGAAGCGAAAGGTTATTGGGCGCGGGCGGCGAAATCGCCCGGAAGATTAAATCCCGGATAAACGGCGAATTGGGACTGACGGCGTCCGTAGGCGTTGCTGCAAACAAGTTTGTTGCAAAAGTCGCTTCCGACTTGGAGAAACCGGATGGATTGGTTGTCGTAGCGCCCGGGCGTGAAAAAGAATTTCTGGCCCCGCTTCCCATCCGCCGATTATGGGGTGTCGGGCCAAAAACCGAAGCTATCCTGAATCAGATGGGATTGGAGCGGATTGGTCAGATCGCCGCAATGTCTCCCAGCGTCCTGGCTGCGCGAATGGGCAAGAGCGGCGCACATCTTTGGCAACTGTCTCAGGGCATAGATGATCGTCCTGTTGAATCCGAGGAAGGTTGCAGATCCATTGGGCGCGAGATCACATTCGAACGCGATACCGGAGATTCAGCCCTGATAGAAAGAACGCTTCTGGATTTGAGCGCAAGGGTGGCTCAAAGGCTTCGAAGCAACGGCTTATGGGCCCGGACGATTGCGATTAAATTCAGGAAGGCCGATTTTTCCACTTTTACGCGTCGCACTACTCTGAGCCGTCCCGTCGACACCTCCGAAAAGATTTTTCCGGAAGCTTTGAAGCTTATGAAAAGCTTGTTTCACCAAGACTGCCTCGTGCGTCTTATCGGCGTATCCGCCGGCAACCTGGAACAGAGTATGGGCGAAACGCAGATGCCCCTGTTCGACCAGGCGTCGCAAAAAGACCGGAAACTGGCAGCTGCGCTCGACGATATTTCCCGCCGTTTCGGCGGACAGGCGATTACCCGCGCCGAACTGGTTCCCAAGATGCCACGGAAGACATTGCCACGGAAGACACGGAATAATTTATAAATTCCGTGAGTTAAGTGGCGCTGTTGTTTTTAACGCCGGGTTCGAGCGAAATAATAAATAGCCTGGTTGGGGCCTTCACTAACGGTGTAGTAGCCTGAACTGGAAAAAGCTATAGCTTCTCCCTGAGTCTCATCCGCCAGGGGAATGGAGATCTGCGCGCCGTTAAAGGCTTCCCAGAGGTTACTGCCGGACGGGCGCTGCCAAAGGCTGGCTTCTTTATAGCCGCGAACTATTATTTCGCCGCCATCAGACGAGATGTCTCCGGCGGTTGGCCAGAACAACGTTATAGCAGCCTTATAGATCAGATTTGTGGTTTTGCCGTTTTCCAGGCTTGAAGCGGCGGCGCGGTAGACGCGCGGTTGAGGGTCACGCTTAGAGACGATATACAGATCGCCGTTGCCTGGATCTATCATCAAAGTCTCGGCGTCACGGGGCCCATCCTCATAGCGCAGCCACAAGGTTTCCACATCAGTCAAGGTTGTCTTTACAGGATCCTGCCTGGTCGATACTGTCGGTTCGGCCACCCGATAAACCATGATTTTTTCACGCCTGGCGATGTTGTCGCCGATGTCGCCAAGATAGAGGTAGTCTCGGCCTGCAATCGGACCGGGGCCGATTGCTATGTCTTCGCAATCAACGGCTTGAACTCCATCGAGGTTATAAACGCCCAGGCGCTTGCCTGTCGTGTCCATTGCGAATAGGCGGCTCGTATCGCCGGAGTCGTTATGAGCCCATAGAACACCCGCATTCTTTCGGCTTGCCGCAAGTCCCGAAGCTTCGTTGAGTTCTGCGATAGCGACAGCGCCGATCTTGACGCCCGCGGCAAACGGGGTTGGGGTGGATGCGCTTTTGGATTTGCCTGCAGGTGTGGCGGACGTTTTTTCGTCGAGCATTTTGGCGCCGCCGATGGCTGCCAGGATCACAGCAAAAATAATCATGATGGCGGCTGATGCAAAGGACAGTTTAGATCTCATGAATATTCGCTCCTTATATAAAAGATGCCACGGAATGCACTGAATTAATATAAATTTAAATAATTCCGTGTAGTCCGTGGCGTTGTCAGTTAATAAAAAATTTGATCCATTTTCCCCCTGCCGGAATCTATATATTCCGAAAGCCCTGGTATCACGCAACATTGGGAGATAAATCCTATGACACTATATGGCAGGCGCAAATGCGATGTATACCTATGCCTTATTGCGGTTTTACTGGTTTTCCCAGCGAGCCTATCCGCGCAGGATTCTGCGGATTCGCCCGGCTGGATTGCGATTCCCGCTGCGGAGTATCAGTCGCTCCGCGCCAAAGCTTATCCGGTCGAGCCTATCCCTGAGCCTCCGCCTGTTCAATCCACGTTGACGCGCATCAGCTACGATTTGCAGGTTGCCGGAGATCTGGCGATTGGCCAGGCTGTTCTGGTCGTGGATGTGATTAAAAACGGCTGGGTGCGCATCCCTATTCCTTCCTCTTTATTGGTTCGCGCAGCGAAACTGGACGGCAAGCCGGTCCCACTGATCGGAGGCGATCGACCCGCTCCGGCGTCCCCCACGAAATTCGCTTCTAAATCCGTTGAAAAATATGCGGTCTTTTTTTACCAGGGACGGGCGGAGCTGCAACTGGATGTTGTGCTGCCTGTCACGGCAAGCGCCACGAATGAAAGCGTCACTCTGCCGCCCGCGGCGGCCGGAATCACGCAAGCCTCCATTCAACTGCCTCGGCAGGGGCTCGAGGTTAAACTTGCCGGAGGTTTTCTTGCGCAAAAAACGGAATCGGCAGCTCAAAGCAAGTGGCTGGCTTATGGCCGGGGAAACGCGCCTCTCGTGTTTTCCTGGTGGAAAAAGACTGAGGATCATCGCAGCAGCCAGCCTTTGCGCATGCGCGGAGCGCTCACGGAATTCGTCGGTTTGGGAGAAGATGTCATGTCGATTCAGGCGGAGGTCAGCGCAGAAATACTCCAGGGATCTGCTAAGGAAATAAGAATAGAACTTCCGGATAAAGTCACCGTTAACCAGGTGGCGGGCGCTATGGTCGCCGATTGGGAAATGAAACCAGGAGAGCTTGTCGTTACATTATTGGAGCCGGCTGAAAAAAGCGCCCGGTTCGTTCTCGGCGGTGAAATCCGGACTCCACGCGAGGGACAGATTGAAATACCTCTCCTGCGCATTCCCACCGCCGAGCGCGAAACGGGGGGAGTTGCGGTTGAGGTGCTGGGCGCGGGAGAAATTATTGATCGAAAATCGGCTGGGCTTGAAAGCGCGGATGCATCCGAATTGGGCGAGATCATTTCCAATCGCCAATCTCCTTCTCTTTTTGCATTTCGATTCCGATCGGGAGACGCCAAGGCGGTGCGATCCCTTGCCGTTAATGTAGCGCGATATACGCAAGAGGCTGTTTTGGTGGCTAATGTTGAAGAAGCACGATATCAAATTCTGATGAGCCTTGAAGGGAAGTCGCTTGTCCAGGCAAGGTATGCTATTCGAAACAACCAGAGAAATTTTCTCAAGATCACTCTTCCGCCGAATGCTGTGATTTGGGACGCCGCATTATCGGGAAAGCCGATCCGTCCGGGGCGGACATCGGACGGCAGCCTGTTGTTGCCCCTGGAAAAGGCGCGTCCGGGCGAAGATGCGCCGGCTTTTACCGTGGAAATTCTTTACTTCAACAGGGGAGATGAATGGGGAGACAAAGGCAAATCCAAACTGGCGTTGCCGGAATTGGATCTTCCGATATCGCGCACTGGGTTGAAATATTTCTATCCCCCCTTTTATAAAGTAACGACCGATCCGGGGACTTTTCGAACGCAAGCCTATCAGGATCCCACTTCCGCTGCATTCAGAGGCGGATCCGGGACGCCGGCGGGCTCAGGTTCAGATGCAACCGGGGATTTGTCTCCGCTCGGCGGCAACGTTACGGACCTCTTCAAAATAATGGGGGAGCCTAAACCGGAGGGGACTTCGGCGGAAAAAGCTACTCAAGCTCTTCTGGATCGTTACCGAGCCCGATCCCAACAAGGCAAGCGTACGGGCGTACTTCCCATCAAGATGGATTTCCTTCCATTCGGGCCTTCGATTTTTATGGTTTCTGAGCTGACCGCTGAAAATCAATCGCCGACTATTGACGTCAACTATGAAGCGGAAAAGAAAGGGGGCTCCCGATGAAAAAATCATGGATGATTCTATTGCTGGCTTTTTCTTTCCAATGTTTGGCCCAAGATGGCGGCAAGCTGCCGCTGCCTGTTTCGGGAAATGTCACCCTTCCGCTCGATCAATATAATAAATTGATTGAGTTGGCGGGCAAGCCTGCAAGCAAGCCCGAGATCCCGCCTATTCCTTTCGCGATTAAGCGCGCTGAACTGAAGCTGCAGGTTACGAACGATTCCGTTTTAGGAACTGTCCAATGCGACGGAGAAGTTTTTGTCAAAGGCATTGCTGAAATTCCGCTTATGAGCGCTCCTGCCGTTCTCGATGCGCGCCAGGCAGGCAAAACATTGCCCCTTCAGCAACAGGGAGGACTGCAAACTGCCCTGGTGTCCGGGCCCTCAGAGTTTTCCATTATGCTGGATGCAGGATTGCCCTTGAACATTGAACCTGGACGCGCGTCTTTTCAGCTGCCGGCGCCGGCGGCAGGCAGCGTACAGCTTCAATTGGAAATTCCCGGTGAACATACGAATGTGAGAATCAATCCGGGACTGATAACCCGTAGGTCTACGGATAACGGGCGAACCGTGATCGAAGCGACTCTCGCGCCCGGACAGCCTGCCAACCTATGGTGGACGACTCGGGAAGCAGCGGCGCCCGCCGTCCCTCATGAAACCCGCTTTCTTTCCAGCGTGAAAACACTGGCTTCCGTCAATGAATCGGATCTCAAGCTCGCAGTTCTCGGTGAAATAATAGTGATCCAGGGCGAACCTGCCCAATTTGAATTGGAAATTCCACCTGGATTTGAATTGGCGGGAATTACCGGCGCTTCACTGGAATCGGAAGAATTGCAATCCGGCAGCCTGGTTTTGAAGGTCGATGGGCCTGCAAAACGAAACCATCAGTTCTTGGTTTCTTTGGAGAAGCCGATCGCCGCGGCCAAGACCGAAATTCCCTTTTTAAGTTTTAAGGGAGCGCAGCGGGAAACAGGTGAAGTTCTCGTTGAAGGGGAAGGGACAATGGAGCTTCACGCCACGGAAGGCGGCGTCCTGAAAAGAATTGACTTGAAAGAAACCAACGCCAATCTGCGGTCTCTGGCGCGATTTCCCCTCCATGCGGCATTCCGCTACCATCGGCAATCCAGTGAGCCGCCCAGCTTGAAGCTGGAATGGAATCGCTTCCCGGACAGCAGCGTACTTCCTGCAGCCGCTGAACTCGCCGAGGCTACAACCCTGGTCACCTCTGAAGGCAGGTCTCTCACGGAAGTTAAGCTCATGGTTAAGAATCACGCTCAACCGTTTCTGAAGGTTGGGCTGCCTTCCGGGGCCAGCATTTTGACGGCTGAAGTATCCGGAGAAAAAGTCAAACCGGTGCAGGGCGCGGATGGCATGCGAGTGCCGCTGCTGCGACCTGGATTCCGACCTTGGGATCCCTACTTGGTAACGTTTGTGTTTATACATGCGGGCACGCCGTTTGCAAAAAAAGGGGACTCGGAATTGACTCTTCCTGCGTTGGATATCCCCATAAGCTTCCTCCGATGGGAGGTTTTCATACCGGCAATTTACAAACTGAAAAATTTCGGAGGCGATGCCATGGCGGTTTTTCAGCTGCCTGCCGGTACAGTGCCATCCTATACGATGCTGGCAAGCGCGCCGCCTCCCGCGGCGCCGCAAACGACCCTTGCCGGCCACAGCGCCGCAAACGTCAACGTTCAGAAAGATGGCGTTACGGCTAATAACGTGCGTTGGGTAACCGGCATGAATACTCCCGTCAACCTCAACCCTGAGATGGTTAGCGAGTTTAAAGTTGTAATTACGCCTGTAGATGCCGAGTTGGGCAGAGGATCGGGGCAGATACAAGTAGTGACAAGGTCCGGGGGGATGGATGGCGGGTTTGACTTATCCAAGCCATCGGTTCCGGCCAATCCGGCTTCGGCCAATGTAGTGGATTTCCAGCGGCGCGTGTCGGGCGTCTTGCCGATCAGCGTGGATGTGCCTCGCACAGGCAATTCCTATAGCTTCGTAAGACCGCTCGTGCTCAATGAAGAGACTAAAATGACGTTTAAGTACAAAAGGAAGTAGTCCGAATGGGTAAGAATTAAAAACGCCACGGATTTCACGGATTTTAAAATATATAAAAAATCCTTGAAATCCGTGGCGTTTTTGTCATTACTCAGCGCCTTGAATACTTGTTGTGGAGACCAAACTTCGGGGAATTGGAACAAATGTACCGTGGCGGTTTTGCTTTTCCCCCTAATCCATTCAGTCTGTTGATGCTATTATCAATATTTTAGCTGGATGTGTATCAATGCTTCAAAAGATAGTAGTGAGCCCCTTGCCGGGAATGAGCATTAAAAATTCTGGCTCCTGGCTCCTGGCTCCTATAGGATAAAGCTATGATTCGGATATTTCATGAGAAGGACAAAGCCAAGCTTTTCGAACGTCTTGAAAGCCGAAAAATTCTGGTTTCGGGAGAAATCGCAAGCTCAGTTCGGCAGATTATTTCTCAGGTGCAGCAAAAAGGGGATCAAGCGCTCCTGGAATACACAGAGCGATTCGATAAAATAAAAATGACTGCCCGGCAACTTCGCGTCCAGCCGCAGGTATTGCGTGCGGCGGCGAAGAAAGCGGATCCAGCGCTTTTGAGAGATTTGGAAAAGGCTATCTTCAATATCCATGCCTACCATGCGAGGCAGGAGCAAAAATCCTGGGAATATTCCAAGCGCGGGGTGGTTTTAGGTCAAAGAGTGCTTCCGCTGGATAGCGTGGGAGTCTATGTGCCTGGAGGCAGCGCCGCTTATCCCTCGTCCGTCCTGATGAATATTATTCCTGCGAAAATCGCGGGCGTTCCGCGCATTGTCGTGGCGACTCCGCCCGGAACTTTTCAGCAGCACCCCATTATCGCCGCGGCTCTGCGTGAACTCAATGCAACCGAAATATACCTGGTTGGAGGAGCTCAAGCCGTTGCGGCTCTTGCTTATGGAACGAAGAGCATTCCCCGGGTAGACAAAATAGTCGGCCCGGGCAACGCCTATGTGGCGGCAGCCAAACGGGAAGTGTTCGGACAGGTGGATGTGGACATGATTGCGGGTCCCAGCGAAGTGGTTATTCTTTCCACCGCTGAATCCAATCCAAGGTTTATTGCCGCGGATATGCTGTCCCAGGCGGAGCATGACGCCTCGGCGTGTTCGATCTGTTTCACAAATTCAATGCCGCATGCCATGCTTGTGAAACGCGAACTGGAAGTACAAATCGAGTCGCTGCAAAGGAAAGATATCGCCCGGAAATCGCTCCAGGACTTCGGGGCTGTCGTGGTTATGGACAGCCACCTGCAAGCAGCCCAGTGGATCAACGAAATTGCTCCGGAACACCTGGAAATTTTTTCGAGCATTCCTATTTCGATGATAGACAAAATCCGGAACGCCGGCTCCATTTTCTATGGGGATTATTCCCCGGAAGCGGTGGGCGACTATTTTGCCGGCAGCAATCACGTGCTTCCCACCGGGGGAACCGCTCGCTTTTTCTCGCCTCTCGGCGTCTATCATTTTCAACGCAGGACAGGCATTATCCGGTATACGAAAGAAGAACTGTCCCGCACCTGGAGATCCATCGATGCATTGGCGCGTTCTGAAGGATTGGACGCCCATGCCCAATCCGTATGCATCCGGCAGCAGCCGAAGGCATCGCGTCGCAAGGATTAGCAGCCGTGAAGAAGAATTCCCCGCTCTATGGCGTCAAACCAGAAGTTTTGAAGTCGCCCGCATACACGTTGCGCGCTTATGAAGCCGAGGTGAAACTCAATCAGAATGAAAATCCTTTTGATTTTCCTGTAGACCTGAAAGAGGAGATATTCCGGCGTTTTAGACAACGCAAATGGTCGATATACCCGGATTTCGTTCCCGATTCATTGCGTCTCAGCCTGGCGAAATTCGTCGGATGGCACAAGGATGGCGTCCTGGTGGGCAACGGTTCGAATGAACTGCTGCAAGCCGCCCTTATGGTATTGGTAAGCAGGGGCATGCATGTCGCCATACCTTTTCCGACTTTCACGGTCTATAAATTGATCGCCACGGTTCTCGGCGCCAAAGTAGCGGGAATTCCTCTGAATCCGGATATGAGCTATAACGTGGATGAGCTGATATCGAAGGCGAATGAAGCGCGTGCGAAAGTGATTGTGGTCAATAATCCGAATAATCCCACCGGCTCCGTGTTGAGAAAGGAAGGAATTGTACGGCTGTTGGAGGAATTTTCAGGCTTTGTACTTCTGGACGAAGCCTACTATGAGTTTTGCGGATGCAGCGGCCTCGAACTATTGGAGCGCTACCCGCGCTTGATTATTACAAGAACTTTCTCAAAAGCTATGGGCATGGCGGGGCTGCGCGTAGGATATTTGCTTGCGCATCCGGATTTGGCTGCCCAGATTTCGAAGGCGAAACTTCCTTACAATGTCAATCAGTTCAGCCTTATTGCGGCCGAGGTGGCATTGGAAAATATTGAAAGGTTCCGGCCGGCCATTGCCACCATCCTGAATGAAAGGGAGCGCTTGGGCAGAGAGCTGAGCGGAATTGCGGGCGTCAAGGTGTTTCCGTCGGAAGCTAATTTTTTCCTTGTCGAGATTCCCTTTGAGCCACGGACTCTTTTTGATGATTTATACCGTCAAGGCATCCTGATCCGGGATGTGTCTTCGTATCCGATGCTTTCGAGATGCCTGCGGATCAGTGTGGGCTCACCGGAGGAAAACGATCGCTTGATTTCCGCGCTGCGCGCCGGTGTGGAAAATGCAATGACCGGCGCAGCGCTTCGAGAACCCCTATGAACGGACGAACAGCAACTATTCACCGAACTACAAAAGAAACCGATATTGCCGTCGCTCTGAATCTGGATGGCTCCGGAATCGGGCGCGTGCAGACGGGCGTGCAGTTTCTGGATCACATGCTCGATCTTTTCGCGAAACACGGTTTATTCGACCTCGAAGTTTCCTGCAAAGGAGACCTTGGGATCGACGCTCATCACTCAGTCGAAGATATAGGCATCTGCCTGGGAATGGCGCTGGCGCAGGCTTTAGGACAAAAAGAGGGCATCGTACGCTTCGCGCATTCGTTTTTCCCGATGGATGAGGCCCTGGTTCGAGTGGCGCTGGATCTCTCCGGCCGGTCCTATCTTGTTTATAATGTCAAAACGGAACGCGAACGGGTTGGAGAACTGGAATCGGAGCTTATCGAAGAATTCTGGAGAGCGGTTGTAGTCCATGCGCGGATGAATTTGCATATTGAGTTGCTCTATGGCCGCAACGCCCATCACATCTTTGAAGCCGTTTTTAAAGCCACGGCGCGCGCTTTAAGCCTTGCCTCGCGTGTGGATTCGCGAGTCCAGGGCGTTCCCTCTACCAAGGGAGTGCTTTAACGTGTCCATCGCGTTCGATGCCGTTATAGTGGATTACGGGATGGGCAATCTCCGAAGCGTGGAGAAAGCTGTTTCAGCAGTGGGCGGAACTTCGACTATATCCGCTGATCCGGCGGCCATTCTAAATGCGGAACGGCTAATACTCCCGGGAGTGGGCGCGTTTGGCGACGCCATGAGAAACCTGGAACACAAGGGGCTGGATGATGCTATTCGAGAGGCCGTCCATGCAGGAAAGCCGCTTCTCGGGCTTTGCCTGGGGCTGCAACTTCTTTTCAGCCACAGCGAGGAATTCGGCAGCCATGAGGGATTGGATTTGATACCGGGGATGGTGCGCAGATTTGATGATTCAATTTTGCGCGTGCCTCATGTGGGTTGGAATCAGATCGAACCGATCCGAGCGGATCCTCTCTTGAAGAATATTCCGGGCGGAAGTTATTTTTATTTCGTTCATTCTTTTTTTGTGGAACCGGTGAAGCAAGAAGATGTTTTGACGTGGACGAGTTATGGCCGGCCTTTCTGCTCTATTGCAAACCGGGGGAAAGTATGGGGGGCGCAGTTCCATCCCGAGAAGAGCCAGGATGCGGGCAAACAGCTTCTGCGAAATTTCCTCGAAGTCCTATAATCGGGAGCGCGGGCGAGACGCCCGAGCTTCAAAGACGAAAAAGAAGGCGGCAACTGTGTTTGAACTTATACCGGCGGTGGATCTTAAAGGCGGCAAATGCGTCAGGCTTCAGGAAGGGATTGCCTCGAAGTCGACGGAATATGGCAGCGATCCGGTGGCCATGGCGATCCATTGGGAAGCGCTGGGAGCCGCCCGCCTTCACCTCGTCGACTTGGATGGCGCATTTTCAGGCCGGGCAGCGCACCTCGAAATTGCCAAAGCAATTTTCAAGTCTCTCAAGATTCCGGTTCAGTTCGGAGGCGGGCTGCGGACTTTAGAACAGGTTGAAACTATTCTTGGCCTCGGAGCCCAACGGGCTATTATCGGAACGGCGGCGGTTGACGATCCCGGAATGGTAGAAGAGGCCGTGCGGCGTCACTCTTCGGCGATTGTTGTCGGGATCGATGCACGCGGCGGCAAAGTTGCGCTGCGGGGATGGGTCGATCAAACCGTTTTGACCGGAGTCGAACTCGCCCAAAGGATGAAGAACCTCGGCGTGGAACGTGTGATCTACACCGATGTCGCGCGCGATGGAATGCTGCGCGGCGTGAATGTGGATGAAACGGAAAAATTATGCCGTCAAGCAGGGCTAAGGGTTATCGCCAGCGGCGGCGTCTCGTCCGCGCATGACGTTCAGGCTATTTGGGAAAAACGCACCTGTGGGATCGAGGGAGTGATTCTTGGCCGTGCGCTTTATGACAAGAAAATCGATTTTACCGAGCTGAAAACCCAATTGCTCACATGGTAGTTCCTTATGTTGGCGAAAAGAATTATTCCTTGTCTGGACGTGCGCGACGGAAGAGTTGTCAAGGGCACCCATTTTGTCAATCTCCAGGACGCCGGGGACCCGGTCGAGACCGCGGAGATTTATGATTCCGCGGGCGCCGACGAACTGGTCTTTTTAGATATCACGGCGTCGTCCGACCGCAGAGAAATTGTCACCCGGATGGTGCGCGCTGTCGCCGATAGAATCTTCATCCCGTTCACAGTGGGCGGCGGATTGCGCACCATTGAAGATATTCAGGCGATCCTGAGGGCGGGAGCGGATAAAATTTCTTTGAATACTTCTGCTGTGGAAAATCCCGATCTGATCGTTGACGCCTCAAAGTATTTTGGATCCCAGTGCATCCTGGTGGCGATCGACGCACGACGCGTCAAAGACTGGAATCCGGATGATCCCAAGTGGGAAGTCACGACTCATGGGGGGAGAGTGACCAGTCCTTTGGAAGCTGCAGCCTGGGCAGCCGAGGCTGCCGATCGAGGAGCCGGCGAAATATTGCTGACGTCCATGGATTGCGACGGGACTCAATCCGGCTATGATAATTTGCTGAACGCCAGGATTGCCGAAAAGGTAAAAATTCCTGTAATCGCCTCCGGCGGGTGCGGTTCGTTTCAACATATAGCCGACGCTTTTACCGAAGGGAAAGCCAGCGCGGCTCTGGCGGCTTCTATTTTCCACTTCGGCCGTCATACAATCTCGGAAGCGAAACATTATTTACGTGAGCGCGGCATTCCCGTGCGACTGATTGAATAAATATTAGGAATCGGTTATGAAAAGAATTGATGAATTGAAATGGGACTCGAGAGGATTGATTCCTGCCGTTGTGCAGGATGCAACCACCGGTGAAGTATTGACCGTGGCTTATGTGAGCCGCGAGAGCATGGAAAAAATGAGGGAGTGCGGGGAAACCGTTTTTTTCAGCCGAAGCCGACAGTGTCTCTGGCATAAAGGAGAAACCTCCGGCAATACTCAAAAGGTCGTCAGCATCACGGCCGATTGTGATCAGGACGCCCTGGTTATTCGAGTAAATCCAAAAGGCCCGGCTTGCCACACCGGCGCGCGCTCCTGCTTCTTCGAAGAAGTTGAAGGTTTTGTAAAATAGTGGAAACTAGGGCTGCGGCCTTAGTTCTCATTTTCCTCGAAACGGAGATGCGCCTATGCGGGACGTTATGGGGGTTGTGCTGAGCGGAGGGCAGGGCAAACGGCTGTATCCACTTACAAAACTGAGAAGCAAACCGGCCGTTCCCCTGGGAGGCAAATACCGGCTGATTGATATCCCGATCAGCAATTGTTTGAATTCCCAGATAAATAAGATTTTTGTTTTAACCCAATTCAACTCGGCTTCTCTCAACCGGCATATTGTTCAAACGTATCGATTCGACATGTTCAACGACGGCTTCGTGGACATTCTTGCCGCCGAACAGACTCCGGACAATTCCAACTGGTTTCAAGGCACCGCGGATGCCGTTCGACAAAGCATCAAGCATCTGCAGCCGTTTTCGGATATAAACTACGTCATCATTCTTTCCGGCGACCAGTTGTATCAAATGGACTATCGTTCCATCATCGATTTTCATATTCAAAACAAAGCGGATATAACCGTAGCGGCGAAACCTGTATCCGCCGAGGCGGTTTCCGGCATGGGCATTATGAAAGTCCAGGAAGACGGCAGGGCCATCGACTTTTTAGAAAAACCGAAGCTCGGGGAGTTTCCTGAATCGCAGTTTGTCCGCTCTGCCTCCGATCCACGGTTTCTGGCGAGCATGGGGATTTACGTGTTTTCCAAGCAGCTGCTTATGAAAATACTGACGGAATCCTCTGCTGTCGATTTTGGGAAGGAGCTTATTCCGCAGTCTTTAAAAAAATATAAGGTTATGTCCTATGTGTTTGAAGGATACTGGCAGGATATCGGGACCATTCGTTCTTTTTATGAAGCCAACCTGGCTCTGACCAACCCGGCGCCGGAATTCAGCTTTTATAATCTCAATACGCCTATTTTCACTCATCCGCGGAAGCTGCCCTGCTCCAAACTTAACAGCTGCACCGTTCATCAGTCCATCATTGCGGAGGGTTGCATCCTGAGCGGTTCCGACATCGCCCACTCCATCATCGGAGTTCGAAGCCGGATCGGGAACGGCACGACGATTAAAAATTCCATTATCATGGGCTCCGACCGGTTTGAAACCATCGAACAACTGGAGGAGAATGCTGAGAAAAAAATCGCCCATATGGGGATTGGCAATCACTGCACCATCATCAATGCCATTATCGACAAGGATGTTCGGATTGGCGACCACGTTTCCATCATCAATGCCCATAATTTGCAGGAAAAAGACGATGAATATTACAATATCCGGGACGGCATCATCGTCGTACCGAAAGGCTCCTGGATTAAAAACGGCACGGTGATTTAGCTCTATGGATAAGCTGCTCGCCGGCGCCCATATGTCCATTGCGGGTGGCGTTCATCTCGCGTTTGAGCGTGGTTTGAAGGCCGGCTGCCGCACGATCCAGGTTTTTCTTAAGAACAGCAATCAGTGGAAAGCGAAACCTCTGACGGAAGAGGATAGGGCGAAGTTTCAAGCTGCGCAAAAGCAAAGCGGCATTCGGCCTGTAACGGCCCACGACAGTTATCTGATCAATCTGGCTTCGCCGGACAAATCCCTTTGGAAGAAATCCCTCGATGCTTTTATCGAGGAAATGAAACGCGCGAATTTTCTCGACATTCCTTATTTGATAATGCACCCGGGCGCGCATGTCGGCGCCGGGGATGAAAAAGGAATTGCGAAAATATCGGAAGCGATGAAGTGCGCGCTTGAAACTGTGGGCCCGCCGGTTTCCGTCGTCCTGGAAAACACGGCAGGGCAGGGGAGCAGCCTGGGCCACCGCTTCGAGCATCTGGCTGAAATAATGGAGAAGATCCCGTATCCGGAGCGCGTTGGAGTCTGTTTGGACACCTGCCATCTTTTTGCCGCCGGATACGACATTCGCACGAAGGAAGGTTATCAAGCGACCATGAGGGATTTCGATCGCCTCGTCGGCATCGCGACAATTCGTGCGTTCCACGTCAATGACAGCAAAAAGGATCTTGGTTCCCATGTGGATCGCCATGCGCACATCGGTGAAGGCTGCATCGGTCTCGAAGCCTTCCGTTGTTTAGTCCATGACCGCCGTTTTGCACGAATCCCGAAAATCCTCGAAACGCCTAAAGGCCCCGATCTCGAAGAAGACATCATGAATCTGGCGACATTGCACTCGCTGGCGTCTGCTCGCCGCCTGCCGGAATTGTAAGAACGCTGCGGATTGCATAGATTCCACGCATTTAAAAACAATTCAAAACCGCGTAATCCATGGCATTTTTATTGCTTTTGCAAAGGCGACTTTTTTCAGCCGGCTTCCCGGGATTGCTGCGCTAATTCCCGGACAGGCTCCTGGCGGCGGCTTTCATGCGCACGCCTTGAAAGTATACACCTATTTTGCTATTTTATGTGTATGGAGGCGGTATGCAGCGAACGAATATTGTCGTGAATGAAAAATTGATTAATGAGGGCAAGAAACTCACCGGCCTCAGGACAAGCAAAGAACTTGTCAATTTCGCCCTTGAACAATTGGTCCGGCGGGAGAAGCAGAAGCGGATTCTCGCCCTTGAAGGCAAGATTGATTGGAGGGGAGACCTGGCTGAAATGCGTTCGACAAGAGGTCCCCGGTGATTGTCGTCGACACTTCGGTTTGGATCGATTACTTTGCAGGTAAAGGTGCGCGCGGATCGCTTGATCTTAAAAATGCAATTGTCAATGCGGAAGACCTCTGTATCTGCGGAGTTATTGCCACTGAAGTACTGCAGGGGATTCGTGATGATGCTGAATTCGATAAGGTCTGCCGGATTCTCGATGAACTCATCTATCTGCCCCAGAAAAAATCAACCCACCTGTTGGCAGCAACCATCTATCGTTCTCTGCGAAAGCATGGAAAAACAATCAGAAAACCCATTGACTGTATCATAGCGGCTGTATGCATCGAAAATTCGGCTTTTCTTCTTCACAATGATAGAGATTTTGTTAGTATCGCCGGATATTTTCCGTTGCAGCGGTATAGCGTGGAAGAGGCTGGAGGATAGGACAAATTGGAACCACAGGCGCTAATTTGCCAAGGTCTGTTGCTGAGCCCAAGGACACAGATTTAAATCGGCGTTCCGTCAGCGGCTTACAGCGATTTCAGTTTTGCGTAAGTCTCCATGAGGGATTTTTTGCCGACGCGGCTGAAGGTTACGACGAGCTTGAAATCATTGCCCACGCGCTCACGGCTTAAAATGATGCCGTCCCCAAACTGATCATGTCGAACGCGCATGCCTGCTTTTAATCCCGATCCGGTTTTTGCGCCCTGGCCGCCGGTTGAAGATGAGCGCTGCTGTTTTTCGAGGTAAGCCTTAAGCTCGGCGATTGACTTGGGTTTCAGCGATGTGTCGACGCGGGAAGGGCTGCGGTCGACACTCTTAGCCTTATAAGAGACATAATGTTCTGTTTCCTCATGGAACCATTCGCGGGAGCGCAACCGCTGGTCGGCGTCATCGAAGTCCGGGCTGTTGAGTTGTTCGATCAGGTCCTCAGGCATTTCTTTCAAAAAGCGGGACATTTGAGCGGGAAAGCCGGCGTCCGGGCCGTAATTTTTGCGAAAAAGAGTCCATGTGACGAAGAGCTTTCGCCTTGCTCGTGTGATTCCGACATAGGCCAGACGCCGTTCTTCTTCAATGTCTTCGTTTGAATTCATAGATTGGGAATGAGGAAAAAGCCCTTCCTCCATCCCTGCCAGGAAAACAGTGTCGAATTCCAGCCCTTTGGCGCTGTGCAGAGTCATGAGCGCAATATGGGCATTGGGATCCAGGTGATCGAGTTCGGAGGAGAGAGTGGCCCGATCAAGGAATTCCGAAATGCTTTCACCTCTTTCTCCGGATTCCGCCGCCGCTCGTATCAATTCCTCGATATTGGCCAGCCGGTTTTCTGCTTCCGCAGTCGCTTCCTGTTTCTGAAGCATTTCCTTGTAGCGGGTGTCTTCCAGAATAGTCTCAATCAACTTGGCCATTGGAATCGTATCCCGCAGGCCTGTCCACTTGTCCATCAGAGCTTGAAACTGCTGGAGATTTTTGGTGATTCGACCGGGCAATTGCGGATCGGCGGCTTTTTCGCGCACTATCTGCAGAATCGGGGCGTTTTGGCTCAGAGCGGCTTCGGTGAGCAAATCGATGCTGGCGCTGCCAATCCCTCGGGTAGGCGTATTAATGATGCGGAGAAGCGCCACATCATCCTCGGGATTAAAGATAACGCGCAGGTAGGACAGCAGGTCTTTGATTTCCATGCGGCCGAAGAATGCAACGCTTCCCACGACTGCATAAGGCATGCCTTCTTCCGTCAGCACATCTTCGAAGTTCCTGGAGAGGAAATTGGCTCGATAGAGAACCGCAACATGAGATTCCGGGCTGTCGTTTAAGATTTTTTTGATCTGCCTCGCGACCCAGGTCGCTTCTTCCCTGGGGGTTTGGACGCACTGGCATGTAATTAAATCGCCGGCTGCATTATCCGTCCAGAGGGTTTTTCCCTTGCGTTCCGTATTGTTCTCTACCACCGCGCCGGCGGCTCGCAGGATATTCTGACTGGACCGGTAATTCTGTTCCAGTTTGATCACCCGCGCGCCCGGAAAGTCTTTTTCGAATTTCAGAATGTTATGGATATCCGCTCCGCGGAATTTGTAGATCGATTGGTCCTCGTCGCCGACTACAAAAAGATTGTTGTGCGCGGATGTAAGCAAGCGGAGCAGTTCATATTGCGGACGATTGGTGTCCTGGTATTCGTCGACCAGGATGTATTTGTACCAGTCACTGTAATATTTCCGCAATTCCTGATTTTTCGCGAGTACCGCCACCGCCAATAAAAGCAAATCATCAAAATCGAGCGAATTGGAGTTGCGCAATCGCGAGTTGTATTGCAAATAGATGCGTTGCACATCTTCCGCTGCATCGGATGGGAACCGGACCGCGTACTGTTCCGGCGTTACACCATGATTTTTTGAATAGCTGATCCGGCTGAGAATCTCCCGAGGCGGCATCTCCTGATTCGGGTTGTTGTTTTCCTCCAATATGCGTTTGACCAGCCGCTTTTGATCGTCGGTATCATAGATGGAAAAATCGCGTTTATACCCAAGGTGATGAATTTCTCTTCGAAGCAGGCGAACGCAGAATGAATGGAATGTCGAGATCAGCGGTTCGGCGCTACGGGAAGGGCCAAGCATTTTTTGAACGCGCCCGCGCATTTCCTGGGAGGCTTTGTTGGTAAAGGTTGCCGCCAGAATATTTTCCGGACGAGCAGCCGAGTTATGAATCAGATAGGCAATTCGATGAGTAATGACGCGGGTTTTTCCGCTTCCGGCGCCGGCGAGCACAAGCGCCGGGCCTCTTCCATGCTCAACAGCTAAACGCTGAGGAGGATTTAAACCAGCCAATATATCCATCTTGGGATGCTATCAAACTGAGGCGCGGCTGTCAGGATAAAATCGTCATCTTTAATGCATTCCGTGTGGACGTAGAAGTTGCGCGTAGTCGTGGACTTTTTCATCTTTTGCTGAACGGGAAGACCTTTATTTTATATTTGGCGCTGCTGAAGTGCGGATATTTCAGCTAAAAGAGAATAATCTCGATCGCGGTGCAGAATTGTCAACCCATGGCGCAAAGCGCATGCGGCAATAAGGCAATCGACGGAAGACCTTATGGTTAGTCCTTGCCGCCTGACCGTTCTGTATAGTGCGACGGCTTCTTCCACAACTGAGATGCTGAGAGGGGACTCCACTGTCGGCAGCGCCAGCATTGCATCGCGCGCTATGAAGAAAGCTCGTTCTTCTCGGAATCCCTGCAATACCTCTTGGATAATAGGCAGGCATGTGACAATCCGGTCAAATTCAACGATTTTTTCAAAATGCAATGGATTGCGGGCGCGAAAGATTTCGATCCAAACGGAAGTATCTAGGAGAATCATCGCGCCTTCGATCCCGTTTTGCGTCGAGGCCGATCCTTCCGCATATCCGATAGATCTCCCTCCCAGAGTCCGGAACCTGCAAGTTCTAAAATGCGTCGAGCCTTGGCTCGTCTGACAAAATCCTGGAGAGCCATATCGACTGTCCGAGAATATGTTTTCACGCCTGCTATCCGAACTGCTTCCTCCAGTAAATCTTCATTTAACACAAGATTTGTACGTTTCATGTGTATAGTATACATATCAGCGAAGTAGTATTCCAGATTTTATCCCTTCTCTTTTGCCTTGGGACTCGCCCCGTTTTTAAATCGGGGTTGGGGTCGGAATCGGGTTCGGGAATCGGTTTTTGCGGTAAAAATTATCGAGTTAACGGTATGGGATGGGAATTAACCAGAGTCCAATAATCGGAGTAAAGTTCTTTCTGCTGATCCTTCTTGAAGGCTGAAATGTATTGCAGCAGGGTGACCATGCGAAAGCCATCCCGGAATTGATCGAGATAATTGCTTTGTGCGGATCGAATGAAGATGCTGTCGGAATTTGTCGGAAGAGCCTTTACATTATTGACGAAACCGGCGAATGAGCCCGATTCGAACAGGTACATCTCAACATTTGAAGTGTAGAAAGCGGTTAAGGAATAGGATTGATCGCGCAAATAACCCGCGATCGCTTTGATTGTTTTGGGGCCGGAAAAATCACCGACAACTGGAATGATTCTGTTTTTCTCCTGGAGATCGCGGACGAATTGATACTCATCGGCGTTGGCCAGGAAATGGCCGGGTTTTCCGTCAGAGTCCACCTGTTCCATCAGTGTTCCCATGGAAGGCATGCCGCTAAAACGGCGTCCGCGAAAAGATTTGAATTGAAAGGAGAGATCAAGGCCTTCCGTGTAGAAGGATTTATATATGGTCGTCAATGAATCCCGGTCATCTTTGGAGAGCGGGAATTCGAACTCCGACTGGATGGCGCGTTCGATTTCGGACAGGTTGGAAGTGAAGTACGACTTGTCCGCGCGCGCCTCGGAAAAATAGTTCGTCAATGTCCCGATGGTTGCATTGGCGTCAGGGGAGGGTTTGCCGGTCAGCGGTCGACTGATAAGGCGGGAAAGGAATTCAGAGCGATTTTTAGAAAGATGAAATAAAGCTTTGTACATCAGATGCTGGATAAGAGCTTCACGTCGTATATCTATTAAAAAAGCGATAGCGGGGCGAATCTTGGCGATATAGGTGAAATTCTGTTCCGGACCGACTCCAAGATAAGCGCCGCCGGAAATATGCAATTGGCGCATTTTAGTTACAACAGAAAGATAGCCGTCTTCATTGGAAACGAGGTTGTCGGATAGGAAGTATCCACTCTCTTCTGAAAAGCTTTTAATCATTCTGGAGAATTCGGCGGCCGGGATGCGATCAGGAACAGATTCAGCGGCGAAACTTATGGTTAAAGCTGTAACAAATATCAGGGCCGTCCATCGGAGCATAATAAGTCGAATTCTCATTTCCCATACCCACGTTCCATAATTCTCCTGGAACTGTCTATGGGATGCAATATAAAAAGCTTTAATCCCGAAAATACACGATAAATTAATTTCGTGTATTTCGTCTGTTTCGTGGTTAAATATTATACAGACCCGTAGGCGAATACATTCTGCAGCTCCTAATCGGGTGAAGCGAATTAAATCTTAGGAAAGTAGATATGGAAAAAGCAGAACAATTGCAGGCTATTTTTTCCCCTCGTTCCGTAGCGGTCATAGGAGCCTCGGCTAAACCGCAGAGCCTGGGTCGCGCTGTTTTCGCCAACCTGCTTTTCGCGGGCTATAGCGGCTGTGTTTATCCCGTCAATACGAAAGCAAAGAGCGTTCTGGGCGTGCGCGCCTATCCTACCGTGATGGATGTGCCGGATGAAGTGGATCTTGCCGTGATCATGGTTCCGGCCGAATTTGTTCCGCAAGTCCTGAAAGACGCAGGCCGAAAGGGATGCAAGGGAGCGATCGTCATCAGCGCCGGATTCAAAGAAATCGGCGGAAACGGCGTTCAACTGGAGCGCCAGCTGCAAGCAGTGGCGCAAGAGTATGGCATGGCGGTCGTGGGCCCGAATTGTTTTGGCGTCATCAATACGGATCCGTTGGTTTCATTGAACGCGACCTTCTCCCGCAGTTTTCCTCTGGGCGGCAAAATTGCCTTTATCTCCCAGAGCGGAGCTGTCGGAGTTGCGGCTCTCGAATATGCTGCAGCGGAAAAAATCGGATTCTCCAAGTTTATTTCCATAGGCAATAAAGCGGATCTTAATGAGAACGATGTTCTCGCCGCGCTTGCAGAGGACCCGGAAACGGATGTCATTCTGCTCTATCTCGAAGCATTGGAGGATCCGAAAGAATTTCTCCGGTTGGCCCGACTCATTTCGGAGAAGAAGCCGATCCTGGGAGTGAAATCCGGGCGGACGCTGGAGGGAGCCAAGGCCGCCGCGTCGCATACGGGCGCCCTGGTCGGTTCCGACGAAGTCTATGATTCCCTTTTTGCCCAATGCGGCGTGCTTCGCGTCGACACGCTCGAAGAGTTATTCCGTTTAGGAATGGCTTTCGCCAAACAGCCTTTGCCGCGCGGAAACCGAGTCGCCATCGTAACGAACGCCGGAGGCCCCGGGATTATGGCAACCGACAATTCGGTGCGCTACGGGTTGCACCTGGCCGGCTTGGATCCCAAAACCACAGCGAACCTGATGGCGGGCCTTCCCCCGACGGTGAGTCTGAACAATCCCATCGACCTGATTGGAGATGCGGACGAATCCCGGTACGGATTGGCGATGCAGGCGGTATTGACCGATGACAATGTGGACGGGGTCATCGTGATATGCGTTCCGCAGATGCTGACGAACCTGGAAGCCATATCGAAGGCAATCGTTCCGCAGGCGCAACTTTCCAACAAGCCGGTCTTTGCCGTTTATATGGCAACCGGCAATATTGAAGATTCCCTGAAGATCCTCGATGCCGCGCAGATTCCGCACTATCGTTTTCCTGAAGACGCTGCGCGGGCGCTGAGCGCCATGGCGCGTTATTTCCAATGGCGTTCGCGGCCGCGAACCGAAATTCGACACTTTGAAGACATTCAGCCGGAAAAAGTTCGCGCAATACTGACGAAAGCGAAAAAAGAACGGCGAGAATTCCTGCCGGAACCCGAGGCGCATGCGGTTCTGCGGGCATATGGGTTGCCGGTGTTGCGCTCCAAAATGGTCGGTGATTCAGCCGAAGCTGTTGTGGCTGCGCAGGGGATAGGCTTTCCCGTAGTTCTGAAAATCGTCTCTCCGGATATCGTCCACAAAGTGGATGTAGGGGGAGTCAAACTGAATCTCGAATCGGAAACCGATGTGCGGGTTGCATACGCCGAGCTGCTTCAACAGGTGAAAGCTACAAAAAACCATGCGGAGATCTGGGGCGTCCTGGTTCAGGAAATGGTGCACGGCGGAAAAGAGACCATTCTGGGGATGAAGCGCGATCGCCATTTTGGAGCGCTGTTGATGTTCGGCCTGGGCGGCATTTATGTTGAAGTGCTTCGCGACGTAACATTCAGGATCGCGCCCATCCGCGGATTCGATGCGCGGCATATGATAGAGGATATCAATGGCATCAAACTGCTGAGGGGATATCGCGGCGAACCCCCGTCGGACCTTGATGCCATTGAGCAATCGCTGTTGCGGCTTTCACAATTGGTCACCGACTTTCCGGAGATTGAGGAGATGGACATCAATCCATTAATTGTGCTTTCGGAAGGATCGGGCGCGCGCGTCGTCGATGCGCGGATTCTGATTTCAAACGAATCAACCGCGGATCCGCGGTTATAAAATGGAGAGCGATATGTCCCATTCTTCAAACGCCGGCCCGCTGTTGCAGGGCGTGTCTCCCGAGACTTCCGATGGGAAAACCAAATATGGGAAGTGCCTGGTCCAACTGCCGATCCATCAAATGGGGGATTTGTCGATGTTTGCCGCCGGCGCGGACATCCTCAACGGATTTCCCTGCAATATTATTTATGCTTTCGGACTGAAAGCCGGCCGGTTGGGCCTATCAACGGAGCCTCACGTCCATGATCATGATGAAGTCGTATACTTTATAGGATCCGATCCTAAAGACATCGGCGATTTGGGCGCAGAAGTGAATTTCCAGATAGGAGAAAAAGGGCAGGAAGAAGACCATATTTTTTCCGTTCCTACGGCTGTGGTCATTCCCAAAGGAGTATGGCACTGCCCGATGTACGCCCTGAAATTTCAAAAGCCATTTTTATGTATGGCTGTTTCGATTACAGGAAAATACGAATACCATTATGCCGGGCAGTGACGGCTGCAGCCTAAACTAAAACAACGCCACGGAATCGAACACAGAGTACACAGAATTTATTGATTAAATCTGTGTGATCCGTGTTCGGATCCGTGGCGTTGTTTTAGCCGGTTTATTCGGAATTTGGGTGACAGACTTTGCACCCTTAGGCGCTGCGCCGGCGTTTTTCGGGCGCGCACTCATGCCTGTCACGCTCTAAAAAAGGTCTCGATAAATTGCGAGCCGGTCAACAATCCCAAAGCTCCGCTTTTAACGCTCTCCTCATCAAAACAGGAAACGGCGTCGCTCTGTTGATGAGGCGAGCGAATCGCTACCGGCACAGGCTCACGCGTATGATTCCCGCTTGCGATCGGAGTGGGATGATCCGGGAGAACGGCGACAGTGTTTTCCCATCCTCTTTTTTCAAGCCCTTCGAGCACGCGCTGAATCAGCCGTCGATCCAGGTCTTCGATACAGCGGATTTTGAGTGGAAGATTTTTCTCGTGTCCGGCTTCATCGGGCGCTTCGACGTGAATGTACACGAAATCGACATCCTCGAGCGCCTTTAAGGCCGCATCGGCTTTCCCTTCGTAATTGGTGTCGTAAAGCCCTGTGGCGCCATCGACGTCAATCGGTTTCATCCCGGCGTATATCGCCAGTCCTTTAATCAGATCCACTGCCGTGATGGCGGCTCCGGATATTCCAAAGCGCTGCTGGATTGTTTCCATGACAGGTTTTTTTCCAGGCGCCCATGGCCAAAGGGAATTGGCCGCCTGCTTTCCTTCTTTGCGTCGCTGCTCATTGATTGGGTGATGTTCGAGAAATGCTTGTGATTCCGCCACGAGGCGGTTCAGCAAATCGGCGGTTCCTTTCCCATCCGCAGTCGAGGGCTGGATCGCTAATTCTTTCCAGCGTTCCCCTACGTGGTCATGCGGTGGGAAACATTCCAATCGGAACTCGCCGCCTGGAACGACCAATACGTGGCGATAACTGAGTCCCGGGTAGAGGCGCAGGTTCCAGTCCTTAAAAAAGGTCTGGGAATCGCGGATCAGCGTGCGTGCTTCTTCTGTTGTGATGTGTCCCGCGGAATGGCTGCGAATTTTCCCCTCTTCAATGCAGATGAGGTTTACGCGCATCGCCATATCGCTCTGTTCGAGAGGAATCCCAAGGCTGGCCGCTTCCAGAACCCCCCTGCCTTCCGTTCCTTGGAAAAGCTCGGCCGCGTTGTAGCCGAGCACCGAGAGGTTGGCTATTGCGGAACCGGTCAACATCCCGGCATCGATGGTTCGGAACAGGCCTGTGCGCCCTTCCCGGGCAATTCTATCCATCCCCGGTTTTTTGGCTGCCATTAAAGGGGTTTTTCCATCCAATTCCGGGATAGGATAATCGGCCATTCCATCGCCTAGGAAAATGACATATTTCATGAGCACACCTCTGTTCTGCAGCAGCGAGCCGTCGGCGCGGACTGCTCGCTAAGGATGATAGGTATTAAGCGCCATATGTTTTGAGGAGCAACTTATGGAAAGCTCCATAGTCGTTCGGCATTTCCAGGTATCGTTCCTCTTTGCCTTCTACCTCTGCAAGAGAGGGGGGCGCCTCCGGAGAGAAACCGAGCAGTTGTTTGATCTCTTCCGGAAACTTGGCCGGATGCGCTGTTTCCACTGAAACAGCGAACGCGGAGGAATTATTCTTTGCGAGATAACGCTGCAAAGCAAGCCATCCGACCGCGCCGTGCGGCTCCAACAACAAGTGATGCGTCTGCCACGCGTTCTGAATGGTGCGGCGCGTATCTTCATCATCAATACTGACAGCCCATAACTCTTTCCTCAAACTGGCCATGTCCGGCATTTCGCGAATGGCGCCGGCTTCATCCATCCACCCGCCAAACATTGCGACTACCCGGGCGAAGTTGCTGGGGTGCCCCACATTCATGGCGTTGGAGATACAGCACCGCGAAGGAATTATCTTCTCGTAAATTCCGGTTTCAATGAAACGCGCCACTTCGTCGTTGGCGTTTGTAGCCGTAATGATTTTTTCCACGGGAATTCCCATCCTGGAGGCGAGCAGTGCGCCCATCATATTCCCGAAATTTCCGGACGGAACGGAAAAAATAACGGGATTTCCGGATCGGGCCAGCCGTACGTAAGCATAGACGTAATAGACGATTTGCGGAAGCAGGCGGCCGATGTTAATGGAATTTGCAGAGGTCAATTGTATTTTTTGGAGGCTGGCGTCGGAGAAAGCCTGTTTTACGAGAGCCTGACAATCGTCAAATTTTCCTTCAACCCCGACAGCTATGATGTTTTCCCCCAGAGTCGTCATCTGTTTTCTTTGGCGGTTGCTGACCTCCGCCGGCGGAAACAGAACCATGACTTCGACTTGAGGTATTCTGTAAAACGCGTGTGCTACGGCGCTGCCGGTGTCTCCGGAGGTGGCGGTCAGGATCACAATCCGGCCGGAGGCGTTCTTTCGCAATGCGCTGAACATCTGCCCCATCATTCTTCCGGCAAAATCCTTGAACGAAGCCGTAGGTCCCCGGTCCAGTCGCATTATGTATTTGTTCGAGTCCACAGGCTCAATAGGAACTTCGAAATCGTAGGCGCGGCGGCACATTTGCTCCAATGAATGGGTCGAAAAGACGTCGGCTGTAAATTTGCTCAGAACAGCCGCTGCAATTTCCGGATACGTCTTGCCCTGAAGTGAGGCCAGTTCTCCCGGGGCGAAGAAGGGAATAGTGACCGGCAGATATAGGCCCTTATCCGTCGCCTGTCCCTGCAAAAGGGCTTCCGCCAAATTCACTTCCGGCGTTTTTCGATTGGTACTTGCGAAAAGCATCATTCCAAATATCTCCCCTGCCTATCCTGGGATTCCGCCCAAACCCTATCATTATACCTGCATGTTGTTTCCTCAAATACGAATTTAAGAGTTTCTCATTTTCTCAATCGTTTTGAACTAAAATAGTGTAAAATCCTGAGCTTTGATTCGCGCAAAAATTAGGAGTTGATTATGACTGAAGCACGTCAAAAAATAACTCTTCCCTATTTGTTTCAGAAGGTTCAACAGGGGGAGCCCATAACCTGGCTTACATGTTACGACTATCCCACGGGTTATCTTCAGGAGCAGGCGGGCATCGAAATGATCCTGGTTGGCGACAGCCTCGGAATGACGATGCTGGGCTATGAGTCTACATTGCCTGTAAAGATGGACGACATGATTCGCCATGCCTGTGCAGTGCGCAGAGGGGCTCCGAATGTATTCCTGGTTGGAGATATGCCGTACATGTCCTATCAACCCAGCAATGAACTGGCGGTGCTCAATGCCGGGCGCTTTATGGCGGAAGCAGGCTGTGATGCGATTAAGCTGGAGGGGGGCGCCGCAATGGCTCCGCGTATCAAGGCGATTGTGGATGCAGGCATTCCCGCCATTGGGCATCTGGGTTTGACTCCGCAATCCGTCGCTGCGCTTGGAGGATTCCGCTTGCAGGGCAAATCCGCTTCGTTGGCAAAAGCCATTGCCGATGACGCCAAAGCGTTGGAAAAAGCAGGAGCATTTTCAATTTTGTTGGAGCTTGTTCCTGATAGATTATGCAAAATCATAACAGAACGTGCGGAAAACTGTATCATCATGGGTCTCGGTTCGGGCCTTCACGCGCACGGCCAACTATTGATCTACCATGATATGTTCGGCCTCTACCCTAAATTTAAACCAAAAATGGCTAAAACCTTCGGCAACGCCGGTGAGGTTATCCTTAACGGATTGAAAGCCTATTCCAAAGAGGTGAAGGCCAAAGAGTTCCCTGCCAGAGAGAACTGGTTCAGCATGCAGGATGAAGAGTTTGAAGGTTTGAAGAAAATGCTCGGTTAATAATTAAAGACGCCACAGAATACACGGAATTTAAAATTCATAAATTCCGTGTATTTGTGGCGTCTTTTTACGCAGATAGGATTCGGCTATGGGATTTGCCAAACGCACTCATCATTTGGCGCCGGAAGGCGCGTATCAGGTGTTGGCTAAAGCCGGTCAGTTGGAAGCGGCCGGGAAAGAGATTATTCATTTCGAAATCGGGCAGCCTGATTATGATACCTTCAGCAACGTCAGCCTGGCGGGAATAAAGGCTATTAGTGAGGGGAAAACCCGCTACACTGATCCGGCTGGAATACCGCCTTTGCGTAAAGCAATTGCAGAAGACGCGGGTCGAAGGCGCGGCATCGAAATACGCCCGGAAGAAGTCATTATCAGCCCCGGAGGAAAGCCGAACCTGTTTTTCCCGACGCTTGCGCTTGTTGAACCGGGCGATGAGGTCATATATCCCAATCCCGGTTTCCCTACCTATGAAGCAATGATCGGAGTGGCAGGCGGCGTGCCTGTTCCAGTGCCGCTCCTGGAGGAAAACAATTTTTCATTTGATTTGAAAGCCTTCGACAAACTTATTAACCAACGTACAAAAATGGTTATTTTAAATTCCCCAAGCAATCCGACTGGGGGCGTAATTCCGCGAGCGGATCTTGAACATATCGCCGCTCAGGTCAAAAAGTTTGACTGCTGGGTTATGTCGGATGAAATATACGCGCGCATTGCCTATGATGGGCTGCAGGTTTTTTCTATCGCATCACTGCCCGGAATGAAAGAAAGAACCATAATCGTTGATGGCTTTTCCAAGAGTTATTCCATGACGGGCTGGCGGCTTGGTTTCGGCATAATGCCCAAAAATCTAGTGGAAAACGTCGGCTTGCTCCTCACGCACTCTCTTGGCTCTACCGCGCACTTCACGCAATTTGCAGGAGTGGAAGCTGTTGTGGGACCGCAGAATATGGTGGATGGGATGGTGGAGGAGTACCAGCGCCGCAGAGATGTCATTGTTGCGGGATTAAACTCGATTCCCGGCTTCAGCTGCCAAAAACCGCAAGGCGCCTTTTATGTTTTTCCGAATATTTCCGGCACAGGCATGAAGTCCGGCGATCTGGCCAACCTTATTCTGGAAAAAGCCGGCGTAGCCTTATTGCCCGGTTCTGCGTTCGGTCAGTATGGCGAGGGATACCTGCGGCTATCCTATGCCACTTCTATCGACGTTATCGAAAAGGGTTTATCCCGGATTCAATCGGCCCTACAATAAAAAAGCCACGGAACACGCATGTAGGAAATAGCATAATAAGGAGCACTGGAAGGGCGAAACATCTTATTATCCAGATCTTTCTAAACTTCAGGGCTCTCTTATGATCGATGCCCGCCGGGGGTTCGCTACGCTAGCCTGCAACTCATCCCCGGCTATCCACATTACGCCGCTCCGCGGCTTGAAGCAAAAAAACACGCAAGCAAACGTGGCGTTTTTTCATTTTACGGACTGCAGCTTTTTCACTTCTTCGCTATTTTGCAGTTTGGGATTGATTTCGAGGGCGCGCTTAAGGGCGGCTTCTGAAGCGACACGATCGCCTGCGCCGGCGCTCACAATCGCAAGATGCAGAAAAATATCCGCATTTTGAGCGCCTGCACCGGCAGCTTCTTTCAGGATTGTGAGAGCCTTGTCCTTTTGACCATTCAAATGATAAATCCATCCTAGAGTATCCATTACATTGGGATTGTTTTTCGCCAGCTCATAAGCTTTCTCCGCAAATGGTATCGCCTCCTTGACCGCATTTCCCCTTACGGCTAAAGCGTATGCCAGATTGTTTAAAAAAAGCGGATTGTCCGGCGAAAGTTTCAGTAGATGACGATAGCGTTCGATCGCCTTGTCATATTGCTGTTCCAGTTCATATAAATTCGCCAGCTTGAATTGGGAGGCGGCAAACCGGTCGTCGATTTTATTGGCTTCTTCGAGCGCCTGGCGGGCGCCTATCAGGTCCTGCCTGGCGATGCGCGCTTCAGAGCGCAATATCAGCTTGAAAAATTCAGGCTTGACGCCGGGCGTGCTGCTTGCAGCATCCAGGAGTGTTTGAAGCCGTTTATCGCTGAAATTAACAGGCAGCTCTGTAGCGGGATCAAGGCCTCCATCCGTTTCCGCTGTTGATAACGATTGAGTCCTGAACGGAGCGCAAAGCGGATCGCCTACAACCACAGTTTGCCAGCTCAGGAAGGGCATGGCGAGGTAATAGGATTCTATAAGATTGAATCCGGAGAGATAGGCGGGGAACAGGATATTGGGATGAATTGTAGCTTCAAGGGAAGGTTCTGCGACATGACCGGCAATGCCTGTTACTCCTTCCCGGATTAAATCCCCGGCCAACGATTGAGGAGAGTTTGCGAACAAAGTGGTTTTGTCATCTTCCCAGGAGCCGATTTCCCAGGTTGGAGGAGGTTCTGTGAAAGTCCTTCCATCAGAGCTGACGAACATGCCGGCTAATGCGCCGGGGACAAATTCAAATCCAAAATGTCTTATCCGGATTGCGGGATCGTTCGATCCCCAGGAATAGTAGCCGAGAACATTTTTTTCTTGCGTCAACAGCTTGCCGGTATTGTCAAAAACAATCCGTTCCTGGAATCCCATTTGACCAAGAAGGTCCGCGGCCTGTTTCAACCAGACATTGCCTTTTTCCGTAAGAGAAGCTTTAGAATCGAGCAGGATTTTGCCTTCCTTGGAGGGCGTCAACCCGCGGTCGATCAATCCTTTGACATCGGCGAAAGTAAAGCCATCAAGACGGCTGACCAGGAAAATATCTTGATTCTTGTGGCTGAATTGTCTAGCTTTAACCGGGGATGCATCCCCCAGGTAATAGGGGTTTTTGATCGGGCCCTTGATCTGAATTGTCTGGCCCAACAATTTTCGATAAAGAAGCGTTAGTTCGGAATCGACGCTGGCAACAGTTCCATCGGGTTTTGAATCGCCATTGACGCGAAGGGGAATCCCCTTTGTAAGTACAATATATAGAATGCGGTCTTGAGCTGAGTTGCGTGTCAGCCACGATGCTATCGGCGATTCGATTTGTCTGCTGAATTCCTCCCGGGAGATGGAATCCTCTGTGGCAGTATTTATCCGGAGAAGGTTTTGCCTCGGCACTCCCCGCTTCTGGGCATAGTACATTCCAATATCCATGGAAAGCGGGCTGGCTTCATTCAGGATCAGTAAAATATTGTCCGCTGTCTGAGAGAATAGGGGAACGCTGAACAGAAGGAACAGACATAATGATGGGATAAATCTTATGGGATTGTGCATTTGTATATAATCGACGGGATGATATGGATTTATCAATCTTAAAATGATTGATGGAATCCGGCGCCTGCCGATAAGGTGTTTGATGTACGAAAAATTTTATGGTTTAAAAGAAAACGCGTTCAACCTTACTCCGGATCCTTCGTTTCTTTTTCTCAATAAAAGGAGCAAGGATGCGCTCGATCTCATCTTATATGGGATCGAACGGAGGGAAGGCTTTGCGGTCATCATTGGCGATATTGGAACCGGCAAGACGACAATGTGCTGGGCTCTCCTGGACAGGCTGGCAAAGAAGAAAATCTGCACCGCTCTGATTCAGAATCCAATGCTTTCCGAAACCGATATCCTGAGGGCGATTCTTCAGGATCTTGGAGTGCGCCCGGAAGCGCCGAATGGCTCTCAAGAATCAGTTAAGGATTCAAAGCTGTTTGATGCTGACTGGATGCGGGATATGACCAAAAAGCAGCTGATCGATTGCCTCAACATGTTTTTGGTTCAGCGCGCGCAAGAGGATGTATTCACTGTCCTTATTGTGGATGAAGCCCAAAATATTTCGATGACTCTGCTGGAGCAGTTGCGGCTTCTTTCGAACCTCGAGACTGCAAAGAAGAAACTGCTTCAAATAATTTTTGTGGGTCAGTTGGAACTCGATCAAAAACTGAAGCTTCCCTCAATGCGTCAATTAAACCAAAGGATATCCGTTCGTTTTGAAACCAAAGCCTTGTCGAAACTGGACACAGAGCTTTACATACGCCACAGAATAGCCATTGCCGGCGGTGCGCCGAGATTGGTTTTTGGATCGGGCGCATTCAAAGCGATCTGGCGACGATCCAAAGGTTATCCGCGGCTGATCAATCTCATTTGCGATCGGGCCTTGTTGATAGGCTATAACGAGCGTTCTCGCGTGATTTCCCGCGGCATAGTTCGGCGAGCTGCCAATAGCTTGCAGGGCAAGGATGATGTCGGACCTAGCCTTACGAAAGGTTGGTTTAGAAGGATTATACCTTTTGTAGTTCCAGCCGTTCTGTTGATAATCGTCCTGATTTTCGCCGTCTATCAAAGTCTAGCGCATTAAAAACCATCCGCCATCCGCTCTCAGCATCAGCAAAAAAAGCAGTGCGGGATAGGATGGTTTTCGAAACTATAAAAGCCGAGTTGTGTGGATAGCTGTCGACTGACTGCTGATGACTGATTACTGACTACTGTTTTTTCTCTTTTTTCTAATTCTTAATGCCGATAGAGTTGTAGGTATAGACTGGGTTTTGGATCTTGTGCGCCTCCTTCAGAAAAAATGTAGAAAGGAACAACAATGAAAATAGCGGTGGTGGGACTGGGTTATGTCGGGTTGCCTTTATCTCTGCAGTTCGCCCGCGCAGGGGTCAATGTGCTGGGACTGGATGTGGATCGGGAAAAAGTGGATGCGCTCAATGCCGGTAAAAGCTATATCAAGCATATCGAGGCAAAGGATATTGCCGAGGTTGTGAATGCCGGCTCTTTTAAGGCTTTCACGGATTTTTCCCGGGTCAAAGAATCGGAAGCCGTTATTATTTGCGTGCCAACCCCTTTGAATAAGAATCGTGAGCCGGATATCAGCTACATTGTTGAAACCGGAAAATCCATAGCTCCGCACATGCCGAAGGGTTGCCTGGTCATTCTTGAGTCGACTACCTATCCCGGAACTACGGATGAGGATTTGCGGGAAGTGTTGGAGGCCGGATCCGGTATGAAAGCCGGGGTGGATTTTCATCTGGCTTTTTCGCCGGAGAGAGAAGATCCAGGCAATCCGGACAGCAAAGTCGCCTTGATTCCCAAGGTTGTGGGAGGGCTCACGCCTGCTTGTCTGAAAAAAGCTGTTGATCTTTACGGGAAAGCGATAAAAACAATTATCCCTGTATCTTCATGCCGGGCGGCTGAGGCGACCAAGTTGCTGGAGAATACTTTCCGGGCGGTTAACATAGCCCTGGTTAACGAATTGAAAATTGTTTATGACGCGATGGGCATAGATGTCTGGGAAGTCATTAATTCGGCGAAAACGAAACCTTTCGGATACATGCCTTTTTATCCTGGACCTGGGCTGGGTGGTCACTGCATCCCGATCGATCCTTTTTACCTGACATGGAAAGCGCGGGAATATGGCCAGAATACGCGCTTTATCGAATTAGCCGGTGAAATAAATACCTCCATGCCGCTGCATGTAATTAATCGGGTCGCGGACGCTTTAAACGCGCGCCGCAAGTCTTTGAATGGCGCTAAAGTGCTTATTCTGGGCTTAGCCTATAAAGCGGATGTGGATGATGAGCGCGAATCTCCCAGTTACATGCTGATGGATCTTTTGACAAAACGCGGAGCAGAGGTGAGCTACTACGATCCTTACATCCCGGTCGTCCGTCCTACGCGCGAGCACGGGCACTGGACGGGAACGCGTTCCGTATCCTGGAATTCTGAAGTGCTTCGCAGTTTTGACGTGGTCCTAATTTCCACCAATCATAAGGCTGTCGATTATCAGCAATTGGCGGAATGCGCAGATTGCATCGTGGACGCACGCAATGCCATGGCTTCGATTAAAACTCGGCCTGGACAAGTCTGGAAAGCGTAACCAATGCAAAATCCATCCTCGGAATCAGGAACCGGCGCAAAACAATCTGTTTTTGCGCCGGACGGTTTGTTTTATTCGCCTATAGCTGTTCGCATAGTTCCTTTTGCTGTTTTTGCCGGCCTTACAATGCTTCAAGGTCAATTCGGCGAAACCGGACAGTACTGGATTTATGCTCTTAAAACGGTTCTAGCCGCTTATCTATTATGGATTATGCGCCGGCATGTTCAGGAATTGAAATGGAAGTTGTCATGGGAAGCGGTGGCCGTCGGAGTTTTTGTTTTTATAGCATGGGTGGGCTTGGATGGTCTGTACCCGACGTTCTCTCAACGACAGGGGCTATTCAATCCAATGAAAACCTACGGCCAGGGGGCTTATCTGGGCGTTTTGTTTATAGGGGTGCGGATAGCAGGATCCACTCTGATCGTGCCAATGCTCGAAGAAGTATTTTATAGGTCACTCCTTTACCGCTTTTTCATTCAGTCGGAATTTTTGAAAATTCCGCTGGGACGGTTTGATTTAAAAGCATTCATCATCGTAGGAGCGGCATTCGGAATAAGCCATTTTGAATGGCTTCCCGGGATACTGTGCGCTTTTGCATACCAGGGTCTGGTTTGCCGCAAAAATCGTCTTGGCGACGCTCTTTGTGCGCATGCAATAACCAATCTCCTTCTTGGAATATGGATAGTCGTTCGAGGCGACTATATCTTCTGGTAATTCAAAACCGCCACTGAAAACACTGAATTAATTAACATTTATTAATTCAGCGCATTCCGTGGCGTTTTTTTTTGATTTTTCTTTACAAAACACAATATGTAGTGTATGAATTCACAATAAGCACAAAAAATAGTGTTAAAAAGTGAATTCTCAATCCGAATCTTGGTCGGCTATGCATGAACTGATCGAACAGGATCTGCATTTTGGCAACAGGCAAGATAAGAGCGATAACAGCATCGCTCTTCATTCAGGATTGACACTACCCATAAAATCTCAAATCAGGCTGAAAGAGCTCTATGATTATGTGGATGCTTCCCGGAAGGCTTTAAGGGATATTAGAATGGATTTTGCGCTTCTAGAGCCTGATCCTGATTGTCCCGCGTCCCTGCGAGCTTCCGAGCGGCTACAAAAATTCTACCTGGAGGCTGCCAACTGGCGTTTCGATTCTCTATATGAGATTTCCAGGTCTTTGCAGATCCTGGTAATAGAATCCAGGGGCCGTGTGTGGGGAGATGATTTGGGCAAAGTGTTGAATGATGGAATAGAAATGCTTTCAACTCTTTTAGAGCAGTGTGAAAGCGAATTTCAGTTGGAACTTGCCATAGCTGATATGCTGGATCGTATTAACAGGGTTTCCTGGAATTAATTCCGAGCGGATTTGCGGCTCAATCTTTTGCTGAAATAACCGCAATTCGTTCTCCGGCTTTGCCGTCCCATATTGACTGATTCACTCTCTCCGGATACCATAAGTATTGTCATCGATAAGCCTTCTCATACATTTCGCCGATAAATAACTGGTGTTCTTTTTAGAAACCAAAATACGCGGACTATAAAAGATGAAAATATTCCTTTTGATTGCCATGATGGTATTGGTTGTGGGTAATTGTGCGGCGCAGGAGCCTCCCTCAACGCAACCTGAAAACGAGCCGCCGCAGGAGGATTCCGTTCCTTTGGAGGATCAGAAACAGCCGGAGGCGGCAACTCCCGAGCCTTCTGCGAACAAGGAAAAAGAGGATGGTTTATCTCGTGGATTTCAATCTTTATCCGATGACATATTTCAGAGCGCCCGGCATCCCTGGGGATTTTCGTTGAGCGCCTATGAAGGTTATTCGACGGACTCTGTTCCGGGAGTCAACCGATATGAAGATGCGACCATTACTTCTCTCACTCCGCAAATGTTTCTAAACCTGGGCAGGCGCAAATCCAAATTTCACCTGGATTTGGGCGCCGGGTACAGGCTATACCGTCATCATAAGGATTTAAACGGTTGGGATTATTCCGGAAGTGCAAATTATTCATACCGGTTTTCCAGAAGCGTTTCCTTAAGTATTACAAACCTGTTTACATCCTCAGCGAATGATTCCTCGTCATCTTTGTCTCTTTTCCCTTCTATCCGGAATATCTATCCCACCAATTCGCGGGAAGTTTTATTTGATGACCGACAGCGGATCACAAGAGATTCAATGGAGGCCGAACTCGGTTTTCAATTAAGCCGTAAGGCGCGATTGAGCTTGTCGGGAGGATATGATTTATATAGTTATGCGCAAGAATCGATTACCGATACTCATGCGTTGCGTGTAGGCGCCGGCTTCGAATACAAACTGGCAAAATGGCTTAATTTTTCCAGCAGTTATTACGACTACTTGAATAAGGTGGATGATTCCAGCCGGGACATTCAAATACACAGGCTCACAATTGGCGGCTTTGATTTTAATTTGGACCGATTCTGGCGTATATGGATGGGCGGAGGAATCGATTTTTCACATTACCAGGGGCGCGATCGCTTCCAGGAAAGCGTCAATGCCGGCATTAGCTACGATTCAAGAAGTTTATCTTTGAGCTCAACCTATCATCGAGGCCTCACGTCGGCTTCGGGTCTGTCCAGGCTGATGCAATCGGATACTTTTACTGAAAGTCTTGGCTATCGCGTTACAAGCCGGGTGAGTACGAGGCTGGCAGCCTATTACACTCGAAGCCGGGAATCATTTGATACCGGAAATATAAAAACCCTCGCCGGCAACGCGAGCCTCGAGTTCGCACTGCGCAACGATTTTTTCTTGAGCTTGAATAGTTCTTATCAAAACCAGCAGCAGCTCCATTTTTCGTATGGCGGGCTGCATGTGAACCGGCTCAGCGTATATGCCGGATTGCAGTATGTCTGGCCTCCACGCCAACGCGGCGACTATTAGGTTCCGGGCCGGTTAAAAATGTTTCAGCGCCGGCTGTCCTAAGGGATACACGTTGAAGCCGATTTTGAAAAGCTGTTCGTGGTCCAGAAGGTTGCGCCCATCGAATAAGAATGCGGGCTTTTCCATCGATCTGAAAATATTTTCCCAATTGAGCGAACGATAGGTCTCCCATTCCGTCATCAGGGCTATCGCATGGGCTCCTTGAGCTGCTTCATAGGGATCTTCAACGTAATCTATATTTCCTGCAAGCCCGCTCAAATCAATGCGGGCGTTATCCAGCGCCTTGGGATCGGTGATGGCAATTTGAGCCTTTTCTTCAAGAAGTTTCCGGGCGATGACGATTGCCGGAGATTCCCGTGTGTCGCTGGTATCGGCTTTGAAGGCAAATCCGAATAGTGCAACGCGCTTTCCTACGATGGTATTGAACATCTCGCGGATCATTTTTTTGACGAAGCGCGCTTCCTGATATTCGTTGATATCGAGGACCGCTTCCCAGTACTTAGCCACTTCATGAAGTCCGTAAGATTCGCAGATATAAACCAGATTCAGAATGTCTTTTTTAAAACAGGATCCGCCAAATCCGACGCTGGCGTTCAGAAAGCGGTTTCCGATGCGGGAATCCATGCCGATCGCCTTGGAAACTTCCAGCACGCTGGCGTCGGTTTTTTCGCAAAGCGCAGAGATGCTGTTAATAGAAGAGATCCGTTGCGCCAGGAAAGCATTGGCTATCAGTTTGGATAATTCGGCGCTCCAGACATTGCTTGTGAGAATACGATCCTTCGGAACCCAGTTGGCATAGATGTCGACAATTTCCTGCCGGGCGCGGAGCCCTGCCGGAGTTTCACGGGATCCGATGAGGACCCGGTCCGGTTCCAGGAGATCCTTCACGGCGGTGCCTTCAGCAAGAAATTCCGGATTTGAAATCACCTCGAAATGAATGGCATCGCTATTGGCGTTAAGAATATTTTCCATGGTCTGGGCGGTTTTGACCGGCAGAGTGCTTTTTTCAATGACGATTTTTGGCGACTTGGATTCCTTGAGAATCTCACGGGCTACTTTTTCCCAGTACTGAAGATCTGCCGCCTTGCCGGCGCCTTCGCCAAAAGTCTTGGTGGGGGTGTTGACCGAAACAAAAATAATTTCGGATTCATGAATAGCGGAGCGGATATCGGTTGAAAAAAACAGATTTCGTCCACGGGCAGATTGAATGACATCCAGCAGCCCCGGTTCATAGATGGGCAGGTTATCGCTCTGCCAGGCTTCAATACGAGCTTTGCTGACGTCCACTACATTGACTTTGTATTGGGGGCACTTCATGGCGATCACCGCCATGGTCGGTCCGCCTACATATCCTGCGCCAATACATGCAATCCGTTTCGAAAACATAACAGGTTTTACCTCCTGCTTTTAGAAATGCAGATTATAAAAGGAACTTCAGCTTGTCCGTATCGGTTGAATTGTCGCGGGCATGTTATGGCAGGTTCTCCTATACGTCAAGGAAACGCGGCAAACTTTTACGCATGTCTGTAAAGTCTGTGAAATCTATGGTCCTTAATTGCTTCGGAACTTCTTCCTCAGCGCAAAGCATCCGGCCAGCAGACCGGATCCCAGCAAAATCAGCGTGGATGGTTCCGGAACCGTCGTTGTGAAATCCTGGTAATAAGAGCCATTATCATCCAGGGTTTGGATCCAGGGAGCGTGGGCGTCCGGAATCCGCTGAAGATTGTTGGCTAAACTTAAATATTCGTTGGCCTGGCTGATTACCGCTGCGTCAATTCCGGTGGCGTAAGACACTCCTTGGGTGACGTTGAAAACAGGTTTATCCGGACTGCTTCCGTTATATTCGTAAAGAATTTCCCAAACGGCGAGCTGCATGGCCGATTGTTCCATCAGAGTTCCGGGCATGCCGAAATAATTAATCATGTAAGCTGCATAGCTTCCCGCTCCGGCATACTTGGGGAATTTTTGAGGGACGGGGCTGTAGGGCTGTCGCCATTGCGCCATATCGTTGAGAACGACATTGTTGGAATTGCCTGCATAATGTTGTATATCCACGCAGAAGGCCAGGAAATTGCCGTCATTAGGCCAGTCCGTAGCTGGAGCAATATCTCTGATATGGAGAGTGAACACCCCCAATTGAGTTTGGACGTCTCCTCCCGAATATATGAAATGCATGTTGCTGTCATAAGCGGAAAAATTAAATGTCATGGCATCCGGATAACCTGCAACCGGAATCACCATAAGGACTAAAAGCAGAAATGATGCTTTTTTCATAGCCTGGATCTCCATATCCAAATTCATTAACCGATGCCGGGATAAGGATCATATCGTTTAAAACACGATAGGACTTTAATTTGGCGGGATCATGCGGGCAGGAAATAAAAAAGGGGCGCTCTAGGAAGCGCCCCTTTTTTTAATGTCTTAAGTCTTGAAAGATGTTATTTGGACCGGCGACGGGCTAAAAATCCTACGCCGAAAAGCCCGGTTCCGAGAAGCAGAAGCGACGCCGGCTCCGGCACTGCATTCACTGCATTCAGGTCGAAAGAAGAAAGGTCGGTGCTTTTTGAATGAGTGATTGTGGCAACGATTCCCATGGTATAAGAACTTAATGGTCCATGGTTGACGCTCACAAGTGCTGAGAATGGCGCAGTCAGTCCGGGAGGATCAATCGTACCGGTAGAAGCAACCACTACCTTCTTATCATTAATTTCCTTGTATGCCTCGAATGCAACGGTTCCCTTAGTAGTGCCGCCGACTCCAAGCTCTAAAAGTCCATCCGTTGGAAATGCGGGGAAATTTTGATCTTCAAATGTCATGGTTAATATTCCTTTTCCCATGGCAGAAGCACTGAGATCCATTTCAGCAAAAAAGGAATTCGCCGCGATTGCCGGTTTAGTGTATCCGGTTGCAGATACAGATGTGAAGGCGCCTACCGATCCAAAATAGTTAACCACGCCATCGTTATCATTATCGGTAACGATAACAGTCCCAGCGATAGTACCATCCGACAACGTAAGAATTGCAGCTGCGTTTGCACTTGCAGCAAAAGCGAAAATGCTTACTAAAGTAATAAATAAGAAGACTTTCATAGATTTTAACATCGCTTCCTCCTAAGGTTTTAAAATACGCTTAGGTACAATGCAATGTTCATGCCACTTGTAAAGGTAAACCGTTAAACTGTTGATATAAAAAGACATACATATGATAAAGCTTAAAATTGCCAGGCGCTTCTGAACGAAAAAATTGTAAATGTATCCGACGTACGGAAGTTTGAATCCCGGGCTTGGTATTTTGTAAACACTAGAAAATAAAGCAGTTATGTTTATAATATGCGAGCGCCGGATCTCTTTACATTTCTGCGGATACAAAATGGCGCCTGTCACCATTTACACCTCACCATTTACACCATTTACAACCATGCCATAGAGCGTCGAAATTCTTTACACTTGCTGAAACGCCTGTAAAATCACTATAAGTCATATATTATCATATATATGCGATAATATTGATGTGCGGACAGGCTGCTCGCCGCCCATTAGAGTGTTAGAATATTTTACAAACTTGAATTCAAGTTTTTGGGCTATAATCTATAAAGGATAGAAAATAATGAATTTAATACTTTGGACCGTAATTTGCTTAATAGTGGCTGGTTCCATCAGATGAAAACTCATGAGAACCGATTCAACACGGCAAGAATGAACATACTCTGTCGTGACGATACAATTTGAAAAGGAGATCATTATGAGAATGCGACTAGTGATACCAGGAATCATACTGGTGGCGCTGCTAATCGGCAGCCAGGCAATGGCGGCCGAAATTTATTTTGACGATTTCGATGGACTACCTGAGGGTACTGTCAGTCAGCAAGATAAGCTTTACTATGATTTTGAGGATGTGTTCGGAAATTTTGTTGACATGGTTGGTGCAAAGACGACAATCAAGACTTCGCCTTTCGACGGTTATGATGTACATACTGTTCAATTCACAGGAGTCTTTGAGGAAAATCAGAAGTACGGTATAAGCTACGTGATGCAGGTCGACCCTGAAGCCCTTGCTTCGATCGTTATCTCAAAAGTTGGAATAGGGTTTGACCACTCCTTTGGTTCAAAGGTAAGTGGGACCTTGCAAAAGACGGTATGGGCATACGACCCAATCGAAGGCACAATAGGCGCACAACTGTTTGATATGACAGTAAAAGCCAACGCTGGAGATTTCGGAATAGGAAATCAAAAAGCTATCTTTGTCAAGGACATAATTACCGTTAACAATTCCACTGTTAACTCCGCTTCCAACTCTTTCATTGAAACGGGATTGCCGTCCGAAGTTCCAGAGCCGGCTACTTTAAGCCTTCTCGGACTTGGTATTGTCGGTCTTGGATTTGTTGCACGTCGTCGTGACAATAGCAAGTAGTTCATTTCCGGTAGGGAAATAATCAGGCAAGTATTTAGCCTGACTCGAAAGATCTTGGAGGCCTGTCGAATTGGGATAGAAATAACCCAACCCGACAGGCCTCTTGTATTTTCGGAGAGAAACGACGCTAGTGTAAAAGCACTTGCATAAATAAAATTAGCCGCTGACGCAAGCTACTAACGTCAGCGGCTAATTTTATTTATGCAAGTTTCAGGATCGGGCCTAAAAGGCCTGACCTGTGACTCGGCTGTTTTCAGCTCGGATCCGGGGTCGGGAATCGGAATCGGCGTTCGGAAGGCTCGATTTTCGATAGCGATTCACGACCCCGACCCCGACCACGATGAATGCCTTGGTTGTGAGACATCTCAACAGAAATGGTTGCAAATGGTGACAGGCACGAATTGCAACATTAATCGTTATTCCGTACGTTCCGTGCCTGTATTCCGTGGCACGCTTTTACGGATTCAAGACAATGCTTGAGTTACAGATTTTTCAATCCAGCATAGCTGGTGGCGACGCTGTCCTGTGACTCGGCTGTTTTGAGAGAGCCACGGAAGATACGGAATCAATTTTGTTTATTGTTTGTAGGGAACCATTGAAAGAGCAACCTATTCGAGCGAGAAGGCCGCGTAGCGGATGGTAATGAATATAGCCGGGCCTTTCAATGCCAGCGCCGGATTCGTGCCGGATTCGTGTAATGTGAAGCGCATCCGGGTTTGGGGAAAACACCTGTTGCCATGTTTCCACCAATGGCGCGTCCCGTAGTTTAGGCCTTCGATACATTCTTGCGATACTGCAACAATTATGAATAACACACAATTACAGGATTGGCGCCGCAAATGGTTGCAAATGGTGACAGGCGCCACAGGCGCCATTAAATCTATGACGGAATGAACTTTTTGTCGGTATTTCATGTATATAACAATACACGAACGATTTATGCTCGAAATTTATAAAGGGAGACGGAACAGTGAAAATTCAATTTATTGAGCCGTTGTCACAAGGAATTTCGCGAATGCGAAAGGATCTTTTTAATCCCTTCGATGTCCGCAAATGGTTTGTTGTCGGATTTACAGCGTTCCTGGCAGGACTTATTGATGGCGGATTTCCCGGAACCGCAGGCATGAATTTTGATAAACGCTCAAACTTTGACCTGGAAGCGGTTCTGTCTTTCCCGCAAAAAGCCTGGCAATGGCTTATAGATCACCCCGGATTGGCGGTTTTAATCGCTATTACGGTATTTTTGCTTTTTGTCATCGGCTTCCTAATCACATGGCTGGGTTGCAGAGGAAAATTCGTGTTTCTTGACAACGTAGTTCACAGCCAAACCAGAGTTGTTGCGCCGTGGTACGAGTACAAGAACGAGGGGAATTCATTTTTTTTGTTCAACCTCGTTTGGGGCGTTATTTCCTTGTCGATTGTCATCTCCTACGTCGTTTACTGTTTCATGAAACTGCAATCTCTGTATGCGACCAGCGGGAACGCCCATGCGCTGATTGTTCCTGCCATTCTTGCAGGTATTGGATTCCTCGTTTTTTCGATCATCAACTTTTTCTTGATCGTTGTTATCAAGGATTTTGTAGTCCCGATCATGTACAGAGACCGGACTTCGACGCTGGCGGCGATACAAAAGTTTGTTCCGTTGTTCCTATCTCAGTTTATTTATTTTCTTGGTTTTGAATTATTCAAGCTTTGTTTGCTGCTGTTCATTATTATTGGGATTATCATCGTCGGATGTTGCACATGTTGCCTTGGATTCTTGCTCCTGATGATTCCTTATATCAATGCTGTGGTTTTACTGCCTATCTCATACGCAATGCGGGCGTTTAGTGTCGAGTTTCTCGAGCAGTTTGGCGCCGAGTTCCAAATATTCTCGAGACTGGATATCACTCCCCCTCCGCCTCAAGTAATCGGATAAGGGCGCTTATGGAACTGATCCGGCCGGCCAATTTTTCGTCTCAGCGCAGGGCTTTTAGCGCTATTATGGCGGGAGGACTGCTCTTGGGTTTTTTAATCCTCTTTTTTGTGCCGCCTTCAGATCTTCCGTTTCCCAACTGCACATTCCATTCCATCACCGGCCACAGTTGCCTGACCTGCGGCTTGACCCGATCTCTCCATGCTGTTTCGCATGGAGAGTTTGCCGAATCCGTCGGATATCACCTGTTAGGACCGGCGCTATTTAGCTTGATGCTTTTGTATTTCGCAATCTTCACTTTTGAAGCAATCGGCGGTAGAAAATTTGAGGTATGCGCCGAGAAGAAAACCAAAATTCGCATTTTTGCAATGTTCGCTATCGTTTGGATTGTGTACTGTGGGGGCCGGATTATTTTAGAGTGCGCCGCCACCTAGAAAGCCGATAAAGATGCTGACCGCATTGTCTTCGGCCCTGTTCAACCCCGCTCCTTACTTCTTCTTTGGTAAAAGGGTTTTAGCTTCTTCCGTCGATGACAAGCTTGGGTTCAATTGAACAGCTTTTGTGATTGCCTCTCGCGCCTTGGCGATGTTCTTATTTTTCAGATAGCAGGCTGCCAAATGGTACTGGTAACCCGCATTGTTAGGGGCTTTGGCAATGCATTGCTCGAGAAGATCGATAGCCGCCAGGTAAGAACCTTTTTTGTAATAAACCCATGCAAGAGTATCCGCAACATCGGTCGAATCCGGATCGGATTCTCTCGCGTCCTTAGCGAGTTTCAGCGCTTCATCCAAATCTTTTCCGGATTCAGCCATCATCCAGGCAAGATTATTCGCCGCAATCGCGAATTTGGGGTCTTGCTTTAAGGCTGCCTTATAATAACTTTTAGACTTTTCCGGATTGTTTCGCAATTGGTTTATTTGGCCCAACATAACATTCGCCTGTAGGTTTTGCGGATTGAGTTTTAAGATCTTTTCGTATTGATCCACTGCCTTATCCATCAAATCCTGCTTGATATACAGTTGACCAAGCCTGCGATAAGCCGAAAAGCGGTTCTTGTCTATTGTTATTGCCCTGGAATAAGCCTCTTCGGCCTTGGCATAGTTTTCTTGGATCGCATAGGTCTGGCCTAAAAGCTCGTAAAGCGCCGGATTTTTGGGATTTCTGGCCAATTCTTGATTGAGGCGCTGGAACGCTTGTGCGGGTTTCTTAGCAGCCAGATAAATATTAACAAGGCCGGCAAGCGGTTCCATATTGCCGGGATTTATCCTGATCGCTTCATTCAGAAACGATTCAGATTTAGCCATGTTTCCTTTGCCGGCATAGGCTATGCCCAAAAGGTGCTGCGCCGCTGCGTTGCCGGGATCCTGCTTAATAAAATCCTCCAGAATCGAAATTGCTTTGGCATAGTCCTTCTGATTGATAATAGCTGTAGCCAACAGCAGTTTTGCCTCGTTTTGATTGGGATCAAGCCTTAACGCTGTTTGGGCATGCCGGATAGCTGCGGACGGATTGTTTTGAGCCATGTTTATCTGTGCTAATCCAGTCTCGGCGTATCCAAAGTTATTATTGATTTTTAAGGCTTCATAGAACTCCGATTCTGCCTTTTGCAGTTGATTTGATTGCAGATAAGCCATTCCAAGAAAGTAGTGGGCATTTGCCGATTTCCGATCATTGGCCACTCCCTTCTGCAATTCTGCTATGCCCATATCCTTTTTACCTGAGGCCATAAGGATGCGGCCTTTAATCATAAATGCTTCGGTGGATTTAGGATTGGACTTCAGCATATCATCGGCGAGTTTCAAGCCTTTTTCATAGGATTTCCGGCTAAGATAGAGATCGGCCAGTTGCTTCTTCAGCTCCAGATTTCCGGGAGCCTGTTTAATCATGATTTCATAACTCTCGATGCTTTTATCCGGTTTGCCGATGCCGTTAAAAAATCCGGCTAAGGCTTCCCTATGAGCCATGTTGCCGGGATCCAATTGAATAGCTTTTTGGTAAGATTCCTCTGCTCTAACATTGTCTTTTTGCGCTGCGTAAACCTGACCCAACAGTTGATACAATTTCGGTTTCTGATTCGAGCTCGCAATTTCCCGGTTCAGCCGCTGGATGGCTTTATCCGGTCTCTTCTGAACCTGATATAGATTTATTAAACCCATAATCGGATCAAGAGAATTCGGTTCCAGTGTCAATGCCGCTTCGAATTTTGCTTCCGCCTGTCCTAGATTGCCGGCTCCGAGATAAGCCAATCCAAGCCGATGCCGGCCTATGAAGCTGTTTGGCTCATGTTTGACGAATTCTTCCAGTTCCGTCACTGCATTCTTGAAATCTTTTTTATTGCCGTAAGCGCTGCCTAAAACTAAAAACGCGCCCGATGCATTGGGATCGAGATTCGCTGCCTGGCGGGCGTATTTAATTGCGGCATCCGTATCGCCGGAATCGAGCTTCAATTGGGCAAGGGCAATTATAGGTTGCACGAACCTGCCTGCCGATTTGATCGCTTCATTCCACTCTGTTTCCGCCTGTTTTATATTATTTGTCTTGTAGTGTGCGAGTCCGAGAAAATGTCTGGCGACAGATGAGGAGGGTTTAGCGTTCACCGCGCTCTGCAACTGAGGAAGAGCTTCTTTAATCTTGTTTTGATCAAGCAGCATCCGGCCTTTGAGCAGCAGTGCGTCGCTATCTTTCTGATTCCGTTTAAGCATTTCATCCGCCAGGCTTGATACCTTGTTATATGCCTTTTGCTCCAAATAAATCTGCGCCAGGGCGTTTCGGGCTGTATTGTTGGAAGGCTGATCTTTCAAAATCGCCTGCAACGATTCGATGCTTTTTTGAATATTCCCTGTACCTGAATAGAAATTTGCCAACGCCATCCGCTGGTTGACATTTTTTGAATCCAGCTGAGCTGCTTTCCGGTAAGATTCTTCAGCCTTCGCGCGATCGTTCTGCGCCAGGTATATCTGACCGAGAATCTGATATAACTTCGGGTTGTTTGGAGATTGAGCTGACAATTGACTAATTATCTGGATCGCCTTGTCGGACTTTTGTTGATTGATGTAGAAGTTGGTTAAAGCGACTATGCTATCCAAATCAGAAGGATCGGCTTTCAGAGCCGCCTGTAATTGCAGTTCCGCCTGACCTGATTTTCCCTGTGCGGCATATAATAATCCAAGCGCCCGCAACCCCATAGCATTGTTTGGATTGCGATTTACAAACCCCTCCAACTCCAAAGCGGCATTCTGGAAATCCTTTTTTGCCGCCAAAGCGCTGCCTATAATCAAATGCGCTTGATCGAGGTTCGCATTTATATTCAGAGCCTGTTTTGCATTAGAAATGGCTGCATCCGGATCTCCGCTGTTCAGCCTCGCCTCCGCGTGTGCAATATAGGCTGGAAACAGAGTCGCATCGTATTTAATTGCCGCCGAGAACTCTTCATCTGCGCGTCCCACATCGCCGGATTGAAAAAATGCCATGCCCAGAAAATATCTGCCCAAGGCGGATGCCGGGAAAGACTTAACAACCTTTTCAAGTTCAGCTATGGCTTCCGCTGATTTGTTCTGCGCCAGCAGAACTCTTCCTTTGATGAGCCGCGCATCCCCGTTTTTATCGTCGATCTTTAAAATTTCATCTGCCTGGTGAGCCGCTTGATCCAAGGCTTTCCGGTTCAAATAAATGTTGGCTAACCGGTTTCGGGCTAAAACATTTTTAGGATTGCCGGAAATGATCTTTTGCAAAGCTTCGATTCCTTTGTCCGTCATTCCTGCATTTAAATAGAAATCCGCCATAATCACCTGAGGGCCGATTTCTTTGGGATCGAGATCCCGGAGTTTGGCATAAGCGGTTTCCGCCGGATCATATCTTTTATTTTGGAGATAAAAGAAACCGAGCGCGGCATTCGCGTCCCGGGATTTCGGATCGATGGACAACGCATTTTTATAACCTTCTTCCGCATCATCGTTGCGCTTTAATTGCATATAGTAGTTGGCTAATGAAAGTCGCGCTTCAATGGACTTGTCGTCCTTGCCAAGAGCTTTAAGATAAATATCTTCTGCCAGTTGTGGATGGAGCTTGGTTTCCTGATCCGCGCCTGTATACAGATAAGAAGGAAGCAGTCGGGGTTCAAGCTCGAACGCCAACCTGAGTTCTTCAATCGAATCGTTGAGGTTCACCAGCCCGGAATAAGAATTAGCAAGGAGAATAATTGCGCGAACATTCTTGGGATCCTTCTTTAAAATCAGGTCCGCCTTGGCTCGAGCCTCGGGCAATTTATGACTCATGAGAAAAAGATTGCCGAGTTTGAGTTGCGCATCCAAACGATTGGGATCAAGCGAAACGACTCTCTGGAATTCCTGGAGCGCTGAAGCCAACTGCCCGACAGCCATATAGACGCGCCCCATCTGGTAATGTGCATCTACGGATTGGGGATCCTTTTTGAGAGCGTTCTTGAATTCCAGCCCGGCTCCTCGATAGTTTTTTTCCGCGAAATATTTTTTCCCGCTCTCGATGAAACTCTTCGGGTCCCGGGAACATGCCGCCAGAATCATGAATACAGCTATCAGGACAAAGGTTATCTTTTTCATTTTTTGGATCCCCCAAAAAAGCCACAGATTGCATGGATTTCACAAAATTATTTTGTGAAATCCGTGCAATCTGTGGTCGTTTTATTACAGCTTGCCGAGAACCTGCTTCGCTTCCTCTATCCCGGGGAATGATGAGCTGAGCTTTATCGCTTCAGCCAGAGAGGCTTTCGCTTTCTGCCGGTCTCCGTTTTTAAAATAACTCATTCCCAAATGGTACTGATACGTCGGGTTCTTGGGTTCCCTGCGCACGCATTCGCTCAGCAGGTCGATGGCCTGCTTATAGGAGTTTCTTTTATAGTAAATCCAACCCAGCGTGTCTTTCACGCTGGTTGCGTCCGGCAACTTTTCGAGGGCTGATTGGGCCAGTTTTAAAGCTTCATCAAGATCGGTCCCGGCATCTGCAAGAATCCATGCCATGTTGTTGGCTGCTACCGGAGATTTGGGATCTATTTCCAGGGCTTCGCGATATTGAAATTTAGCCGCTTCCCGGTCATTCTGAGATTGGTATATAGATCCAAGGATTAAATGAGCCTCAACCGATCGCGGGTTTACCTTTAAAACATTTTTAAATTCCTGGATAGCCTTATCATGAGAATTCTGAATCATAAAAAGCTGGCCAAGCAGGCCATAAGCGGCAATGCTGTTTTTGTCAATTGCCAGTGCTTTTCTATAAGCCTCTTCTGCTTTTGCATAGTTTTTCTGGGAAAAATAAACCTGTCCCAAAAGCTCGTAAAGCCTGGGCTGTTTTGGGGATTGCGATATTTGTTGATTTAACAGCTGAATCGCTTTCTCAGGCCTTTTTTGGTTCAGCTGCATATTAATTTGAGCGAGCACCAAATTTCGGGCCACTTGCTCATTTTTTGGGAAACGTTTGGCAAGCAATTCAAATTCCTTCACCGCATTTTCGAAGTCTCTTTTACTCATCAGGGCGTTGCCCAGGATCATATGAAGTTCATCGATGCCCGGTTTTATTTTGAGCCCTTGCTGGGCAAAGCGCATAGCAGCGTCCGGATCCCCGGCGCTTTGCTTTAATTGGGCGAGAGTAACATAAGGTGGGGCATAATTCGGATCTATCTTGATTGCCTCGTTCCATTCGGTTTCAGCCTGCTGAACTTTTTTAGTCAACAGGTAGGCTGTTCCCAAAAGGTAGTGCGCCTGGCTCGAATTGCGGTTCAATTTTATAGCCTCTTGAAATTCTTTAACCGCTTCTTCCGGTTTTTTTTGGGTGAGCAGGATTTCCCCTTTGAGTATCCTTCCAAAAGGATCTTTGTCTTTTATTATTTCATCAGCAATCGCCATTCCTTTTGCATAATCTTTTTGGCGTATATAAAGAGAGGCCAGCTGTTTCTTGAGCGCTATGTTGCCGGGATTGCCGGCAATGAGGTTTTTATAGCTTTCGACGCTTTTTTCGGCTTGTCCTGTGCCCGAGTAGAACTCGGCAAGAGCTACCTGCGGATTCAGATCTTTGGGATTAAGCGCCGCCGCTTTTTTAAAAAGCTCTTCAGCTTTTACAGGATTTTTCTGGGCAAGGTAAACGCGTCCAAGCAACTGAGACAAACTGGGATTACTGGGATGAGCGGCAATAGCCTGAGCGATTCTGCTGATCGCTTTGTCCGGATTTTTGCGCTCAAAATAAATGTTGGTAAGAGCGACAAGACTTTCGATGTGTTGAGGATTCGCTTTTAAAGCCGCTTCAAATTCATTTTCAGCTTTTACAGCGTTGCCTTGTTTTAAATAAACCAATCCCAGTCGATAGCGTCCAATGGAATTATCCGGGTGATTGTTGACGAATTCCTGTATTTCCGGAATGGCGCCGGCGTAATTGCCTTGATTGGCATAAGCGCTGCCCAGCACAAGTCTGGCTTCCAGCGCATTAGCGTTCAGGCTAAGGGCGCTCTGGGCGGACCGGATAGCGGCTTCTGAATCTCCGCGATCCAGTTTGATTTGAGCGAGCAGAATATGCGCCTGAAGGAAAGAGGGATCCAGCTTGAGGGCATTGGCAATCTCCGTTTCGCCTTTGTTCATATTCCGTGACTGTAGAGAGGCAACGCCTAAAAAGTAATGCGCCGCAGCCGAGTTAGGCATGGATTTGGTCGCGCTTTCCAGCTTGGAGGCAGCTTCCGCATTCTTGTTTTGCGCCAAAAGAATTCTGCCCTGAATGAGAAGAGCTTCGGCGTCCTTATTATTCTGCTTAAGTATCTCCCCTGCCAGTTTAGCTGCTTTATCAATCTCTTTCTGGTTCAGATAAATATTGGCCAATCGTTTTTTTGCCGGCAGGTATTGTGGATTGGCTGACAATTGTTGTCCGTAGAGAAGGGTGGCCTCGCCTGTCTTGCCGATTCCTTCATAAAAATTGGCTAACACAATTCCTAAGCGCAAATCCTTAGGGTTGTCCTGGCTTAACTTGCGGAGGATCTGTTCCGCCAGGTCAAGCCTCCTGGTTTGTAAATAATAATAGGCAAAAGCCTCATTGGCGTCCAACGATCGAGGATCGATTGCAAGCGCCGCCTGATATTGCTGTTCTGCTTTTTCCGGCTGCTGGGATCTCAGATAGAAATTGGCGAGAGCGAGCCGGGCTTCGATAGAGCGGGAATTCTGATCTGCCGTCTGTCCCAATATCTCTTCCGCTTTTTTAGGATTGTAAGCTGTTTCATTAGTCGACGTCAGTGCGATAAAGGCAGGGAGCAGCCGTGGTTCTGCTTCGAAGCCGCGTTTCAATACGCCGATGGATCGGTTGATATCGATTTTGCCTGCGTAACTGTTGCCGAGGAGAATCCTGGCAAGCAAATCGCCCGGTTTTTGCTTCAGCAGCAGTTCTGCTTTTCCGCGGGCTTCAGGGATTTTACGTTGAAGCAGCAGGTAATTGCCGGCGTCGAGTTGCGCATCCAGATTCTTGGGATTCAGCGTGGCAGCCTCAAGAATAGCCTGGCCTGCATTGGCGATTGCTCCTGTCGCGAGAAAAGTCAAGCCTATTTGATAATGGGCTTCGGCGAATTTGGGATCCTTTTTCAGCGCATTCCTGAATTCAATCAGAGCTTCGCCGTACTTCTTTTCGGCGAGGTATTTTTTGCCTTTTTCCACTGATTTTTGGGGGCTGCGGGAACATCCGGCAGCTGCGAGGAGGCCTAACGCCAACATCAGGCAAATAGCTTTTTTCATAAATGACCTTTCTACATAAGGAACGCCGGCGTTCCTTGGCTGCTTTATTCCGGTAAAAATCGAATCAGCTGAGGATATAACGATTTCACAAAGTCCACGGCGCGCTGCTCTGCCTCAACTTCTGCTTCGGAACTCATGCCGGCTATCGGAGAAATCACACGCACCAGAGCCGCATCGGTTCGATTGGTCCGGAGCGCATCGAGCACAGTATAAATCTTTCCCCAGTATTCGCTTGCAATGACGCGCCCATGGCTCTGATACCAGTACAGTACCAGCTGCTTATCCGTTCCCTTCATGATTATTATCCGGTTTATTTCAATGGGCGAGCCGCCCTCGATAGGCACTTGGATATGTCCTTGTTTTGCCGGATTCCAACCGGCGCCGGGAAGACAGTTTAAGGGTGAATGCATGGTGTCCCCTTCACGCTGGCTTTGATAATATCCTACGTATAGGCTTACAGGGGCCCTCTCCGGATTGTAATAGAACCTGTTGACGTAATCATCCACCCCAAGGACCGCCATAATGTTATCTTCAATGTCGGCGGCCTTTTGTCCTTCCCATTCTCCTATCCGGATAGGCAAGCCGGATAGAGATTCCCGGATTGGAATTATTTCGGGTCTGGATGCGAAGGAAATCGCCGCCGCCGCCGCCAGCAGTATTAAACTTAATAGGATTATCCGAGTTTTCATAAGTTTTCCCTGTGAGCGCCGGCGTCCTCGCCCAATGGCGCATAAATTTTTGGCCGCTACGCGTCTCCCGAAGTCGTTACGTTGGCTTTTTTGCGATCATGAGCGATGAATGCGATAATCCGATACAAGAGGAACATCATGATGAATGCCGCAATGAATATGATCCATCCGGAAAATGTATGGAAGAATCCCTGCGCCGCTTCCGGCCCGTAATAATGCGCGGCGATTCCGGTCCCGGCGACGCGGATGCCATTCGCGGCGATGGCGATGGGAATCGTTCCGATTGCCAGAATTACTCGCACCCAAATTCGTGAATCGGCGAAATATCCGTATACAATCCCCAAGGTCAGCAGCGAAATCAGCGAGCGAATTCCGCTGCAGGCTTCGGCGACTTCCAAGCTGGTATTGGCAAGGTTAATGACGTTTCCCTCGCGTAAGACCGGTATTTGACATGCGGTTAAGGACACCTCGCCAAACCGGGAAGCCAGCAGTTGAAGAGGGAAGGCGATCTGGTTGAAGATAATTGCGGGAATTGGAATCATTAATAAAAGGAAAGTTATCGGCAGTATCACGATCTTGAGATAATTCCATCCGCAAAGAAATAACACGGCGCCGATGATGGTTCCGAGGATCGAGATGCGGGTCAGGAATAGCTCTGAACCCAGGATGCCCGCCAACAGGACGGCCAAACTTCCTATAACGACAATCAGGCCGAGAGAATTGGGCTTTATCTCGGTTTCCCTCAGCTTTGCCCTGCGTTCCCATATAAAAAACAATGCGATGGGAATTATCAGGAATCCGTGAGAATAATTCTCATCCGTATACCAGTCGTGCACCAGTTTGGATAGGACATGGTGGTACAAAACTGCAAAACTGCCTGCAAACACCAGCAACAGCGCTGCTATTTTTTTATCCATTAGGATTCCATTTGTGTAATCTGTGGTTAAAGTCCGTATCTCGCCATCAGATCGTATAGAGTTGGCCTGCTTATTCCAAGCGACTTGGCTGTTTTCGATATATTCCCATTATTTTCGCGCAAAGCATTCGCCAGGATATCACGCTCGAGCGCTTCTTTGGCTTCCTTCAATGTCGAAGTGTTTGCGCTGGAGCTTCCGTTGGGCGATTCCAGCTCCAGTTCGGTTGGACCTATGTACGAACCTTCCGCCAGAACCAGCGCTCGTTTGACTCTATTCTGCAGTTCCCGCACATTCCCGGGCCATTCATATCTTCTAATGGCCTCCAGCGCCTGTTTGGAGAATTTCTTTTGAGGTTTTTTTAATTCTTTTGCAAATACCGTTGCCAGGTGCTCTGCAAGTTGTACAACGTCATTTTCTCTTTCCCGTAAGGGCGGCAAAGTAATTTTTACTACAGCCAGGCGAAAATAAAGATCTTCGCGGAAATGATTCGCCTTTACTTCCGTTTCCAGATTTAAATTTGTTGCAGCAATCACGCGGCTGTCGACTGAGATCAATTGTCTTCCGCCGACACGTTCTATTACTTTCTCCTGAAGGAAACGGAGAATCTTGACCTGGAGCTCCGGCAGAAGGTCGCCGATTTCATCGAGAAAAAGGGTGCCGCCATGGGCATATTCCAGCTTCCCTTTGCGTTGAGTGGTCGCCCCTGTGAAGGAGCCCTTTTCATGGCCAAAAAGTTCGCTTTCCAGCAACGTATCCGGGATGGCGCCGCAGTTAATCGCAATAAACGGCCCGTTTTTGCGCGAGCTTCGGTTGTGGATTGCATTTGCGATCAGTTCCTTGCCGGTGCCGCTCTCGCCGGTGATCAGGACGGGTATATCGGTATTGGCGATTTTCCGGACTGTGGCGAAGACCTCCTGCATTTGAGGGCTGGATCCGATTATTTCTTCGAAAGAGACGCGCTGGGCCAGGTTCCGTTCTTCAATATTCTCCTTTTCCATTTCGATACGCCTGTAAACCCGATGGAGAACGACTTTGAGCTCATCCAGATCTACAGGTTTGGGGAAAATATCGTGCGCGCCCTTATCGATGGCTGCGAGGGCGTTATGGCGTTCCGAGTTTCCGGAGACAATGATAATTTTTGCCAGAGGATTCAATTCAATCATCTCGTCGAGAGTTTGCAATCCTTCGATTGCTTCTCGAGGATGAGGCGGGAGCCCTAAATCCAGCAGGATCACCGGCGTCTGCTCTTTTTTGAAAATTTCGAGTGCGGAAGTCCTGTCGCCTGCGGTAAAAACGGAGAATTCTTCCGACAGAGCCCATTGGATCTGTTTGCGTATCTGCTCGTCGTCATCGACGATCAAAATCTTCGGCAATAAATTCTGGACTGGTTTCATGGTTGTGCGATCTGTGTGAATGATGGTGATTCCTTTTCATCTTTTAAGGCCGGGAATCTCAACGTGACCTTGGTGCCTTTTCCTTCTTCACTGTCTACCAGGATTGCGCCTCGATGAGCTTCCATGATTTTCTTCGAATGGAACAACCCGATTCCCAATCCGCCACTCTTGGTGGTGTGAAAGGGTTGGAATAATTCCTTTTCCCTGAACTCCGGGGTCATTCCTTTCCCGTTGTCTTCAACGCAAAGCTCGGCGTGATCTCCCACTTTTCCGGTACGAACGATTATACAACCATCTTCCGGCAATGCCTCAATAGCATTTACGAGCAGATTCTGCACCACGCGCCCAATTTCCTCGGGATCGGCCATTATCTCCGGCGGATCGCCGAGTTCGGTCTTCAAACTATGAGAACCGCCTGTCATTAGATTATCGGCAATAGATTGCGCGATCTGATTTAAATTCACCAATTTTTTATTCGAAGCCAGATTGCTGGAGAATGTGCGGAGACTGTTGCATAGGCGTTTCATTTTCTCTGCAGTGTCATAAACAGATTGGAAGGCGTCTTTCTGGAACTCCGGATTATGCTGGTGACGCGGAGCGTTTTGCGCAATATAGGATAGCGTAGAGGCAAAATTCTTCAAATCGTGCAGCACGAAAGTGGAAAAAGCCCGGAAAGCTTCATCTTCTTTTGCTTCAACCAGCGTGGACAATAAATCCGATTTATGAAACTCGCCCGCTGCATGTCCGGCAAGAGCGCGGAGAAATTCGCGGGCTTCTCGGTCATATGGCCGGCCGCTGCGATCGGGACTTAGGGTGATCACTCCCACAATTCGGTTGCTGGAAAGGAGTGGAACCAAAAGGGAAGCGCCGACGCTTTCCATGAATTTTTTCACTACCGGGGCGTCCTGTAAACCTTCAAGTTCGTTTTGGGCTAACGGCTCGGAAACGCTTAAAAGCTGTTCCACTACTCCCGGAGCTTCTTGATCGAGAAAATCCGGGATTGTTCCCAGCGAACTAATCAGTCGAAGCCGGTTGGGATTCCAGAGGCGAACCCATACACTGATATCAATTGCCCCGACCGCCTGGTGAACGATGTCTGCCAATGCCGCGGCAATGTTGGCCGGCGGATCGATTGAGCGCAATCGTTCGGTAGCTTCCAGCCAGAATTGACGGTAATCGTATCTTCCGGCGAATATGTTTCTTCGTATCCATGCTCGGGTTTTGTGGCGCAACCCGGTTCCCAGGCTCAACGCGACTAAAATAATAATGGAAACCAGGAAAATCAACGCTTCAACCGGCAAACCGATGTCGCCCCATTGGCCTATCCATCGCGCTATAAAACTGGATGCGATCAGGTAAACTCCGACGCTCAGAAGGGTAATAGAGCTGTAAATAGCTCGATGGGAAACCCCAATCTTGGTTTTTCCGGATCCTCGTTTCCAGGCAAAAGCGATCAAACCGCACGAAATCAGGAAGATGAAATGGAATAATCCTAAACTGCCGACCAGAAACAGGCCGCTCCTGGGCGTGTATAGAAGGGTCTGGGAGCTCATGTAAATGATGACGGCATATAACGCCCCCATCCCGAGGATCAGGAATTTCAATTCCCACCGTTCGGGTTCGCTGGAACTCCGCAGAATTTGTTCGAGGTTGGCAAGCACTGTTACGGAGATGATAAGCAGGAATAAAGCAGACGAATATCCAACGGGTCCCAGTGCAATATGCCCTTCCTGAAGATTCAGGACATTGACAGAGGTCAACGACGTGAAATTAAGCAACACAATCAAGCATATATTTACTGCGATTATTAGAGCGCTTAGAATCGGTTTTAATTGTCGCTTTAATGCGCTGCAAGCCAGGTATCCCCCGGTGGAGGCAAGCAAGATCATAGAAAGCGATATCTTGATGGAATCCTTGGGGGCGAAACCGAAGATTTCCGCTCCCAACGCTTGTATGCCCGCTGAAAAACAAGCCGGCAGTATGAGAATGATCAGATGTCTCGATCCGGCGCCGAAGCGGGGGAAAAACGTCAGCATTATGGACAATAGAATTCCGGAAACGAAAGCTATGGCTTCAATCCAATGGATCATCGATTCCCTTTGCAGAGTTCAAATTATAGACCTGAATGGTAGGTGCGTAACATATTCTGGATTTAAAGAATGCCGGCGTCCAATCATACAAAGCCTTTTCCGATCGTAGCATCCGGCATGTCAGCGAAGGTTCCGGCGTCAATGAGGCGGTGAGATGCATCTTGTACTCAGGCCATTCGATATATTTGCTGAATCCCATCTGAGAGAGATGCATTTCCGGAATGTAAAACAGGTATTGTTTTTCAACCGAGCCGTTTGCTTTTTTCAGAATCTCCGAGGCGGTGTTTGCGCCATAGCCATAGGTCAGAATTTTCTTGTTGTCGGGGTTCAGCCCGTTTTTTAATTCCAAAACCGGTTTTAAATGGTTGGGTAGAATATAAGCGCCGGCAGGATTGGCTTTAATATATTGGCTGATGAGCTGGATCCCATATGAATTTTTATTGACTATGCTTTCCAAGGCGATCCAAGACGATAAACAATAGAATGCTGCCAGTAAAATTCCCCCAATGCGTGCAACCCTGCTGTGATTTATTAACGAATATAGGAGGCTTCCGAATGCAATGGCAATGAAAGGCATTACAACAAGAAGATATCGCTCGTCTCTCTCGAGCGGCTTTGTAAAGCCAATGACCGGAGCATAGAGATAAAATATCATTATGGCCGCGGATAATAACAAAATCCGCGAGAAATGGTTTTTTTCAGAGGGATGAGATTCTTTATTGGAAAAAAAAGCGGATTTGATGAGAATGCCTATGGTTAAAGGTATCGCCATTGGAGCAATCCAATAGGTGGCGAAAAGCATGAGGACGCCATCTAAAAAATAGCTGTGGAATCTGGGGACGAATGCATATTGCCCCGGCGTCAGGACGTGCGTTTGACCCAAGAGGATTCTAAACCTGACAAAAGGATCGCCCGTTAACAACGACAGGCAGATCATTTCGACAATAAGTGCGATTATAAATCCGGCGCCAATTATAATCGCCGAAGCGACATACGTTTTTTTCTTGGGGGCTTGAAAAAATAACAGCGGAATTGCGATAAGAAGAAAAATTGAGGTTTCGCGTATAAAGAAACCCAAGCCTAATGCCAATCCGGCGAACAGCGCCCATTTCGGTTGAATCTTCTCATTAAGAGATATTCTATATACAAAATAAAGAAAGATAATGCTGAAAAGAACGACGGGACCATCCGGATACATAATCCCGGAATAATGAACGTCCAGAGGCAAGATGGCGTATGCGGCGGATGCAATAAGACCGGTTGCCGAATTAAAAAGCTTACAGCAAATAAGGTATATTGCGATCAGGGTGGCGGCCGACATAATAATTGGATAGAGCATGGAGGTCCATTCGGATACTCCGAAAAAATACATCAGACCATAGATGGGAAAAATCATTCCAATCCGAATTCCCCAATGCCCTGCGGAACGGATGGCTTCCCCAATGCTTTCTCCCAGCAGGATTTTCTTAATAACGCCGAAATAGATCATGTCGTCGGCGCCGGATGGACCCTGGTAAAAATAAAAACGCACGGCTAGGGAAAATAGGAAGATCAGAGAGAAATATAGGATATGTTTTAATCCGGGGCTGGACAGATGTATCGATTTCATTTCAATCGGCAAAGCCTTTTCCGTCGAATCGGGCGATTGCCCAAGGTTTTAGCATGTCATACCATCCTTTGAAAGGAAGAATCTTGCTATATCTTTTACCTTTCTGCGGATAACGCATTGTTATTGGCGCTTCACACCAACGCCATTGGCGGGACATGAGGACTTTAGCGTAAAAGTAATATTCAAAACCATAAGCGAACATCCAAGGTTGATGCCAATCAAAGTCTGCTTTCCGGATTATGTCAAGTCGAAAGGCCCGGTACCCGCAGGTTGCGTCGGTTAATTTTACATTGAGCAATAATCGCACAAAGCGATTGACCATCGGGATCATTAAGCGTCGGAATTCAGGCAAGTTCGGAGATGTCCCGCCCTGTAAAAATCGACTGCCGGTGACATAATCTGTTTCGTTCGCCAGTATCGGCGCCATGACCGTCGACATCTCCGACGGCAACATTTTGCCATTGGCTGCTATCGTGCCGAAAAGCTCATATTTATTTTCCAGAGCCCAATCCAGGGCCCGGATATAGGAATATCCTAATCCCATTCTCCGTTTGTTTTTAAGAGAAGGATAGCCGTTCTGTTGGATGATTTTTTCAGATCCGTCGGTGGACCCATCGTCAATAAACAACAAGGTGTCGCACGGAAGGTTTACGGATTTAAATTCCTGAATAACAGCCGGAAGCTCTTCGATCTGATTATAGACAGGAACAAAGTATACGCTCTTCATTTTGGTCCTATTGAAAAGCAACCTGTAGTCAACTTTAATCCTTCGATAACCGCTGAATTCTTTCCTGTAAGGCTTGTTCGTGCTTTTCAACGTCATCAATGGTGGAAAGTTTGGGCAAAAAATCCAGGCCTCGAATCCAGAGCATGTTTTCAGGTAAAGGATTTATTTTCCTTGCAACCTCCGGAAATTCATTGTCCATGCCGATTTTAGTGAAAATATACGGCATATTCAGGCCTGCTTCGGTGAAGAAATGGTGCGTGGTGAAAAATCTGCCGATGTTGATTTCCGTTGGATTCGGAACGCCGACTTTGTTGTAGGTCATATCGACGCTGAATATGCCATGGGGCTTGGCGTCAATAGCATGAATTGCTTTGAGTGCAATTTCATCCACACTTGAATCGGATAGGGTTACTCCCGCTCCTGTCAAACCCGTGACTCCGGAGGGAACCCTGTTGCCGAATTCCCAGTAAAGCCTTTTTCTTGTCTGGGCGACAACCAGGCTGCCTTGATGCCATATAGACTGCCATGTCACCATGGATGTTGGGTCAAGCATCTCCGCTGCCGTATAGTGTCCCCAACCCTTTCGGGCGTCTATCCATAGTTTGGCTTCTTCAAAGCTTTCCGTAGGCAGGGATCCTCGGCCAAAGGCGCCCTTGTCCTCTCGGATCCATAGAGGGGTTCCATAGGCCTCGAATGCTTGCTGAAGATCTTCAGGCGTATGAATATAAACAGTTTGCGGCACCACAAGGCCGGCTTTTTGCCAGTGCATGTAAGACTCGAACTTGCTGAGGCAAATTTCGATGACCTTAGAGTCGGGCAGAAAATATTTCACGCCCCTTTTATCAAATTCCTCCCGCAGAAGCGAAAGGCTTCGGACCTCAACGTCTGTCTGGGTGTGGATAAAGTCAGGCCGGGATTCATCTATTATGTTGAGAAGAACGGGGCCATAGTTTTTATCTGTTGCTAATGGGACCAGATATTTTTTATCGGCGGCGGATCGTTCCAGATAGTATTTGTTCGGATCACAACCGATTATGAAGTAATCATCCGATGCTTTCCGCAAGGATCGCATAAAGCCCAAGGCTGCGGACCCACCTGCGCTGGTCAACAGAATCTTCTTTGTCATTTTGATGCCCTTTCATTTCGAGGGACGGCGGTTAAGATTGCAGATAACGAAACAGGATTTGAGGAGAATCGCTGGAATATTCCTTCAATTCTCCTATCATTTCCAGCACATCATAGATATTGTCCAGCTTGCCGCCCATGATGGTGGAAAAATTCGGAATGCCATAATCTTTTCTGAATAGAATAGGCCGTCCATCATCGATTTCGTTTTGAATCAGAACGGTTTTTACTTCGTAAAGCGAGTCTACATGCTCCGCTTTTCTAATTATTGGAAGGTATCGTTCGGCATCCTTGACCATAAAGGGCCAATGAGAATTCAATCGGGCGGTTGCGAGTTGCAAATGGCCATTGATAAACTGCTCCCGGTCTTGCCAGCTGTAATGCGGGGTGTAACGTACATGATGAATCGAGTGCATCCCGAGAGACGGATAAGGCATCAAAGAAAAGAAAGGCCCATCCATGATAGTGATGGCGATATGTTTTAACTCTTCAGGCAGCTTGAGGAGCGGCATTTCTGTTACTTCATGCTTTAAAGGCAATAAATCAAAATTGGAATTGCGGAGCAGATTATTTATTTGGGAGTAAGTGCAATTGAATGCTTTTTTTGCGCAGAGCGGTTTCTCTCCTGGGGAAAGATATATATTAATCTCTTCGTTGTTCCCCTGTTCCACGCGCTGGACCTCGGAACCGTATTGAACGATCACATTGGCCTTATGGAGGCGCTGTTTCATGATGTCGCGGAGTTTTACAGCGTCAAACGCATATTCCCGAACCGAAAATATTTCTTCGATTCGATCCATATTGAAGAGGTGTTTGAATTTATCCGATGCGGGATGAATAGGCGCGCCGATTCGTTTGAACATTTCGTAAAACTGATAGGCGTTGACCTTGGATCCTTCGGTTGCTATCGCATATATCTTTTCAAATTGATCGTATATGCAACCCTTGAAATCAAGAACGAATCTGGGGAAATTGACAAAAGACCGGATCGCCGTCATAAGGCTTCTCGGATAATGATATCCGGCATGAACTCGAGCCTGGTTGATTGCCGATGCGCGTGAAAGAAGATCCGGCTCTTTTTCTATGAGTAGAACCCTGTCAAAATAGTTCCGAATCACCAATGCTACGCAGCAGCCATAGAAACCGCCTCCGATGACGATGGCTCCGTATTTGTCCTCTTGGGATGTATTCACGATCATTCCTTGACGCAGGTTTTAGATGACATTCTTCTTTTCTATGCTTCCAGGCACGACGGAACTGTTGGACTCGTCTGCGATATGGTAGAGCTCTCCTTTTTGAGTTTCTCTTAGAATGCGGGCGACGTATTCTCCTATAATGGCCAGGATTAAAAATATAATAAAAAACATTGTAGCGCTCAGTATTTGGGTTGAAGCCCAGCCTTGAGGAATATATCTTCGGAAAAACAGGTAACCGATTAATACGTACACCACAAAAAAAATATTGAGCAGCCCAGCCAGCAAGCCCGCCAAAGAAGCTACGCGAATAAGCTTTTCGGAGTTGGAGACAATCACCTCCGCGGCAAACGCAAAGGCTTCAAAATAGTTGTTTTTTTTTGTTTTCCCGCTTCGATTAATGGGGGTATACGCAACCGAGGCGCGTCGAAAACCAATCTCGAATATCAGGAATTTTATATATCGGCTTCTATGCTTGATTTTTACCAGCGAATTAACCGCTCTTCTGCTGAAAACGATATATTTCGAAAATTTGGGATCGATCTGGTATCCGGTTAAAAAGCGGCTAACTTTAAAAAAAAGCGAGGAAAAAATCCGGTCGATAAGAGACCGGTTCCCATTATCCACTCTTTCCGCAATCGTTATGTCATATCCGGAAATCGATTTATTCACTAATTCCGGAATAATAGACGGCGGATCGCCGTTGATATCCATCAAAACAACAAAATCGCCAATGCAGTTGCTTAAAGCTGCGGTATAAGTGATTTCGTCGTTATATTTTCTGGAAAGAGTGACCATCCGGATATTTTTTTCCCGGCACTGCAATAATTTCACTTTCGAGGCCGAATCATCCGTCGATCCGTTGTCGATTAACAGGATTTCATAATTATCGTAGGCCTTGGATAATACAGCCGTTGTTTCCAATAGAAAGGATTCGATAATATCCGAATTGTTGTTGATAACGGTTGCTACGGAAACCAAATTGTCGATATTCATGGCAGCGCTCGCTTTGAAAGCAGATTATGGCGATTGAACCTGGGCCGATGCGTAAGGATTTAAGCCAAGGAATTCTTCAAACAATTGGTGACATGCTCTATTTCTTCCTCCGTCAGTTCGGGAAACATCGGCAAACTGAATATTTCATGCTGCAGGGCGGAAGCTACGGAAAAATCGCCGGGCTGATAGCCCAAACGTTGGTATACCGGAAGATTGGGCAAAGCGACTGGATAATGAACGATTGTTGGCACGCCCATTTGGTCTAGTTTCTGCATAATTGCATCTCTATTCTTGGCTCGGACCACGTAAAGGTGAAAAACGTGAGAATTAGCCGCTGGAATAGTTGGGGGTATTATGCCGGCGACAGCGTGCAAGCGCTTCTGGTAAAGAAGGGCATTGGCATAGCGGTTTTCGCTCCACGTTGCGAGGTGCGGAAGTTTAACATTAAGGATGGCGGCTTGCAGGGTATCCAACCGGCTGTTGATGCCCTCCAGACGATGATCATAGCGTGACATTTGGCCATGATTTGAAATCATCCGCATGGAAGCCGCCCATTCGTCATTGTTGGTGAGAATAGCTCCGCCATCGCCGAAACATCCCAGGTTCTTACTGGGATAAAAACTAAAACAACCGGCGTCTCCTATGCTGCCCGCTTTTCGACCGGAATCTTCGGCGAAATGGGCTTGAGCGCAATCCTCAATCACCTTCAATCCATATTGTCGCGCAATTTGTAGGATCGGGTCCATGGCGCAGACTCTTCCGTAAAGATGAACCGGCAGGACGGCCTTGACTTTTAAAGCGCCATTTCGACCCTTTTTTTTCAAGAGCTCTTCCAGTTTGTTTGGATCCAGCAGGTACGTATCCTTGTCGCAATCGACAAAGACCGGGCGAGCTCCCGCCATCGTAATGGCTTCGGATGTTGCGAAGTAGGAATTAGCAACAGTGATGACCTCGTCGCCGGGGCCGACGCCTAAAGCTCTCATCGATATATAGAGGGCGTCGGTGCCGTTTCCTACACTGATGCAATGCTTGGAGCCACAAGCGGTTGCGAAATTGTCTTCAAATCGTTTTACATCCTCTCCGCCGACAAATGAGCAATTATTAAGGACATTCTGCACGGCAAGATCAATCTCGCGCTTGATGGACAGATACTGCTTTTTCAGATCAACGAATTCTATTTTCATTGAACGCTTCTCCATGGGCGGTCAGGTTTGAACAATCCAATTAAATCGGAGTCGGGTCGGAATCGGGAGCGCAATCCGAATTGGTTCTTCTAAAATTTGGATATCGCGATTCACTGAAATTATTCCGCGGCAAAACGTCGTAGGGAATGGATAAAGTCGACAAAATTCCGGAAGATGCAATCCGGTCCATATTTTTCAAGTATTTTTTTGGATCGTATTCCTGAAGTTACCGCAATCGTCTTTAATCCGATTTGTTTTCCCGCCAGGATATCGACTTCTGTATCTCCGATGAAATAATCCCCGGCCCGGTCACGATCCATCGCAATCCCGAGCGATTGAAAAAGATCAGCTTTCATTTGCCACGCCGTAACGTTGTCATTAGAGCCGCTGAGGATATGATCCAAGTGTCTGGTTATATCGAGCCGATCCAACTGATTATGCAATGTATTACTATTGCGGCGTAAGGTAATCAGGACAATTTTATTGAAATAGGATCGGGCTTCTTCCAGGGCGGGGAGAACTGCTGGAAACAGGTCGTCCAGATTCAGATAATCGATCTGTTCGATCTGTTCGATCGCCTGACTGCGATAATTTGCACTCTCGAGCCCGACAATCCGGCTCATTCTCAGTAGCTCATCGTCCGGAGCTTTTTCTCTTTTAAGGGCCCAAAAAAGTTTTTGGGGCAAAGGAACGCCGGCCATTTTCAGAATGATATCCCGATAGACGGAATAATAGCGATTTTCACAATTGATGAAAGTCCCGTCCAGATCTACGCACAGAATAGGAAGAGTCATTTAATTGGTTTTTATGGCGACGAGCTTTGAATAAAGATAACTTTTTCGCACAAACCGAACCAGCTTTGAATATAAACCGCGGTTATATATCGTAAGCATAACTTCCGGTCTATTTAAATCTGTCCATCTTCGTTTATAGGAAGCGTCATAACCAAAATCCAGGATGGATATTCCGCTATTTTCATTGAAACGCTGTTCGATGACGCTCAAATGCAACAACATGCCGGGAGAAGCATCGAAATATTCCTGTAAGTAAGCAGTTTCTATGGCGTAATAGGTATTAGGAAGCTTTGCACCGAGAAGATATGCGATCGGTTTATCGTTCAATTCTATAAACGTTACGTCGAGAATTCTTCTTTTATAGAAATTATCGACCATTAATTTAAGAAAACGGCGTCCGCTCTCCGTGGCGACAAGATTGACGCCATCCTGCCCTTGCCAGCTTTCACAGCCTATTCCCTCCATCGTTTTCACAATAGCATCCAGGCTGTCGATCTCGTTATGCCGGATATGGACTTTTCCCCAGGCGTTGATGCGCTTTGTTTTCTTGCGAAAATTGGCGCGAAAATTATGAGAGCGGGAATTAAAATAGTCTGAATAAGAGCCCTTCAGCTCGATTATGGGATTGAGAATCTCTTTTTCTTCGAAACACGCCTTGGAAGGCAGGGCGTGTTTTAATAATGTCCAATAATCTTGAGTGAGCCTTAAGAAGATTGCAACATCCCATTGGGCAATATTTTTCAAAGCGATGAAAAGGCTGGAGAGGATTTCCTCCTTGTCGGAAATGACAGGAAAGTCTTCGCAGGCGTAACCCGTTCCAAGGATTGCAAGTCTGCGGACCGGGAACCCGCCGTAATTGTCCTTTTTGATGAATAAAGGAATCAATCCTTTCAGCTCCCCGCCTTTATATGCAAAGAAAACAAATACATTGGCGTCTGAGGCATAACATTGCCACCATTTTTCAATCCAATCGTGATCCAGATGGTAAGTATCGGGAAAATGTTTTATGACAAAATCATTCCATGTGTTTTTAAGGGAGTTAAATTCCTTTAAATCTTGGACTATACGAAAATCAATCATAGTTATTTAGTTAAAGAAATATAGGGGCGGTCAAGCCTGTTGTAGGCGAGTAGATAATTGCTCTTCGAGCTCAGAAATTCCATTCTCAAAAGACGCTCGAAGAGCGTTGCGCCCTGAAATGATCATCTGCATTCTTATATCTTTGTCTCTTTTTATAGCTTGAAGGGATTCGAGAATTGATTTGGCGTTATTGTCTGAATAGACGGGAGCCTCGCCGAAAAAATTACGCAATGCATTCGTCCCGGATAAAATCAGGGGCTTCCCGGCGGAAAACGCCTCATAAGCGCCACAACAGAGACAGGCTTCCTGGGTAGTTAAAACCATTAATGCATCGACGGAACTAAGCAGATCGTCGTATTCTGTATCGGGCAGATATCCAAGGAAACGGATGTTCTTTGTGGCCGGCAGACTCGAAAATCTCGCCTTCCAATTGCCGCTGACCAATAGAGTAAATTCATTGAGCTGTGAATCCAAAGCAAGAAGTTCGGATAGAGGCTCATCTTCGCCAAAGGAACTAATAAAAAGAACCGTAAATTTGGATGGATTTCCGGACAGATATTTGTTGCTAATAACGGCATTACGAATGAGCGGAAGAGGATCGGGAATGCAAATTACAGACGGATTAATGTTGCTGATTTGTGATTTATAGATAGGATTGGTGACAACCACAAAATCCGAACGCCTAAGGCCTGATTTAAAAAAATGATGGAATATTTTTGAAGTCAAACCGGAAATATTGATGTTTAGGGTGTGAAGGTCTGTTACCAGTATAAAATGATAATAACCGGCCAATTTGGAGAGCCACCAGCTGGAAAATATGGAGGGGTTCATAACAAAACAGATGGCGGGTTTTTCTCTGCGAATCAGCGCCCAGGAATGATAAAATTCTACAGGCATCCGCAGCCACCTGGGCAAATTCAATTCAGACATATATAGGGTCGCTTGAAACGCCTTAGCGAGACCTATATTCCGGCGCTGTTTATTCCAACTTATCCAAATTCTGGAAGCCATTATTAATTCGGAAGATCCTCTGGAGACAGAAATGAAGGATTTTTCTCAGAGCCGGAAAAATAAGCATAAAATTCTTCCAAACGCTTAACACGATTTGAGAAGTTAAAATACCGAAGAATGTGTTGCCTGGCGGATTGGCTCAATTGTTTTTTTCTGCCGCTATTCTCCAGAAGGTGCATAATCGCCGAGCTTAAAGCGGAACTGTTGCCGACAGGACATAACAGCCCCGTCTCCCCGTGAACCACGAGTTCGGGAATCCCGCCGACGCTCGTGGACACTACCGGGACTCCCATTGCCATGGCTTCAAGCGCTGTATTCGGCAGTCCTTCCGTAATGGATGTCATAAGGAAAATATCCAGGGAAGCGTATATCTCTCTTAAATCGGTTCGATGTCCTGTGAAGTGTATCAGGTCTTCCAATCCGAGATCGTTGGCAAGGATTTTGGCTTGGGCAAGTTCGTCGCCATAGCCATCGCCAATAATTGCAAATTTCACATTCGGATGTTTTTCAGAAACAAATTTGGCTACCTTAAAGAATGTGGGCAGGTCTTTGTCGTAGGTGATTCGCGCCACCGTTCCAATAAGAATCTGATCGGGTTGCAGCCCAAGTTCCTTTTTTAATACAGGCGGGACGCTGGAAGGATGCCAATAATCGGTGTCAATGCCGTTGTAAAGAACAGCCACATCTTTCGATTGCAGACCGGAATTTATTATCCGCCTGCGTGTGTTCCGCGAAACGGTCAGAATGGGTTTATCATATCTTTTCATCAGGAATGCGCCGATTTTCTTCCGAAAAATAAAATTCCTGAATTCCATGCTTGACTTGAAATCGGCGCGTTTATATTCCGGGTGGGAATGACAGGTATGCATGATCCTGACGTCAGGAAGAAGGCGTTTTAAAATATAACCATATAATAAAGTTTTATCATCATGGGTGTGGATAACGGAGATTCCATTTTTTTTTATCAGTTCTCTAACTTTCAGGATGCATTTCCAGTCCAGCAATCTCCGGTCAACAACATCGGTGTAATTGATTTTAAGCTGAGCGGCCAAATCCGGTATCTGGAATTCCTTGTCCTGCGGCTGTTTAATATAACAAACCTTTATCCATACTTTCTCTTTGTCATGCCGGGCTGCGGAATTTAATATGGTCTTATCGGGGCCGCCTCCCCCCTTATAAGTACCGCGAAAATCGAGCACTCGAACGGCTGGGGTGTTGCTATTTTGCGAATCCATTAATTTATTTTTTTAAATAGTTCTTAGCTGTTTGAATGGCGCCGGAAGCGCTCATGCGAAAATAATTCATGTATGCAGAATCGTCATTCCGTGACGGGATGCGGCCAATATTCATGGGTTCGACGCTTTTTAAATTCACAAGAGTATCCTCAGTGGAAAAAGAACAAAGATAGCCTGATTCGCGTAAAAAATCGATATGCTTGGATTGAAAATCCAGGTCCGGTCGTCCATTAGGATAGCAAAAAGCGGATATTTTAGCGCCGATTTCTGTTTCCAGGCGGATCTTAGGGTCAATAATTTCGCGTTTCCACTCCTGTTCGTTCAGTTCCGTGAGGATACGGTGCGTCGCTGTATGCACTCCATATTCTATAAATCCGGAGCGGTGCATCGTTTTAATTTCATTCCAGTCCAACAGGCCAAAATCATCCAAGAACGGGTGATAATCCACAGGCATTTGCTTGCGGAGTCGATCTATTTCCGCATTTCTGACCGAGAGCCCCAATTGCTTGAACGTTCCGGCGAGAACCTGATACGATTTCCATATTTCATCCGCCTGATAATATTCCTGTGCCGAAGCATCCGACATCTGAAGCGCTACGCCCTTGGCGGACGCTTCACGAAGAATAAGAAATAATTCATCCACCCATAGAATATTCCGGGACCCAATAAAATCCACAGTGAGGAAAATGGCTGCTGGAATTTCCATTTCCATCAAAATTGGGAATGCCACGTCGTAATTATTTTTCAATCCGTCGTCAAAAGTAATTAATGCCGCACGTTCCGGCAAGGGTTTCCCCGAGGATAGCGCTTCTATCAGCCGGCTGAGGGATACAGGCGTATAATGGCTTTTTATGAACTCCATTTGACGCCGGAACAGATCTGCCGGAAATTGGGTATAGACACGCGGGACATAATTTCGTTTGCTTACCCCGTGGTACATGATCGCTAAAAGCTTGTGTCTGTTTATTAGCCGGAAAATACCATCCACCCCCAGGAGGCAAGCGGCATGAATAAAACATTTTTTAAAATAGGAATTTGTCAATTTATGGAGCGAATTTCATAAAGAAAGATTGGGCCTATTCCAATGTCGTCCGGCCCAAACATTTAAAGTAAATTTGTTGATATTTTGCCATCATAGAATCCAGATTGAAATTATCCACAACAACCTCTCGCGCCGATTTTGCCATCCTGGTTCGTTCGGAATCGTTGCTGAATAGATAGTTCAATTTTTCCGCCATGGCGGAATGATCTCCGGCTGGGCAAAGAAAGCCATTGAATCCATCGTGAATAATATTGGAGTTGCCGCCAACATCGGTGACTACGGCCGGTATTCCGCAAGATTGAGCCTCAAGCAAAGATAGTGATGTTCCTTCGGTCCTGGAAGACAAAGCAAACACATCGAACAATGGATAAATCTGTGGAAGATCGTAGCGAATTCCAAGAAAGGCAACATTCCGACTGATGTTGAGCTCTTCAGAGAGTTTCTTGAGATTGGCATGCTCTTCTCCGTCGCCGGCCAGGATAAGCTGGAGGTCTTTTTTATATAGATGAATAACATCCGCAATGGCATGCAAAAGCATCGGATAATTCTTGACTCCATGATGACGGCCAACGGATCCGACAATAAATTTATTCTCGACCAATCCCAATTGTTTGTAAAGTTCGGAAGATTGCCGGATATTACTATCAGGTCGAAATTTATTTGTATCGACGCCATTAATAATAATGCTTATTTTATCATTAAACGCTTTACGCCTGTTTTTGAAATCTTCCGCCACTTCATCAGAAACAGCAATAATATTATCAGTAAAAAGACAGGAGATATTATCTTCCAAATCAATCTGCCGTCCGGAAGTTACCGGAAGACCATGCAATGTATATATTATTGACTTGACGCCTGCAAGTTTTGCAACGATCGTTGCATAAAAATAACATCCTCCATGGATGTGGACAATATCGATCTTATTCTTTCTTAGAAAAGACGCCGCCCGGATGAAGAATGATAAATCATATTTGCTTTTTTTGGAAATAACATCTGCTGAAATATTATCCTTCGCTAAAACATTCTTATATATGGGATCGCACGACTCAAAACATAGGACATGGACATTATAATCGGATTTACTCAATCGTTTGGAAAACTCAATGATAAAGTTTTCCAATCCTCCGATTTCCAAAAATTGGGTAATATGTATCAGATTAATTTTAGGATTGGCCATAAATGTTGAAATCAACTGTTTAAAGAAGCAAGAAAAACATTGGCGACGCGTTCCATATCGGATTCCGACAAAAGTTGATGAACGGGAAGAGTAATCATATGGTCGGAAAGATAGTTACTACTTTTAAAATTGCCTATATTTGTGTTTGGATGAGGGAGGCGCGCAAAAACAAATGGATCGATCCTGTTTTGTATCATCCTTGCAACCAGTCTGTCTCTGTTCTGAACGAATAAGGGAAAACTTAAGGGACATACGCCTTCGGGTAAATCATCAAATACAAAACTGGAAGTTGGCAGAACGGACAATCTCCTCTGAAGTGAAATATAATTGCGTCGTCTAGTATCTATGATGCGTTGATAATCGTCTTTGAAGATAAGCAATCGCGACAATCCCGATATATCGTTTTCGTAATCGAAAATGGATTCATCATAATACCACCGGTTGTCCATTTTATGTTGACCACACGATAAATCCATTGCCTGAGTATCCGGACCCTCATAGCGGGAGAGAATCCTGCGACAAAGACGAGCTATATAACCGTCCTTTAATTGCTCGTTTTCCAAAAGAGATCGCAGGGTCTTTTTTAAAAGAGATATATGAAAGTATTTTTTCCCTCTAGGAGGATTGGCGCCCACTTTATTATTAACAAGTAAAGCGCCGCCATTAGGAAGAAAAAAGGTTTTGCGCATGCTGAAAATAGCGAAATCGCCTCTCATGCCCAGCCAGTTTCCATCCTTGGATTTTGAATACAGAGAGTGGGCGCAATCTTCAATCAAATAGATGCCCTTATCTTTGCAAATCCCTTCAACGACAGGCATTCCCTGCGGAAAACCAAAATAATGCGCCAGGACGATAGCCCGGGTATTGGAACAGATGCTGTTTGCGAGGCTGTCGTAATTGACGCTTAAATCCTTATTTATTTCGTAAAATCTTACAGAGCTGCCGGCCCTGAGCACTGCTTCAACTTCGACGCCGCAATTATAGGCAGGTAAAAGTACTACATCAGGTGTTTTTAAATGAAGCAGACGGATAAGATAATAAAGGGCGGCCCTCCCGGAAGAATATAAATAAAGGTTATGAATTCCTAAAACTGGATCTTTTTTGATAGAACCGGATAATAAAAGACCTTTATTAAATGGAGGGAAAGATTTTATAAATTTAAGGGATTCCATCAGAGGCCCGTTAATAGTTACTTGAAGAATTTGTTTTCCAGCCGAGTTTTAAGCCATTTGAATTCTTGTTTAGGATTGAGGTGGAAAGCGGCATAGGTCAGATCTCCGCACATACGATGAATAAAAGATGCAATTGTGAGAGACGGGATCGGATTGCCATAAGGCGTAATGGTGGCATGAAGCGTATTTCCCCTGTTGGCTGATGCTTCCAAATTATGCGACACCCAGCTGTTTTGAAGTATTAGAGCCAGCGGTCTGGTTAATCGGTTGGTGGCATGCCGAGCAAGCTCTTCAGCGGAGTGTTGATAAAAAAATCGAGCCTTACGGATGAATGTATCCCGTAGATCCCCGGTAGCATAATGAGCAGCTCGATAAAATATTACAGATTTGCGCAAATCCTGTGCGGGCCAGGTTTCGTTGGGGTACTCAAGTATTTCCGGCTTATCCAGATAAGGATACTCATGTTCCGCCATCCATTGAGCGTAAGTCAGCAGACTGTCTCGGGCATAGGAATATAGATCACTGTAGAGATCGAGTTCTTCAAGTTTTAAAAGAAAATATGAAATCGATGTTAATAGAACCGTATACGACCAGGCCGTTTCTGCATCCAGAAGATTGCGGGCCGCCAAGTCATCTTTGGGGTGAATACATCCGCGGACAAGCTTTTCTGCACGCGCGAGGAATATTCTATTGCCGCTGACTTCAAAAGCGTCCACGCAAGCGTTGATTGCATTGCCGGTGCCGCGTGTCAAAGGATATTTGGGGAAGAGCTGTACGGCTTTGTTGTCGGATGCGCGCAATTGTTTGAAATGATTCAGGGATTTATACACACCGGCTAAAACAGTTTGGGATCCTGAAAGAGAGAAATAGCACCATTCTGCAAGGTCAATAACCGCATTTCGAAAAGCGGGGTCGCCGGTAAGAAAATAATGAAGCATCAAGCCGGTTGTATAACAGTGTTCCGCTCCTGGCCCGCCGCCGGCGGAGGGACGGGATGCGGTTAAATGTTCGCGAGAAAACGACCGATGCGTCGACAGCCCGGCGTCAACATAATGATTTGTATGCCAAAAGAGCCCGTTATTGTATTCCTCGCGATCATCTACCGTGTGATAGATATCGATATCTAGAATATGACATGCCAAATCAGACGCAAGTTCAAGCCATAAAGGATTTTCTGTTTTAATGGATTTTTTGTATAACCCTGCACAAATATCGTACTGATTATTGTAATGCGAGATAAAAGGCTTGGAAGGATCGCCGCCGACCGCCTCATGGTCCGCATAAATATCACCGAAATTGCGCCATCCGAATTCATCGATGCTTTCCCGTTTCTTAAAGAATTCATCGGGGCCGGGAATGAATTTATCGATGAGGTCCGGCGTGGAGCCTGATGTATTTTCTCGAACGGAAAGGTCAAACAAAACGCCTGAATTGCTGATGGATTCATAGGAAGCAAGCGCCGTAAGAGGCGCGCGCGCCCAATCCAGAGAGCCTGGCCGAGAACAGAAATCTATATAGAGGCGGTGCGTCTTTTGTTCTCCCCCTTGCAATTCATAAAGGTCCGGGAAACAAGCCGGATATAAGCTGATTTTCAAGAAGCGCTGATTCGCTTCAATGGATTTGGGAAACTCCTGCCAGAATCGAGGCAAGACGGCAGATACGCCAAAATTGTCGGAACCGCACCAGAAGACCGGTGTAGCGCGCGAGCCTTTTGCCAGGATTGTTTCACCCTTTTTCAGCTCAAAGCCTTGAAGCGCAAACGGAATGGCTCCGTTCCTGTTGCGATGGTTTGGGCTAAAACATTTTTCCCCTCCGCTGGATTCCTGGTACGCAACAAGGCTTTCCGTGGATGCGCCCCATCGCACCATTTCTGCGCCTTGATTTAAAGTGCAACCTGCCTGGTCGACGACTCCTTCCTGGAAATTTATTTTCAGCGCTAATTCCTTGAAAAGCAGGGAACCGGGGTCCCCAAGGTCCCAGAGCCCATCGCGGTGCTGCGCCCGGCGGGGATTATGAATTGTAAATTCGAGATATACCAGGCTGCTGCCGACAAAAAAATGCAGCCGGCTTGAAAAGCGAGGGGCTTGTTTTGAATGCTCTCCGAAACGGCCTTTTACTGCAATAACGGCCCGGAGCGGCCCTTCCGTCTCTGTGGTTATTTCCTCAATAAGAGGGATCCATTCAATGTCGCTTTTAATGGAAAGCCAACAATTCTCTTCTGTGGATAGAAGAGAATCACCACCGGCCTTCTTGACATAAGAGAAAGGTCGAAATACCCTGGCGTCGAGTAAAAACAACGCTTCACCGGTATTTACCTCCCATTGGTGGATGCCGGGGGTTATATGGATTTTTGAATTTTCAATACTTGCAGCTCTTTTGCCTTCACGTAGAGTATAAATAACCTTGTCGCTTGCCGGGACTTTCGCATTGAAGTCGATGATTGCCCATTTAATTGAACCGTTGTTCCAACGGTTCAATACTGTTGCCTGAAATTCTTGTTCTGCTCCCGCAGGAGTAAAAAGACCAATCGTGTCCATGCCGGCAAGTTCGTCCTTGGCAAAAGGGACTCCTACTCGCACGAATTCACTATCGCGTGCGATGCCGGCGGTTTCTGTGATAATTATTTTTTTATTAATTTCAGATTTCATATAGTAGGGGTGTCGAATCGCTCGAACTTGAATGGATGGCGGGCTTTTAAAACTATATTTCGTGTGATCGAAGGTGTGATGTCCAATAATGCGTGATTTTTATAACTGTCCTTTGATTCACACACGCAACCGGAATGCCGCCACGGAAGAAATGCGCACGGAAAACACGAAAAAGCAGCTATTTTGTTCGTTGTTCTCCGTGTTTTCAGTTGCCTTTATTTCAAAATTTAGGGTCTTCGTAAATTGCCTGGAGGCAACATCCTGGGATTTGATCCAGCTGCATCTGTAAAATTAAACGCTCCCACGCTCACAGATCCGGAGGTTCGCCGCCGACCCAAGAAATCAAAAGGCGCAATAGCGATTGTCAGATCCGTCCCCGCTGTTTTGGCAGGGCTGTCGGCGCTCAATGCAAAATTGAAATCCGCTTCATCAACGAAGAGAGGATCGGAATTAATGCCTCCTGTTGCAGGAGTAGCCCAAGCCGGTTTGGAAGTTGATAATTTGCTGTAAAAAAGGTTATTGCTTTGACTGGCGATGGTATCGTAAATGAATTGCTTGCCTTTAGTATCTACCATAACATTATTGCGGTAATCGACATAACTCGAGCGAAGAATGTTTACATAATTATAACCAAAAATAGTGTTGTTATAAACATATGCCGTTGCATTGCCCTGGATATCAAAAGCGCTGCCTGTATAAGCGTCCTTCGCATCCGAAATAATAATATTATTGTAAATATGAAGCGTGGCCGTTCCTGGGAAAGATACGTCTACCGCCGATCCTCGCTGATTTCTGACGACATTGTTATGTATCCGCATAATACCGTTCCAGCCGGCCGTTGGATTGCCCATATCGTAGATGTGGATCCCATGCAGAATAGGATTGTCCGTTAAATAATTCCAGCCTATTTCATAAGCATCCACTTTAGTAACCGTGCGATTGGAAATGTAATATAAATGCTGGAATCGGTCGACGGTTGAACGGGCCGTGCCAGGAACATGAGGCGCATAATAGCAACTGCTGGTTGGGCTCGTCCAGGCGTTTGCATTGGGAGAATAAACCCATCCATTATCCTGTCCATAATGATGCATATATATGCCAAGGTATTTCCCGCCACCGCAAGCATGGCCGTTCGTACAGGTAATAGCTCCGCCATAGCCGCCATACACGGTTGGCCCGGTGAATTCCATCCCTACGATCCGGTTTCCCTTTGTGGTTACAAGTCCATTTACCGGATCGGAATTGCAATTGCCCGTTGCCCCGCTGGCTGTCACCGATAGTTTTGAAAAATGGACATACTCAGACATGTATGTCGGATTTGTATAGTAGTAATTGTATATTACAGCTCCATCATATCCCATTCCAGAAACATCTACGGATGTATTGGGATAAGCGATCAGGGATACTGGATTAGCTGCAGTTCCCTTTATTCCACCAGAACGGCCGACATTGACGCCCGCTGTGGAACCGGCTCCAACCGAATACACGATATCCCCGGCCGCTACAGCTCCATTTCCGCCTCCCATAACATAATTTAGGGTTAGGAATGGAGCGTCCCATGAACCTCGTCCTGCGGCGTCTTTACCGGAAGGCGCTACAAATAGGATATTCCCGGGTCTTACCGTGAACGGAAGCGCATTGGATATTACTCCGTTTACCACCACTCTTATGGTTGTGACCCCATCAACCGCATCAGCTGGAATTGAAAATGCAATTTCCTGCATTTTATGATAGGTTGTCAAATCTGCCGGACCTCCCGGAAGAGAGCCATTCGCGTCTTTCCAATAATAATAGTGCGCCGCTTCAACCGAGCCTATAAATACCTTGGAGGTTCCTTGAGTGGATCCAAGATTATTGCCCCATAGGGTCACGATAGCGCCATGTTGCAAGGATGTCAGCCCGTTTGCCCCATCCGTGTTTCCGTTTTTTGGCCCTGAATCGATGTCTGTAAAATTTATGACTGGCGCTGCTATGGCCATGGAGGCAACTAAGGGAAGCGCCCAAAGAAAGGCAATCAAACAATAGTAAGTGTTATGTTCCCTTAAATGCAATTTCATGATCTACCCCATCATATTAATGCCAAATAAGATTCTCGGACATGGGATGACAATCAGCTGTGAGCCAGAGCACAAAAAACAGAAAAAGAGACAATAATGGAACAAATCATTTTAGAAATAACGCAACGGCGCGTGCATTAGCATACAGAAGAAAAAGAAAAGCATAACCAAAAAAATAACGGCTATGTTTTGTGATCGAAACGATCCAAACTGCAAATGCTGCAGCAGGGAGCAGGTATAATAAGCCGACAACAAGCAAAATATTGAGATATTTAAACGCGCCGGCGGCAAGCAATAAGAAAGTCATAGCGAAATAATAAAGAGGTAGCGCCATGCTTTTGAATTCGGATATGCGAAAGCCGTGACTGAACAGGCCGCTTAGGGCGCCCTTGCCTCTCCATATTTCTTTGAGAAAAAATTCCCGAACCGTTTTGGGCTCTCCTAAATGAACGACCTTGATAAACGGGTCAAATAAAATCGTGCATATCTTATTGAGCCGCATGCAGATATCCACATCTTCGCAGGTGGTTAAATTTTCATTGAAGCCGTTTACCGAAACGAACAGGTCTCTTCTGACGATAAAATTGGATGAATTGATCCATGTTGCATAGCATTGGGATTTTCGTCGGGTGCGGAAACTCGACCAGATTATTTCAACCCATGTGCCATGGGGGGGAGCGACGGGCGTGGAACCAGTAGCTCCGATGCTGGAATCCTCAAGAGCTGAAGAGATATTTTGCAACCAATCCTTTGTCGGGATGCAGTCCGCATCTAAAAAAACCAGAATTTCGCCCGATGCGACTGTTGTTCCGAAATTTCTTAATCCGGATAAGGATAAATGCGGTTGGACATAAACACGAAAGCCATAACCCTTGGCGATGGATACGGTTGCATCGGAAGAGCCGTTGTCTACTACAATGACTTCATATTCATGGGCGGGGAAAGCCTGAGTTTTTAGAGACTCGAGACAATATCGGATATTGGATTCTTCATTCTTGGCAGGAATGATTATGGAGAATCGCATGCGAACCTTCTATATTTTAAAGAATAGGACCGAACTGGATTTCCGCAAATCGGAGCAATTCACCATGCGCCAAGGCATCCATTGGGGTGGAATGGCCAAGAGCCAGATATCCTTGGACCGACCACTCCATGAGGAAGAGGAAGAGAAAATGTTGATGCCGCTGTTCGGGTATTCCCAGCGTTTCGAGAAATTGTTTTAGCTTGCCGGCTGTGTGCCGGGAAACTTCATCGGTTTCTGTAAGAAACATTTGAAATGCCCGGGCATAGTCAATGACTCCAATGCGGGACACAATGTATTCCATAGCCAACGAGATCATCATCCAGTAAAAATCGAACAGTGGCGCGCGACCTGGCGCAGCTCTTTCCCAGTCAACCGCAACCAGGTTGTCGGAATGGACGATGAAATTGCCGGGCCATAAGTCATTATGGGAAAATATTGGAACTATGCAGGTGTTGCTCTTTGAGATGTCCGAGATTATATCCGATGCTTTTTGCAGAATGGAGGGAGTTTCCCGACACGAGCCGTACAACTCGTTATAGGCTTTAAACAAATGGTCATAGCATGATTCCAGCCTGGAAGGCTTTCCTTTAAAAAAGGAGCGGTATGTGTCAAACCATTTTTGAAGCCGATCAAGATACCCGCAGATCTTTGGTATGTTGTTTTTATGAGAAAGAGAATGGATGATTTCTCGAAGATTCCCCCCCCGGACATATTCTTCCGCGAAAAAAGGACGGTTGCCGATTTTTATCAGTCTACCGATCGGGGGAATCGAAATCGCTTTACCCTGTAAATCGGCTATATGGGACATTGTCCTGAACTCTTTTTCCATCACTCCGGCATAATCCAAATTTGCTGTAGTTTTGATAATGGAGCCTTTTCCGGAACGCAGAGTGTCGGAGGTAGTCAACATCAGCTTGCCCTGCACATTCGAATAAAACATGAAGTTCTGTTTATCCAAAGCCAGGCAGGCGTTGCCGTCGATGCTCGAGTTTTTATTAGGAATTTCTTCCTGCATGACAATGTATCTTTTCTCGGCTCTCCATGAAATGGGAAGCCGCCCCATAAGCTTTTGCCTCAAGGTGGAAGGGGTAGGCATAGGATGAGTGACAAGAAGACGATAACAGGCGGTTTCTTCTGCATCAAAAAGCGACGACATAAGGCCGTCGTTTACATATAACATTCTTCTTGGAACGCCGCTCAGCCTGTATCTCTGTGCGTGCCATTTAAAAAGGCAATAAATTAAATGGCTGCGCCGGCTGAAACAGTAAACAATCCGTTTGGATTTATCTTCAACGGGCGTTGAACTGAATAAATCCGAAGAACGCCGGCAGTCGACAAACCGCCACCCATCTTTCCAATCCTCTGCAAAAGGATCGAGAAGCAAAAGAAGGCTTTTTTCAATATCGCCCGGAATCATAGTCTGATTTCTTTAGGAAGTTTCTATTGCCGGCGCCGATTCCGGCAGGTTATCCGTATTCTTTTCGAAAATCGCCCGATCCGCAGTATGGCGGATGAGCATTCTATGAATGATCGCCGCAATGATGATCTGTACGTATAAGAGAAAATCCAGCAATGAATCTATTGTTGCAATACAAAAGGCATATCCGGTTATCCCGGCGCTTATTCCGCATAGCAATAGAATTTTATTTCGGGATTCGGAATTCGCGTTTGCCAGCAGCCGGCGTGCATAAAATCCATTGGCTATTCCTCCCAGCACCAGGAGAAAGAAAGGAACGGCGCCCAACAAACCGCAGTCGGATAAAACCTGTATATAGGTATTGTGAGTGACCTTCTTGCTCGCCTTCCGAAAAACCATTTCCCGAAAATCATCGTGTAAATATGAAAAACGATTTTCATACTTCATTTTGGCTTCCGGGTAAGTCAAAAAACCCGTGCCCACGATGGGATTATCGGCAAACACCATAAGCCCGGCTTTCCAAAGGATAAGACGCGACCTTGCGGATCCGTCAAGCTCTTCGGTTTCGGAAACATCCAGGGTCCGCATGCGGGCGATATATTGCTGTGAGAGAAAGGGAATTACCAAAAGCGACAGAAGAAGAAAAATAGCAGTCAGTTTCCATGATTTACGGCAATAAAAGGCAAATGCCAATAAACAGACCACAAGCCCCAGCAGTCCGGCTCTGGATTTGGTGCAGATTATCGTTGCAATGATTACAGCTGTGATTCCCAGAGAAGCGAACCGCCACAGGCGTGTTTTATTGGTAAAAGCGCCGGAAAGAGCTACAGGTAAAAACAGTACAAACAGCGCTGCGATTCCGTTGGAATCTCCCCATGAATGGCCTCCTAATCCTTCCAGCCGCTCGTTGCCGCGAAAACTCTGCTCTATTCCCCAGACGCCAAGAAAAGCAAAGCACCCCAGGAGAACATATTGAACGCGCCTGGCGTCTTCGAATTTATCCACTGCCATATAGAGCATAGCGAAGATGCCGAGGCTTTTCAGAAATTCGATCGCAAAATAATCCTGTCGCCAGGGCTGGTATTGCGTGAAGAGAATAGAGACGACTATTGCAAGAAAAAGCCAGACCATCAGCAAAAATTCACGCTTCAGCACATGGCCGGCTTTAGCCAAGTAGCCATTAATGAAGCATCCGACTATAAGCAGGACATAATAGGTCTTGAAAACATAGCTGCCACGCACTCCCCCCCAGAACAACATCTCGGGCCTGATAATGTTCAAGCCTAGATATATCGATATTCCCAGCAAGGGACGACGCAAAACCAGCGGTATTGAAACGACGATGAGGAGTATTAATAGTGAAATGCGCATAATTTTATTCTTGTTTGGATTTGTTTAATCAATTGGCTCAACCGATTGTTTATTAATGGGACTGAAGCGGCAGGGAGCTCCAAGTGCGACAGTGCCGGGAGGCATTTCTTTAGCCACGACTGCATTGGCTCCGATAACGCAATTATCTCCAATGCATATTTCTCCGATGACCTTGGCTCCGGCGCCGATGAGTACATTATTCCCGATCTTTGCCGCAGCGCCGCTCCCCCCTCGGTCACCGATTGTGACTCCTTGATAAATAGTGCAATTATCTCCAACCCGGGCTGTCGGATGAAAGATAATGCCTCCAAAATGGTGGATGCGCAGCCCTTTGCCGATTTGGCACTCTGCGGGTATGGATATGCCGGTGGTTATCTCGATAAACCGTTCAAGGAAAAAGCGAAACGGCTGCCCGGGGATTCTGTTCCTGTAAAGCCAGTGAAAGAAACGATACACAAGAATTGCCTGGAATCCCTGTGAGAGCAAACCGGCAATAAACGATCGCATGGATGCTTTTCCACTCGGATGCAATCGTCCAATATCAGCTTTTATGTTTTCAAACATTGTCGCCCTGCATGTACTTCTGATGCCAAAGAGAGAAACAGAGAAGGCTCCAAAGCAGGTCTCCGTAGTTGGCGACTCCCTTTTGATGTCGGTCCCACATAAATTGTACGCCGGGGATAGAAAAATATTCGCCCAGGACGCTATTATGAATTATGGCGTCCAGCGCGAGGGAGCGCAACTCATTACGAAACCAGGAATCCAAAGGAACGGTGAACCCATGTTTCTTGCGATCGAGAATTCCGTTGGGTAGATGCCTGGAAAAGGATTTCTTTAAAATGTATTTCTTGTCTCGATTGTGAATTTTCCAGGAACTGGGCAATGCCGCTGCAAACTCCACAATACGATAATCGAGCAGGGGCGCTCGAACCTCCAGCGAATGAGCCATGCTCATGCGATCGACTTTAACAAGTATATCGCCGGGAAGATACGTTTTTATATCCGTATAGAGCATGCAGGCAATGTGATCGGCGTCCGACATCTTTTTCCAATGCCGGAGCGTATGATCGGCGGCGTCATATCCGGAGCATTCCTTTTTGAGCGAATCTGCAAGAATCAATCCGAGATGCTCATCTGTTATACACGTGTTGGTTGTATAAAAGGCTCTTCCGGGATCCCGGAGGGCGCTGCCGGCAAGTGAGTTTGCTTTGCGGGCAATTGTGGTCGTCCGCCCCCTGGTGAACCCTCCAATCAGCGATAGAACGCATCTGGGGGTAATGCTTCGTACCTGGTTTTCTATGAGTTCGGTTATATACTTTTCATAGCCGCCAAAGTTTTCGTCTCCTCCGTCCCCTGCCAGCGCAACCGTAACTTTTTGTCTGGCCAGGCGAGATACATGGAACGTCGGGACAGCGGAAGAATCGGCAAACGGCTCATCAAAATATCGCGGCAAGCGAGTGATGGTATCTGCGAGGTTGTTTCGTACTTCATACTCCGTGTGATCGGTCTTGAACTGTCGGGCAACTTGCCGCGCATAGGAAGATTCATCATGGTCGGGATCGTTAAATCCGATCGTGCAGGTCTTGACGCTTGATTGGGATATCTGGGCCATCAACGCGACAATGCCGCTTGAATCAATTCCTCCGCTGAGAAAGGCCCCAAGCGGAACGTCTGCGATCATGCGAAGCTCCGTGCTGGAGGCGATCAGGTTATGGAGCTGTTGGGCTGCACCTTCCAAATCCAAATCCTTCGTCCGGCCAAAATGGACATCCCAATATTCCATGCTTTGCGGTCTTTCACCGGGAGCAAGGGTTATGTAATGGCCCGGCTGCAGCTTATAAATTCCACTAAAGATGCTTTTGGGCGCAGGTATATAGAGATATTTCAAATAATCAATAACGGCGGTTTTATCAACGGAACGTGGAACTTCCGGCAATTCCAGAAGCGGCTTGATCTCCGAGGCAAAGGCAAAGCGCTTGTCGCCTTCGGAGAAATAATAGAGCGGTTTTTTACCGATTCGATCGCGAGCGAGAAAAAGCCTGCGCGTTTGCTTGTCCCAAAGCGCAAAAGCAAACATGCCGTTGAAATCTTGAAGGCACTGGATCCCTTTGTCGGCGTAACACGCCAGGATCACTTCCGTATCGGTGTGCGTCCTGAATTGATATCCTTGTTTCTCTAATTTTGCCCGCAATTCAAGAAAATTATAAATCTCGCCATTAAATACGATGACATAGCGGCCACACGAGGAAGCCATGGGCTGAATCCCGGCTTCCGAAAGATCGATAATGCTCAATCGGCGATGGACCAAACCAATATCCGCGTCAAGATAAACGCCGGATGCATCGGGACCCCGATACTGAATGGTTTCTCCCATTTTATTGAGGAGTCCTTCATCCGTCTTTGAAAATCCACTTCGGAAAAAACCGGCTATTCCACACATAGTATCAGCGACCAAAAGCTATGTTGCGTTGTTGCTTTTCCAATTAACCTTTTGCCGCCCCGTGAAACCAAGATAACATCCGACAATCGTCGCAACGTTCATCGTCATGAGATAGTGACAAATGGCAATGGGCATGGCTTTTCTGGTTGATCGAAACAGTTGACCGATGATGGACAAAATAATCCATCCCAACGCTAAATAAAGAATTGCGGAAAAAACGCGCTGCGGTTGAGTGATTTTAATACAGAGCAATAGAAGCATGAGAAGCGCTGTAATTGGGCCTAAAAACCACCGCAACAGTTTATGAGAAATAAACTTAAAGAATAAAAACATTTGACTGGCGGGGGGAATGCCGACTCCGCGAATAAAGCATTGAACACCCCCCGCGATAATACGAGCCTTGCGTCTGAATTCTCCATGAATTTCCTGAGTATTTTTTTCGTAACCGCATGCTTCCGGTTCATGGACCACGAGTTTGCCTCTGAGAGCGATTTCCATCGTTATGGCAAAATCATCCACGATGGTGTCATCCGGGGGAGGCTGAAATAGTTCGCGTCGAATGGCATACATGGCTCCATCGGCTCCAATCATGTTTCCGGTCGCCGATTCTTTTTCCTGAATGAAATGCTCGATCCTGTAATAAAAGACTTCCGCATCCCGGTAGCTGAGGGTGTCATTCAGTAATTTCACCTTTCCCGACGCCGCGCCCACCTGCGGATCTGCGAAATTGCGCACCAGTTTCTTTATGGCTTGAGGCTCATACATTACGTTGGCATCCGAAAATACTACGATTTCAGATGCAATCTCCCTCATGGCATCGTTCAACGCCGCTACTTTTCCTCGATTATAGGGAAAATCGAGAAGACGAATCTGCGAGTTGGCATATTGTTTTATTAACTGATTGGTGGCGTCGGTGGATCCGTCCGATGCGACAACTACGTCCAGCTTGTCTTTTGGGTAATCTATTTCCATACAATTAATCAGTTTTGCTTCAATTTCTTTTTCTTCATTATAGGCGAGAATAAGGAGTGTAACGTTCGGACGATATTGCTCGTCACGCTTAATTCTGATCGGCTTAAGACGGGCTAACAGGCCCAGAATTAAAGGGTATCCTATATATGTATGGAAGAGGCTAAAAATGGCTAATACAACAATTATTTGAAGCAATAAACTCCCATATCCATAAAAAAAACAGACGCGAGTAAAGCTCGTCAGAAGAATTCCCAAAAGTAAAAATGGCACGATTCCCACCAGTTGCTGTCTTCCGGAGCTCCGTTCGCGAACAGTATCCCAGATAGTGATTACCTCGCCTTTGAAACGCAAAATAATTCCAGCGATCAAAGCGACATTCATCAGCGCGAAATAATAGGGAATATAGAATAGGGCGGGAGATTTGGCATTGCGGCGGAGAGACCATCCAAGCAAAGCCATAAAGGCGATCAAGCTGTAGATAATGACGATAGCCATCGGAAGAGGCTTATGGATTATGGAGATAGCGATCAAATATTGAGCCAGGATGATGAAAGGCGAAAACCATCGCAGTAGTTTATGCGAGATAAGCTGCCATGCAAACCGTCTGAATTTTAAGGGATTGCAAACAACAGGCAAGCGCAGTATTGCGTTAAAGCTGCGATTGGTGATCCGGACCTTTCGGGCGAATTCTTTTTGAAAATCGGCGGCGGGCTTTTCGCTGCACCAAGCTTCCCGATCGAAAATTCCGCGATATCCCTTGGAGATAATCTGAAGGGGATTGACAAAGTCGTTGATGTCGGTTTCCCGCAAGGGCTCATACAATTCGCGTCGAATGGCGTAAATAGCCCCATCTCCACCGACTATCGACGAGAAGTCCGACTCCAGTTGCTTAATCCTGACTTCCATATTCCAATAAATATGCTCGCTGTTGGCGGCGGCATTTTGGCTGAGATCTTCATATCGGGCATGTCCAACAACATAGCCTACGGAAGGATCGCAAAAATGCCGGGCCATTTTCCGGATGGCAGAGCGTTCGTAAAGGGCGTTGGCATCGGAAAAAACTACGATTTCGCTTGAAACCTGTTCCATCGCCTGGTTGAGTCCGGCAGTTTTTCCGCCGCGTTTATTTGTGTGTATAAGTTCGACTCCGGAACCTTGAAATGAGCGGACGATAGCATCCGTTTCATCGGTCGACCTGTCGGAAACCACAAGAATCTTCAGCTTTTCTTTGGGATAATCCAGGACCAGGGTATTTTTCAATTTCTTGCCGATGACAGCCTCTTCATTGTGAGCTGAAATGACAATGGTAACGTTAGGTTGGTACAAGGAGTCATGGGAATGGGATTTTGGGAAAAGCTTGGCGACAAAAAATAGTATTAATGGATATCCGATAAATATATACACCAACAAGATAGTCGTAAAATAGAGCAGGTATTCCAGCATATCCGTCACAATTTAATGGAAAAGGCCATACTATCCGGCAGTCAATGAAGTAAATTTTCGAAGAGATGAATTCCTGTGCCACCCCAAAGATGAAGGCTTCACGGCGACCTAAAAACGAGGTTTAAGTTTTGTCTTGCGTTTTGCGCCGCAGAGCTTTCTATACATATGCGCGTAATTTTGTGCAGTTGCCGATGGATTAAACTCATTGCACGCGCGTGCGCTTGCATTGCTTCCTAATAAATTTCTCAATTCTTGATTTCCGGCAAGACGATCCAGAGCGTTTTTCAATCCGATTGGATCATTCGGGGGAACCAAAATCCCGGTGGTTTCGTCTTCGACGAGAGTTGGAATGCCGCCGACTCGTGTTGCAATTATGGGTTTGCCAAGATACATGGCTTCAATTATTACGCGAGGGCGCGCATCTTCAAGCGAAGGAAGGACGAAAACATCGCAATTACTCAACAAAGCGCCCACATCGGTTCGGTGATTTTCAAAGTGAACATTTTGGCCTAGGTCTAAATCCTGGGCTAGAGCCTTAATATGCGATGGATATCCTTCATCGTCCCAATCCCCTCCGACGAGTAAAAGATCGGCTGGTTTCGTCAAACCGGCAAACGCCTTTATAAGCGTATCTATACCCTTCCGTGGCACCAATTGGCCCATGTAAAGGAAACGGATTTGGCCCTGTTCTTTGGAAGGTATGTCTTTGACTTGTTGAAAGGGTGGATTCAAGCGAGCGACGTCGAAAAAAGATCCCAACACGAAAACCTTCGATGCCAATGGTGAATTTAGAAGCAAGGAGGCATGGGCGGCACAATTTGCAGCGTATGCATCCGTCCACTTGTTCGCCGGATTCTTGCTGTGATATCTGCCGCCTGCACGCATTACCACCGGTATATCCAACTTATAGGCGGCATATGCAAGCGATGTGCCCCAGCCGGCGTGATCCAAATGCACGACATCGATTTTGTTTTTTAGAAGTCTTAACATCCAACGAATAGCATCTATTGCAAAAAAGGGAATAGTTCCTCTTGAGAAGGTGCGATTTTGTGAAAAGATCGTGCGAACGTGCAACCGCTGAGCTCGAATGGACATTTCCTGACTCAGCGGGCCAGTAAACACCAGATCGATTCTCAGCGGATGAGCGTATGCTGCAAAATCGAGAAAATCATTAGCAGCTCCGGTATTGAGGTCGTTGTTTAAGATTTCAACCAAAACTCTAATTGGATTTAAGCGCTCTTTACAATCAATTACTTTTGGTTTGTTCATAGTGACCGTTCGCAAGGTTTGATCAACGCCTATGTATGGGACGCTTCCGTTCGCATCCCGTTCGGTCGTCGCTTAGGATAGAAGCCGAACCGGGCGGATTAATGAAGCATTCGATTGACAGAATCCTTTAGGAGATAAATCCATCTGGGATATGTTCGAGACAATAAACGATTCGGAATAGCTTGGTCTTTCGGCCAAATGGAAATCAGTTCCTGCCGCCAGGCTCTAAATCCCCGGATATCGCGCATCCATAGCCGCGCCAACACATTGGTTGCTGTTGCTTCCCAAAATTCGCGCTCTGAATGATCGGGACCTAACCCCAGGAGTTTCTTATTTTGGCGCAGCCATTGAACACGGGCTTGAACGCTACGGCGGAAATGCCCTTTGAGTTGCGTTAATTGGCCCCCATGCCGGCGGCGTCCAACTAAAATATCTTCGACTGCTCGCAGTGGTCCTTTAGCCCGCATCATGCTTACATAAACCAGATCTTCTCCGTCCCCAATGTCCTCGGGAAATCGCAGTTCGCCCACAACTCGACGATCAATGAGCAAGGTGGATGGCGTTATCTTGGGGCTTGCAATGAACTCAAGCGCGGTACATTGGCGCAGTTCCTGGTCTTTTATCAGGCATGGAATGGGCGGCCGGCAGGTATCATCGAAAATTTCGAAAGAAGAAGCTATGCCGCTAATTCCGTTTTCAAGGCTCAGGCATGAAAGCTGGCGCTCGATCTTGTTCGGCATCCATACATCGTCCGAATCCAGGAATGCGATCAACTCTCCTTGAGCAATCTCAAGGCCTCGATTCCTGGCTGCGGATGGACCCTGTTTTTTTTGTTTTATAAGGGTGACATTGGGGGCGGCATTAGCGGCGATATCTGCGGTGTTGTCGGTGGAGCCGTCATCGATGACGATGATTTGCGATACTGGAACCGTTTGCTCGGCAACGGAGCGAATTGCCTGTCCGATAAGTTTGCTCGCATTATAGGCAGGAATGATTACACTCACATCCATTCGGATATCCTCAGTTATTCTTTCTCTCACCTTGAGCGGAATTGAATCCGGATGATTGGCATGGGAATGAACTCGGAAACAACGGCATTGGCCGGATGGCTATCGTCGGTCCCGACAATATGAAGTTAAAACCCGTTGATTATTTAAAACAAATGCAGTGTAACCCGACATTAATTGCTTCGTTCTTTCAATTGCCAAAAAACAGGGACGCCTTATAGTTATGCATACTAAATTAAGGGATTATGTTTATTGGCAATCGTGGCCGGTATTTTAAGGAGTGAATAGATTTCTTGACGAATGCGGACCGCTGCTTCCCCTGGATGGCAATAAATGTCCTTATTGAGTTCAAGTAGCTTTGGAAGCGGGTAATTAGATAGGGCATTCATCAAATATTCTCGAAGCCTTTTGGGGTTGTTTAGCAAAGGAGCAAACTGGCGAATTTTCCCTATGATGGAATCTTTCCAAATATTGTTATCCGGCACCGGCGTTAAAATAATGGGCTTGTTCAGCAGAACTGCATATTCAATAAGCCCGGTGTAGTCGGAAATAACAATGTCGGCTGCTATCATATAGGGGATCCAACTATCGGATGGCTCGCGTACAAGAAAGCCATATTGGCGTTGAGTTCGAAGATATTCTCCCCAGATCCGATTGCTTTTGGTATCAGCGCGGAATTCGTGCGGATGGGCGCTTAAGATGAATTTAAATTCACCCAGCAAATTCCGGGCTTCTTCTAAAAGGCCATCGCCCATTATGTGCCAAAGGCAATATTCTCCCCAGGTGCTTATGATAAAAACAGCAACATCGTTGGGGCTGTAACCCAAAGATCGACGAATAGAGCCACGATCATGAACTCGATCCAGCACTTGATCATTCTCCAGGTTTCCTACAACTGTTACGACATCTTTAAGCTCGGGATTTGTTTGCAAAGCGTTTTCACGATCGCTCTCGTTTTCGGCAAATATTTTGGAATAGATAATGCGCCCATGGCGATCATAGATATCCTCTCCATAAGCATATTCTGTATCGTTTCCTGGAAGGACTTTGCATTTTGGTCCATGCCCGATATATACCCGTGGTGATCGGAGCATGGCGTTATTGAAGGCATGATCAGCTAGGACAATAAGATCCCAGGTGCGGATGCGCGCCCACCGTGAGGAAACGCAGGGTATGGGGAGTTTTGCACGGATACTATTAACGTAAGCTTCTTCCATCGTCTCGGCGCGGCCTACAAAAACAAGCTTGAAAAGCAATCGCGGATCGTTTTTCAAAAGCTCCCAAAAAGGAGTTAGATAGTCCGCCATAAGAGGATTGTTGCAGCAAAGCAGAATATGCTTTTGCCTGGACCATCTAAGGGATAAACAAACTTTTGTTAAGAGTGATAAAATGAGCGCTAGAAACTGCTTGATACTGGGAACCAGTCCGCCGCGTTCCAGAAAGCCGAATCGATGCCAGGCAAGAGATTTATAATAAACCAGCCTTGAGGCAGCAATGTCTCGGAAATTAAGTTTTCCAGTAAAACGCTTGCTGAAAATAACGCTGGTGTAATTAGTATTCGGCCATTTTAAACATTGCATCAATTGATAGCCGTGGCGTCGATATAGAGAAAGCTGTCGAGACCCCACTGGTGAACTGCCCCAGAGATGTTGCGCATTCATATCTATGGCATCGCGTTCACAAGCCTGAAGAAGTTGCGAACCAAGGCCTTTGCCCTGAAAAAGGGGATTCACGGCGAGCTGGCGAAGATGGGCCCCGAAACGGCGATCATTGGACGATTTTTTGCTCATACTATGCGGCTTATTCAGAATGGCTAAACCTGCAATTTCGCTGCCAACAGTTGCAACCCAGCATGTTGAATCCTGGATTTGTTCCAGAGTTGAGTGAGCATCCTGTATCGCCGCAGGATATGCGAAGGGCTGATCAGTGCCTTTTGCAAACGCCCGGTGCAACAGCTCCGTCAACTCAATTACCGAATCGTTTTGACAAAGCCGCCGAATTTCAACAGGCGCATTGGAGGAGGAGCTTGTTTTACTAAAATCTTCCGGTTTTAACGTCTGCAATTGCGAATTCATATTATTTTGAATGTCTGTCATTTGCTTCCAAATGCGCTTTAAACCATTGGCTTATGCGTTCCACATCCTCGACATAGTCTGCTTCGGCCCAAAACAAACCGGCTACATCGGCAACATGTATTTTAACCCGGAACTCATCACGAACATTAAAGAGGGCTTCCTCCCACCACATCCCATAATTTTCTTGCTTCTCAACAAGTTCTTGAAGGCGGGAGAGATATAGCGGAACGACTTCGCGTCCGAATCTTACAATGCCAACATACTCCCCGCTGGTATTGTCATTACTCAGTTCTTTGCCTTGATCGATCACACAATTGTCCTGAGTCTTGAGACGATAATCGGCTGTATCAATGACATTCGTGTCGATCAACATGGTCGGCAATTCCGATGCTTCAAGAGCTTTTTTAAGAACTCCTTCTTCGTAAATAACGTCTCCATTGAATATTATAAGATCATCGTAGAGATCGTAGTTTTTTGCTGCAAACCAAAGGGAAGCCAAGCTATTCGTGACCCTAAAGAAGGGATTGAGTACGAATTTGGCTTTATCTTTTATTTCTTCCTGAACCAATGCCGCTCTATATCCGGATACGACGATTATATCTGTTATGCCGTTATCTCTTAAAATTCGAAGGTTGCGTGAAAGGATGGTTTCGCCGCTAAAAGTGAGCAAGCACTTGGGCAAATGTTTGATATGTCGACTCAGGCGCGAACCGACTCCCGCTGCCATGATTATTGCCTTCAATTTACACCTCCTTGGCGAATGAACTCTATCGCGTTAGCAAGTCGTATGGGAAGGAGTTCTAGGATTTCTTGTTCTAGTGATCCCATGTGAGACACCCTTAAGTATGAGCTGTTCCCAGAGCCATTGGGTGCGAACCACCAATCATATGTATCTTTCATATATCGTATCACTGCTTCGGTTGTGACATCTCCAGGTAATGCAACCGCAGTCATAGCATTACTACACCTTTCAGGGAATATTCCTAAATCAGACGAGACCTCTGATAACTTGGTTCTAAAGGAATATGCGCGGTTTGCGTGCCGGTCAATCCATTTTTCAAGGCTCATTTCTTTGATATGTTTCATTCGTTCTTCAACCTGAAGAATGGAGACGATGGCAGGGGTGAACGGCGTCATTCCTCGTTGCATATTTGCATGGTAATCAATTGCATTGAAATAGTATCGGCCTCGTTTGATTTTCGAACAACGATTCAACGCGCGTTCGCTAAAAGCGATGTAGCCAAGGCCCGGCATGAGAGCCAATGCTTTTTGAGTGCTGACCAGAGCGCAATCAATATTCCACTCGTCCATTCGGAAATTATCGGCGCCGATAGAACTGATACCATCGACAATGAATACGGCTCCACTCTTTTGCACCAATTGCCCAATCTTCTCTATATCGTAAAGATATCCGGTAGAGGTTTCATGCATATTTACTAAAACTGCATCGTATTTATCTTTAAGCATACTGGAAAACAAATCCATATCTGGGGACTTTCCCGTCGTGCATTTGAATTCTCGCGTATCGACTTGGTAGCATCGACAAATGTCGGCCCATCTTTGTCCGAACGTGCCGCCATTGATGACAAGAGCTTTATCGCCGGGATCGAGAAGGTTGGTTGCAGCCATTTCCATAAGGCCAGTGCCGCTGGATGTAATTGGAAGAGGCAAGGATTGTGTCTGGAAAAGATAGCGGACGTCGTTGCTGACTTTAATAACGGTATCGGCAAAATGTTTTGCTCGAAAGTATGGCAGGCTGCGTCGAGCGCCAATCCGGCATACTTCATCATCCATTTCAACCGGTCCAGGTGTGAATAACATTACAACTCCTTATTTAAATGTAGGGGAGGAACCTTGGTTTGGTTTCACAGCAAGCATGAATCATTAATTCTGCGCCGGAAAATGAATCTGCTTGCAAATGAGAGATAGAATTGCTGTTGCCATCACGTTGAAAAATGGCTCATCTGGGTATTTAGTGGATATACTCAGGGGGCCATGTTAAGGCCGCCGCAATGAAAGTATATCGTAACAGTTCACCCCATAAATGAAAAAACATTCAAATCCATGCTGGACAATTCGCTAGAAATTGGTTACGATAAGGTGGATGAAAATATCCGCCCCCTTCAGAAAGCAGCATGATCAGCTTCCTTCGAGGTCTTTCATTCCTCGTCCAGCTTCTTTGTTTGAAAGGCTGCGACATGAAATCGACCATTTGCGCAAGGAAGTCAAAGACCTTCGAAAAAAGGCAGCCGAAGACAAGGAAAGAATCGCCAACCTCGAGAAAAAAGCTGAACTCCTTAAGAAGCTTGAAAAAGAACTGGCCGACCGCGACAAAAAAATCGATGAGCTTGAACACCAATTGGCAGGGAGAAAGAAGGACTCGTCCAATTCTTCGAAACCACCTTCCTCTGACGGCCCCGCTGCGGATAAACGGGTCCATCCTCAGCGCAAGAAATCCGGGCGCAAACCCGGGGGACAACCAGGGCACGCTGGAAAGTATCGCGCTTTGGTTCCCACCGAAAAGGCAGACAAAGTGATCGAAGTCTTCCCTTCGGCTTGCACGTGCGGCCACCGATTTCCCAAAGATGGAAAGGGACTTTGTAAGACGGGAAATCCACACAGGCATCAAGTGACCGAACTTCCTGAAATCCGCCCCCACATTACGGAATACCGGTTCTGGAGGATCACATGTCCTGATTGCGGCAAAGTTATATGGGCGCCGGTTCCAAAAGAAATTCTTAATCAGTTCGGTCCAAAGCTGACGGGGTTGATTGCCTATCTGACCGTTATCTGTCGCATGCCCAGGCGGAAGAAGGAAGAGCTGTTGGAAAACGTTTTTGCCACTCCGATAAGTCTTGGCAGCACACAGAAAGCGGTGGAAGAAACCAGCGCAGCCCTGCAGCCCGGCTATCAAGAGCTTGAACAGCAGCTTCCAAAGGAACCTGTCCTCAATGGAGATGAAACTGGATGGCGCGACGCTGGCGTGAAACTCTGGCTCTGGGTTTTCGTAGCGCGCACTTTCGCATTTTTCGCCATAGCCAAGAGTCGCAGTTCCGAAGTGTTGTATCAGCTTCTTGGTCCGCAATTCCTGGGCATCCTCTGTACCGACCGTTTCAGCGCCTATATCAAGTATCACAAGGGAGTGGCTCAATTCTGCTGGGCTCATTTGAAACGAGACCTGCTTGGAATACAACAGTTCGCACGAACGACGGTCGCCGATCACTTTGCCCGTGATGCTCTGGCGTTGCATGCGCGGCTCTTTCGGTTCTGGCATCGATTTCGCAAAGGCGACTTTGATCGCGACCAACTCATCCAGAAATCGATCCCGTTGGAGAAGAAATTCTTTGCATTGGCTAAAAAGCATTTGGATTGCGCCGATGGAGAGGTGCGCGCCTTGGCTCGCCTTTTCTTCACTCAAACCGAGCGATTGTTTGCCTTCATACGTTATCCAGGTGTTGAGCCGACCAATAATATTTCCGAACGTACGCTCCGAACCGCTGTGCAATGGCGTAAAATATGTTTTGGAAACAGGAGCAAAAAGGGAGAAGTCGCAACTGCTCGGTTGCTCACTGCGGCTGCAACCTGCAAAATACAACAACGTAATATCCTTGAATTCCTTACAGAGACTGTGCGAGCTCATCGCGCCGGGTTGCCCACTCCTTCACTGCTTTCTCAAGCCATTAGGGGCTGAACTGTTACAGTATATCGCGGTTTTAAAATTCTGCTTGTTCCTGAATCCTCTCGCTGTGTACTTCACCCACTGAATCTTGGCATTGATTGATTCACTGGTCGCATTCGTAATACGATGTTTCAAATAAGTCAGTACATTCGTGAGTCTCGTTTTCAAAGTGCGAGCTACATCAATTATGGGCTGCAATCGGCTGTGTGTTGCCCAGTTGTACCACCACTTGAAGTGTTTACGTGCCGAACCTTCATAAGTGAAATTAAACAGGGACATAGCGGATTCTTTTAACGCCCATGCTCGGGCTGTCTTGAGCGTGCTTTCACGCAAAGACGTGAAGGCTTTCCAAGCTTCATCCGTAAAGTTTTCAGGATTCCGGAGCCAAAGATATTTGGTGCCTATAAGAGAGTCATCCGCATTCGGATCTTTGCGCTCCTGCCGGCGAACGCGATCAACGGCATCTCCGAGATGTCCTGCAATGTGGTATTTGTCAAAAACGATTTTTTGTTCTGCATTTGGCAGATTTTTATTTACCGAGTTAACATACGGGTCCCACATGTCCATGGCAACGCCTTCAATCCCATCGGTTTGCTCTTCGCTGAGCGTTGGCCAAAATCCATCCAGGCTTGTCTCTTTTCGGTCCTCGGTCACATACAAGACACGACCGCGATCCAGATCATTAACGATCGTTAGATAGTTGTGACCTTTGCGGAATGCTTTCTCATCAACCCCGATATATTTCAAAGGCTCTGATTCACGGCGCGCCAAGCCTCGTTGAACAGCTCGTTCCATGATTCCATGGATTTCATCCCAGCTCAGCTTCAAATGTTTGGCAACCGCTTTCTGGCTTGCAGCTCCCAGCCAGTCGATTGCCAGACGCTCAAACAACTGCGTGAAACGGCTCCGCTGTTCTGCCCATGGCAGTTTTACATTTCTCGGTCCGTGTTTTTCGCAATTGCTACGCGGCGGATCTGCATGAAGGATTGTTTGGTATTGGCAGGTGTCCAAATGCCGCCAAGCTCGCGTCGGCTGATGGTCGTATACGTTGCACAAGGCGCCACATTCCGGGCATGGCCACAAAACACCAACGGGATGATTCAGATAAACGTGAACTTCACCTTGTTCCATTTTCAGTTCCACGCGTTCCACAAACCATGGATTGGCAATCCCAAGAATCTGTTCGTAAAGCTGTCGGTCTTGAATAGGTCACTCCGCTTCGGCGCATCTCCTGTACAATGAACTCGACCTGGGCGGAGGATAGGGCAATGCTGGGAAGCACCCCGAGCGCCGACTCAGGGACCAAGACCGAGGCGGGGTGTTTCAATAGCACCCCGTTTCGTATTCTAATTGTCTCGGGATTGGTACGAAAGCGCTAAATCCCGGGGGCTTGGGGCTGGCCCCCAAGTTTACATCCACTTAAAAGCCGGAATTCCCTGAAAAATATTAGCTAGGCTAAGGTTTCTTTGGTAAGAAAACCAAGAGCATTTCTAATATGGGATCTATTATTTGATCCCATAACAAAAAAGTAAATATAGGCGGCGAATAATACAAACTGAATAAACGAGAACTCAATAATACTTAAGTATTGGGGACGGATATAATCGCTTATTAAATAATAATACAGCAATAACGGGACTGCAAGCTTTATAGAAGTAATTATAATGGTATTAATATAAAATCTGTAAAAAGATAAGTGGATTAATTTACAAATATAAACCGGTTGGATCAACAATTTAAATATTACTGTCTCAATAGCAGTTCCTAATGCTACGCCATATATGCCGTAATGCTTAACTAATATCAAACTAAGGATAAGATTTAATACTCCTTCGCATATATTAGCGATAGCATAAAAATGATGTTTCGATATTCCATACAGCAATCCAACGCTTGTCGTTTGCATAAGTGCAATGGTCGCAGAAATACACAAGATGACGCAAACATAATAACTGCTCTCATAGCCTGGGCCCAACCATCTGGCGATAAAATATTTGCTATAAAAGATAATGCACGACCCGATATATAAAGATGAAATAACGCAAAGCTGAGTCACTTCAAGCAAGCGCTCTCTCATCTTATCGTATTCGCCGCATCCATCGTATTGGCTGAAAACGGGCGACATTATTCCTGTGGCGTTAATCATTATCTGGCTGAAATATTCAACAAATCGTGAGCCAATGGAATAATACGTTATAAGACCAACATTGAGATATCCTGCTATGACAAGAGTGTCGATTCTAAAGCGCAACAGGTCTGCCATTTGCGCAACAAAAGTTTTTCCGCTATAGCTAAAAAGCAGCTTTATGATTGCATGATTGAATAATGATAAGTTGACTGAAATAGCTGGATATGTCTTAAGCGCAAATAATACAATTAAGAAAGATTCCAGCATGCCTGATATAAATGAGGCAAAAGCAATTGCGAATATTCCATAGCTATTAATTAACAAAATATAAATCAGAATATTTGCTATGAGGAGTCTTATCAATTTTGCATATGTGGAAAGATCATAGCGTAAATTCGCATCCAATACGCCGGAAAATGCTCGTATTGGGAATCCGGTCGCAATGCTTATTGCCAGCAAGGCAACAATCTTGCGAAATAAGCTGATTTCTGAAACGCTATGTATAAAATAAGGACAAATTAATATAATAGCAGCCGATATCAATAATACAAATATTCCAATTATTGAAAATACTATAATCGAGCTGTTAAGAATCTGATTAATTTCATCATTATTCTTTGCCCCAATGGCGCGAGAAATGTAACGGGTAACGGCTGAAGATAATCCTAAATCAAGATAGCCATAATACCCGAGAAATGTTCCTACAAATACCCAAAAGCCATACATTCTGTCGCCAAGCGAATGAATAATAAAAGGCGTCATTACAAATGTGATTATTATTTGTGGAAATATAATTGACGTTCTTGTAAAAGAACTCTTTAATAGTGTCCGTCCAAGTATCATTATTATGTATGCCTAGTCCTCAGAATTGATATTATTTCCGGACTGCTTGTACAACTACAAAAGCAAGTGAATTTCTGACAATTGCTCCTATCCATGACTCATGGATAATTTGCAGCTAATTATTTATGAATAAATCTTGTGGCGAATAGACATTGTGAAATCGATCTCGTTCTTTTAACAGAAATTGAGAAGAAGAGGCTTCCATCAATTGGCAAGATGTTTTCGCAATAATGGGCCGAGAGAATTTGCCAGAGTGACTGGAAAATGTTTCCAAATAGCGGACGCAAGGCTAAGAGATGAACTCTCCGAAGCGATTTTTATTTCTTTATGGGAGAAAACCTGCCAGTGAAGCGGGATTGGCTTTGCGCCCCATTGCAGTTTGAAATTATAGGTTCCAGAGCCAAAAGAAGAACGACCGAAATCGAAAAAAGCGCAGTTGCGTTCACATGCGAGCTGGAACGCATCCCAATAAAGGAGGTTGTTCGGGCATTTTGAAAAATATTGGCGAAAGCAGGACGCCCAAGGCACAATGGCTACATCTTTAAAAAAGAGCGCTATAAGGCCACCAACAACTTGTTTGCCTTCGCGTACAAGCAGGAGTTTGGCGTTGTGGCTGAAAACAGAAAAGATCTTTTCGAAGAACCTGGGATGGTGCACTGGAGATCCGAGGTCTCTCATATTGACGGAAAATGGAAGATAAAATTCCTCAAGCAACTCAACTCCGCCAGATTGGGTGCTGAGACCTGACTTTTGCGCTTTCCGGACTTGGTTTCGGACTTTTGGGGAAAATGATTTCCAGAGGGTTTCAGGGCCTACGGAAATATCCAAAATTAACGTAGCTTTGTCCTGACGCAATTTGCCTTCAGAGAAAAACAATATATTGCGATGTCGCAACTCCAGAGATTCGGAATTAAGCTCTTTTTTCAAATGCAGAGCCTGTTTCAGAAGAGCGTTATACGACTCTTCATCATTCGCCAGGATGCCCCCGTAATCCTGAAAAGGCATCGATGAAAGAATATTTCCGAATAAACGGCTTTTTACATGAATAAGTGGAAGTATTCCCGATACCCTGCCATCGCGCTGAGCTGTAAGGTAAAACGAATTATGGCCATAGGCTTCCGTTATAATCCGGCGCCATCCGTAGAGATGCGAAATGGTTGCGGATGGGGAATTACAAACGAATTCGTCCCATATCCCGGATACAGCTTCGCCCTCTGACTTACAGGTGATAATCGACACAGATATTCCAAGAAATAAAAAGTTTATAACCGCGTGCCGGAAAATAGGCCGCCAATCGTGAGGGATAGCTTATTTTAACCCAGCAAATTCATTTTGACCAATTATTACGCAAGTTACGGAAAATACTCAAACTACCGATATACTAATCGCTGAATTGCAGTGAATCATTAACATTATAGGGAAGTAAAAATTTGATAATCTCCACGCGACCGGATGCCGATTTCACTAAGGGACTTTGGATAAAAGCATTCTTGCATGATACTCTTTAATCGGAGTAGTTTCGTTGGAAAACCTGGGAGAGGGATTGTGAAAAAAATATTGCTTGGCTGCTGCAGCTTTTTACTGTTCTCCTTCTGCTTGTTGGCGCAGGAGGCTCAAAATGAAGACTACATAATCGGGACCGAAGATGTCCTTTCCATCAGCGTCTGGAAAGAGCCGGAGCTCTCGGTAAGAGAGTTGGTCGTCCGTCCTGATGGAAAAATCAGCTTGCCGCTGGTTAACGACATTCAAGCCAGCGGAGTGACCCCAAAACAGCTTAAAGAACAGATTGCCGCGAAATTAAAAGAATTTGTGGAGTCGCCCAATGTCAATGTAACGGTTATTAGGGTATTCAGCCATTCCGTATCGGTTGTAGGACAGATCTCCAAGCCCGGACAATATCCTTTAGGTTCCCCTACGACTGTTCTCAATATCATCGCGCGTGCAGGCGGCATCACCGAATTTGCCAAAGCGAAAAATATTAGAATATTCCGTAATGTAAATGGAAAAATCCAGCAGTTTCCTTTCAACTATAAAAATGTTATCAATGGAAAGGATCTGCATCAGAATATCCTCCTTAAAAGCGGAGATACAGTATCTGTTCCCTAGAAAAAATGCGACGCCGGGGCGCCCTACCCGGGCTTTCAGAAGAGCATGCCGGAACAGAGAGCTAAGCGGATAATCCTTTGAATGAGTGACGAAAATTATGAAAGACCTGACCCATCTTGAAGCTGCTGATTATTTACAGATAATTTGGAAGCGCCGCTGGTATTTCCTGATTGCGTTTGTTCTGGTGAGCTCCGGCATGCTGATTTACGCCTTGCAGATGCCCAACATATACAAATCGGAGACGCGGGTTGTGGTTGAAGGCCCCATGGTATCGGCCGATTACGTGCGTCCGACCGTTCGGTCGACTCCCGAAGATAGAATCAGCAGCATTCGAGAGCAAGTTACCAGCCGCACCTTTCTCGAACGGATGATCGAGCAGCTTCAAATGTATGGCTACGGGACAGATCCTAAATTTGTCATGGAAAATGCAGTCAGGGCCGCTCAAAAACAGATAGGAATCGAAAAAACTTCGAATGACACGTTTACCATTTCCTTTATATCCACTGATCCGCAGTATGCACAAACAGTCACACGACAGATTGCCCAGGAACTCATCCGCATCAGCAACAGTTCTCAAAAAGATAGAGTGCTTGCCACCGATCAGTTCATTGACGAGCAATTAAGGCAAAGCACCGAAGCTCTTACCGCCCAGGGCGAAAAAATCAAACAATTCAAAGCGGCTCATCTGGGCGAATTGCCGGAGCAGGGAACCGCGAATATGAGCGCCATAACCGGATTGCATTCCCAACTGAATGCATCCGAAAATGCCATTCAACAAGCGCTGGAGCGCCAGAAAAACCTCGAGTTTCAAATGCAGGAACATAGACGCACAAGACTGCTGGAGCAAAGCCTTGCCCCGGCGGATTCTGCAGTGCGAACAACAGGACCCAAGGGGCCAACTTCTTTAGAAGTGGAACTGGCGGCCAAGAAAAATCTGCTGGCGCAATACGCGGCCAAATATACACCGAATCATCCGGATGTAGTGACGATCAGGAGAGACATCAGTCGCATTGAGCAACAGGTCCAAGCTCAAAGAGCTGCGGCCGGAACCGAACTCACCCCTATCGGTGAGGCAGCATCCGAAACGGGGAAAAAAGATAAAATTGCCGATGAGGTCGATCCTATGGAATCGGCCTTTAAATTTACGGCAGACGGCATCAAGAATGAAATTGCCAAGCGTGAAAAAGAAAAACAGGAAATTCTTCAGCAGATCAGAGTCTACCAGAACCGCTTGAAGCTTGCGCCTTCACTCGAACAGGAATTGTCGACTCTTCTGCGCGATGAGGGCGTTTTACAAGCACGATTCGACAATCTTCAGAAACAAAAATTCAGCACCCAAATGGCAACGACAGTCGAAACCGATAAGAAGAATGAAACCTACCGAATTATCGATGAAGCCAATCTTCCGGTTAAACCAATAAACATCAATCGTTTGCAGCTTATCTTGATGGGAATCGGCGGAGGCTTTCTCTTGGGGCTCGGCGCAGCATTTGGTCGGGAGCTACTCGATACGACGATCGGCGGCGAGGAAGAAGCGAAAAAGCTTCTTAACTTGCCTGTTCTTGTAACGATTCCTATTGTGCCTAAAGAGAAGAAAAATATTAAACAAAAAATTGCTTAGCCGTGCACTCTATTAAGAATAGAATAAGTAAACAAGCTTTTCATGTCGATAGAAGAAATGGGAACTAAACCAGCATGAGTGAAATATTCGATTTTCTAAGAAAGACCGAGTCCGAAAACAGAAAAAGAGCTTCTCTCGAGCCTTCCATTTTGCCTGTCGAAGCCGATTTGCCTGTTCCGGAGGCTGAATTCGCGCCGCCGGAATTTGAACCTGTCCCGGTGATCCAGGAACCGTCGCCGATAGTAAGTGAAATGGAAGCCTATGACAAGTTCGACCTGCAAAATTGCAGCTATCAGCTTAGGAACGTGCTGAATCCGCTCACCATAATCGGCGAACAATTCCGGCTCCTGCGCACGCGGCTCAACCTCATGCAGAAGCAGAACGGCATTAAAACAATCCTGGTCACAAGCACTGTTCCACAGGAAGGGAAGAGTTTTACTTCATGCGGGCTTGCCGGAGTGATAGCCCAGGAATCCGGGAAGCGGGTGGTTGTCATCGATGCCGATATGCGCAAGCTGGGATCCGGCAGAGATTTTGGCTTGAACGGAATAAGCAACAAAGTAGGCACAGCGCAAGTCCTGCAAGGAAAAAGTGATTTCCGATCCTCACTGCTGACATCCGTGAATCCTGAATTCCGGTTCCTGCCTTCCGGATCGCTGCCGCCGAATCCTTCGGAATTGCTGAGTTCCTCGAGTTTGGAACAAGTATTAAAATCAGCGGCCGAATCTTACGACTGGGTGATCGTGGATTCCCCGCCCATCATGGCTCTGGCGGATGCGACCATGATAGCTCCATTGTGCGATACCGTCCTTCTGGTCGTAAGAGTGAACTCCACCCCCGCGAAACTCGTCAACGAAACGATCAACCGCATCGGGCGGGACCGGATTTGCGGCGTCGTTCTTAATCGCCAGAAACAAATGAGTTCATCGCGCTATTATTACCAGTATTATTACGGCAAATCGAAGGGCAAAGGCAACAAACAAGGGACGCCGGTCCAGCCGTAGTTTTATATATACTCCGAAAACAAAACGCCACGGATTTCGCGAATTAAAATTATTGAAATCTGTTGAATGTGTTACTGCAGATGTCGCCACTTTCATTGAATCAAAATTTAAAGCCGGTGAATGCGCTGAGCGTTGATGTCGAGGACTATTTTCATGTAGAAGCTTTCGCGCGCCGGATATCTACCGCCGATTGGAACTCTTTTCTGCCTCGGGTGGAAAAAAATGTCGACCTCATCCTTGAAATTTTCGACAGGTATGAGACGAAAGCGACGTTTTTCATGCTTGGATGGGTCGCCGAACTTTATCCCGGTCTGGCAAAGAAGATCGCAGATTCCGGACATGAAATCGGCTGCCATGGTTACGCGCACCAGCATATCCGACGTCAGACCCCGGAACAGTTTCGACAGGATATCCATAGAGCGCGCCAGTTCTTAATGGACCAGGTGCAAAAGCCTGTCTGTTGCTATCGCGCGCCGAGTTTTTCAATAACAAGCGCTACCTTATGGGCTTTGGATATTTTGGCCGAGGAAGGATTCAAGATAGATTCTTCAATTTTTCCAATCAGGCACGATCTCTATGGAATGCCGGACGCCGAAAGGTTTCCGCATTGGAGAGGCGGAATTATGGAATTTCCTCCAACAACGATTCGCAGATTGAAAAATAACTTTGGCGCCGCCGGCGGCGGATATCTGAGACTTCTGCCCTACCGATACACGCAATGGGCGATCCGGAAGATTAATAAAATGGAGAAGCAACCGGCAATGGTCTATTTCCACCCCTGGGAACTCGATCCGGATCAACCGAGAATTTCTGCTCCGCTTAAGTCAAGGTTGAGGCACTATACCAACCTTAGGGGGATGCAGAGCAAAATCGAAAAACTGCTTCAGGATTTCCGCTTTTCGACGGTTACGGACGTCTGTCAAAAAGCAATGACCACAGATTGAACAAATTTCACAAACCATGTGGTTATTGACAATGTTTGAACGAGCTATATAATTTGTTTGTCCTCACCAAACCGAGCTAATGCTTGTCAGAGATCAATTGACCTAGTCGCCATGTTTTATTTAAGTGTATTGCTTCGGTTGTCGATGAATAGTAAGAAAGCAAACAACAGAATTGAGTTTGATAATATATGTGGCGTTATCTGGCATTGCGAAAACTAGGAGTTGTTTTTTTTGAGACTATTCTGCTGGTTGAGGGAGTCTTGGTGGCCAATTATATTCGCCTCCATACTTTCCCGCTTTCATGGATTGAGGCGCGACAAATTCTCCCCAAGGCGCTCTTGATCGCTATCATATTTCAAGTTTCCCTGCATCTTCACGATATTTACGGTTTCCGGGCCGCTCGCCCCTCGAAAGAATATGCTTTCCGTTTGTGCCGTGCATTGATCATGGCGACCGTCGCTCTCTCGATCCTGTATTTTATCGCAACCGATTTGATGGTCGGGCGCGGAGTTTTCGGCATTAGCATCATTGTTAATTCCATTGTTCTGGTCTTATGGCACACGCTGGTGCGGGTATACCTGTTCAACCGCCCACCTCATACCAATATGCTGGTTCTAGGAACCGGCAACCTTGCACGCGAAGCTGTAAAAGAAATATTAGGACATCCCGAATTAGGTATTAAAGTTTTAGGTTTTGTGGATGACAATCCACAACTCGTGGGCGTCTCAATTGTGAATCCTAAGGTGATCGGACTATACGATGATCTGACACAGCTGGTTGCAGACAATAAAATAGACAGCATTATTGTAGGGTTGCAGGATCGCCGGGGGAAACTCCCCATTAAAGAGCTTCTCGGGTTTAAGACTCGAGGCATAGTAGTCGAAGAGGCTACCACCTTTTATGAACGGGTGGCCGGAAAAATTCCAATCGAGAATCTCAAGCCGAGCTGGATGGTTTTTAGTTCCGGTTTTACCGTATCGAAACGGCTTCTTTTGGGAAAACGCATCCTGTCCCTTGTGGTCTCGTCGCTATCGTTGCTGATTTGTTGGCCTGTAATCCTGATTTTGATGATTTTGATTAAATCGGATTCCAAAGGTCCGGCTTTCTACAAACAGGAACGTGTGGGAAAGAACGGGAAAACCTTTAAATTGATAAAATTTCGATCCATGCGTCAGGATGCCGAAACGGTGTCAGGACCCGTGTGGGCTTCTCCCAACCAAGATGATCGGGTTACCCGAATCGGAAAAATTATGAGACGGATGCGGTTGGATGAGTTGCCTCAATTTTATAATGTATTGCGCGGGGATATGGACCTTGTCGGCCCACGACCGGAACGTCCCCATTTCGTAAATCAGCTCGAAAAAGAGATCCCCTATTATCCGCTGCGTCATACCGTGAGGCCGGGCGTTACCGGATGGGCGCAGATCAATTATGGATATGCCAATTCAGTGGAACATACCATCGAAAAACTTCAGTACGATCTTTTTTATATTAAGAATATGTCGTGGTTTCTTGATTCACTGATAATTCTCGAAACTGCTAAAACGGTCCTGGTCCGGAAGGGATCATAAAAACAAAAACACCGCTGTAAACAAGTATTTATCAGATTAAAAAGCCTTAAAAAAAGAGGCAGGTGAAAGTAAATCAACAGGGAATCCCTCACCGTTTTCCCAGTCGAATCTTTCACCCGCCCTTGGAAGGCTGCATTTTAGCATAGAATTTCAAACCGCCCCACTGCAATCTCCGCCGCAAAAAAAATACTAAACAGTATAGTATTTTAGAATTAATGATCATGATTCGTGATTCCCATCACCAAACGAAATTGACATTCATCCGATAGTAACACCATCAACAACCGAAAAGGACGCTGATATGTATTGTACCAGGATAAGTAGAATGTCGATTTTAGCCTTGTTCCTTTTTTTCTTCTGCTTGGGTCAGGGCGTAGCGGCCGATGTAATGCTGGCATGGGATGCCAGCGAATCTCCGGAAGTAACCGGCTATAAAGTATATGTCGGAAACGCCCCAGGGAATTATAACGAACCGATAACAATTGGAAACCAAACATCGTATACCGTTACCGGTCTGAATTCAGGGACTTATTATTTTGCTATTAAAGCAATTAATGCATACGGCGACGAGAGCGACTTTTCAAATGAAGTGAGCGTGAACGTAAACGGAAATTCCTGCGATCTGAATAACGACGGCAACACCAATGTGCTCGACATACAAAGAATGGTCAATATTGTCCTGGGAATTACCTCTCCTTCAAGCAGCTATGATCTTAATAACAATGGAACAATAGATGTTTTAGACCTCCAAATTCTAAACAATGTTGTTCTTGGCCTCAGGAGCTGTCAATGACGCAGAAAAACAGTTTGATTCCCGGATCGGCGACGTCCTGTTGCCGATTTTCTTTTTCAGCGGCTATCCACGCGGCGCTTATCCTTTTTATTTTTACGACGCTCCTGAGCGGACATGCAATGGCTCAATCCGCCGTCATTACAGCGGGATCCGGATCCGGATTGCCCGGCGCTACTGTAAGCATTCCCATTTCATTCAGTCCATCCGCTACCCCGGCTGCTTCCTTGCAGTTTGATTTAATGTTTTCCTCTCCTCTGGCTTATGTTTCCCATTCGGCCGGCGCTGCCGTAACTAATGCAAATAAAACTGTTTCTTATAATGACAAAATCCCAGGTGGAGTGCGATTTATTATTGGTGGATTAAGTTCAGATGCTATCGGCTCGGGCGTTCTGGTAAATGTTCAATTGAGCATATCGGGAAGCGCAGTGGGAGGCGTGAACACTTTAAGCCTCAATCAAATTATGGTTTCTGATACAGCTATTTACCCAAATTCTATTCCTTCCATTGGTAATAACGGCAGCGTTACTGTTCTGGCTCCAAGCGATCAGACGGCTCCGGCAATTGCAATAGCTTCCCCTACAGCAAATACGACATACAGTACAGGCTCTGCCACCCTGAACATCGGCGGGACATCCTCGGATAACGTGGGTGTCACGCAGGTGGCCTGGTCGAACAGCCGCGGCGGAAGCGGCTTGGCAAGCGGAACAGGGAACTGGTCTGCGGCCGGGATAACGCTGCAAAGCGGATCGAACGTCATTACGGTGACGGCAAGCGA
>CAYTYP010000003.1:0-121833 GCA_964441405.1 uncultured Acidobacteriota bacterium
ATCAAACGCGCCGAGCTTCATGGTTTCTACAGCAGAAGCGATCGTGGCATAGCCTGTGATTACTACAGGAACGATATTAGGAAAACGCGACCGTAGCATTTCCAGTAATTCCATCCCCCCCATCTCGGCCATCTTGAGATCTGTAAAAAGGATGTCAAAAGGTTCCTGTTCGAGCAGAATCATCGCCTGTTTCCCGGAATAAGAGACCTTTACCTGGTAGCCTTCCCTGGAAAGGATCTTTTCGCAAGATCTGCATATGGTAGGTTCATCGTCAACAATTAATACTTTTGGGGATTCCATACTAATCATCGGCTGTTTTATCATCGGTGGATAAAATAATGGATACAGTGGTTCCATGTCCAGGTGAGCTTTCCACCTGCAGCCGTCCTTTATGTCTTTCTATGATTCCATACGCGATGGCTAAACCCAAGCCGGTTCCGGTTTTCTTGGTCGTGAAAAAAGGTTCAAACATCTTATTCTGGATTTCTTCCGGTATTCCCGGCCCTGTATCCGATATTTTCAACATGACATTCTTTGATTTTGGCTCCAAACACGATCGTATCCGGATCGATCCGCCTTGAGACATGGCGTCTGCCGCGTTGAGGATGATGTTAAGCACGACCTGGCGCATCTGATCGGCGTCAGCCAGAACAGCCGGCAGATTAGGATCCAGCTCTGTTTGAATGGTTATGTTTTGGAAAGAAGCCTGGTTTTTTACAAGACTAAGTACATCTTCTGAGACCTTGTTAATATCGAGCGATTGTCTCTGTGGTTTGGTCTGACGGGCGAAATCCAAGAGTCCCTTTACGATTTTACGGCAACGAAGAGTTTCATCGACGATAGTCTGGAGGTCCTCGCGGCGTGGATCGTCCGGCTCCAGATCTGTAAGCATAAGGCTGCTGTTGGTAAGTACGCAGGTCAGCGGATTATTTATCTCATGAGCTACGCCTGCTGCGAGCTTGCCTACGCCCGCCAGCTTCTCTGATTGAATCAAATGAGCCTGCATCGCCTTGAGCTCAGCGGTTCTTTGTTCTACTTTTCGTTCAAGAGTTTCGCCCCAATCCCGCAATTCCTGGTGCGCTCGTACAAGTTCGGATACCATGCTGTTGAAATTTTCAGCCAGGAAACCGATTTCGGTTTCCGAGGATACCTGCACTTTTTGAGAATAATCTCCTTCCGATATTTTTTTCGCCGCATCGGCCATTGCGCGGATTGGCTGGGAGATATGATTGGCGACGGTTATTGCAACCACGCTGATCAAAGCCATTGCCAGCAATATGATTCCCAGGAATACGTACAGGTTTTTCCAAAGGATGTCTTGGTAAGGTCGCTCCATGGCGCCGACATAAAGCATTCCGATGGTGCTTCCAAGTAGATTTCGGATCGGTTCGTAGGCCGATATGTACCAATCGTTGACGACAAAAGCCCGGCTACGCCACGTTTTGCCGCCCCGGAGCACCGCTTCTGCAACTTCAGCGGATACACGCGTTGTTATGGCGCGGCTTCCATCGGCGTTTTGCACGTTTGTGGAAATGCGAATGTCATCCTGAAAAAGGGTTGTTGTGCCAACCTGCTGGCCTTTGTAGGCTTCGCCCTTGAAAACAGTCGTGCGGATTTTGTCGACAATGTCGTAATTCCGGTTGAGAAGCACGCCGCCTACCAGGACGCCTACGAATTTGCCCCCGGCGGTAAAAACCGGCGCTGCGCCCTTCAACATCATTCCTGAGCGGATCTGAGTCCGGCCGGCCGGCCCGGCCATTGGCGTTGGAGTAATATCCATCGACGCCTTCTCAGCCAACGAACTTGATTCTTTGATCAGTTCTTCGCGGGCGACAATATCCGTTCTGGAGACAGACTCTTTTTTTTGCAGCACGTATTGGACGAAAACATCCTGACTTTGAGCGTCGCTCCGTAAAGATGGATTGCACGTTCGATAAAAAACTTTTCCTGAATTATCAAACAATGTGAGGATGTCCAGCTTCTCCGCTTTTCGGATGCGCTCCATTTCGTCGAAAAAAGCGTCGCTAAGATCTTTTCTATCCAAAGCCCCGTATAGAATCATCCGGGTAGCATGAATCCGGAGAGAATCCTTAAGGCGTTCGAGGTAGTTCTGATAAATTTGTTTGGCAGATTCGAGATCCGATGTTATGCGGGCTTGAGCTTGAACATAGATTTGCTGCCGGATCATTAAAACGCCGACAACGGCTGCAACCAGAGACGGGATAAGGATGGCTACTGAAAAGCTCTTGATCAGCTTAGCTTTTATGCTGGATTTGGATATCCTGCCGGGAGCCGCTGTCATTGGAGCTTACATCGCCTTTTATTAAAGAGAGCAATTAAGATCGCGCAACCTCATTCTTCAAAACTTCCCGAAGCGCCAACTCCACGGCTTGTTTCATGCCGCGCTTCGCAGAGTCCGTTAAGGATTCACCGAATGTAAGGGAATCTTCTGCCTGGACCCCGAAAATGACAAGCTTTTTTGGCATAGCAAAGCCCAACCGGCGGCCCAGTTCGATCACAGTCGGCAAGTCGATATCGTGAACGGAACGTAGCCGCAGGGAAGTATGAAGATCTTCAGGCTCAATCTGGACTACAGATCCGGGTTCTACGCCATCGAACTGAATGCAATCCAAGAGAATGACCTGCTTCCAGCCGGTCATTAATTCCATAAGCGCAAAACCGGCGACTTCGGTCTCCACAATATCTACGGTTGAGTCGAGGCCTGTGGCTGAGAGTCGACGACCAATCTCGCGCACTGCGTGAATTCCCACGCCATCATCCCGCAGTATGGAATTGCCAAGACCTATGATTCTCGTATCTTTCATAGTAGCCAGTAGTCAGTCGTCAGTCGTCAGTCGTCAGTCGTCAGTAAAAACCTCACTACTGATAACTGATTACTGACTACTGACGACTGACTACTGGCTACTACCTTCCTTCCCGGTGGATGACTTCGCCTTGTGCATCAATCACCTGCACGATCAAAGGCATTTCTCCCGGCAGGGAGTGGGTTGCGCAGGAGAGGCACGGGTCATAAAGCCGGAAAGCCATTTCCACCATGTTCAGCAAGCCCTGGCCGATTTCCTTGCCCGGTTGTATCAGCTTTTGGGCGGCTCGCTTGATGGACATGGAGATCGGCGCGTTATTATTGGTCGTGCCGACGATGAGGTTGGCCTGAGTAACCAATCCCTTCTCGTCCGTCTTGTAATGATGCGTCAGAATCCCGCGCATCGCTTCCACAATTCCAACGCCCTCGGAGGGAACTGCTGTCGGGAGAGTGCGGATATTGGGCGACGCCACTTCGGGATCTTGAGCGAGTTCCAAGAGTCTCTCGGATGCATACAGCAACTCGATCAGCCTGGCCCAGTGCGTTGCCATCAGTTTTTTAACCGGCTTCCCGCCCAGTGCGCTGTACATTTTCTCGTATTCCTGCTGAGCCAATGGCGTAGCCATGCCGTCGGCGGCATTCAGTCGAGAGAGAGGCGTCGCTATATACACTCCCGACTCGGGCCCATCCACGAATCCCTTCCACCCGATTTTTTTCAGGTAAGGAAATTTCAGGTAGCTGTATTTTTCAACGCGTTCGGAAATATAGTCGCGATACTCGTGAGCCTTATACCTGAAAACTTCCTTCCCCGTTTGATCCACCACTCTGGCATCGCCATCGTAGAAATTCACACGATTTTTTGAATCGACAGTCCCGATCCAGTAGCTATCCATTTCATAGATATCCGAAAGGATGATATCCAGATAAGCTTTGTTTTTCAAAACGACGTCGTCGAAGAGTTTCAGGGAGAACTTCGAAAATTCCACCAATGTTTTTGCTTTTTCTATAATCTCTTTTCGCTGCTCTTCGGTAATTCCTCTGGATACTCCTCCGGGAAGCGTCCAGACAGGGTGCGTGGATCTTCCCCCGATTGTAATTTGAAGATCCTGAGCGATAGCGCGGCTTTTAAGGACCTCGCTTGCGACAGGGACGCCCACTATAGCGACAATTCCCAGGATATTGCGTTTTGCCGGATCGGCATCGGGACCCACTACAAAGTCAGCTGCGGCGAGAGCATAGAAGTGGGCGATATGGCTATGAATAAATGCGGCGGAATTGTACATTTCCCGAAGCTTCTTAGCTGTCGGTGGTGGATCCACCTTATAGACGGCATCAACAGCTTTGCCTGAAGCTAAGTGGTGCGAAGCCGGGCACACCCCGCAGATCCGGGTTACTATGCGTGGAACTTCCTCTATGGGCATTCCTTCGACGAATTTCTCGAAACCACGGAGTTCAGGAACCTGGAAGTAGGCGTTGGCTACGCTTCCGTCCTCCGCGAGAAAAATGTCAATTTTCCCGTGGCCTTCAAGCCTTGTAATGGGATCGATCGAAATGCGTTTCATAATATTTTCCTTGTAATGAGAGATGCCGGGATTCCGAACCGATTAAAGTTGCGGAGGGTGTCGGGGATCTGTTGAATGATACGTTCCACTTCGGCTTCTTCCTTAGCCTCGATTATGGATGCTATGGCGGATATAGCTTTGGCTCCCATATCGATAACGCCATCCGGAGGGCCAAAACAACCCCGGCAGGGAACGCCCGATGTCATACAGCGGGCGTCGCATCCGCCCCGCGTGACCGGCCCCAGGCACAAAAAACCCTGCTCCAGGAAGCACGTATCCGGATCGGGTTGTTCCGTCGCAATCCGCTTGAACCCTGTAATCTTTTTTTCCTGCTTTTTGCGCGGGCATTCATCGCATTGCGTTTTTTCGGATGCGCCGACGACGGAGCCCTTGGGCGGCAGATTTCCGCTCACGATCGCCTGCACGACGTTCCAGATCTGTTTTGGAGTCGGAGGGCAACCGGGCATGTAATAGTCAACGTCGACTACCTGATCGAGAGTATAGACTGTATTATAAAACTCCGGGATGGTCAGATCTCCTTCCGCCACCGTGAATTTTGTTTGAGGCTCGTTTCTCTCCGGATTCACAGTGGAGGGAGTCTCATGATAAACGCGCTTGAAGATCTCTTCTTTGGAAAAAAGATTCGCCAATCCGGGAATCCCGCCGATGTGAGCGCAAGATCCGAACGCAACAAGCGTTTTAGATTTCGCCCGCAAGAGATGCGCCAGATGTTCGTTTTCCGAATTGCGCACAGCTCCATGGAAGAGAGTTACGTCGATGTGCCCGTCAGGCATCGCTTCTACATCTTTATATTTGAAATCCATTGCGATCGGCCAGAACACAATGTCCGCCGCAGCGGCGATGTCCAGTATCTTTTCGTGCACATCGAGGATGGCGACATCGCACCCTCCGCAGGCTGAAGCCCAGTATGACGCCAGTTTGAGTTTTGCCATCCGAACCTCCGAGTTCGATCAAATATAATTTATCTGGCGCGGGCAAAATGCCCGCGCTCAGGTTCGTTAAGCCGCTGGGGGAGCTTTTTTCGTTTTGCTCTTCGGCTTGATCTTCGACGGCCCTAGTTTTCGCACGTCTTCGGTAATCTGGTTGACGACCTGGGCCCAACGGTCGCCTTCGGAAGCGGACACCCACTCCAGCCGGAATCGTTCCGGTTCTATCCCGTAGTCTGCCAGCATCCTTTTTACGAGGGCCATGCGGCGAATGGTTTTATAATTTCCTTCTATATAGTGGCAGTCTCCAGGGTGGCAGCCCGCCACCAGTACGCCGTCGGCTCCCTCAGCGAAAGCTTTCAAAATGAACTGAGGATCGACCCTTCCGGAGCACATGACCCGAACGACACGAACATTGGGCGCATACTTGATGCGGGATGTGCCGGCGAGGTCCGCGCCGGTGTACGAACACCAGTTACAGAGAATCCCCAATATTTTAGGCTCGAACGTCATACAGCACTCCTTCTATTTCAGAGATCAACTGCTCATCCGTAAAGTGCCGCGCGATAATTGCATGGCTCGGACATGCGGCGGCGCAGGTGCCGCAGCCTTTGCAGAGAACGTCATTGATGACGGTCACTTTCTTTTCCGCGTCGAAGGTGATAGCCGACAGGGAACAGAGAGTATTGCAGATTCTACAACCGGAGCATTTGTCCGAATCCACAATGCTTGTGGCCGACTCGACTTCGATCTCTCCCCTGGAAATCAGCGACTGGACCGCTGAAGCGGCTGCGCCGGCTTGTGCGACAGTGTCCGGAATGTCTTTGGGGCCCTGACAGGCGCCGGCAATGTAGATTCCGTCGGTCGCGGTGGAAACCGGGGCCAGCTTCGGATGTCTTTCGGTGAAGAACCCGTTGCCGCAGCTGATATTAAAAGTATGGGCGACCTCGCCGGCGTCTTGCGCAGGCTCCAGGGCGCTTGCCAGGATGACCATGTCTACGGGGATCCGGCGCACTTGTCCGATCAGAGTATCTTCCACCCGGACTATCAGTTTTCCAACCTCCTGCTCATTGAAGGGAAAATCGGTGACCGCCGCCGCACGGCCGCGTATGAATCGCACTTCCTCTTCCAACAGCCGATGGTAGAATTCCTCGTAGCCCTTTCCAAAGCAGCGCATGTCGATATAGAAGTTGTAAACATCCGCTCCGGTTTTTTCTTTGATGAGGTGGGCGAATTTCAGCGCATACATGCAGCAGACGCGGGAACAGTATTTATTGTGACGTTCGTCGCGACTCCCGACGCAGTGAATAATCCCGACGCTCTTGGGAGGCTCGCCGTTTTCGAGCAGTATCTGGCCGCCGGTCGGCCCGGAGGCGCAGTTCAGTCTTTCGAACTCAAGCCCGGACAGCACATTTTTGTATACGCCGTAGCCGTATTCCGGGATTTTTTTAGCGTCAAATTGCTTGAATCCGGTAGTCAGGATGACCGCGCCGACATCGATCTGCTCCACCGTATCCTCCTGAGCGTGATTTACAGCTCGTACTTCGCAAACCTTCTCGCAGATTTTGCATCCGCCGGTTTTGAAGTAAATACAGGAGTCGCGATCGATGACAGGTTGATGCGGCACTGCCTGCAGGAATGGAATGTGAATCGGGGTCAGGGGACCGAGCGGGAGCGCTTCGTGAACCAGCGCGGCGTCGTCCTCGATTTGTATCGCGCCGGTCGGGCAGACATAAGCGCAGGCTCCGCAGGCGATGCATTGATCCGAAGTCTCTCCATAAGTCGTCGAGACTTCGCGCGTGGCTCCCCGGTTGAAGAATCCCAGCACATTGGCTCCGACGATATCCGAACATACCCGGACGCACAAGCCGCACAGGATGCAGTCGTCATCGCCGCGGCCAAATCGCGGTTCTTTGACGCCGTACTCCTTCGCCAGATCTTCAATCACTTTGACGTGGCCGCACCGGGCCATCATCCATTCGATGATAAGTTTGCGGTCGCGCCGCACGCGCGCGGAGTTGGTAAGGATTTCAATCCCGTTCGTCGCGGGATAATTGCACGCCGTCACCATGCGGACGCGCCTGCCGGATCTGACTTCGACTGTGCAGATGCGGCAGACGCCGTAGGGCTCTAAGAGCGGGTGGTGGCACAAGGTCGGGATTTTGATCCCAAGCTTCTGCGCGATATTGAGAATCGGCGTTCTGTCTTCAGCTTCGGTCTCAATTCCATCGATTTTTACTTTGATTGTTTTCATGCTGCATAGCTCCTGGAAACCTTGCGGATCGCTTCACGTTTGCAAGCCTCAATGCAGGCGCCGCACTTGATACATTTGGTTTTGTCCAGCGTATGGATTTTTTTCACATCGCCCATAATGGCATTGGCCGAGCATCCTCGGACGCAGGCATGACACCCGTCGCACTTCGATGCGTCAATAGTATATTCAATCAATTCCTTGCAGACTCCGCCCGGACACTGATGGTTTTTGATATGCGCGTCGTATTCATTTTTGAAGTAGCGGATAGTGGAAAGAACCGGATTGGACGCGGATGTGCCGAGCGCGCAGAGACAGCAGTCTTGCATAACCTCGGCTACCTCCTGGAGAAGATCGACATCGCCCGGAGCGCCGTTCCCTTGCGTGATTCGGTTGAGGATCTCCAGAGAAGATCTCAGCCCTTCGCGGCAGGGGATGCACTTGCCGCAGGATTCTTCGGTCAGGAAAGAAATGAAATAGCGCGCTACGTCCACCATGCAGGTCTGGTCGTCCATTACAATCATTCCACCGGAACCCATCATGGACCCCGCTTCCGTCAGGCTGTCGAAATCGACGGGCATGTCCAGGTGCGATTCGGGCAGACAGCCGCCCGAGGGGCCGCCGGTCTGGATGGCTTTGAACTTGCGGCCGCCCGGAATTCCTCCGCCGATATCGAAGATGATTTCCCGAAGCGTGAGTCCCATAGGAACTTCGATCAATCCGGTGTTGTTGATTTTTCCGACCATCGAAAAAACCTTTGTTCCGCTGCTTCCGTTCCATGGATTATCCGAGAGTCTTCCGGTGCCCATGGAGGCAAACCAATGCGCCCCCCTATTGATGATCAGCGGCACGTTCGCCCATGTTTCGACGTTGTTGAGGTTGGTCGGGAGGTTTTTATATCCGTATTCCACTGTGTGGATGTATTTGGCTCGCGGCTCTCCGACATTGCCCTCAAGCGACGCCATCAGAGCTGTGGATTCGCCGCATACAAAAGCGCCGGCGCCCTGAACGATTTCAATATCAAAATTCATTCCGCTGCCAAGGATGTCTGCGCCCAGAAGACCATAATCGCGCGCCTGATCAATCGCTTTCAAGAGACGCTCCCGGGCGATCGGATATTCGTGCCGGATGTAAACAAAGCCTTCCTTGCATCCGATTGCGCGGGCTCCCAGGATCATTCCTTCGATTACGGAATGCGGATCACTTTCAATGATGCTGCGATCCATAAAAGCTCCCGGATCTCCTTCATCGGCGTTGCAAACCAGGACCGGATCCACGCCGCGATGCTGAGCCGCATGGCGGCAGGTCTCCCATTTGATTCCGGCGGGGAAGCCGCCGCCGCCGCGGCCTCGCAGCCCTGACCGTTTGATCTCGGTAATAATTTGTTCCGGCGACATATGGAACAAAGCTTTTTCGAGGGCTGTGTAGCCATCGACGGCAATGTAGTCGTCGATTTTTTCCGGATCGATAGCTCCGCGATTTCGGAGGACAACCAGTTGTTGTTTGGCAAAAAAGGGTATCTCCCTTAAAGCCGGGATGGGAGACTTTTCCTCAGGAGGCGTGTACATCAGCTTCTTGACCGGCCTGCCTTTGACGAGGTGTTCTTCGACCAGAAAAGGCGCGTCCTTAGCCTTGACGCCGCAGTAAAAGACTCCGTCCGGTTGAACGATCACGATGGGGCCTTCAGCGCAGAATCCCTGGCATCCAGTCCGGATTATCTGCACTTCCTGGGAGAGTCCTTTTTTTAATATCTCTGATTCCAGAGCCGTCGCTGTTGCGTAAGAATTGCCGGAAACGCATCCGGTTCCTGCGCAAACCAACACATGTGTGCGGAATGCCATGATTTCGATACCTCCTGATCAGCCCGTTTAGCCGGTAGTTTCACAACCGCTTGCCAAAGCCAAATCCGTAACTATCTTCCCTCCAAGTACATGGTCCCTGAACACGCGCACCATGCTTTCGGGTTTCAGATCCACATACTTGACGGGCGCCTGGCCCATTATTTCCACAGTCGCCATCGGTTCCCGGCTGCACAATCCTGCGCACCCCGAGGTGGTGACAATGACGTCGGTCACTTTTGAATTCTCAATTTCTTTCAGCAGCGCGCCCATCACTTCGCGCGCGCCGGCGGAAATCCCGCAGGTGCCCATATGCACGATCACTTTGGCCCGCGCCTCGCCGGATCGAAGCGTTAAAGTGCGTTTAGCGTCCTCCCTGATTTTCTTCAGGTCTTCAATGGACAGTCTCGCCATCTTTTCCCTCCTTTGGCTCCGTCGCATCCTTGGGCCGATATTGCTTCACCATTTTTGAGACAGAGGATATTTTGACCTTGCCGTGTACGTCCTGCCCCACCGTAATGACAGGAGCCAGTCCGCAGCAACCGACGCAATTCACCGTGTCAAGGCCAAAAAGCTCATCTTGGGTTGTTTCGCCCTTCTTTATTTTGAGCTCGCGTTCCAACGCGTCCACAAGCAGCGGACCGCCCTGGATATTGCATGCGGTCCCGTTGCAGATACGGATCGGATAGCGACCGACAGGCTTCAAGCTGAAGGCCTTGAAGAAGGTAGCGATTGCGAGCACCGAAGTTAACGGGACATGGACTCCGGCGGACACAGCCTCCAGCACTTCTCTTGGCAGATAGAAGTATTCTTCCTGGCAGTCGAGCAATATCGCAATCATATGCTCGCGTTTTGCGCCATGCCGCTCCAGGATCTGATTTACTTTGGTAACATCGACCATGCTTCCTCCACTATTCATTTCACAAAGCCTGTTTTGAGCGCCAGTTCCGTTTCGCCTCTTCTGATTGCTTTCCTCAAAGTCGCCCATCCGTCGGGCGCCCCTAAATTGATTCCGGCCACAAGGAAATCCCGTGTTTCCAGTTCAAACGCGCGTTCATTCACACGATGAGTGAAATGAATGTTGGCGTCCGGCCGTCCGGCAAGCAGGACCATAAGGGTTGTTTCGATATCTCCGAGCGGCGCCCGATCTATGTGTCCGTGTTTGAAAGATGCGAGGATGGTTGTTCCGCATCCGGGTTTGGAATCGATCGTTAAAATGCCTTCCGCCGCCTTCGCCGCTGCGGCAAGAAGAGGGAGTCCCATCCCAACCTTGCGGGTCGTTCGGGTTGTAAAGAATGGGTCCGTCGCTTTGGCAAGCGTTTCGGGATCCATTCCGCAGCCATTGTCTCGTATTTCTATCCGCAACCGGTCTTCTCCTGTGTTTTCAATGATAGCGATATCAATCGCTTTTGCGCCGGCTTCCAGGCTGTTTTGAACGATGTCCAGGATATGCAATGCAAGGTCTTCCATAGGCCTTCCCCCGCCAAGAATCGCCCGGCCGTCTTTACCGGCCAATGCTTTGCGCAATTCATCCAAGGTAGCTTTTTCCATGATTGCATACGTGGCAGCCCTGGCGATATCTTTGGGTTCATGGGCGTCGGATGCGCAGAGGATGGATCGCTTCCCTGCAGGGGCGAAGGACAATCTGGCTTGCGGCAGCGGAGTCCGCTGCGATACTTCGATCGCATCCAGATTCAGATCCGGCGGAATAAAACCCAGTTGTCCGATGATTCCGAATCCCTCGCGGTCTACGTGAGAAGCGACGGCCAATCCGTCGAAATCGTGGATCGCGGCGACTACTTCGGTTACGTTCATTGTGGTTGCGCCCGAAAGGAGACGATCGTTGAATCCGAGAACCTCGGCATATTCATTGGCGACGACCTGCATGCCGAAAGCATCTTCGTCCTGATGACCCGGCAGCGATCGATAGACCTTGGATTGAAGCGCCAGAGCGGCTTCAAGATTGGGGAGCAATCCGAGTATGTGCACCTCTTCGGCGCTTGTAATCTCCATCCCCGGAATGACAGACAGGCCAACCGCATTCCCGGCCCGTTGTACGGCCCCTGCGTTTTCGGCCGAGTTGTGGTCGCAAACAGCAATAGCGTTTAATCCCGCTTCCACTGCGGCGTATGCCAAGGCGGCCGGATGCATGTCGAGTTCCGCGCAAGGCGAGAGGCAAGTATGGATGTGAGTGTCTAGCATGAACACCTTCAGACCTGCCTCCTTCCACGGATTCCCGAAGAGTAAAGAACGCCTGCCGCCTCAAAAGCCTGCAGCGGCGTTGATAGGATCGGAATTCCTATTTCCTCAGCTCGAGTTGCCGTTTCCGGTTCCGGGCGTCTGCCGTTTACAAGTACGATGGCCGCCAGTCCGTTCAGCTGAGCGACAGCTACGATATTGACGTGCTTCTGGAGTGTGATCCACAAATCTCCCTCTTGGCTGTTGGCCATTACATCCGAGAGCAGATCCGATGCATAGCCTCCCAGGATCTCCCTGCCCGCTGCGGCAGATCCGGCTACCAGCGTACCCTGAATCCTTTGTGCGGCTTCGGCGACATTCATAGTTGTCCCCCGACGGCTTGTTTTTGAGTTCGGACAAGGCTGGCAAGCTGTTCGATGCGATCGTAAAGCTCTCTCTGCGAGAAGAAAATGCACAGCTCTCTATCGGTTTCACCGGTGACGACATCTTCCGCGAATGCCCGGCAGGAGGGCGCTCCACAGGCGCCGCAATCAATTTTGGGCAATTCCGCAAGAATGCGATCCCGTTCCTTCATTTTAACGATGGCTCGTGAAATATCCTCATCCAAGGGGCGCAAGGGCCGTCCGGCCAGATATTCGTCCATTAAAAATTCTTTTCTCCGATAGCAGGTTTCCACCTCTTTGCGATCGACAATGCATCCGGCCGGCAGACTCTGCTGCAGTTTGATTGCTTTCCCGCGAGCCACGTAGGGATTTTCGACGGTAAGGCATCCTCCGACGCATCCTTCGGGGCATGCATGGCATTCGATGTAGCGATACTTCCGCAACCTCCCCTTCTCGATGTCGTCCAATATCCGAATTACATTGGGCAATCCCGCCACTGAAAGTGTGTTTTCTGCCGGCAGCGATCTGGGAAATTTCCCAAGGAAAGCCCAGCTTAAGCCCGAGGCTGACTCCACGGCATCGATTTTATATTCCGATTCCTGGACCTTCGAAACGGCTGCGGCCAGGATTTGAAAAAGATCGAGTATGGAAACAGCCGCATCCAGATAGGATCGTTGCATTCCAGGATGCTCCAGGATTGAGACTATTTTTGCGGGACAGGGAGTTATATAAATGGCTCCGATCTCCTCTTCCGGCAGTCCTGTAATAAGCGAAATGCGTGATTTCGCGGCTCGAGCTGAGATCTCACGGGGAGCCAATACGGGCAGAAGCTGGTCGACTAACTCGGGATATTTTACCTGCAATAAACGTACGACGGTCGGGCAAAAGGAAGATATCAACGGATATTGGCCCCGATACTCGTTCAGGAAAATTTCGGTGGTGATGGATACTGCGTCACAGGCGGGAGAAACGCTTTCGACAAAATCGAAGCCGCATTGTTTCAATGCGGAAAAAATCATGCTGGGAAAAACTTCAGAATCGAATTGGGCGTATAGAGCGGGGCAAGGAATCGCCACTTTGCATTTAAATTTTGTCAGATCGGACATCTGATCGGTTAAAGGCACAATAGCGGCTCGCGGGCATACGCGGATGCATTCGCCGCAATCGATGCATCGATCCGCCAGTTTCACTGCGTGTCCTTTTCGGATGCGCACCGCGGCTGTGGGGCACGCGCGCATGCAGGACATGCACCCATCGCAACGATCGATATCGAATCTCAAGGAGTGATGATACTGGGCGGTCATTGTTTTTGCCCTTATACTTGTTTCACCTGAACGAACAATCGAACGCCGCGGCCGACTTCTGAAAAAATTTGGAATACGTCCGCATTTTTCTTGATATTCGGCAGCCCCAAGCCGGCGCCAAATCCCATTTCCCTCATCTCGGCGGTGGCGGTCGAGTAGCCTTCCTGCATCGCCAGAGACACATCCGGGATGCCGGGCCCTTCATCGTGTATATTAAGGGTGATTTCTTCCCGACTTACATTCAGGAGAACTTCACCTCGGGTGGCGTACATGACTAAATTCATCTCCGCCTCGTAAGAAATGATGGCGACTCGGCGCATTACGCCGGCATTGACGCCAAGACGCTTGAGAGTGTCTTTGATGGCTGTCGAAACTCTGCCGGCATTAGTGTAATCCCTTCCCAGAATTCGATAAGAGCTTTCGAATTCTTCGTGCATCAGCGGCGCCCTGAGATCGCCATATACAGGCGACCTGCCGCCTCAAACATTGTGTACGGCGTGCCGAGAACTGGAATTTTAGATTCATTTGCCAATAAAAGAATCTCAGCCCCCGGTTTTTTCCCGCGCACGAAAACCACTCCGCAAAGATCCGCAATGACTGCGGTTCTTATCACCTGCTTGCTGATGAGCCCTGTTAGAAGAAGCGTTCCGGTTTTACTCATGGCAAGTACATCGCTTAATAAATCGGCTGCACCCACCGCAGTCACCTCAACGGACAGATCCTCGCTGTTGAGCGCTTCGGCGTTAAGGATTTCGCGCACATTTGCGATCGTTAATAATTTCATACTCACCAGGGAAGCCATTACTGATTGGACCCTCTAGAAGAACCATTGCCTCTGTTCAAATTGGCCGCCGCTCCTTTGGTTGCGCCAATAACCAATTTGCCTTTACGGATTACACGCTTGTCGGGAATCTTCCTTGCGGGGCACGATTCCCAGCAGAGCCCGCAGCCTGTGCACTTGCTTCGGTCCACATAAGTGGCCTTGCGCCGAATTTTCACCTGAAAATTGCCGACGAATCCCTTGACTTCTTCCACTTCGCTCGAAGTCATCAGTTTAATGTTCGGATGCTTCCCAATCTGAACCATTTTGGGCGTCAGAATGCAGGCGGCGCAGTCCAGGGTTGGAAAGGTCTTATCGAACATAGCCATATGCCCGCCAATGGAGGGTTGTTTCTCGACCAGATAAACTGTGCGCCCGGAATCTGCAATATCGAGGGCCGCCTGGATGCCGGCTATGCCTGCTCCCACCACGAGCGTTGCCGGATTCACCGGGACGGATTTATGGGGCAAAGAAATAAGATTAGTTGCTTTGGCTACCGCTCCAGAAACTAAAGCCTTGGCTTTTTCCGTCGCAGCTTTTGGATCTACCGTCACCCATGAGCAGTGTTCACGGATATTCGCCATCTGGAACAGATAACGATTTACATTGGCTCTTTCGCAGGCCCCCCGGAAAGTAGGCTCATGCATGAGGGGAGAGCAGGAGGCTACCACGATTCGCTCGAGACCCAGGTTTTTTATATCTTCTTCGATGAGAATCTGGCCTGGATCGGAACACATAAACTTATTGTTCCGGGCGATCACCACATCGGGCAGGGTTTTCGCGAACTCCGTCACTTCTTCAACATTCACCTTTCCTGAGATGTTGGTGCCGCAATGACATATATAAACTCCAATCTTGGCGCCCATGCGGTCTCCTTATCCAAATTGAGCGATGACTTGCTGAGCCGGGACTATGGATTGATTTAATCCCAGATCGTCGGAATCGATTCCAAATGCAATGCCCATCAATTGAGTGAAATACACGATTGGAAGATTGAAATTTGTTCCGTAGATTTTGTTGATTTTAGCCTGGTATGCATCCAGGTTGAGCTGGCAGAGAGGACAGGTCACAGCGATGCACTGAGCGGCGCCCTGTTGAGCGCAGAGAAGCAGATTGCGACAGAGCCTGAGCGCTACATCTTCGCGCGTTCCCATCAGAGATCCGCCACAACACATCGTCTTCATCGGATAATAGGTCGGAGTTGCGCCGAGTGCGGAAAGCAGGTTGTCCAGCATCATGGGATTGTCGCTGTCCTCTTCAATGCCGTAAGGCCGTGCAATCTGACAGCCGTAATAAGGCGCCACTTTCAGATTTGGAAGAGGGTGTTTTACCCGGGATTTGATTTTATCGATTCCGATATCTTCCATTATGACCTGAAGAAAATGCTTTGTAACGACTCCTCCGTCATAGCTCAGGTTCGCCTCTGCAAGCGCCTGGTCCACCTTTTTCTTCATTTCCGGAAACTGAACCAGGTAGGTCTCTGTTTTGCGAAGATTGGTGTAGCATGCGCTGCATGGGGTTACGAGAGTGTCTCCGGTCTTTTTAGCCTGGCATAAATTACGGGCGCTCAGGCTGAAAGAAAGGACTTCATTCACGCTCATATACGCCGTTGCGCCGCAGCAATTCCAGTCTTCGAGCTCAACAAGCTCTATCCCCAGCGCTTTGGCGACCAAAGATACGGACTTTTCATAGGGCTTTCCGGTTGCTTCCAATGAACATCCCGGGTAATAGGCGTAGCGCATTATTCACCTCCCAATTCCTGGGCTTTTGCCAGGATTTTCCTGAGGCCTTCAAGATCGCGAACCTTTTTCCCCAGCATGGGGAGGCGGCCGTGAAAAAAAAGGTTGGATCCAACAGGCGCGGCGGTGATTGCGCCCAGGGGATTTGTTGACAGCATAAACTTCACCATCAACGAAGTCTCATGGTTGCGCCCCTTTTTGTTTACGAGTTCCACAAATGTTCTGGATAGCGCGCCGGCTTTTTTGCTTCTTTGGCGGTTGTCTCGGATCGCCATTCTTTTCAGCATGTACATGATGTCCGTAATCTTTATTTCTTGCGGGCATCGATGCGCGCATTGATAACAGGAGGCGCAAGTCCAGATTGTCAGGCTGTCCAAGACCTTATCTCGCATTCCCGCCCTTATCATGGCGAAGATTTGCCGGGGCGTTTCCTCCATGGCCCAGGATACCGGGCAGGATCCGCTGCAAGTGCCGCACTGGATGCAATCCTTGATCTTTTCTCCACCGGGAATGCGATACACCTCGTCAAGAAAACGCAAATCCATAGCTTGTTCGTAAATCACTGTCTGTTGTATGCCATTCATGAAGGCCCTCCCGGAATGCCCGCCGATCCACTTGGATTGTCCTAGCGAACGTCAGCACAGGTATTCTTCGGCTTTCCGATTTCTATTCTAAAAAAGTAGATTCCTGATACCACTGCGAACGAGCGACAGAGTCGATACACGATCTATTCTTGCGACTAACATTACAAGCACATGTCCTTCCAGACTGGAGAATTTTCACTGAAAAAAAATATATTTCATATAAGCTTTTCTAATTCATACAGTTATGTCTATCAGGTTTATAGAAGTCTCTAAGATATGCATGTAGAAGATATGCATCCCAGCGAAAAAATGGTTCAATAGGCCAATTGGTTGGGTGAAATGCCCCGATTCGTGGTGCATTATACTCAGCAGGAAGCTCAAATTATATAAAAAATAAGCATCCATTAAATAAATGGGAGATAACTTCCATTGGTATTAGAATATTAACTTAATAGCGAACATCAACGTCAGTCACTGTGCAATATGGAAAAGACCCGGTCGCGTATTCTCTGCGCGAATTTTTCAAACCGTACCTTCGGAGGTATTAAGATGGAACCTAAGAATGTATTGTTGGTGGATGATGATGCGGACTTGAATGAAATTAACCGCACAACGCTCGAACGGGCGGGATTCACTGTTTATACTGCCGAAAACAGCGCGGCGGCGAAACGCATTCTGGCCGCGTATTCCATTGATGTGGCGGTCCTTGATGTCATGATGGATACCCCGACAGAAGGATTTGAATTGGCGCGTGAAATGCGCCAAGATAACCGCACTAAGAACATTCCGTTGCTCATGCTTACATCGGTCAACACGAAGAACGAAGATGTGGGCAGCTTCATGCGTTTCTCGAATCGTGAACGTGACAAGGATTGGCTTCCGGTAGATCGATTCGCCGACAAACCTATCTACCCGGAAACCCTTGTGTCCATAATCCGAACTCTTACCGGGACATGGACATTTTCCCGAGAGCCCCTTCATTAGCAAGCCCAGGGACGCTTTACTGACTTGTTTCCTTTGGTTTGGTTGTTCAACTGCTGTAGTTGAACAACTCTCCCGGGGACGTTCCCGGAAAAAAGTGTCGAAGGTTTTTACAAAGATAAAAGCCGTTTATATTCAACTTTTTACAGTCACAAATACGAATCTTGACCATTATTCTTTGGATTATTTGTAAGATAAGTTTACAAAATGGACTTAAGAAAAATGTGTGGAATGGAATAAGTATATGAAAACAATGTATTTATATATTTGGAATGGCAATTGCATTACCTTCTGCCATACGAATGATAATTAAATCCAGGAGGATTGAGATGAAGAAAGCTATTTTGTTAATGACAGTTGTAATGATGTTGAGCATCGCAGGAATGTTGGCCGCTGCTCCTATTTCCGACGTTATTCAGTATCCTACAGGAAATTTTGTGCCGGATCAGGGTAGTACCTATGATGACCCTTACTATCGTTGGTTTGACGGAGATTGGGGATGGCAGCACACAGCAATAGATCCTACCGGGGCTGCAACCGCAAGCTTATACATTGCCGCCTGGGATGTGGACGCATCCTCCGGTGAAGTCGACGTTATCAAACTTTGGGATGGTACGAGCTATGTGCAGCTCGGCACTTTAGCGGGATTGGATGACGACTGGGGCTATACCACTTTTGATCTTGACCTCGGAACCTGGGGCGCCCAGATTGCCAGTGGACTGCAAGTATGGATGGATATCGATTCCACCCATGATAGTGATTTTTGGGCTGTTACTTTGTCCAAGTCGGTTCTGTCTTTGGACAATGGTGTAATCCCTGATCCGGATCCGAATCCAGTGCCGGAGCCGGCCTCTCTGCTCCTCTTAGGAGCGGGACTTGTTGGTTTGGCCGGACTCAAACGAAAAATGGGAAAATAGAATCTTGTTGCGACGAAAAAAAGGAGGGCTGCATCAGCCCTCCTTTTTTTTTGTCGTCCTCATTCCACGGTGACGCTTTTGGCGAGGTTCCGAGGCTGGTCGACGTCGCATCCCCTGAGCACTGCAATGTAATAAGCCAGCAACTGGAGCGGGACGATCATAAGGATTGGAAGCAATTGATCGCAGGTTTCGGGTATGGGGATGACATGATCCGCTATTTCGGAGATATGGGCGTCATCCTCGTTGGCTGCAGCGACGATAATCCCTTCTCGGGCGCGCGCCTCTTCGATGTTGCTGAGCATCTTTTCATAGCGCAACACGGATTTGGGATTTTTAGCGTCTTTGGCGGCCAGGGCGATCACCGGGAGATTGTGGTCGATCAAAGCGTTGGGGCCGTGTTTCATTTCACCGGCGGGATATCCTTCGGCATGGATATAGGAAATTTCTTTTAATTTAAGAGCTCCTTCCAGTGCGATCGGATAATGGATCCCGCGTCCAAGAAACAGTGCATTGGTGCACTTGTAGATAGCTTGGGCAATCTTCTCGTAAGAAGAGCTTTGGGATAAAATCCGTTCCAAAGCTTGAGGAATTTGAACCAGGTCCGAGAGAATTTGTGACATTTGTTCCGGCCGGATATTTTTTCGGACCTGCGCAAGGTAAAGCGCGACCAGGAGCAGCACCGTCAATTGGCAGGTGAACGCTTTTGTGGAAGCGACGCCGATTTCAGGCCCGCTGCGCGTATAGAGCGTGCCGTCGCTTTCCCTGGAAAGCATGCTTCCCACGACATTGCAGATCGAGAGAATTTTGGCTTTTTTCATTTTGGCTTCCCGCACCGCTGCCAGCGTGTCGGCGGTTTCGCCGGATTGGCTGATGGCAATCAACAAGGAGTTGTGATCTATCAGGGGATCTCGATATCGGAATTCCGATCCGTAGTCGATTTCCACCGGGATGCGGGCAAGTTCTTCGATCAGGAATTTGCCGACCAATGCGGCGTGCCAGGATGTTCCGCAAGCCACTATGTGGACGCGTTGAAGTTTTGCGATGAATTCGTCAGGCAGTTGGGCTTCTTCAAGGAGTATTTGGGCGGGATCAAGCGAGATGCGGCCCGAGAATGTGTCCTGGACGCCTCGAGGCTGTTCAAAAATCTCCTTGAGCATGAAGTGAGGATAGCCGCCTTTTTCGGCCATCTCCGGGCTCCACTTGATTTCCTGCGGATCAATATGGATTTCTTTTCCCTTGAAATCCTGAACGCGAACTCCCTCGGGAGTGAGAATCGCCATCTCCCCATCCTGCATAAAGTACATGCGGGTTGTATGATCGAGAAGCGCTGGAACATCGGAGGCTACCAACATTTCTCCCTTGCCCAGACCAAGGATCAACGGAGGGCCGCTCCGGGCTGTAATGATTGTGTTCGGGCAATCAGCTGAAATGATGCATACGGCGAAGCTGCCGCGCAGCTGTTCAAAAGCCAATCCCGCCGCTTCCTGGAATGATTTTCCCGGCAAAAGCGACTCCACCAGGTGAGCGATGACCTCCGTGTCGGTTTCAGCTGCAAATCGGTGGCCGCTTTTCTGCAGTTTGGCTTTCAACTCCACATAGTTTTCAATAATGCCATTATGCACAACGGCGATTTTTCCCGTGCAATCGCGATGAGGATGAGCGTTCTCTTCTGTGGGACGGCCGTGGGTAGCCCAGCGAGTATGGCCAATTCCGTAGTCGCCGGCCAGCGGTTCTCCGTCAAGCGAGCGAACCAGATTCCCCAGTTTGCCCGGGGCTCGTCGGACGAGAAGTTCATGGTTGTGCGCTACCGCAAGGCCCGCGGAATCATATCCGCGATATTCGAGTTTTCGCAATCCCTCGATAATAATAGAAACAACCGGCTTCGTGCCCACATATCCGACAATTCCACACATAATTCACCTTAATCTGTTAACCCAGTTGAATGATCGCAGGATCCTGCCCGGCGCTTGCGCGGATCCATATAGCCTTTTTATATGTTACAATCCCGCCGGCGCTCCCGGAGTAGTGCCTGCTCATTATAGAATATGCATGCAACTCGAACAATCTTATCGGAAGGTGACAGTAAGGAGTTTGCGAAAATATAGGGCCAATGACGTTTACGTCTACGATTCAATGGCATTGGCAGCAGAAAAAGTACAACGAATGGCGAGGTGAGGAGTGGAAATCAAAAACATCAGGCTGAATATCCCCGAAGATTGCAATATCATTGTAGGCCAAAGTCATTTCATTAAAACCATTGAGGATTTATATGAGGTGATCATGACCGGTTGTCCGCATTCCAAATTCGGCGTCGCTTTCTGTGAAGCTTCAGGCCCTTGCCTTATTCGAGTGGAAGGCAATGATGCAGAGCTTAAAAAGATCGCTGCTGAAAACGCGATGATTCTGGGGGCCGGTCACTCCTTTGTTCTGCTGCTCAAGGACGCGTTTCCTATCAATGTGCTCAATGCGGTAAAAGCCTGCTCGGAAGTTTGCCAGGTCTTTTGCGCCACCGCCAATCCTTTGGAATTAATTGTCGCTGAAACGGACCAGGGTAGAGGTGTGGTGGGGGTCGTCGACGGATTTTCTCCTAAAGGAGTTGAAACAGAGGAGGACGCAAAAGCTCGAAAAGAATTTTTGCGAAAAATAGGATACAAAAGATGAATATAAAAGCCAATGAGCTGAAGCCGGAGAACTTGCGCTGGATCTGCGATCCTTCTGTTTTTTCATTCGAGACGACTGCGGATATCCCTCCTTTGAAGGGCATTGTGGAGCAGGATCGGCCGATTCGCGCCATCCGGTTTGGGCTGGATATCTCTTCGCCGGGTTATAACATTTATGTGAGCGGTTTGACCGGAACCGGGAAAACAACGGTTATTAAAATGTTCCTGGAGGAAATCGCAGCTACAATGCCACGTCCGGATGACTGGTGTTACGTTCATAATTTTCGAGATGAAAATTGTCCGCTCATCCTGAATCTTCCGGCAGGACGCGCAAAAGTTTTGAAGGCCGAGATGAATGAACTTGTCGGCAACTTGCGTCGTGAAATTCCCAAAGCATTTGAATCTAAAGAGTATGAGGAAAGCGTCAATAGATTGCTGCAGGAAAATCAAGGCGCGCAGCAGGCCCTGTTCAGCCGGCTTTCCGAAAAGACAAGAAGTCAAGGGCTTGAAATCGAGATTTCCAAGGTGGGCGTTTCGCTGGTCCCAATTCAGGATGGCAAACCGTTATCCGCCGAACAGTTCGAATCCCTGGATCCGTCAACTAAAAAGGAGCTGGAGCAACGAAGATCCGGGCTGGACTCGGACATTCAATCATTCCTGCGCCAGGTGCGAGAATTAAATAAAGAAAGCCGGGATAAGCTCGCCGAGCTCCATCGAAAAGTCGGTTTGTATGTGGTAGGCGCCCGAATTGATGGAATCAAGGAGCAGCATGCCGAATTTGATCGTGTGACTTCCTTTTTGGACGAAGTCCGGGATTACGTCCTCTCGCACCTGGAGGATTTTACCCCGGATGGCGCCAAACAGGATCCCTTGGGATCTCAGGCTCGTTTGGAAACCGCTGCGGATCCTTTTGTCAAATATGATGTAAATATTGTTGTCGATAACACTGATTTAAAAGGCGCTCCGATTGTAATAGAGACTAATCCTACATATTACAACCTGTTTGGCCGCGTGGAGAGGCGAGCTCAGTTCGGCATGCTTTCGGCAGACTTCACGTTAATTCGCGCCGGTTCTTATGCGAGAGCCAACGGAGGTTTTCTGGTTATCAATGCACATGATGCGCTTTTAAACCCGGGAGTATGGGAGGCGCTCAAGCGTGCAATCGAAAATAAAGAAATAAGAATCGAAGATCTGTCGGAACAGCATGGGGTGTTGACAGTCGCCGGAATGCGTCCGAGCCCGATCCCCACTCAAGTCAAAGTCATCATGATCGGTCATCAACTGATTTACCATCAGCTCTACGCATTGGATGAAGATTTTAGAAAAATATTCAAAGTTAAAGCGGATTTCGATTTTGAAGTGCGCCGGGATTTGCGCGTTTTGGAGAATTATGCCGCCTTTATCAGTTCCCGATGCCGTGATGAAGGTTTGTTGCATTTCGACCGCTCGGCTGTAGCGCAGATTGTTGAATATGGCGCATGGCTCGTGGACGACCAGGAAAAACTTTCCGCCCGTTTCAGCGATATCGCGGATATAGTTCGTGAAGCGAGCTATTGGGCTCGACACTCCGGCCGGAGCGTTGTGTCCGCCCCCGATGTCGAGCAAGCGATGGATGAGAAATGCTATCGTTCCAGTCTGGTGGAGGATAGAGTCAAAAATCTGATTGCTGAAGGCACGATTCTTGTTGATGTGACCGGTGAAACCATCGGGCAAGTCAATGGACTGGCGATCCTTGATCTTGGCGACATCCGTTTTGGGAAACCATCTAGAATTACAGCTAAAACCTATATAGGGAAGGCAGGGGTAACGGATATCGAACGGGAATCCAAAATGAGCGGTAAAGTTTATGATAAAGGCGTGCTTATCCTAAGCGGCTATCTTGGCGCCCAATATGCTCAGGAATATCCGCTTTCTTTGGCCGCCAGTCTATGCTTTGAACAATCGTATGAAGGAATCGATGGCGACAGCGCTTCTTCAACAGAGCTTTACGCGCTGCTTTCGAGCCTTGCCAATCTTCCCATCAAGCAGGGAATTGCGGTGACTGGATCCGTCGACCAGAACGGCAATATCCAACCCATAGGAGGAGTAAACCAAAAGATCGAAGGTTTTTTCGATTTGTGCAAGATTCGAGGCTTGACCGGGGAGCAGGGTGTTATGATTCCTTTTCAAAATATTAAAAACTTAATGCTTCGAAGAGATGTGATCGATGCTGTTGCAACCGGTCAATTCCGAATTTATGCTGTAAAGACCATCGATGAAGGCATAGAAATTTTAACGGGTATTCCTGCCGGGGTGAGGTCCAGCAGCGGATGTTTTGAGGAAGAGACCGTGAACTGCCGCATTGAACAGCGACTGAAGGAATTTTCGGAAAGCATGCGGAAATATTCGGAATAATCCGTTTGAGCTGCTCAGCCTGTTGGATGCATTTGCGGGAGAATTTATGATAAGTGTGGAAGAAGCTCTGGCGATTGTGATTTCAAGTTTGCCTGAACGCCGGGTCGAAACGGTCCCCTTTCAATCGGCTTTGGGCCGCATTCTCGCCGAAAACCTCGTTGCCACTTCTGATATTCCGCCCTTTTGCCGATCAACGGCGGATGGTTATGCCGTGATTGCAGCGGATGTCCAAAACACGCCTGTCGAATTGGAAATTGCGGGCCAGAGCAAGGCAGGAGGCGGCATGCCCGGGAAATTACAGTCCGGTCAAGCCATGTCAATCATGACGGGAGCACCCGTTCCCGATGGAGCGGATGCCGTACAGATGGTTGAACAAAGTCAACGATCGGAAGATGGGCGGAAGGTAACGATACTGCATTCTGTCAAAGCCCAGGAAAATATCGCTCTGCGGGGTTGGGAAGCTGAAAAAGGGTGGATCGTTCTTAAATCCGGCCAATGTATAGGGCCTGCAGAAATCTCAGTGCTGGCCACCTTCGGATATAGCCGGATCAAAGTTTGGAAGAGGCCTGATGTTGCGGTATTTGCTACAGGCGACGAACTGGTGGAATATGATCAAACGCCCAGATCAGACCAAATCCGAAATTCCAACGCCTACTGCATATCGAGTCAATTACAGCTGATGGGAATGAAAGCCGTATACCTTGGCATAGTCCGGGACGACAAGGAGGATTTGCGGCGAAAGATGCTTCTGGGCCTCGAACAGGACGTGCTGATCATCACTGGCGGCGTTTCGATGGGCGAATATGATTTTATACCGGACGTATTCCGAGATTTGGGATTGGAGATTTTGTTTCACAAAGTGGCGATTAAACCGGGGAAACCTATAGTATTGGCCCGTAAAGGAGAAAAGCTTGTTTTTGGTCTTCCCGGGAACCCCATCTCATCTCTCGTTACCTTTGAGTGCTTCGTTCGCCCCGCTTTGGGCAGGTTATGCGGAATAGCACAACCGGAATTGCCTAGATTCAAAGCCGAATTGTTGGCCGATATGCGGCAGTCTCCGGGAAGAGTGGGATTCTTCCCCGGCTGGGCGTTTTGGGAAGAGAGTGGTTGGAAAGTGGATCCGCTTCGCTGGAAGAGCTCTGCGGATATTATCGGATTCACCGGCGCTAACGCGACTTTCATTTTTCCGAAGGACCGGGATTATTTGAGACGTGGCGAAATGGTAGATCTTATGTTGTTGCCGGATTTTTATCTCCGGCGACGTTAATTGAAAACACCGGTCGAGTTGCATCGATATCGGAGGGTTTAAAAGGCCGATCCCGATGACTTTTTTATAATTCGAGAAAAATATGGCAAAACTTACACACCTGGATTCCTCTGGACGGGCCCGAATGGTTGATGTCGCCGAAAAGCCTGTCACCTCACGTCGTGCAACAGCAGAATCTTTTATTCGGCTTTCTCCGGAAACTCTTAGCCTGCTTAACAGGGAGAAACTCCCGAAGGGCAACGCATTGGAAACGGCCAGGCTGGCAGGGATTATGGCGGCAAAAAAAACGCCGGATCTCATCCCGCTCTGTCATCCACTTCTTTTAACTCATGTAGACGTGGATGCGACGGCTTGTTCTAATGGAGTTAGATTTCTGGCCAGCGTAGCCTGCGCCGGAACTACCGGCGTTGAAATGGAGGCTTTAACAGCGGCGGCTATGGCAGCGCTCACTCTATACGATATGGTTAAAGCCGTTGAAAAGGGCGCTACAATCGAAAAAATCCGACTTTTGGAAAAGAGCGGAGGAAAGAGCGGGCTTTACCGACGGCGACTTTCCTGAAAAAGGGGGTCTTGGATAAACTTTTTTTAGGTTTATAAGATTCGATGCCTATTTACGAATATCAGTGCCGAAGTTGTAAGCGAAAAATGAGCTTTTTAGTGCTGGCTCCTGCTTCTTTTCAGCCCAGATGTAAATTCTGCAAGGGCGAAGATATGGAGCGGCTCTTTTCCCGTTTTGCATCTCCCAAATCCGAAGAAAGCAGGCTTGAATCGCTGGCCGATCCCTCCACGTTATCGGGATTGGACGAAAAGGATCCATCCAGCGTCGCCCGATGGATGAAAAAAATGGGCAAAGAACTTGGCGAAGATTTCGGAGGGGAAGACGTCGACCGGATTGCAGAAGAAGCTGCACAAGAAGCGGCCGGCGGCGGTTCGATCGAAAGGGACGGCGCCTCTTCCGAGGACCTATAGAAAGCTGGATATGGCTTCAGAAATCGAATCTCCGGCCGGGGATTGTCCGGATACGCCTGTTGACGCGATCGTCAAACAAGAGCTTCTGAGCAATGAAATGGCCTGGGTCTCTGGTTCCTGGCTCCTGGGTGATTTCTAAAATGCCTGAAATGCCGGAAATCGAAACTCTTGCCCGCAAACTTCGAAAAACACTGATCGGGAAACAGATTGTTCAGGTCCGACTTTCCGGGCTGCCTTTGCGCAAGCCTATCCCGGATACATTCGCAGCTGATCTTCGCGGCCGAAGCGTTAATAAAATATTGCGTCGGGGGAAATACCTAATTCTGGAGTTGGAGCCGAGGGCTTTCTGGCTCATGCACTTGGGTATGAGTGGGAGAGTGCTCTATCCTGTTCAGGCCGGCGAAAATGCAATCCATACGCATGCATTTTTTCGGTTTTCCGATTCGTCCCAATTGGAGTATCGTGACCATCGACGATTCGGATTGCTGGCTTTCTATGATGTTTCTTATCCCGATCAAATACCGGAGGTGGCATCGCTGGGGATGGATCCCTTAAGCGTTAGATTTCAGCAGAATTGGCTTTGGCCGCTGCTGAAAAAGAGCCGCCGGGAAATAAAATCTTTTCTCCTGGACCAGCGCAGGATAGCCGGAATAGGAAACATTTATGCGTGCGAGGCGCTATTTGACGCCCGGATTAATCCTTTTCGCCTCTGTCAAACATTGACCGGGGAAGAGACATCCAGGCTCGTCCATTCCATACAAAAAGTGTTGCGCTTGGCGATTCGATATCACGGAACCAGTTTTTCCGACTTCTTGAACCCGGACGGGAATCCGGGTAAGAATCAGGGGAATTTAAACGTATTTCAAAGGGAAGGAAAGGAATGCGTGCGCTGTGACGCCGTTATTCTTAGAGTTCGGCAAGGGAATCGAAGCTCGTTTTTTTGCTCTCGTTGCCAGAGGTGAAAATCTCTCGCGAAAAAGGAAAGGGGTATGAACAATGACAGAAGCTTACCAAAAATGTTCGCATTGTAAGGGGACCGGGCAATGTCGCATGTGTCATGGAGCGGGTCGGCTTGCGCTGCAGAAGGGCAAGATTTGCACCTCCTGTTATCCTCACGGCAGCGGGAAATGCCAGAATTGTCGAGGAATGGGCGGCTTTGATCCGTCCGGCAAACCCACAGCTAAAATTGACGATTAACGATTGACGATATAAATGCATTTCCAATCGGAAATCGTCAATCGTCAATGGATAGCTATGTTTCTTGCGATTGATATAGGTAATACAAACATTACCCTGGGAGTGTATGAGGGGGATGTCCTGGGTCCGCGTTGGCGGCTTGCTACAGGACTAGAAAGAATGCCGGACGAATGTGGCGCAATGATGTTGAAACTATTGCGGCGCTCAGGAATTTCTTCCGAAAACATTCGAACCATAGCGATGGCTTCCGTGGTGCCTTCCCTTACCGGCATTTTTGCTCAAGCCTGCAGACAGTATCTTGCATGTGAACCGATGATCGTGGATTCTTCAATTGCTACCGGAGTGCGCGTGCGCTATGACGATCCCGGTCAAGTAGGCGCCGATAGGATTGTGGATGCCGCTGCGGCGTATAAATTATATGGCGGCCCGGCGTGCATCGTAGATTTTGGCACCGCTACCACATTTGATGCAATTTCATCCGAGGGGGACTATCTGGGAGGCGCTATTGCTCCTGGAATCAGGATAGCTGCCGATGCTTTGTTTCAACACGCCGCCAAACTGCCTAAGATGGATTTCAACTTTCCTCCTGCCGCTATCGGAAGGAATACCGTTCATTCGTTGCAGTCGGGACTTCTGTTTGGATACATTGGCCTTGTAGAAGGAATGGTGGCGCGCTTCCGTTTGGAGCTTGGCCCTGAAACTAAAGTAATCGCAACAGGCGGCTTGGCCGAGATCATTGCAAAAGAAACCGATATTATTTCCATCCTTGCGCCCTGGCTGACATTAGACGGACTCAAACTCATTTACAATTTGAACCAAGCACATTGACGGTTGACGATTTAAAGATTCAGCATATCCAGCGCGTATAAACCGTCCATCGTCAATTTCCCTAAGGTGATTCGTGGAAGTGACGATAGTAATGAGGAATCAACTATACATGTAGGGCTAAGATCCTTATGCAGTCATTTCCCGGTTCCTCTCGATGGCTGGCGGTTGCCATATCTCATGAAGCGTTGATTACTTCTTTATCCTCCGGCTCCGAACAATTTACCGGGTACACTGCACAGGAATTGGCAGGTTTGCCTGTCTCTCAGATCTTATCCGATTCCTCGGCATTCGAATTGCCCTATATTTTAAAATCCGCTAGAGAATGGGGATCCTGGAAAGGTGAAATAATCCATAGAGGCCGAAGCGGAAATCTTGTAAAAGCGCGTGGCGCTTTAACCTTGCTTACAAGTCGAGAGGGACGTCATAGTGGGTACCTGTTGATTTCTAATTTTGATTCGTTGTCTGCGCCGGGGAATAATCAGGATCCGGCTTCAGCGGACATTGCCGCCAACTTGCGCTCAATTGCTCATGACCTGAACAATCCACTAGCTGTAGTATTGGGGTATGCTCAGCTGATTGTTCTGGACGAGAATTGTCCTGGAAAAACTCGAACGGACGTCGAAAAGCTTTATTCAGAACTGCAACGAGTGATCCAGGTGGTCGAAAAATTGCGAAGCTATGCGATTTCTCTCTACGGGACCGCAGCAGACCAAACTCCGCCGAGAATGTATCTAAAGTCAAGCGCCTGACTTGTCCGGATCGCACAAACGAAAAAAAGCCACGGATATCGCAGATTATTTTAATCTGCGATATCCGTGGCTTTTTTAATTCAATTAAGGATTCATGGATTCCAATTGTTCGATCGCTTTGGCGTTGATGCGGATTTTTCGTGCTTTATCCAGCTCATCAGTAACTTTGTTTAGATATTCCTGGAAATAGGGCTCTTGTCGAGCTGTAAGAACGTTCTCCCTGAATTGGGCTCTTTCCTTCTGGAATGCGATCTCATCAAAAGGCGTGCGAGATTTGACTTGAAGCACGGCAATTTTATCCGTTACTGGTATCGGACTGCTTACTCTTCCCGGTTCTAATTCAAAAGCGGCTGCATTAAACGCTGGATTGGACCCAATCTCCGGGTCTGGCGTCCCGTCAATTTTAAACGGCTGAGTTGTTTTCACGCTTAAATTAGAGGCTTTCGCAGCTTTTTCCAAACTGCCCTGCTTGCCCGCCTCATCAGAAATCTTGTTCGCTTCAGCCAGCATCAGTTCCTGGGCTTTGTATTGAATATAATCCTTTTCCACCTGTTCCCGTGATTCGGAGAAATTGCCTTGCCTGGCCATTTGAACATCGAGCAACTTAGGAACAGCAAAACCCATAGAATGTTCCACAACCTTGCCGATGGAATTTTTTTCCTTCAATTCAAAGGCTTCAGCTTGGATAGCCGGAGAAATATCGAAGCTATAGGGATTATCTTCTTTGCTGAAGGGCGCTGGCTTCTGCAGCACTGTAACTACTCCCAGATTCTTGCCTGCCAAGCTGAGATCCTTTTGTTTTTGCGCGATGCCGGCTGCTTCTTCTGCCTTTATTTTTGCGCGCTCCTGAGCTTTCTTGACCTGGATGGCATTGATGAGATTGCTGCGGCTCGCCTCAAGGGTGGGTTTGTCATGTTGCAGTAATTTAATAATGTGATATCCCGCTTCGGTTTTGACGACTTCCGAAATTTCGTTGGGTTTCAGTGAGAATGCTGCATCCTCAAATGCTTTCGGCAGTCCTGCTCCGCGCGAAAAAGGCTGAAGAACGCCACCCTGACCGGAACTGTTTGGATCTAGGGAATAGTTTTTAGCCAAATCCGCAAAAGACCGTTTCCCGTTTTTAGCCATAACAAGGATTTGGTTTGCAGTGTTTTGGGCTTCAGCTTCTTTCTCAGGAGCATCGGCTCTGACAAGAATGTGCGCTACGGTAACGGTTTCGTCGTGAGGCGTCTGGCTCCATTGCTGCTCGATCTCTATTTCGCTTACTGTCACACTTGGGACAATAGGAGCTGTCGGCACCAGAAGGTACTCAATTATACGCTTCTCCTTGATTTTATAAGCATCCTTATGTCCTTCAAAATACGCCTGCAGATCCGTTTCAGAAGGTTTGACGCGTTTTATGAAGTCGTCCTTTTTCAGGAGAAGATAGGAGACCTGTGTTTCCAGTTTTGAACGGGAAAAATTATCCCTTAATTCGCTTTCGCTGACTTCAACGGAATCCGTAATGATGCTCTGGACCTTTTTATTCAGCTCCGAAAACCGGATATCGTTTTCGAAGTCTGTTATTGAGATTCCATTGGCGGCGAGGACTGCCTTATAGCCTTCCAACCCGATAAATTTCCCTTGATCCTGTAAATAGGGATGAGTTTCGATGGCTCTTTGGACTTCGTGGTCGGTGACTTTTACACCCAAACGATCGGCGATGATTTCAATCACCTTGCGGGAGACCAGTGAATCGAGTATTTGTTTGCCAAGCCCCAGTGATTTCAAAGTTTGAGCGTCGACTTTGTCTCCAAGTCTTTTTCTATACTGCCGATAAGTTTCGACTGCTTCCTTCATTGAAATGTCACGACCGTCGACAGTAGCCGCCGACGAATCTATCGAATCGCCGCCCATGTTTCCCCCGGGCACGAAAAACAGCAGCATGCCTATTGCTAAACTGAAAATCACTAACCAAAGGATAAATTTTAACCGCTTTTTGCGGCGCATAATATCCAGCATGGGAAAATAAAGCCTCCAATTGGATTTTGAAAAACGCTTATTATATCACAAGGAGCAATTAGATAAGGTGTATTAAAGACCTATTCATGAAGCAAATTAATAAAGAGTCGCGGCATCTTGTTCGTTCCTCTTCTTTTGCTGCATTTTCTTGGGAATATTAATAATACACTCCCGTTGAACTTCCGATGAGAATGAGAGTACGTAGTTTGTGCGCCGTTATGCGTCGAGTCTCACATCTTTGAGCTTCTTGAGTGGCAATTCGCAAGCTATAACTCGCAGAAGCATTGAATTAATCGGTTTTAAGCATGCTCAGCAAACAATCCAAGACCAAGTCCCGTTTTAAACAAATTGGTCGGGTCCGGTGGATTTTGACGGCAGCTTGGGGGATTCTTATAGGGGTGTTTATTGTCGTCTCCTTTCACTTCGCCTTCGTGTATTTTTTTATCGAAACGTCGGCGAATGAAATGCAGGGCGACATTAATGATAATATTAAAAATACTCCAGCTGCGAGATTGCAATCCAAGAAAAAGACGGACGCTGGAGCGCGACCTTATTTGGAGCTTCAACAAATAATTCCCTTTGGCAGGAGTCTGGAGCTTATCGGGCGGGTAGAGGCAGGCAGCAAGCTGACTATTGACAACGAAAGAGTTGAAGTTGCGGGAGACGGCTATTTCAAGCATTTTACAAAGCAGTTTCCGGTTTCCAGCGATACGGTGCGTCTTGATCTAAAGGCGACAGATCTTGCAGGCCGGACTCAGACTATTACGACCTTTCATGACTTCAGTCCCGGCAAGAGTAAATAGAATGTTCGAACAGTTAAAAATCGGCATAATCTATAAAGACAAGGTTCCGCAGTTTCTTTTGGACAATGGCATCGAAGGGATGCCATGGAAATTCGAGTTCTTCCAAGATAGCGCCATTTTAAACACACCCAATTCTCCACTAAGAGATTATCTTGCTGTATTTTTTGCTTTCGAAAATGAGGCTCCGGAAATACAACGGCATCTTTCCAATCTATTCCCGGGCGCGGAGATTGTCGGCTACCGGAATCTGGTTTCATCCGAAACAGGGAATCTAACCAGAGATGACAGCGGAGTTTTGACTGTTCAATTCCCAATGCCTTTTCATCTCGCCTATCATTTGCTGGAGGAATTCGGGCAGGCCAGGAAGCATAAAAGAGAACTTGCAGTCGTTAAGAGGCGATCCGATGATATACAAGATTTTTTCGAAGCATTTGTAAATACAATTGATTCCGCTTCGGACGCCGCTGACCGGAAAGCGGGATTAAGCAGACTTATTGATAAAATCCTCTCTCGCATTCAAGCTGAAGAATGCATCGTTTATCTGTTTGGAGAGGGAAGCGCTATGCTGCAGCGCGCCTACTATACAGGAAATATTCAGGATTTTGATCTATTTGAGCGACATGCCAACAATACCATTGTCCAAAAAGTGCTAAATAGCGGCGCTCCCTATCTGAATAATCATTATTCATTTGAATTGAAAGTGCCATTCAGCAAAGATAGTGTCTTCATTCGATCAATTATTTGCTATCCTCTCCAGCGCGGGGGAGAAAAAATCGGCGCTATTGAATTGGTTAATAAGATATCCGGAGCTTTTACTAAGAATGATTTGGCTTTGCTTGAAATTATGTTGAATCCGCTTGCAACAGTGATTCGAACGCTGGATACGTTCGAGAGATCTGAGCGGCTGACGATAACTGATGATTTAACGAAGCTTTACAACTATCGTTACTTGATGCAATATCTCGAAGCGGATGTAAGACGTTGCCTTCGCTATAAGAAAAAAGTATCGTTGTTGTTTATTGATATTGATGGATTTAAGAGAATCAACGATACTTTTGGACATTTAGTGGGGAGCCAAGCCTTGTCGGAGATGGGGCAGGTTTTCCGGGGAATAGTGCGTGAAACAGATGTAGTTGGAAGATATGGAGGGGATGAATTTGTTATTGTTCTGCCGGAAACTCCATTAAATGGGGCGATGATCATAGCAGAGCGGATCAGGAAAAAAGTTGAAGAATTCGAATTTGTCGCGCAAAATTTAAGCATCCGCCTGACTGTGAGTCTCGGAGTAGCCAATTGTCCGAAGCACACCCTAACCGCAGAAGGTCTGATTAAAAAGGCGGACGCGGCTATGTACCGGGCTAAGGAACTTTCCAAGAACAGCATCAAAGTCGCCGTCTGAGTGATATGAACTTAAGATCTCTTTTTGGTTTTTTTTCCAGTGATTTAGCTATCGATCTGGGGACTGCAAATACCCTCGTCTATGCAAAAGGGCGCGGAATAGTAGTAAATGAGCCATCGATCGTCGCTCTCGATAAAAGCAACAAGAAGGTCCTTGCCGTGGGTCGTGAAGCAAAAGAGATGCTCGGACGAACCCCTGCGGATATTGTGGCGGTTAAGCCAATGAAGGACGGAGTTATTGCGGATTTCGACGTTACCGAAGTCATGCTGAAGTATTTTATCAAAGAAGCCCATAGTCGCAATCATCTTCTCAGTCCCAGAATTGTAATCGGCATTCCTTCGGAAATTACACAGGTGGAAAAGCGAGCCGTGCAGGAATCGGCTCTTCGCGCAAAAGCCAGCGAAGTGTACCTGGTGGAACAGGCTATTGTCGCCGCTATTGGAGCCGGAATGCCCATAACAGAAGCATGCGGCAACATGATTGTTGATATAGGGGGCGGCACTTCGGATATCGCAGTCATTTCTCTTGGCGGAATTGTTTATAGCCGCTCGGTCAGGGTCGCCGGCAATGAAATGGATGAAGCGATCATTCAGTACATTAAGCGAAAGCATAATCTGCTCATTGGAGAGCGCACGGCTGAAACAATCAAAATACAATTGGGTTCCGCGGGCCCGCTTGAAAAACCATTAACAATGGAGATAAAGGGACGCAACCTGATCGAGGGCGTGCCCAAGACCGTTACGATTACGGATGAAGAAATTCGAGAAGCGTTAAGCGACAGCATCGCAATAATCATTAATGCCATAAAAGTTGCATTGGAACGCACCCCGCCGGAACTTTCCGCGGATATTATGGATCGAGGCATTGTTTTGACTGGCGGCGGAGCCCTCTTGAAGCGATTTGATAAAAGATTGTCGTCGGAGACAGGGCTGCCTGTGTTCGTCGCCGAGGATCCGCTTTCATCGGTTGTTCTCGGTACGAGCAAGATGCTGACGGATCTCAATCTATTCCGGAGAATATGTGTCCAGTGATCTGTCCTCGAAAGCAAATAAGGAACGTGCAATTGTTGTTTTGATTCCGCTGCTCGTTCTGCAACTGGCTCTTCTTTCGCTGCAGATAGAAAATCCTTCCGGTATTTTGTTGTTTAAAAGTTGGACTCTTGCCGTTCAAGCGCCTCTTGTCGCCGCTGTCTCTGGAATTACCGGCGGAATGCAGCACTGCTGGCGCAATTACTTCTGGCTGGTGGGCGCTCGCGCTGAAAACGAACGATTGAGGGAGCAGGTTCGACGCCTTTCGCTTAAGAACAATTCTTATGAGCAGACCAAGAAAGAGAATGCCAGGCTGCGCCGGCTTCTGTCTTTGAACGAGGCTAATGGATTCAAGGCCATCGGCGCCCGGGTCGTCGCACGCACTCCGAGCTTTTTATCCAATGTGATCTACATCAATCGCGGATCGGCAGATGGAGTATATAGCGATGCGCCGGTTTTGTCGGGAGATGGCATTATCGGGCGAACGATTCTTGTTGCGAAAAATCAATCTCAAGTACAGCTAATAACCAATCCCGACGCTTCTATTGGAGCTATAATTGAAAAGACCCGAACGCCTGGAGTTTTAAGAGGATTAGGGGATATATTGCTGGAACTGAACTATATTGGGAATGCGGATCAGGTCAACGTCGGCGATACTGTTTTGAGTTCCGGATTGGATGGGATATACCCTAAAGGACTGGTGATAGGGAAAGTAGTGGATTCACGTAAGGGAAAAAGCGTTTACCGGAGCATCAAAGTCGAACCGGGGGTGGACTTGATTCGACTTGAAGAGGTTTCCGTGCTTCTTCAGGACTCTACGACGGAATCCCCAGGATTATAAGCCTTGGAAACTCCGCCCAAGCCCCAAATTGCAGAATTATGAAGTACGTGTTCCTGGCATTGTCATCGTTCCTTTCGATCGTCGCTCAGATGATTGCAGGGAATAATTTTTTTCTTTTTAACTTCCTCGACCTGTCCCTGATCCTAATCGCCTACTGGGCTATTTATCGCAGCCGAATTCAGGCGCTATTCGTAGGTTCTTTGACAGGGTTTCTCCTGGACGCCGCCATGGGCTGGCCCATTGGCTATAATGGATTCGGCAGAACTTTGGCAGCCTTTGTGATCGGCCAGTCCTGGAAGAGATTTAATACAAGGGAAGCCTGGGTAAGATTCTCCATTATTGCCGCATCTTCCTGTTTGAGTTCATTGAGCATGTTTCTTTTGTTCCTGCTAATGCAGCGAACCACAAGCAAAATATTTTTTGGCGCATCCCTTATGCAGGCGCTTATTACCGCAGGGATCATCGTTGTTGTCTTTGCGGGTTTGGAAACTTACAAACGAATACAAACGCGTCGGGCCCATTAACATTAATTACGAATTACGAATGACGAATTAATTAAACAGGCACTGCAATCGTAAATCGTAAATCGTCATTCGTAATTCGTAGGTAGATTGTGACGCTGCAGCAGGAAACCAATAAACAATTTATCCAGCAGAGGCTGAATTTATTCCGCCTTCCTGTCCTATTGATTTTTTTTGTCCTGGCCGCTCGGCTCTGGCAGCTTCAGATCATCCAGGGATCGGAATATGCATTAAAAGCCGAGCATAATCGAATCCGCACCATTGAACTCCTTGCGCCGCGCGGCGCAATATCGGATCGAAACAAAATTCCCCTTGTAGAAAATAGGCCTTCCTTCGACGTGCTTTTATATCGGGAAGAAATACAAAGTACGACAAAGCAATTCTTGGTGGACCAACTGGGAGTAACACGGGAGGATTTGGAAGACAAGCTAAGCCGCAGTAAAAAAAGCGGCTCGTATCATCCGATAGTTATAAAAGAAGACGCTGGGATGGAAGATATTTCTATTATCGAGGCGCACCGGAGAGATCATCCGGAAGTTCAATTGGGACCTGAGCCTCGCAGACTATATCATTATGGTAAACTCGCCGCTCATCTTCTTGGATATGTTGGTGAGATTTCGGAACTGGATTTGGAGAAGAAGGTCTTTCCCGGTTCCAAGGTTGGTTCCCTGATTGGAAAAACAGGGATCGAACGAATCTATAACAAATATTTGGCCGGCAAGGATGGAGAGCGACATGTCCTGGTCGACAGCCTCGGACGGGAAAACGGCATCGTCAATGAAACGGAATCGGTAATTGGCAACGAAATTCAATTGACGCTGGATTTGGATTTGCAGTCCATAGCGGAAACAGCGCTGGAAGGAAAAGTTGGATCGATTGTCGCCATGGATCCGCGCAATGGTGAAATTTTGGTTATGGCAAGTTCACCCTCTTTCGATCCCAACGTTTTTTCGCCCCGCATTTCCGCCGATGAGTGGAGCGTCCTGAAAGATAATCCTGATCGTCCGATGCAAAACCGGGCTATCCAGAACAGCTATTCGCCCGGTTCCATCTTCAAGCTTATTATGGCTCATACAGCGCTGGAAGCTGGTTTGCTGGATAACGATCCGGCTGTTGTCTGCCATGGCGGAGCGAATTATTACGGCAGGATTTTCCACTGCCATGATAAAAAAGGGCATGGAGCGCTGCACCTGGAACAGGCGATTGCGAAATCCTGCAATATTTTCTTTTATGAATTAGGACAAAGACTGGGAATTTCCAAAATAGCTGAGCATGGACATGCTCTCGGATTGGGCGAACGCACTGGCGTGGATCTGCCGGGCGAACGAAGCGGCATAATGCCTAGCCCGGAATGGAAATTGAAAACCCAGCATTCAAAATGGTATGCGGGGGAAACGATATCGGTGTCCATCGGCCAAGGCGCTGTAAGTACGACGCCTCTGCAAATCATGAGAGCTATTAGCGCTATCGCGACCGGGGGATTGGTCACAACTCCGCATCTTCTGCTGCAGGCGGAAAACGGCGGCAGCAGGGAATGGCCGGTGCGTCGAATTCCAATAAGTGAAGAAAAAACTCGCAGGATTCGGGAAGGAATGTGGCAGAGCGTCAATAACTGGGGAACGGGGCATAATGCTGCGATCCCAGGAATAGATATCTGTGGAAAGACCGGGACAGTTCAGGTTATCGGAAATGAAAACAAACAGCTGATGAACAGCGGTGATTTCGAGGACCATTCCTGGTTCGCCGGCTTCGCCAATCGAGATAATCCCGAAATAGCCGTGGTCGTGTTTGTCGAACATGGCGGAAAAGGGGGCGTCGTGGCCGCTCCTTTGGCAAAAGAGATTTTCAAAGCTTATTTTGCGAAAAAACGAGGAGCCAGGAGCCAGGATCCAGGAGCCAGAATACAACCGGAGCACTAAGACGGTAGTATTCTTTGGGTTTTTAAAATGCTGAATTTGGACAGACGGTTATTGCTCAGTTTCGATTGGTTGTGGTTCCTGGCATTGCTGGCTCTATCCGCTGCGGGAGCTACCGCAATCTGGAGCACTACGGATGGCACCAGTTTAAACTCATATTTCGGCAAACAGTTGATTTTTCTGGGCTTCAGCCTCTTAGGTTTTTTTATCCTGCTGTATTTTGACTATCATCTTTTTTCTGATTTTATCGGCTTCATATACGCAGCCGGAATAGCTGCCCTTGGGCTTGTTCTCCTGATCGGCCACTCTATTCACAGCAATAAGAGCTGGATAAAACTTGGAATATTCTCCTTACAGCCATCAGAAATTATGAAGGTTCTTGTGATTATAGCTCTTGCGAAATATTACTCGGAGTGTGAACGGGAACATCTGGGATTGAGAGAGCTTATAACCGGCGGATTAATTGTATTTATTCCCACCTTGATGGTTATGCTGCAGGGAGACCTGGGCACCGCTGTTACTTTTTTCCCGATCTATGCCTGCCTTTCCTGTCTGGCCGGGATCAAGCGAAAGCATTTGATCTTTTTGCTTATCGTTATGGCGATAGCCGCGCCAACAGGCTGGTTTATGCTTCGAGGCTATCAGAAGGACCGCATTGAGAACATATTCGATCCTTCCAGAGATCCGCAGCGCGTGGGATATCAAACGCGCCAATCAGAAATCGCCATAGGTTCAGGGAAGCTGTTTGGCAAGGGATTCAAGCAAGGATCCCAGGGCAAACAGGGTTTTTTGCCGGCTCGCCACACCGATTTTGTCTTTGCCGTGTTAGCCGAGGAAAAGGGTTTTGTCGGCAGCATCGCGCTTCTGGGCCTTTTCCTTTTTGTTTTTTTCAGGCTCTTTCGTACGGCAAGAGAGGCTAAAGATAAGATCGGCGTCATGATAGTGGCCGGCGTTTTGTCCTTAATGCTATTTCATGTTTTTATAAATATAGGCATAGTGGAGGGATTGCTTCCTGTCATGGGGATTCCACTGCCATTTGTCAGCGCCGGAGGTTCTTCGCTCCTATCCTTTTTTATAGCCATGAGCCTTTGCATGAACGTAAGAATGCGCCGATATGTCAATTAGGGAAATGCTGGAAAGAAGGAATCGGAATAGCAATACTTGCATTCGGGTGACAACCCCATTACCATATTTTATTTAGGTCATAAAAATTGAAAAACGCAATTATCGTTTTTAATGAGTTTTAGGTTTATTAAATGAAATTTAAATGACCGGACGTGACTCGATGTTATTCGAGCGACGGTCTTTAGGATAATGGGATTTGATTCGGGATTATTGTTTAAAAAGTGGCGCATAGGTTGGCAAATTATCGGAGAAATGCTGATCCTGATGGGATTTGAAAATTAAATTCGCTTTCGCCCGATTCATGATTCTGGGTTTTTGAGCGTTTGTGTCACGCGATTTCCCGAATATAGCGGGTAATGGATATTAGAGTAATATTGCAGTCTATTGTCGTTGGAATACTGTACGGCATCCATCTTTTTGCCCCCGCCTTTTCCACTATCCAGTTGAGTTCGCGTCCGCGTCCAGACCAACTGGAGTAAATAAATGATCAAAGAAATGATTGTTTCCAGCACAGCGTTGGAAACGAAAATAGCAATTTTGGAAGACGATCAACTGGCCGAGCTGTATATCGAACGCAATCGAAACCGCGGCATACTGGCGAACATGTATAAAGGCAAGGTGACGAAAGTCCTTCCCGGAATGCAGTCCGCTTTTGTCAACATCGGGCTCGAGAAGGATGCATTCCTCTATGTTTCTGATTTCGTCGAAGAAAATGAGGAATGCGAACCGGTTTTTCCAGCGGTGGCCGAAGAAGAGCCCATAAATGGCTCCGGAGCAGAAGCGGATAATCAGGAACGCACGCAACGCAAGGATCGAAAGCCGGAAAGAAGCCGCTGGCGCGAGCGCAGGGAACGCACGGAAAACCATCGTCAGCCTGTTCCACAACAAACTCAGATAGGATTGGAGCCGGAAGGCTCACTCGAGAGCTGGAGTATAAGAGCTGAAACAGAGCGCGAAATCGAATCTCACCTCGAATCGGATTTTCTTTATGTCTCTTCCGTAATTCCTGAGATGTCCCCCGATGTCCCTCCACTGCAAGGGTCTGAGCCTGACATCGTTGCATCGGAGGATTCTCGATCAGCAGAATTAAATCCCGCTGCTTCCGAGGGAAAAAACGATTCCGAGATTGCATCGGAATCCGCTTCTATCAGGGATGATGGAGAGTTTGCGCCCTTCACGGTGGAACAGCAAAATCCTAAAGCAGGTTTTGTCCGTCGTCGCGGCGGGGTTGCCACCCGACGCAAACGATATACTGCAGCTCGTCATACTCACAAACCCGAACATCAATCCATTGATGACATTTTACATGAAGGGCAAGAGGTTTTAGTTCAAGTAGCAAAAGAGCCTATAGCCAAAAAAGGCGCCCGTGTCACCAGCCATATCGCCCTTCCGGGCAGATACCTGGTATATATGCCGACGGTCGACCATGTCGGGGTTTCTAGAAAAATTGAGTCGGAAACCGAAAGGCTACGATTAAAGGACATTATTCTGAAGCATCGCGACCGTTTTCCCGGAGGCGTGATTGTCCGTACTGCCGCTGAGGAGCATAGCGAGGAGGACCTGGTCAACGATCTGACGTTCCTGGTTCGTTTATGGGAAGACATCAGGAATAGGGCGGAAAAGGTCTCCGCTCCAGCGCTCGTTCATGCGGAAATGAATCTTGTGCAACGGCTGCTCAGGGATCAATTTTCTTTTGAATTCGCCGCCATCAGGGTGGATGACGATTTGGAGTACCAGCGGATTGTGGAATTTGTGGATAAGATTTTTCCGAACCTGGTGCACCGGGTAAAACTCCATACGAAACCCAATCACATCTTTGATGAATACGGCATTACGCCGGAAATCGACAAGCTGCTTCAGCCGAAAATATGGTTGAAATCCGGCGGGTACATCGTCATCAATCAGACGGAAGCCCTTGTCAGCATTGACATCAACACCGGAAAATTCGTCGGCCGCGGAAACAGCCTGGAGGAGACGATCACGCGGACAAATCTCGAGGCGGCCAAAGAGATTGTTCGTCAGGTCAGGCTTCGGGATCTGGGCGGCATTATCGTCATTGATTTCATCGATATGGATGAGCGCAAAAACCGCAAGCGTGTTATGGAAGCATTGTCCGAGGAAATTGTCAGGGATAAATCTCCCAGCAAGATATTGGAGTTCAATGAATTCGGATTAGTTGCAATTACCAGGAAAAGAGTGAAACAGTCTCTGGAGCGGACATTGTGCCAGCCATGCCCCTATTGCACCGGCTCCGGAATGGTGAAATCCGTGGCTACGACCTGCTACAGCATCTATTACGAATTGGAAAAAATGCTGCCGCTCCTGGATGACAGGTCGGAATTGGTGGTCCGGGTGCATCCGGATGTCGCGCGGGCCCTGAGAGAATCGGAATCTTCTGTGATTGAAGAAATCCGCCATGTGCTCAAGAGAGATGTGATCATCAAGGCGGATACGGCTCTGCACATCGAGCACTTCAATATCGTGACTAATTAAAACGCCGCAAATTACACAGATTTCGCTGTTACTTTCAGAACGATACGGCCGGCTCATGCACTCACCTCAATTGGGTTGCGGCCGCCGGCCGCGCTTTAAAATCCGTGGCGTTTTTAAATTATAGTCCGGCTTTTTTTGCTTCGTTCCAGAGGTCGTCCATCTCGGAGAGATTCGAATTGCGTAACTCTCGTCCCTGACGCTTGATGGCGGATTCGACATAACGAAAACGGCGCGAGAACTTCTCGTTACAGCGCCTTAAAGCCGTTTCAGGATCTATTCCCAAAAATCTTGCAATGTTGACTGCAACAAACAGGAGATCTCCGATCTCTTCTGCAACTTTAATCGGGTCTTGCCGTGATTGAGCTTCCTGGAGTTCATGCGCCTCTTCCTGCATTTTCGACAGGATATCCTCAAGTCGGCTCCAGTCAAACCCTACGCGGGATGCTTTGGCTGTCATCTGATAGGCTTGATGCAAAGCCGGCAGTCTGGAGGGTATGCCATCCAGAAGCGACCTGTCAGATTCCGGAGTTGAAGCGGATTGGATCCCTTTTTCCGCCGCCTTGATATCTTCCCAGTTTTTAAGGACATCCACAGATGTCTTCAGGTCCGCATCGCCAAAAATATGCGGGTGACGGCGAACCATCTTTTCGTGGGACCTGTTAATGACATCCGCAAGATCGAATTCTCCCTTTTCCCGTGCTATCTGGGAATGAAACACAACCTGGAATAAGAGATCGCCCAATTCATCTTTTAATTCACCCGGGTCCTCTGCATCGAGCGCATCAAGAACCTCAAAAGCCTCTTCAATCAGCATCGGCTTCAGCGTTTCTCTTGTCTGCTCTTTATCCCAAGGACATCCATTCTCTCCCCGCAATTGCTCCACGAGGCTGACCAGTTTCGATATATCCGCGCTTTTATCATTCATCGTTACATTATCTCCGGATGAAAATAGGGACGCTACCCTATTTTTCACTATTTTTCACCTGGCGTTTTTCACTTGTGCCTGCGGGGAGATATGCTTATAACTCTCTTCTGCACAATGGATTCAGGAACAAACTCTGGGTAAAACATCGAAGTCTCAAAAAAAACGACAGTTTCGAAGCAGGAATAGTAAAAAGGACATTGATGGATGGATGAACAATTCCCAAGACCGTCTGAAGAAATCGCCCCATTGAACGCTCAGCCTCCAAATTCCCGACGGTCGATGATTAGCGTTGCGCTATCGTGGTTCTTTATCGCTGCGACCATCGTATTCTCACAAATGCCGCAATATAAGGGTGTGAAAGAGCGGCGGCCTTCGAATGCCGCGCCTGATTTGCCTATGCAAATGACGGGAAAGTATATTGTTGGCGTTCATAGCCTTATGAGGCGGCAGCCTGCGCTAAAGAGTCGTCTTGAGTTGATGGTGCGATCCCTGCAAAAAAAACAAAGCGTTCGAAGCCAGCTTTATACGGTTCCAATCCTGGCTGAATTGTCAGGCAGGGAAGCGGCGCTGAATGAGTTAAAGCGCCTTGAAATTATTCCATCCTCCGGCGGCATTGCCCGAGACCTGCTATCGTTTCAGCAGCTCTATCAATATGGGGAAGCATCGCTCAATCCGCAACAACGTTTTGCTATCAAAGGTTATGGATGGTTTGGCCAACTGGCTTTGAGTCAGGATAATCCCGATTCCAACCCGGCGCGCAAGGCGGTGCTTCTATCGGCGTTACGCACGGTGGTTGTGCTGGTGATTTTAACATTGGTGATTCTGGCAGGTCTGACAGCCGGCCTGACCTTGCTTACGACCGCAATTGTGCTTTGGTCGAAAGGAAGCATTCGCAGTCATCTGACGATGCCTGTCGATCCCGACGTTTCGTTGTTGGAAGCATTTGCGATATATATCGCCGGCTTCATGGCCTTGCCTGCAGTGATTGCATGGCTGTTCCCCGGTTTTCGCATCGCAGCGTCCTTGCTGGCGATTGCAGCTGTAATTCTCGCCATATTCTGGCCGCGTTTCAGGGGATCGGATTGGAAGAATTATCGTACGGCCCTCGGGTGGAGCCGAGGGAAAGGTTTTTTCCACGAGATTGGGGCTGGGATCGTGGGTTATATCGCCGGATTGCCGCTTTTAATTGCCGCAGCAGCCTTTGTTGCGTTGATCTCCAGACACTCCGGGATCACGCCTGTACATCCCATAGTTTACGAAATCAATCGCAATCCGCTTCATCTGATGTTTCTGGCTATACTGGCCTGTGTGTGGGCTCCTATTATTGAAGAAACTTTTTTCCGTGGCGTGTTATTCGGATATTTTCGCCGTCATGTCCCATGGGCTGTCTCCGGCGTCCTTTCAGCCCTGCTGTTTGGCATGGTTCATCCGCAGGGATGGCTTGGAGTGCCGGCCATCGGCATGATTGGTTTTATCCTTAGCGCCATTCGAGAATGGCGCGGCTCCCTTATCGCATCCATGAGCGCTCATGCCCTGAATAACGCCTCAGTCTTGTTGCTCCTTATCCTGATCTTGAATTAGCCGCTGGCCACACGCTGACCTGCACTGAAAAAACCAGCGTATGTCAGTGGATAATTGTGAATTGGTTGAAAACGGGAGGATTGCACCTTATTCTATGCAGCAACCCTGGAGGAAAGTGTATGAAAAGGTTTGCAGGAGTTATCTTGATCATTGCTTTACTTTCACTGGCCTACGCTGAAAACATCGGGAGTGAATAAGCCTCATCATCAATAGGAGAAAACAGGATGGGAACAATTTTGGGAAGCATCGCAAATCAAGCCGGCTCTTTTGTTGAGGATTGGGCGCAACTCACTCCTGAACAGAAACGTCAACGGCGTTTGGATAATTTTGTAAATGCAGACCTCCCGTTCGTCAGCGAGAAAGCAAAAAAAGATTACAGAATGCGGGCGCAGAGGCTGGTGGATGTGTTTAATGTCAAAGAACCGGATAGAGTTCCGCTAAACCTGCCGGCAGGAAATCTTCCATACATTAATTATGGAATCAACCTGCGCACGGCTATGTACGACTATGACAAAGCGGTGAAGGCCTGCAATAAATTCAATGAAGAGTATGGAGAAGAACTGGAATACTGGGCCAGCCCATGGATCACGCCCGGCAAGGTTCTGGATTTGTTTGATTACAAACTCTATTCATGGCCCGGTCATCGCCTGGGAGAGAATGTAAGTTCCGTTCAGTTCATGGAATCCGAGTATATGAAAGCGGAGGAGTATGACGACCTCATTCTCGATCCCTCCGATTTTTGGTTGAGAACCTATCTCCCTCGCGTGTTTGGAGCTTTGGAACCGTTGAAGATGTTTGGGCCGGTCACCGATCAGGTTGAAATCGTGAATTTAGTCCAATTCATGCCTTTAGCCAGCCCGGCAACGCAAAACATGCTGCAAAAGCTTATCGATGTCGGCAAAGAATATCAGCGGATGATGGAGGCGATGGCGAAAGCCGGGCCATCCGGGGCGGCTCGTGGATACCCCGGGGCTTTTGGCGCTTTCTGCAAAGCGCCCTTCGACACTCTCGGCGACACGCTCAGAGGAACGCAACCGATTCTAAAAGACATGTATCGACGGCCGGGAAAGCTGCTCGAAGCCCTGGATGTAGTAGCTGATTTCACAATAAAGTCGGTTTTGACAGCGCCAAATATTTCAAGCATCTTCATGGTAACTTATCCCCTGCATAAGGGAGCGGACGGATGGATGTCGCAAAAACAGTTCGATACCTTCTATTGGCCGTCATTGAAAAAAGTAATGGACGCCCTCATCAAAGAAGGTCTTATCCAGCACATGTTCGCAGAAGGCGGCTACAACACCCGGCTGGAAACTGTGAACGAATTTTCCAAAGGATCCGTTTGCTGGTATTTTGACCGGACGGATATGGCCAAAGCTAAGAAGGTCCTGGGTGACAAGTGTGCGATTCAAGGCAATATCCCATCCTCGCTCCTCGTTACCGGCTCTGCTGCAGATATGAAGCAATATTGCCGGAAGCTGATTGAAGATTGCGGCTCCGGCGGCGGATACATTATGTCGGCCGGCGCAATAGCGGAAAATCCCAAGCTCGAAAACTTGTGCGCCATGGTCGCCGCCTGTAACGAGTACGGCTATTATCGAAAATAGAACCATTATACGAATTACGAATTACGAATGATGGATTACGAATGACGAACAAACGCAATTCGTAATTCGTAATTCGTAATTCGTAATTCGTAATTTTCTTACTGTACCGGGAGACTATGAATGAAACCGCGGCTATAACTGTTGCGTTGGATTCGAAAGCCTCGCACGCCGCCATCCTGGATGTAGCGCAAATACAATTTCATGAAGATTTCCGAAAGGCATGCGAAAAGAACTTCTGCCGCAAGTATGACACCAATTGGATGGGGCCGCCGGCTATTGGTCCCATCGAGATATTGAGGCAGCGGGCCTTACGCTACAAGAGAGGTTTGTTGTTCCAGACCGTGCATCCTGTCGCCAGCAATTTCGACATGGAGGGAATGCTCGAAGGCGCCAAAGAACACAAGGAGATTTTCTGGGATCTGATAGATAGGATCAAAAAACAGTTTCCGGAAGATGATCTTCTTCCTCTCGACGCCGGGTGCTGCAGCCTTTGTGAAAAATGCGCATACCTCGATCATGAAACCTGCAGGCATCCCGAGCGGGCTGTTTCCTCAGTCGAAGCTTATGGCATAAATGTCATCGCATTGCAGAAAAGCGCAGGCGTCCCTTACTACCACGGTAAAAACAACGTCTGCTACGTCGGTTTGATTCTATTCAATCCGGACTGACTTCAAGCCCAAAGAATGGGAATTTCGTAGCGGGCAATTTGACGGTCGTGGGTGACCAGAGTCAATTTCTCAACGAGGACTTGTGCGATAAGCATTCTGTCGAATAGCTGTTGTGATATCATCTTGCGTAATTAGAAGAAAGAGAAAGGAGCGACTGCGGTGGCGGAAACGGACGGGTTCGTTGAAGAAAAAATCATCTACTTCGAGAATCCTGGGCGCCGGAATACCAGAAAAACCCTTGAACTGGCTTTGACGCGGGCTAAAGCTCGGGGAATTAAAAAGATAGTCCTCGCCTCCACGACAGGCGAGACCGCCCTTATCGCGGCAGATCTTTTCGCCGGCGCAGATATAGAAATGGTTGTTGTTCCACATCAATATGGTTTTCGCGCCGGGCAGCGTTTTCCTGAGGCGTTGATAACGGATTTGGAAGAAAAGGGGCATCGGGTTTATTTCGGGACGATGCTTTTTCACACGGACGATTTATATGGATCGAGAGTCCCTTCAGTGCTGGCTATGCTTCTGCGCACATTCTGCCAGGGGATGAAGGTTGTTCACGAAATTCTGCTTATGGCGACCAATGGCGGTTGCGTCGACGCCGGTGAAAAAGTCGTTGTGGTGGCAGGCACCGGGCGAGGATCCGATACGGCTGCGGTTGCGATTGCGGCGCCTTCTTCCAGACTGCACGAACTTCACATTACAGAGATCATATGTAAGCCGCTGGAAACCCGATCGTGGCCTCTCTCCGGTGCGCCAGTTTCTCCAAATCCGGAGGTGAAGCCATAGATGGTTGATTCTTTGCTGTAACGAATGCGGCAGCCGTTCTGGTAACGCCGGCGTTACCAGGAAAGAACTGGGGTAGTTATTATTAACACGAAGGTGCAAGAATTATGCAAATGAATTCAATGGACAAAAAAGACGCTAAAAAGCTGGAGCTTATCGCTCGCACTGTCCGGCTCAACATCATTCAAATGGTTGGCGTCGGCCAACGGGGGCATTTAGGAGGTTCCTGTTCGATTGCGGACATCGTGACGGCGCTTTATTTTTCAAAGATGCGGCACGATCCATCCAACCCGTCCTGGCCTGATCGGGACCGTTTTCTGCTAAGCAAAGGACATGCCGCGCTGGTTCAATATGCAGCTCTCGCCGAGTGCGGATATTTCCACAAAGACGAGTTGAAAAGAACCAAACAATACGGATCGATATTGCAGGGGCATCCAGACCTCAAGAGCACTCCAGGAGTTGAAGCTAATACCGGTTCGTTGGGTCAAGGCCTTTCCATTGCCTGCGGGATTGCCGCGGGTTTGAGGATTGACGGCCGCCAGAGCCGGGTCTATTGCATTGTCGGAGACGGGGAAATGGCCGAAGGTCAGATATGGGAAGCCGCCATGGCTGCGGCGGCTTTTAAGCTGGACCGGTTGGTGGCTATTTTGGATCGCAACGGATTGCAAGCGACCGGAGCTATTGATCAACGCTTTAATACCAATCCTTTGCCGGAAAAATGGCGCGCTTTCGGATGGTATGTGATGGAGATTGATGGCCACGATATGAGCGCAATTCTTAACGCCCTCGATGAAGCGGACAACATCAAGGGACAACCCAAGATGATTATCGCTCGTACGGTCAAAGGAAAGGGAATTCCTTTTGCCGAGAACAAAGTCGAGTTTCATAATGGGCTCCTCGATGCAGAGCAGTACGAAGCCGCTTGTGAGCTTTTCGGCTCAGGAAGGAGAGCGAACTGATGAAAACACAGAATCCTCGTGAAGTGTATGGCAGGACCCTGGTTGAACTGGGTCGAGAAAATCCCAATATCGTTGTGTTGGAGGCTGATTTGGGAAAGTCCACAATGTCCTGCTATTTCGAGCAAGCTTTTCCTGAGCGTTTTTTTGAAATGGGAATAGCTGAAGCCAATATGACCTCTTTCGCCGCGGGTTTGAGTTTGACCGGGAAGATCCCTTTCACCAATTCGTTTGCAGTATTTGCCGCCGGCCGTGCTTTCGATCAGATTCGTCAAGGAATCTGCATTCCCGGACTTAACATCCGAATTGTAGGATCGAGCTCCGGATTATCCGATTTTGGCGATGGCTCAACGCATCAATCTGTGGAAGATGTCGCCATTATGCGCGCCCTTCCCAACATGACGGTGCTTGTCCCTGCCGATGGCAACGAGACAAGGACAATGACACGCGCCCTGGTAGATTATTCCGGCCCTGTTTACATGCGCATCTCTCGAAATGACCTGCCGGATGTGATGCCCGAGAACGAACCTTTCTCAGCCGGCAAACCGCATTTGATTCGTCCGGGGTCCGACATCGTCGTTTATTCAAACGGCCCAATGGCAAGTCATGCGATGGAGGCGGCGGAAATGCTGGCCGGCGAAGGGATTTCGCTTCGTGTTGTAAATGTCAGCTCGATGAAGCCGGTGGATAAAGATGCTGTTGCAGCTCTGGCTGACGGCATGAAGGGTGTAATCACAGCCGAAGAGCATTCTCTTATCGGGGGGCTTGCGTCTTTGATCAGTGAAATCCTTCAGGGGCGATCCCTAGCAATGAAAGCTATAGGAATTAACGATCGCTTCGGACAATCCGCCCACAGCTATGACGATCTGCTGCGTGCATACGGGCTGACGCCGGCGCACATCGCCGAAGCTGCCAGGCAGCTGATAACAAGTCCAAGATCCTAGGAGTTTCTTCTCATGCGTTTATCAAAAAAGGTCGCACTGATTACCGGCTCCGCACAAGGCATAGGAGCGGAGATCGCCCGCAGCTTCTGGAATGAAGGAGCTATGATTTTTCTTGGAGATATCAATGAAGCGGCGGGCGAGAAATTGGCTCGGGAACTGGAGGGATCCAGTTTTGTGAAATTGGATGTGTCCTCGGAACAAAGCTGGATGAAAACTTTAGAAGTGATTCACTCCAGAAAAGGGCGGCTGGATATTTTGGTGAACAACGCCGGAATCAACATACGTAAGAATATTGAGGAGATGCCGGTCGAGTCCCTGGAGGCGATGCTTGCCGTCAATGTCAAAGGGCCCTACCTCGGAATTAAGCATTCCTTGCCGCTTATGAGGGCGTCGGGAGGAGGGACGATCCTCAATATGTCCTCAATCTGCGGAATCATAGGCCACCGATATACTAACGAAGCCTATACCATGACCAAAGGCGCATTGACCCTGCTGACAAAATCTGTGGCCGCCCGCTACGCCAAAGACAATATCCGATGCAATTCGATTCACCCGAGCACTGTGGACACCCCGATGCTCCAGGCTGTTCTCACGGATCCTGAGCGGCGCGCCGAACGTTTTAATGAAATTCCTCTGGGCCGGCTGGCAGCGGGCGCGGATGTCGCCAATGCATTTGTTTTTTTGGCCAGCGATGAGGCGGCATTCATCAACGGAGTCTCTTTTCCGGTCGATGGCGGTTTGACGGCCTGGTAAATTCAAATTACGAATTACGAGTGACGAATTACGAATTAAAGTACGCGATTAATAATTCGTAATTCGTACTCGTAATTATCTTATAGGGAGCGCTTAAATTATGGGTAACATACAAAACCCTATACTTCCCGGTTTCAATCCGGATCCATCGGTCATCCGCGTCGGAGATGATTACTATATCGCCACTTCCACATTCGAATGGTTCCCAGGCGTTCAAATCCATCATTCCCGAGATCTGGTCCACTGGCGTCTGTTGACACGTCCCTTAAATCGTGCAAGCCAGCTCAACATGTTGGGAGCTCCGGATTCCTGTGGCGTATGGGCGCCTTGCCTAAGCTATTCGGATGGGCTTTTTTATCTTACCTATACAGATGTCAAACGTTATGGCCGCACAACGCAAGGGGCCAGTTCCAGCATGTCCTTGCGAGACTTTCACAACTATCTTGTAACCAGCCCCCTGATAGACGGGGAATGGTCGGATCCTATTTATCTGAACAGTTGCGGTTTTGATCCGTCGTTGTTCCATGAGGACGATGGGCGGAAATACCTGTTAAACATGGTTTGGGATTGGAGGATCGGCCATAATCGATTTTCCGGGATTGCATTGCAGCAATACTCTCCGGAACTCGGCGCTTTGATAGGGCCTTCCCAGGTGATTTTCAAGGGAACAGCGCTGGGCTTTACAGAAGGAGCGCATTTATATAAACGTAATGGCTTTTACTATCTATTGACAGCGGAGGGCGGAACCGGCTGGAATCATGCTGTTACGATGGCGCGTTCTCGCGTCCTGACCGGGCCTTACGAACTCCATCCGGATGTCCACATCCTGACTTCCCGCAACCGTCCCGATCTTGAATTACAGCGAGCCGGTCATGCAGACCTGGTCGAAACCCAAAACGGGGAAACCTATATGGTTTATCTCTGCGGGCGGCCGATTCGCAATCGAGGCCGATGCATTCTGGGCCGTGAGACGGCAATTCAGAAGATGGTTTGGCATTCCGACGAATGGTTGCGCACCTGGGATGCTAAAGGCGTTCCGTATAGGGAAGTTCCGGCGCCGGATTTGCCTTCTCCAATTTTCCCGGAGGCCCCGACACGGCGGAATTTCGATAATCCCGCGCTTCCGCTGGAATTCCAATGGCTCCGCTCTCCCTGGCCGAAGGAACTTTTCAGCCTGACCGATCGTCCCGGACATCTCCGTATTTATGGCCGCGAATCTCTGGGCAGCCTTTTTCATCAGGGCATGGTCGCGCGTCGTCAGCAAGCTCATTGTTTCAGCGCGATCGCTGTAATGGATTTCGAGCCCGAGCAGTTTCAACAGACGGCCGGTTTGGTCTGTTATTACAACAGTTCCAAATTTCATTATCTCTATGTTTCCTATGATGAAGAAATGGGAAAGCACATCCGGGTGATGTCCTGCCTTCCGGATCAAGTCCAGACGGATGTTTTTACACAGCCTGTCCCGATCCCGAGCGGCGTCCCTGTGCATTTGAGAGTTGAGGTTGATTGCGAGCGGCTTCTGTTTGCGTTCAAAGCGGGCGATCAGGACTGGCGTTGGTTTCCCGGGCCGTTGGACGCCAGCGTATTATCCGATGAGGCGGGACCCTCGGGGCATCCCAATTTCACCGGCGCTTTTGTGGGAATGTGTTGCCAGGATATGACGGGAAGTCGTCGCGCCGCGGATTTTGATTATTTCGATTACCGGGAGCGTGATTATATTGCCGAGCCGCATTAAGGGCCGGCAGCGAAATGTATCACTAATTTCGGCGCAGGCCCTAAGGATTTACCTGAACGACAGTCGCCATGGCCGCTTTGTTGAAGATGGCCGTCGGCTGGCATTCTTGGGCTGCCAGCAAGTCCGTAGCTTCCTGAGCGTTGACTGGAATCGAAAAGTAATATCCTTGAGCAAATTCGCAACCAAGTTCTTTTAGCTTGGCGATTTGTTCAACAGTTTCAACTCCTTCAGCTATTACCTTCATTCCAAGATTCCGTCCGAGTGTAATGATGACTCGAACGATTTCATCATCGTCCAAGAGTCGGGAAATGAAGGAGCGATCTATTTTCAGGCTGTCCAGCGGGAATCGATGGAGATAGCTGAGAGATGAATATCCTGTGCCGAAATCATCCAGGGCAAGTTTGATGCCGAGCGATTTGAGCTGGCCCATCAGGTTGATTGCAGATTCCGGATCCGGCATCATTGCGCTCTCGGTTACTTCAAGGCTCAAGCTGCTGTGAGACAGCTGTGTTTCATCCAGAACTGCCCGACATTGTTGAACGAGATCCGGTTGAAGAAAATGACGGGCGGACAGGTTGACGCTGATCATCAAAGGAGGATCAATTGCGAATCGGGCTTGCCAAATGCGCGCCTGCTGGCATGCCGTTTTGAGAACCCATTGCCCGATGGGGACGATAAGGCCTGTTTCTTCTGCAACCGGGATGAATTCGTTAGGCGAAATAATACCGCGGGTTGTATGCTTCCAGCGAATCAATGCCTCGAAGCCCCAGATTCTGCCGGTTTTGAGAGATACCAGGACTTGGTAATATACCTCAAATTCCTTTCTTTCAATGCCGCGTCTCAGTTCGGATTCGAGTTGAAGGCGCGCTATTGTTTTATCGCGCATGTTGGCATCAAAAGTTTCGTAACGGCCCTTCCCAAGCGCCTTTGCGCTGTACATGGCCGTATCTGCATCGCGCAGGATTTCTTCGGGACTCTGATAGCTTTGGTTGTAGATCGCAATGCCGATGCTCGCCGTTGGAAATAATTCCTGGCCGCCAACTACAAATGGCTCTCCCAATTCTTTTGAAATGCGTTCTACAATGCGTGTAACGTCGCCGGTGTTGGTGATATCTTCCAGAAGAATTGTAAATTCATCCCCTCCAATGCGTGCGATCGTGTTATTGCGTCCAAAGCGTGCGATGGTGTCGGTAGCGCGAACAGTGGCTTCCAGCCTGCCTGCAATAGCCACAAGCACCTGATCTCCCATCAAGTGCCCCAGGCTGTCGTTAATCAGTTTGAAGCTGTCCAGATCAAGGAAAATCAAGGCGAAAGCCTTGCCTCTGCCGCGCCTTGCGCGTTCAAATGAACGGCTGAGCCGGTCCATAAAAAGGACCCGGTTCGGCAGCCCCGTGAGCATATCAACAACTTTGCCTCGTGTGATATCCGTTTGGGATCCGGCCATCCGATAAGCTTGTCCATTGCTGTTGCGAATTCCAAGCCCGCGCCCGAGCATCCAAAGATAATTGCCGTCCCGGTGGAGCATGCGATATTCATCTTCGTAGTGCGGTGTAAGCTCTTTTAAATGTGCGGCGATGTCGGCGCGAACCCGGCCTAAATCGTCGGGATGAATTCTGCTGAACCATTCATCCGGATCCTCGCTTATTTCATGCTCCTCCCACCCAAGCATGGATTTCCAACGCGGCGAGAAATATATCTTGCGTTTTAACAGGTCCCAATCCCACAGGCCGTCATTCGCACCGCGGGCTGCAAGCGCATAACGTTCCTCGCTTTCCCGGAGAGCTTCTTCGGCATGTTTTCGGGATAGTTGGGTTTGGATTCTAGCCAGTACAACAGGAAAATCGATTGGTTTGGTTATGTAATCATTTGCGCCGATATTAAGCGCCTGGACTACATCATCGCTGCTGATTTTGCCGGTTACCATTATTATAGGCAGATGGGCAGGAGTGTAGAGCTGCCGGAGCGAGCCCAGCACCTCCAGTCCGCTGGTTCCCGGCATTTCGATATCCAGCAGTACAAGGTCCACTTTATTATGCTTGACCCAATTCAAAGCGGTTGCGCCGTTTTCTGCAGAGGATACGGTAAATCCGCGCCTGGACAGGCGGCGTATCATCATTTCCCGGTTCAGGGAGTCATCATCCACTACCAGCAAAGCATCAGGGGCTTGGGTCATTCGGGCATCCGCTCATTTGAAAACGTATCCATTAATATTGATCATCTGGAAAACTCCACTTCCAGTGGGCAATCTCTTTCCAATTGTTTTGTCTAAGGGTGCTTTTCGGCTATCCCATGAACTTTGTTTATTGGTTTCGTCAATCTCAAATGCCACTCTGGATACGGAATGGCATTATTCCCGGCAAGGATCTGCGTCAAGATGAGACGAAAAGCAGTTCTCCAAATCGCTCAGGAACGTGGAAATTGGGTTGAAGAGTATAGGTCGGGCGCCATGCAGAATAAAACCGATTTGGCTCGCATCCTTCGATACGAAATAAGTTTAAACGCCAGATTTCGGCCGGGTTGAAATTTGGCGTCAGGCAATGCATTGGAATTGCCATTTCGGCAATCCATTTTTCAGCATCACAGATGACTCGGCATTGGAAAGCGCACATCAGGAAGGATCGCTGTCTTTCATTGATCTCGAGGTCGAGCCAATCTCCTTTAGGGCTGACCTCGAATTCCCGATAGCGGTTGAGTTTCTCCGTGCTGCTTTGAATGAATATCTCAGCGACATCCTCCGTCCACAGTTCATCACGACGGCGGTTGGAGCCTTCCTTGGCGTAAACTTCCCGGTATCGGCAACGGAAACGGAGGAACAGGCGATCCTCAGACCAGAGCAGCCGGGCTTCTGTCTCCCGCTGCGGATCCGCATTCTCACCGCGCCAATCATGGCTAAAAGTTACAGGCGAAGCCAGATCCCATGCGATGGGCAGCGGCAAGCCTTCTTGGTCAAGAGCGGCGCTGAGTTTTGATGCAAGGATACGAGATGCATTGGATGTATTCAGGACTTATCTCCATTCATCCACAGAGATGCTGGCAAGGTGCTTCAGATCTCCGGCTTGGAACAGAGCTTCAACTCCTCCTCCCGTCACCACAATCGAGATATCTTTGGGGCTGGCGAATTGAGGCGTCTTGGCATTCTTCTGGAGCCACTCGCTTAATTTTTCTTTCGTGTCGTAGCCTTGTTCTTTGAGAACTTTGGCCGTCAGCGGGTCGCAAATGACCAGGGCTCCGGCTCCGGTAAAGGTTTCCAAAACAAGTCCGATCTGGCGATCGAACATCAGCTTTGCCGCCGAACCTCCGTTCTTTGCGCCGGGATGGACATGAACGCCCAGTCCGGTGAATAGGCTAATGATGCTTTCCCCTTTCTTAAAGCCGCGCTGCAAGCTAAAGGGCTGCCAAGGGCTGTTTGCTTCATTTTCAGCAATTACGATGTTGTTATAGTTGAGGCTGTTGCCGAGAGATCCGTTGTAAGTTTCTCCCGTGATCCCTGCATTCCCTAGATTCTTTGAGAGCAGCGTCCACGCCCTGCCGATGGCGGCATTTGCCTGGCTAAAAGGTCCCAGTGCGCCTGTTTCGAAATTCATTCCGATTTCTTCCCGAACCGGTCCGTTGATCACGACAGCTCGAGCGGGAGAATCGGAGGAATTATAAAGGGACGGAATTCCTGAAGCCGCCAGAGCCAGGATTACAGGAAAATATTCCGGTTTCGCGCCGGCCATCACGGCATTTACCGCGACTTTTTCCACGGTAAATTCCCAAGGTCCGAAATCGCCGCCGGCCATTTTGCCTACAACTTCATCCGGACGACGGCTGGTGCCTTTCAGCATATCGCTGACCTTCTGTTCTGTCGGCAGAGTGACGGGAAGGTAATCCGTCCATCCATTAGCCATGAAAAGACGTTGCAAAACATCGGCAGTTTGAGGCCCGATCAATTTAGCGCCTGTTTTGACTTCCAGGAATCCGGTCTTTTTATCCTCTTCCGTCAGAGGCTTTGTCAGACCATTGACTATTTCCTGGATTACGGGCGCTCCCGTTTCCGGATTATTGCCTTCGATTTGAGCTTTATGTTGCGCGGGGGTTTTGCCGCTGACCGGATGGGTTACGAAAACCAGGCGTGCATTAGGCATTCCTTTTTTTCGAGCCATGTTTTTGGCGACTTGCACGAAGCGATGGGTGGTAATTCCCACCGATGGTTTTCCCAACTTTTCAAGAGAAACGCAATTGCCGGCGACCGCCGGCGCACAGCTGTTTCAATGACCGACAGCCATGACGACAGCGTCGCCTTTTTCTTTTATCTCCGTCCATAGCTGAGCGTCTTCCTGGTCGTAAGAACCCGCCTTTTCCCTGAATACGAGTTTCGTCTTGGGCATGTTTTTAGAAAACCAGTCCATGGTAACTCGCAGGAGGCTGGCGCCTCCCTCGTATTGGACATCGACAAAATAAACCGTCTTGCCGTCGAGCGTGTCGAGCCTCGGCGCCATGGGGATCAACGGAATTGGCGGCGGCGTTCCTCGAGGATTTAAAACCGAGATTTTGGCCTCTTGTGCATACGGAGAAGCGGCCGAAATCATCCCTATTGCGATTAGCAGAAACACATTTCTTATTCTCATGGCCTTGCCTTAATAGTCCGTGTTATCCGCGGAAGCCCGCGGTTGATTTATTTTTTAGCGGAGACAAAATTGTTCACGGTTTGCCGTATTGCGCGGATGTGATCCGGTCCGGCGCCGCAGCATCCTCCAATGATTTGTACTCCCAGGTTCAGCAGTTCAACAGCCTTTCCTGCGATGAAGTCGGGCGTTTCCGAATAGACCAAACCTGTCTCGGATTCAACCGGCAGACCGGCATTGCTTTGGATCGCGATGGGAAGCTTGGACCCTTGTCGAAACTCCCGGGCTACTCCGATCATTTTTTCAATGCCGTCTCCGCAGTTCGATCCGATGATATTCGCTCCGGCTTTTTCCAGCGCTGAAATAGCGTCCTTAATGGATGCTCCAAAATAAGTGAAGAAACCTTTCACAGTTTTTCCAAACGTCATAGTCGCCATGATTGGAATAGTGCTGTCCAGTTCTCTCACTGCCTTGATAGCAAGCGATGCTTCCGTCGGGTCTGCCATGGTTTCGATGCAAATCATATCCGGACCTGCAGCCAAAAGAGCTTGCACCTGGCGCTGGTAATTGGAAAATATCTCATCCGGTTCCGCATCGCCGTATGGCTTTAATATCCTGGCCGACGGTCCCATTGAAGCAGAAACATAGGCTTTGTCTCCCACAGCCCTGCGCACCGCTTCCACTGCGTTGCGATTTATTTCTTCCGTTTCGTTATCAAGGGAAAATTGCTTCAGCCGTAAAGGCGAAGCCCCAAAGGTATTGGTGGTAACAATCTCCGCTCCGGCTTCCAGATAGAGAGAAGCGATTTCTTCCAATATATAAGACTGGGTGAGATTATATAATTCGGGGGGGTCTCCCTGCTTTAAACCTCGTTGCATGAGCATGGTTCCCAGGGCGCCATCTCCTACGACAATATCTCCTCGATACAAGCGTTTTAATAAATCTTCCATGATATTTCCTAATTTTTCTGCAATCGCGCCAGCCGCTGCGCGCATTTATGCGTTTTACATTGAAGGCACAATGGGAAATCGGGCTTAAATTGATGTATTTCCTTTGGGCCTGCGATCAAGACTCCCGACAGCGATTTTTGAGGCTGCATATGAAAACCGGAACTGAGGTCGATCCCAATTTCCTCCGGATGCAGGAAGCGAAAGATCTTTTCCTGGCTCGACAGATGCCAGCCGCAATTGCCGGGACTATAGTGCAAAACCGTCAGGTTCCCGAATGGAGGGCTCTCCCCGGACAGATACTCTCCAAACCGTTGACTCATAAGGCTGCCAAGCAGTTCGGCTCCAGCCGTAGTGACCGCCTCAACCATATATCCCAATGCCGGCCCCCCCTGCTTGAATAACTCACCGGCTTTTTGAGTCAGCGAATCGCCCAAGGTTACCACAAATAATGCCAGCGCTTCAGCGTTTGGATAAATCAACCTCACCGGATTTTCCGGAGAATTCAATCCCTCCCCATGATAGATCGGTTCGAAATCGGCCGGTTTTAAATCTGCCATCAATCCCTTAGGAACGGCCAGTTGTTTGAAGAGATCGATCGCCGATTCCAGAAGAATCATGATACGCGCAGGTATATTGGTGCGACCGGCCATCCCCTGAATTGCGAGCACTTCTTCAGAACTTGGAGTTACTTCATTAACGGCAAAATCGATCGCTTTTCTCATACTCCTCACCTAGTGTTCTCAATAATAGATTCTGCATTGAACAGATCGGAACTGGCAATTCTATTTTTCGAAAAATAAAAACGCCACAGATTTCACAGAGTAAAAAATTTATAAAATCCGTGGAATCCATGGCGTTTTTGTATTGCCGCGAACAACTGAAGGATTGCCTATTCTTTCACTGATTTGCTTGACGAAGACAGGGCTCCATGCATAAGTTAAGTTTTGCTCCGGAGGGTTTTATGGCCTTAATGCCGATCGAACGAGTGAGAAATGTTGGAATTATAGCCCATATTGACGCCGGCAAGACGACAACGACCGAGCGGTTTTTATTTTACTCCGGGCAAACTCACAAGATCGGGGAAGTTCATGACGGGGAAGCTGTTATGGACTTTCGGGCGGATGAGAGGGAGCGGGGCATTACCATTTCTGCCGCAGCCACCACATTCGCCTGGAACAATCATCAGATCAATTTGATAGATACGCCGGGACATGTGGACTTCACCGCTGAAGTGGAGCGCAGTCTGCGCGTGCTTGATGGCGCAGTCGTTATATTTTCCGGCGTCGAAGGCGTTGAACCTCAAAGCGAGACTGTATGGCGGCAGGCGGATCGCTACAAAATTCCGCGATTGGCTTTTATAAACAAACTCGACCGCGCAGGCGCGGATCATATCCGGGTTCTCAAACAAATGGAATCCAGGCTTGGCGCTCATGCGGTATTGATAAATCTTCCTCACGGCAGCGAAAATAAGCTCGACGGGATTATCGATTTAATTGATGAGCGCTTTGCTTGTTTTGATCCTGCAACGCATGGTCGGAACCTTGAGATCCGAGAAATTCCCGAAGATGCAATCCAGCAAGCCCGGGAAGCCAGGAGTCAGCTTGTCGAGGCTGTTGCCAATTTAGTCGATTGGCTGGCGGATCTCTATTTGTCCGGAGAGCCTGTGTCCGGAAAGGATCTCCGCCGGGGAATTCGAGAAGCTACGCTTTCGGGCAAATTAATTCCTGTGCTATGTGGAACGGCTTTGCGGGATTTGGGCGTCCAACCTGTTCTGGATGGAGTTTGTCATTATCTCCCCTCACCATTGGATCGGCCGCCGGCCCGGGGCATTGACACCGAAACCGGCGAGCCTGCCGAGCGTCTTTTATCTCTGGAAGCCCCTTTTTCTGCACTTGTTTTCAAAGTGGTGGCTACTTCCAGCACTGATTTTATCTGGATTCGAATTTATTCAGGTTCTTTAACCACAGAGGAACGCTGTTATCACCCCAGGTCTAAAAGCCGACTTCGCCTGCGCAGAATTTTGCGTTTGCATGCAGATCGAACGGAACCCGTTGAGCAGGCGCGTTGTGGAGACATTGTTGCAGCGCAAGGGTTGAAGGATGTTGTAACGGGGGATACGCTATGCGATCCAGAGCATCCGATTACTTTCGAACCGATTCAGTTTCCCCAAACGGTTGTTTCTATGGCGGTAGAAACCCAAACCTCTGCGGATCGCGATCGCCTTTACGAAATTGTCACTCGCCTCTTGCGTGAAGATCCAACGTTGACTATTGGAACGGATGAAGAAACGGGTCAGATGATTCTTTCAGGAATGGGAGAGCTTCATCTGGAAGTTACTCGCAACCGGATGCAGCGAGAGTTTAATGTAGGGGCATTTTTCGGCCGCCCCCGTGTTTCTTATCGAGAAACTATTGTTGAACGCGGAGTGGGAAAAGGCGAATTCGAAAAACGCATTGGTGAGGCATTGGTCACCGGACGAGCCGCGGTTGAAGTGCTTCCACGTCCGCGAACTCCGGGAGACCGAAGCCTTCTCCCTGTCGAAATAGATATTTCACGAATCTCCAAACTTTTATCCGTCTCGCTGCAGAGGGAAGCTCAGGAAATATTATTACGTGGCTGTAATTCCGGATCTCATGGCTATCCGGTTGTTGATTTAAAGGTTCAAGTTCTTGAATTCCGTCACAACGATCCCCCTGACCCATCCGTCCCATTGCTTGGAACGCTCACCCTGGCGTTGAGAGAAGCGATAGCGCAAGCCCGAACCATCGTGCTGGAACCGGTCATGCACCTGGAGGTGCGCGCGCCCGACGACTGTCTGGGTTCCATCATGAAAGACTTAGGCGCTCGCCGAACGGAGATCCGGGAAACGGATCTCGTGGACGGTTTTGCTGTTGTTCGCGGATTTGCGCCTCTGGCTGAAATGTTCGGATATTCCACACAAATACGTTCCATCACTCAAGGCCGGGGTAATTTTTCAATGGAGCCGTATGATTATCAGCCGGCCAAGTCCTGGGTATAACGAATGACGAATGATGGTTGACGAATTAAAACCACGATAATGGAGTTCTTGGTCCAGGTTTGAGGTCTTGCTACGCTTCCTTTTTTGCGGTTTCGTACACGGGCTCTTCAATTTTCAGGCCGGCAAGAAATTCCTTGCCTTGCGCTTTGCAGTAAATCAATTCGCCCACGAAAGTTACATTGCCCCACTGAACCTTGGCGGCAGAACCAATATTCAATTCTTTATTTACTATAAGACTAATTCCATGGACTGAAATATCCGCCAATCTTGCTTTTATCTGGACGCCCGGGGAATCCGAGCAGATGACTACCGCTGTAAGATCAGTTTTAAATCGGGTTCTGCTTCGCCTGTTCATGCTGCTTTCAATCGGCTGCAACCTTGCTATACCTTAAGAAAAAGCATTGCAAAATCGGATCTTTAAAAGATAATGGATCGATCGTTAATTTAATGATTTTGATCCACTTGACGGCAGATATCTGGTAAGTTCTTATTTTTTCAGGAGAGTTTCGGACTCCTAATTATGCGTTACGGGTTCGCATCACTTTGATTTGGGAGGAGATGTTTGAAAAGAGCCCCCGTAATCTTCTTGGCTTTATTTTTGGTTTTGCTTTTCCCCGTTAAAGAGACGTTCTGCCAATCCGCCGAGAATTGCTTGCTTTGTCACGGCAATCGCTCATTTGCCAAGTCGATGTTTGTAGATACTGGTCGCCTAAAAAATTCGGTTCATGCGAAAATGAACTGTACCGGTTGCCATAGCGGATCGGGTTTCAAAGAAACGCCGCACAAAAAGGGCGACAAACCAGTTCAATGTCTCCAATGCCACCCTATCGAAGGTTTTGAGAAAAGTGTTCATTCCATGACCGGATGTAAGAGTTGTCACGGAACTCATGAAATCCGATCTTTACAGGATCCTAAATCTTCCATTAATAGAGTCAATATTGCAGGCTTATGCGCCCAATGTCACGCTGGAATAAGCCGGAAGTTTCTGGCTTCGGCTCACGGATCGGCTCTCTCCCAAGGAGAAAAAAATGCTCCTTCATGCATTGATTGTCACGGCTCTCATAAAATAGATCCGGTGCAGAGTAAAGATTCTCCTCTGTCAAAAAGCAATGAAGCGAAATTGTGCCTGAAATGTCATTCAAACGATCCGGAGGTGCGAAAGCAGAGGGGCTCGTCGGCGAGACTTGTTGTCGGCTACGAGACAGGCGTTCATGGCCTGGCGCTTGCGGCCGGCAATCTAAAATCCGCTGCTTGCAGCGACTGTCATACCTCGCATGATTTAAAAAAGGCGGGAGACCCGTCTTCTCATGTAAGTCGATGGAATATCGCCGAGACATGTTCCCAATGCCATTCTAAAATTGTAAAAACCTATAATGAGAGCATTCACGGATCGGCTCTGAAGATGGGGAAATCGGATGCGCCGACATGCACGACCTGTCATGGCGAGCATCAGATCTATGCTGCGAAAGATTCCCGCTCCAGAGTCTCGCCGGGAAATGTGTCCGTGCAGGTCTGCGCCGGTTGTCATAACTCGGTTCCGTTCAACCGGAAATATGGAATGTCTTCGGGGCGATTCAATTCTTTTCTGGAAAGCTATCATGGACTTGCGTTCCGAGCTGGATCGGTCGAGGTGGCCAACTGCGCCAGTTGTCATGGGGTGCACAATATTCGGCCTTCCCGGGACCCTGCCTCAACAGTCAACGTCGCCAATATTGCCGCAACTTGCGGACGCTGTCATCCGGGCGCCAACAGAAATTTCGCGATAGGAAACGTACATGTTGTTGTAGGGGAGAGTGGCTCCGGCGGCGTCGCGCTTGCCTGGATCCGAAACATATATATTACCCTGATTATTGTCATTGTCGGCGGCATGTTCCTGCACAATTTTTTAGACTTCTTGAAGAAAAGCAAGCGACGCATACAGATTCGGAATGGGCTTATTCATGAAAACTATGGATCCACTCAGTATGTTCGCATGACGCTCAACGAGCGAATCCAGCATGCTGTGACGTTCATCAGCTTCATTCTTCTGGCGGTTACGGGCTTTATCCTGAGATATCCCGATGCCTGGTGGGTTGCTCCGATTCGAAGCTTGAGTGATAGCTTGTTTGAAATACGTGGCTTGGTGCACCGAGCCGCCGCTATTGTATTGATCGGGGTAAGTTTTTATCATCTGGTTTATCTTTCTTTCACCCGAAAAGGAAAAAGCTTTTTGAAAGATATCCTGCCGGGGTGGAAAGACGCAGTGGATATTTGGAAGAATCTGCTTTATATCACAGGAATATCCAAAAGCAGACCGCTCTTCGATCGGTTCGGTTATATCGAGAAGATGGAATATTGGGCGCTGGTCTGGGGAGTTTTGATAATGAGCGTAACGGGCATCGTAATGTGGTTCGAAAATTATTTTATCGGACTCTTTACGAAGCTGGGATGGGATATCGCTCGCACCATTCATTTTTATGAGGCCTGCCTGGCTGCGCTGGCTATCGTGGTATGGCATTTCTATTACGTTATGTTCAGCCCAAGCGTTTATCCGATGAACACTGCCTGGGTAACAGGAAGAATCTCAGAAGAAGAGATGGCGGAAGAACATCCTTTGGAACTCTCCCGCAGACTGGCGTCTAAAGTCGATAATTAGTATTAGCAAATACTAATCTTTTATTTTGCGCTGGAATTTTTATATTTATCAGGATAGATTAGGACCATCATCTTTTTCTGTATATGTTTGGGAAAACCCTGTGAGGAGTAAAAGGAATAATTTTGTCGTCTTGCTTCGATTTTTCTGTAATTGATGAATGAATAGGATGTAAAAAAATTTTCAATGACAACTTAGCATTGCTAATGGGAATAAGAGATTGACATTAGGTCGGAGAATGATTTAAAAATTCTCGATTGTTCGAGGTTATTCAAATTAGAAGTGCTTGTTAACCCCACTTTTCAGGAGAAATGTAATGCGGAAACTTTGGTTTGCAATAGCGATTTGTGGCCTTTTTTGCATGCCTTTGTTCGCTGAGGAATATCCCACAGCGGAGGTCTACGGCGGATATCAGGTTTTAATTCCTAATCTAGGTGACAACATGCACGGCTTCGCTGCCGGGGCTGAATACAATTTTAGTCCGGTTTTAGGTATAGCCGGTGATTTTGGTTTTGGAAAGAAAACGGTCAATAATCCAGGCTATAGCATTGTCAACAAGGACTATTCCTTCATGGCTGGACCACGGTTAAGCTATCGCGCTGCAAAAGCCAGAGCTTTCGCCCATGTTATGATTGGCGGCGACCATGTGACTTCCAAACTTCACTCTGTCCTTATTGGACTTTTGCCCAGCGCAGCGGGAGAAACGAATTTCCGTATGGCATTCGGCGGAGGGCTTGAGTTTAATTTAACGGATAGGCTCGCAGTCCGTCCGGCTCAGCTGGATTTGCTTGAATTATACAACCATGGCTCCTTTGATACCGGGCTGCGATACAGTGCAGGCCTTGTTTTCAAAATCGGATCCAAAGGCAAATAAGCTGGTTTTTTCATAATTGCCGATCATAGAGAACGGCTTTATCATAAAAATATTAGCCCCGGCGATTACAGCCGGGGCTATAAATATAGCTCCCTCTTGTTCTTTTCTGCCCGACTATTTTTAATTGAGATAGTGATTCATTTCACTTCCTGACATGTAGCTTGGGTTCGAAAAACATCCTGAGTATTGGCATGTATTCGCTTGCGTCATGAATGGCAGGCGATTGCTCTCCCGGATCCTTTTTTAAATCAAATATCTGCACCTTCCGATTAAGCACGCCAAAAAGGTATTTTTTTGGATACTGGATAGCGGAAATATATCCTCCGCCATACGGTTGTATCGATATTTTTATGCTATGGGAATCGGACCGTTTAAAGTTTTGGGAAGATAAAAGCCAGGGCGCAAAAGATTCCCCAAGCATATAATTCTGTTTTAGACCAATCAGGTCGAGAATTGTGGGTGCAATGTCCATCTGACTGAAACGTCGATCGACAGTAGATCCAGTAGCGAAATCGCCGTTTCTGCCTTCGGGAGGAATAAAAAGCATGGCAATGAGAAAATTTTCTTCGTAGGCGTTCCGCTCATTATAGATATTTAATTTATGGATAGGAATCGGCCAGGCATGATCGCTGACAGCAAGGAGTGAACCTCTGGATGCATAATATTTTCGGAAAAGATCATAGAATTTTCCAAAATAAGCATCCTGAACATAGGTTGTATTTGAGATGCGTTCTGCAAATTTCTTCGCTTGCGGGAAGGGAATTTTGTCCTGAAGCTTGTCATCCAGAACCTCAAATGGATCGTGATTTGTAGCGCCGGTGTCTATGAATATGAACAGTTTATCCTTGAGGCGGCGCTTTTGCAGATATTCATGAACGCGGGTAAAATAGATATCCTCCCGATACCCCCAGTCAAATTTTATATCGCCCGGTTGAACAATCTCATCCGTCAGGACTTTGTCGAACCCTAGGGATTTCGCAAAATGTGTGATTCTGGGATTTCTACTTCCGCCAAAGAAATATAAGGTATGGTAGCCGAGTGTTTTAAATATTTTTGGCAGGCAGCTGAGCTTTTGCAGCTCAGTTGCAGGGTATAAATCCGCAAGGGCTTCCGTCACGCTTGGAGGGGCGCCGCACAATATGCATCCGTAACCGCGAATGCTCTGAATGGAATTGGCATACTGCTTTTCGAACAGGATGCCGTCTCGCGAAGCCCTAAGCAGATGTGGCGTTATCCGGGGACCGACCAGGAGGCCATTCAGGCTTTCTTGTTTTACAATGAAGATGACATCTCCCATGATGGAGGGATCGACAGTCCCGGCAGCTTTGGGGGTTTGGCTCTGCATCAAGGAGATATGTTGGTTGAAGAATTCCCGATAATCATTTCTTAGGCGACGATCGCTGAAGAAACTTGAATATAAAAACCCTGCAGTGGAACCGCGAACTGTGTCTATCGTCGCAAGTTGGCAAGCCAGGCCGATAATCATAATCGCTGCAAAGAAGGATTCAACCTTGCGAGCCGATTTTCCAAGAGCGTCCAGCAATGTCGATAAAGCTGCTTTCTGAAGAAACACAAAAGTGAGTATGGAAAAAAAAATGATGAGGAACCAAGGCGCAAAGAGTTTCCACATAACCGGCAAGGCGTCCGCGCTGTTGTACCGGATAAAGTAAAAATCAAAATCCATTTTTCGAACGGCTTTGTACACTAGAAGAAAAGCCGCAAAATGGAAGCCCACGGAGTTCAGGATCAGGATCCCGGCTCTGACGATTCCAGGGGCGGAAGCGGAAAGCAGGTAGATTAAGGTTGGGAAGAGCAAAACCGGGAGAATGTTTAAGAATGCCAGAAAAGTATTGATTTGAAAAAAAGGGAGGTCTCCATTAAAGGAATCTATTTCCAGCCCGAAAAAGCTGCCGAAAATCGCCAGATACAGGGCAAGAAAATACCATCCTGTTTTCTTTCCCCTATTCATATCTTAAAGCTTCCACCGGGTTCAAACGGGAAGCTCTCAATGCGGGAATCATGCCAAACGTCAGCCCTACTACTAAAGTTACCCCGAATCCCAAGGCTACGGCTTCCAATGGAATTTGAATCTTTATCGCGTTTGTAAAAAACCGAACGGAATAAGGAACTGCCGCTCCCAGCAAAATTCCCACAAGCCCGCCGCCGCCGCTTAGGATTAAAGCCTCTAGAAGGAATTCCATCAACAGCGCGCCGCGAGTAGCGCCGATTGCTTTCTTGATTCCGATTTCCTTGGTCCTCTCCGTCACTGTTATGAGCATGACATTCATGATGCTGATCCCGCTGGCAATCAGGGATATAGCGGCGATTACCAGAAGCACTAATGTAAGGCCAAGACTGATCTTATTGGCGGCGTTTAAAATGACGGCGAGATTATCCAGCCTGTAAAAGGAATGATTGCGATGACGGCTGACCAGGAGCCCTTGGATTTCAGTGGTGAGTTGAGGCACAATGTCCATGTTCTTTGCGGATACATAGATCTGATCGATAGTGTCGGTCGACATGAAATAACGCATGACCGGGAGTGGAATAATGGCGCTGTAATCGGAAATTTCCATCATCCCAAAGGTGCTGACGCGTTCCCGAAATATGCCGATCACCTTGAATTGAATTCCGTAGAAATTGACATAGCCTTTGTAAAAAGGATCCAGTTCCAGTTTCTGTGCAAAAGGCTGTGTTACGAGACAGACTTTGTTTCTGAATTTCTGATCGGAATCGCCAATAAAGCTTCCGCGCAGGACTTCGATGCTGCGAACCTTCTGATACTCCGGACTGGTTCCGATCAAGGTGACTCTGCGGGAAATTCCCGACATGGTGATGGTGGGATGGGTTGTGACTATGGCGGCGGCGCTTTGAACCCCGGGTACGTCAGTTTTAATTGCTTCCAGATCGCCAAAATTCAATCTGTCCGCCAGGGCCCTGGTTCCGGCGTCCGTCGATTCATTCGATACTATTATAAGATTCGAGCCCACCCCCTGGATCTGTTCCAGCGTATATTCCCGGCCGCTTTTGCCGACTACAACCACCAAAACGAGAGACGCTGTTCCTACGACCATGCTCAAAGAGGTTAGGGTTGCACGGCCCCAGTTGCGAATCAATGCTTGATAGGCATTCTGGAATATTTCCTTCAGGGGCAGTCTTGATTGCAGTTTTTGCATTTTACCGGCGTCCTGACTTATTACTCGGCCTCGCTCGGATTGGTGACAACTGCGTCCCCTTCGCGAATCCCATCAAGGATTTCGATTTCCTCGGAATTAATGATCCCATATTTTATCGGTTTTACGATTTTTCGGATCCCATCTAGGAGCAATACCGTAGGTTTGCCATTGGGATTAGTGACGGCGCTTCTGGGGATAACGAGGGCATGAGCGCTCATGGCTGTTGTGATTTCAATCTGAACATTGAGGTTCGGAATCAGTTCTTTGGGTTCATTTGCGATAGAGCACAATACGTAACCTACAGAGCGATTATTCAATGCTATAACCTGTTCCGCCGGTTTCTCTACGGAACCGGTCCAGCGACGCTCAGGCATTCCATTCCATTCTATCAGGACCGGCTGTCCTTTCTGGATCCTCCCCAAATCCGGCTCGTCGACGTAAGCGCGAAGCCGAACATTGCCTGGCCTGTAGATTTCAGCTAAAAGCTGGCCTCTACTGACATAAGTTCCCGGTTTTACCATAAGAGAGTAGAGCAGTCCGCTCCTTGGCGCCGGAATGGATTCAGACTGCAGTTGTTGTTCCAACAACTCGACCTGCTTTGCAATCTCGTTTACTTTGCCTTGAGCCCACTCTTTTTCTTTATCAGAATAACGGGTATAGAGATCCCGTTTTTTTCCTTTTAGAGATTCCGAATGAAGCTGGATCTGATCTTTCTGTTTCCTCAGTTTTTCCACCGCTTCCTTAGGAACCGCTCCTTTGCCATAAAGAGATTCTTCAGCTTCCAGATCTTGGGTCCATTGATGCAATTGCAGGGCGTTTTCTGCAATAGATGCGTCCATCGCCGATACTTCTTCCTTCGTCGGACCGGATAAAATCAGCTGCGCCTGATGCTTTGCTTCCAATAGAGCGGCTCGGGCCTCTGCTATCTCGGTCCTGACCTGCTGCGTTTCAAGCCGCATCAGGATCTGCCCCTGTACAATTTCCGCTCCCTCCTTGACTTGGATTGTTTTAACGAAAGCATCCATAGGAGAGTAGATTTGGGTGCGGTCTGCCGGTTCGATTATTCCATTGGTGTTGACGACCATCTTGATGTCTCGGCGCATGGCTTTTGCCATCTGAAATTGTGGAGCGTCTGAATTGCCTCTGAGCCAATAATAACCCAGGGAAACGAAAAGCAGAACCAGGGCTGTTAAAACAATCAGGATGCGATATTTGCGAATCATAGGCGCTCTCTTTGAAATCAGCAAATTGTGGGCTGCATTTTATCTCATCGCCGCCAAAGCTCTAAGGGAAAAGATTTGTCCGGAATCCGGATCTTTCAGGCTCAAGAGTCCGCGGCAATAGAGCTTTTTGTCAAACTGAATATAAATTGAACCTATTGGTTTTATTATGAATCTAACAATTGGGAGTGTAGGCTTAAATCCAACATGACAATGCCCTTTTAAAGTAAGCTATAAATCATGGGTAAATGGGATTTGGGATTTTGTTATGTAATAATGAGCCCTTTTAATACGTAATACATAGAAAAAGGAGTTTGAATGTCACTCAATCGACGCGCCGTGATAGGTATTATGTGCGCGCTGTCGCTAGTCCATACAGCGCAACCATTCCAGCAGGGAGATCCGGCTCAGGATATGGTTATCCGTGTCAACGTCCAACTCGTGCAGGTGGACGCTACCGTCACGAATTCCAAAGGCGAGCTGGTAACGGACCTTAAGGCTGAGGATTTCGTCATTCTGCAGGATGATAAGCAACAGGAAATCACGAATTTCTCCTTCATTCGTACGAGAAATGCGTCGAAACAGGAGATGGTTGTTAATAAGCCTGCAGCCAAAGGGAAGGGAGAGACTTTTCTGCCGCCTCCGCCTCCGCCTCCGCTGAAACGAGACAAAGTGCGGCGCGCTATCGCTCTTGTCGTGGATGATTTTGGACTCTCCGGTGAAAGCATTTTTCAGGTTCGGAGTTCAGTCAAGAAATGGATTGACGAGGAAATGCAGTCCAATGACCTGGTAGCGCTGGTGTTGACCGGTGGGGGATCGGGCGCGCTTCAGCAGTTTACAAATGACAAACGCTTGCTCTACTCCGCGATCAACCGCATCCAGTACAATGCCGCGTCGCGCGTCGGCGTAACATCTTTGAGCGGCATATCCAAAAAGGGTTCCACGAGAGACGGATTCTCCGATATCAACCCTGAGATGGAGCGCGATATGATTTTTACCACGTTTTCGCTGCAATCCATCCAGCAGGTAGTAAAAGGGCTAAAGGACCTGCCTGGCAGGAAAGATTTGATCCTTTTCAGTGAAAGCATGAACATCATGTTTGAAAGCGACCCCGGCGTGTCTCAGGGCCGCGATTTGCACATGAAACAAATACTGCAGGAAACAGTGGATATGGCTAACAAATGGGCGATTGTTATCCATGCGATCGATCCCCGGGGAGTTATGGGATTCATGTCGGCGGAGGACGGCGGCGGTTCTGAGGAGTCGCCGAATGCGATTAATGATCTCCACAATACCAGATCAACGCAACTGACCAGTTCACGCGACGGCATGGTGAAAATGGCGGTGGAGACCGGCGGCCTTTTCGTACAAAACCGGAACAATATTGAGCGCGCCCTTGTTAATGTCGTAGATGATGGCGACGGTTACTACCTTGTCGGGTATCAGCCCAACGAGGAGACCGCCGCTGAAATGAGATCAGGAAACGCAAGATATCACAATATCCGGGTGCGCGTGAAAAGGCCCGGCTTGAATGTGCGCACGCGTTCCAGATTTTTCAGCACCCCGGAAGGCATTTCTTCACCCGACATTATGGACCGAAAAGAACGGATCGAAGACGCCATGCGATCTCCTTTTGCATCCGGATCCATGCGGGTGCGTCTGACGGCATTGTTTTCACAGACAAAAGAAGAGCAACCCTGCATTAACGCGCTACTGCATTTCGGCTCCAGCCAGCTGACCTTTTCCAAGGAAGCGGATGGATGGCTCAAGGCTTCCATCGAAATCGTCGCCGGCCTGTATGACATCGACGGGCAGCAGGTCGAATTCGTGAATAGAGCCTGGGGCCTTCAAGTCAAAGGCAAATCATACGAAAACATGAAAAAGAACGGCGTCTCGTTTTTAATGAGACTCCCGGTGAGGCTACCGGGCTCCTATCAGATGCGGCTTGTATTGCGCGATACCAAGAGCGGGCAATTGGGAAGCGCCACGCAGTTCATTGAAGTGCCCGATATTCGCAAAAACAAGTTGGCTCTGTCCGGGATAGTGCTTGCCGCAGACCAGCCGAAGTCCAAATCCACTTCGGATCTAAACGAAGGCATGATGGACGATTCCGGTTCGAATGGAACCTCGGCGGTGCGCGTTTTCGAGCCCGGGAACGAGATATCGTGGGCCTACCAGATTCTCAATGCAAAGATTGATAAAGACCAAAAGGCAAAGCTGCAGATTGAATACCGCGTGTTTCATGAAGGCCGCGAAGTTTATATGAAGAAACCATCGGAAATGACGTTGGCTGTGCAGGGAACCATTGCGAAAAGAATGATCGCGGCGGATCAATTAAAACTGATTCAGCTGCCGCCCGGTTATTACGTTTTGCAGGTGGCGGTTTCCGATATGCTGGCGGATGCAAAAGACCGTGTGGCGGTGCAAACCATAGATTTTGAGGTCCAAAATCCAAACGACGGGAACAGGAAACGAGCCGGACTATTTTGAATTTGCTTCTTTGCGAATCCGGTCGAGCACAGTTTTAACATCCGGAGCCATTTCAATAAAGGTGGTGATCGTTTCACAACCATACCCGGGGCAGACCCCGCAATTGGCCACGTGGCGTTCCTGCGCACAGGCGCGGATGCTGCAATCGGAACAATGACCGCAAAGGCGTCCAGATCCGACCGTACAGCCATCACACCAGACATCCTTGGCTGTGATATCGGAATGATACAGGTTCGACCATTCTATGGCTGTGCGCTCAATCATGCCCGTGTCATTTTTCTGTGTGGCTATATAAGCATTGCAGGCGCCGCAATCGAGTCCGCAATATGCGATGAACTTTGTCATTAATTTTTCCCTCCTGAGAACAAGGGTATCCGTGGCGTTTTTATCCTATTCGCTAGTTACTAAAGTCGGGTCACAAGCGCATAATATGCGCCGCATAGGTCTTTCCCCTCTGCATCGCGGAACCATCCCTGCAATTTATTGTTGCCTTTGGTCAGCGAAACTTGAAGGATTGCGCCCACATCTTCCGGTTTTACAGCGACGCTTTGTTCCTTGCCATTGGTTTCCAGGACCGCTTGATTGGCCGGAATTAATTTGACGCTTTGCGTTAACGGACGCCCATGGATTGTAGCCCGCGGGCCCTCCGAGCCAATGGCTTTGTTCGAATGGAAGGGCCAGCGACGCAACTCCACCCGGTAATCGCCGCTCGCCTGAACCTGGACAGTCCATGAACCGCCGCGCGGCCCGCCTGTGCCATTAGAAACGAAATTGATATTATCGCAATCCACTTCCCACCAGTCGATGCACGTCAGCAGGACTGGATTCTGAGCGTTGGATCCAAGGATCAGCGGAATCGGTTGGAACAGCGCCGGATCCAGATTGTTCCACCAACCATCATAATAAGCTTTCATTTTGGCGGCGACATCAGGGAATTGCGCCGCAACATCGGTTTTCTGCGCACGATCCTTAATAATGTCGTAAAGCTCGGAACCATTCTGCAAACGCCATTGATTCCAGATGACTGCGCCTTTGTACTTAATCGGACGCTGGCGCTCGCCAAATTGGACGATAAGCATGCGATCCTTGATCGGGCTCTTTTTCATAAGCGGAACGAGACTCACGCCATCGAAAGCATTCTTCCCTACAGGCACTTCACAAAGATCCAGCAAACTGGGGAGTATATCCTGGATCTGGGTAGGCGTCGCCACCCCCAAGCCGGCTTCGAATCCGCCTTCGGGATAACGCAGGAAACAGGCTACACGATGCCCGCCATCATAATAGGAGCTTTTGCCCTCTCGCAGGCCCGCATTATAGAAGCCGGCGCCTTGTGGCGCAGCGCCCATGCCTCGCTGCCCGGCGCCAAAGCTCTGCTGCATGGCAAAGGAGCTGCCGTTGTCGGTCATAAAAACAACGATCGTATCGCGGAATAATCCGCTTTTCTTCAGCCATTCATCCAGTTGACCGATGTTGTCGTCCAGATTGGCCATCATGGCATAGTAGGGAGCAATCCTCGGGCCGGCTTTATCCTTATACATGTCCGCATATTTATCCGGAGGCCAATGCGGCATATGCGCCGCATTGGTGGGCAGATAGGTAAAAAACGGTTTTCCCTTTTCCTTTTGTTGCGTCATCCAGGCGATCGCTTCCTGGAACCAGAGATCCGTACAGTAAACCGAAGCCTGTTTGGTCTCAACGCCGTCAAGATAACGGGGATTGACATAATCATTGTCGAATTCTATTTCGGATTGCAAACCCCAGCCTTTGAACCAGATGGCTTTATCGAATCCTCTGTCCATGGGGCGATCGGGGTAATCATGTCCCAAGTGCCATTTGCCAAAGATGCCGGTTGAATAGCCGCCTTTACGGAAGCGGTCTGCCATAGTTGGAATTTCTCGGCGCATCAGGGTGCGCCCGGCGGTCACAGCGCAGGCGAGATTGTGCAGAGAATCCATGCCGGTCATTAATTGACCTCGCGTAGGCGTACAAACAGGAGTTACGTGAAAATCCGTGAATTCCATGCCTTCTTTGGCAAGCCGGTCCAGGTTGGGCGTTTTCAGTACGGGATGGCCATGACACGAAAAATCTCCATATCCAATATCGTCCGACAGAATGACAATCACGTTCGGCTTCTTTTTAGCCGCAGCATAGGAAGATAAAGAATCCATGCTCAGGGCCGCTACCGTCATCGCGGTGTTTTTCAGGAATTTTCGCCGTTTCAAAATAACCTCCTGATTATTTGGCAATAAGTGGAAGAGAACGATATAAAAATCGCAGAACAAAAGATCGAAAGCAACAAGATTCGGCGTTTGTGCGTCCATTGTCTATAAAATCAGACAATGGCAATTTAAGGCAGAAGCAAGGATTCAGGAGCCATGATAAAGCCTGGGATGAGCGTCCGGGCAACGGACTACAGACTACGCTCTCTTCCCCCACAGCAGTGTTTGAACTTGCGGCCGCTTCCACACGAGCAAGGATCGTTTCGCCCCGTAGAATTATTAGCGCGCTGATCGCCGTTGCGCGTCCAAGCCATGACGTTCGCCGCAGGTCTTTCGGCGCGCAGTTCGGAAGCCATGAATTCCATATAAGGCGCAACATGAGTGAAAAAATATTTATAGCCGGGGCACAGGTAGTTTAATTTTTCTTCACCGTGGACAGTTTTAATAAAACGATGTTTCGGGCACTCGCCATTGCAGATGAATCGGACCTTGCATTCATGGCACTGTCGCGGCAATCGCTCTTTTTTGCTCAGGCCGAATTGGATTTGGCTCCGAAAGTTCATCATTGACGCCAGAGGCTGATCCATAATATTGCCCAGCCAGTTTTCCGGATATACGTAGTGATCGCAGGCATAGAGGTCGCCATTATGCTCGATCACAGCTGATAAACCGCAGGATTGCTGGAAAACGCACAAGCCGGGCTCCATCCCAACCCAGGCGGCGAGGGTTGCATCAAACAACTGGACAAATATCTTCCCTACATCTTCCCTCAACCAGTCCTTGAAAACGGCGCATAGGAATTTTCCGTACTGCAGAGGCTCTACCGACCATTCTGTAACTTCCGCCTGGGCGGTTGAATCCGGCGAGACAAGCGACGTTTCTCCGGAATCCGGATCCACTGCCATACGCTCGACGATTGGGATGAACTGCATGAATCCATCTCCAACTTCCTTCAAAAATCGATATATTTCCAAAGGATATTGGGAGTTGTATTTTGGAACGACTGTAAGGGTATTGAACTGAACGCCGTGTTTTTTTAGAAAACGAACGCCTTGCATGACTTTGTCGAAAGAAGGCGAGTCGTCTTTGTCTACGCGATGTCGATCATGCAGATGGCGGGGGCCATCCAGGGACAGACCGATGAGGAAATTGTTCCGGGCGAAGAATTCGCACCATCGATCATCGAGCAGAACGCCATTGGTTTGCAACGCATTCTCGATCCGCTTCCCGTTTGCGTACTTGTTTTGCAGCTCCACGGCTTTGCGGAAGCGATCCAATTCCAGCAGAGTCGGCTCTCCGCCTTGCCATGCAAAACTGACGACTTGTGTGGATTGGGAAGCGATATACTGCCGGATAAATTCTTCCAGAATACTGTCCGGCATAATCCAGTCTTTCGGCGTTCGATTGCCGGGATACAGCGTCTCCTTTTCCCGATAGAAGCAGTAACGGCAGCTGAGGTTGCAGACAGGACCGATTGGTTTTGCCAGTATATGAAAATTTCGCGCTGACGCCGCTAGTTCTTCCATCGTACAACCCCTTGAATTAAACTGCTGCAATATAATTATCCAATAAAACACTTGCAAACAAAACACGATCAATGGCACAACAGACCCTGCATTCACGAAAATCCGCTTCATTAATTGCTGAACCCGATGCTTGGCCATTGGGCAGGTGTCGAGCGTCAGTCGATCCGATAAGGAGAACTGAGGAATGGCAACAGCGCAACAGCAAACAATGGAATCGTCCGGCTCAGGGAAAAAATTCGGTCTGGGACTGGTTGCCGTTTTCCTGACTTATTTTGTCTACAGCTACTTTTACCAAATTCTGTTCGCCGCATTGCCCAAATTAACGGCTAAATTGGGTGGAATGTCCATGTATTCCTGGGGCGTTTCGATACCCGCTCTGGGACTGGCTTTTGCAATGCTCTTAGTCGGCAAATTATCCGATATGTTCGGCCGGCGCACTATGCTGTTGATATGCCTGGTTGTCTGCCTGGTGGGCGCTATATGGAGCTCTCTCTGCAACACCTTTTCGATGTTTATAATCGCCCGTACTTTTCTTTCGATAGGACAGGGCGGGCTCGCGCCGCTTTGTTTTGCACTGTTGGGCGACATGTTCGAGCCGGTGCAACGCAGCAAATGGGTTGGTCTGCTCAATATCCCCGCCGGTATTTTCGCCTTGGGCGGTTCCTATTTGGGCGGATGGTTTGTGGAAGATCTCAGTTGGCGCTTTATCTTTTGGTGTGGCATCCCGATCGTGGTTGTGTGCCTGATTATGGCGCTGATCGGCTTGCCGAAACAGACTCAAAAGTCCAAGGCAAAGATCGACAGCTGGGGCGCCTTGTTGGCGGCAGTGGCTTCATCGACATTAATACTCGCATTCTCCTTGGCTGGAACGCTTTATCCCTGGGCGTCTAAGCAGGTAATTGGGTTGCTGGCTGCATCCGTTGTCGCCTGGGTGGTCTTTTTAAAGGTAGAAGCCGGAGCGGAGGAGCCTATCTTGGATCTCCAGGTGCTCAAAAACCGGACATTTATCACTATCGCATCCGCGTCTCTATTGTCCTGCTTTGGAATGATAGGACTAATGATCTATTACCCTCTCATGATACAAGGAATTCAAGGCGCTGATGCGAAAGAGACAGGATTGATCCTTGGTCCCGGAATGTTTTTGATGAATTTTATGGGGGTTCCTGCAGGTTTTATCCTTGCCCGTACCAAACGCTACAAATGGATGTTTATTTTTGGATATGGGATCACGTTGGCAGTAATGATCTCCCTGTTGTTCTTTACATCTACTACGCCAATCCTTTTCGGCTTTTTGGCTATTACTCTGGCCGGCATAGGAATGGGATCTATTCCAACTTTAAACACTCTTGTCGCTCAATACGCCCTTCCCAAAAGATTGCTGGGCGTTGCCATGGGCGCTCTGTATTTCAGCGTCATGCTGGGACAAGCCATTGCGCCTGCAATCTGCGGGTCGGTCATGAATATAAATTACAATAACACCATGGAATACAAGCTGCCGCCGGAATTGTCCCAGTATGCGAGCAAGGTAAAGATTAAATCGTTAAACGACCTCAACAAGCTTTTGGCAGACGAGGGGGAAGCGAAACCTCAAACCGAACTGAGCAAGAAAAGTTTAAACGGAAAGCCTTCGGAGGATAAAACGAAAACAGCCATACGCATTTCTCTGGGAGCCGGGCTGAAAGCTATCTACATACTCGGGGCCATAGCTATGGCATTCACTTTTATAATTATGTGCACTATCCCGCAAGTTTCGATGGATGCACAGGTAAAGGATGAAAGGGTTCCTCAGTTGGAGGCGCCGGAGATATAAGCAAACAGTGGTCAGTAGTCGGTAGTCAGTAGCGACCAACTACCAACCACTGACCACTGACCACTGACTACTTCATCTCAATCAATACTTGTCCTTTGACTACCTTATCGCCTTTTTTGACGCGGATGGTTTTAATGATGCCATCTTTCGAGGCCATGATTCGGTTGAGCATTTTCATGGCTTCGAGGATCATCAAGGTATCGCCTTTTTTGACGATAGCCCCGGACCTGGCATTGATTTCGGCAACGACTCCAGGAATGACTGCCTTAATGATCCCTGGATCTTGCTTCTCGTAAAGCCTGCGCTTATCGAATTTCCTGGTCGTCATCGTCTCGAAAACGCCGTTTTCCAATCCGATCTGGCTGAATTTTTTATGCTCGCTCACAGCGGTCCTCCTTTTTAGAACGGCGGAACGCCGTGTTTCCTGGCTGGACGGACTTCTTCTTTATTACGTGTTATCTTCAGAGCGTGAACGAGGGAAGCGCGCGTTTCTTCCGGCGCTATGATTGCATCGACATAGCCGCTGGAAGCCGCTATATAAGGATTAGCGAATTTATCGGTGTATTCTTTGACTTTAATTTTACGCATTTCATCGGGATTTTTGGCCCCCATGATTTCGCTACGGAAGATGATGTTGGCCGCGCCTTCGGGCCCCATAACGGCAATTTCGGCTGTGGGCCATGCGAAGACGAAATCTGCGCGCAAGTGGTGAGAACACATTGCGATATAACCTCCGCCGTATGCTTTGCGCAGGATCACTGTAATTTTCGGCACGGTCGCTTCGCTGTAGGCGTACAGTACTTTGGCTCCATGACGAATGACTCCGCCATGTTCCTGGTCGGAACCCGGGAGGTAGCCTGGAATATCGACCAGAGTAACTAATGGAATATTGAAGGAATCGCAGAAGCGGATAAAGCGGGCGATTTTATCTGAAGCGTCAATGTCCAGCACTCCGGCCAGCACCAGCGCCTGGTTTCCGATGATGCCGACAGGTTCGCCATTGATACGGCTGAATCCGGTAATTGCGTTGGGCGCGAAGCGTTCCTGAACTTCTAAGAATTCGGAGTCATCGACCAAGGCTCGCACGATGTCTCGCATGTCGAAGGGGATCTTGGAATCTTTTGGAATCAGGTTCTCGATCTTATATGTTGGTTTGGGCTGCATTCTCCCAATCGTCGGCGCCTTTTGACGATTGCTGTCGGGCAGGAAGCTGATCAGCTTGCGGATCTGCTGAAAACATTCATGTTCGCTGATGGAGAAGAAATGAGCATTGCCGGCAATCTCCACCTGCACGCGGGCGCCGCCAAGTTCTTCCATCGAGATTTCTTCGCCGAGCACCGTTTTAACTACTTCCGGCCCAGTGATGAACATCTTGGAAATCTGATCGACGACGAAAACAAAGTCGGTCAGCGCCGGGGAATAAACGGCGCCTCCTGCGCAGGGTCCGAGAATAACGGAAATTTGGGGGACAATGCCGGACGCCAGGGTATTGCGGTAAAATATTTCACCATAACCCGCCAGCGAGTTGACCCCTTCCTGGATGCGCGCTCCGCCGGAATCATTAATTCCGATGATGGGCATTCCCATCTTGATTGCATGATCCATGACCTTGGTGATTTTGCGTGCATGCATCAATCCAAGTGAACCGCCGGCTACCGTGAAATCCTGCGCATAAATGCAGACCGGCCGGCCGTTAATTGCTCCTGAACCGGTAATGACGCCATCTGCCGCAAGTTCTTTTTCGTGCATGCCGAAATCCTGGCAATTGTGCTCGACGAACAAATCGTATTCATGGAACGAACCTTCATCAAGCAGTGCGGCAATTCGTTCACGCGCCGTCATTTTGCCGCCGGCTTTCTGTTTGCTAATGGCTTTGTCGCCGCCGCCTTTGGAGGCGGTTGATTTCTTGGAGAAGAAATGGGCGAGTCTTTGCATAAAAGTCATAGTTGCCACCTTATTAGGTTCCAGCCAAATTGGCTTTATAAACGTTCAGTTTAGCAGAAAATCGTAGTTGCGTCCCATATTTCGCAGTTGAACCGCTACGAGGTGAACCGCGCGAAGGTCTAAAAAATTTTTTTATGCTTGGATTTACGCCGACAACAATCCCCATTCCAAAATATTTGTATTGAGCGGCAAATATAGTTTCTCTTTATTAAATATTTAATCCGTATGTTCCGTGGCGTTTTTTATTTTGTCGTTTCGATTGCTAAGGGCCGTAACCATCAATCTATTCTCGCCTGCTTTCAGTGAAAACGGATGGTTTTTCCAAATTAAAGTCCCGGTAATATTGCCCGGCAAATGAATCTCGATTTCCCACTTCCCATTCTTCAGTTCATAATGAACGGCGATTTTGCCTTGCGGATGGGGTATTTCGCCTCCGGCCTTTTGCAGCGCGCCCAGGCAGGGCTCGATTTTAACTTGAGTGAAACCCGGAGCGTCTGAATTGATTCCAAGCACCGTTCGGAATAATTCGATATTAGGACTTGATCCCCATGCATGGCAATCGGATCGAGAGTTTTCCACATCATAGTTTTCCGCCCAGGAAGTCATTCCCAACGCGATGTTTTCATGCCATTTGTCGAGCCATTCCAGGTAATCCTCGCCCAACCCTGCTTTTATGAGGGCCCGATGCAGGTAATATTTAAAGTAGATGGACGCCGGCGCCAGGCTGCTGTCTGTAAGAATATTTTTAGCCAATGGAGCGGCGTCTTTTCCCCCTATGGATCCGGTTAGGATAGCGAGGGTATTCGCATGCTGAGAGTAACTATTTTTCTCCGGCGTGTCTGCGAACATAGCCTTGGTTTCATCCCAGTATTTATGATGGATAGTCTGGAGGAGCTGTTCCGCTCGTTTGTTGTATAACTGCGCATAAGCCTCCAGGCCCAGCTTGTTTTCCAATTCGGCCGCAGTTTGATACGCCAACAATAATTGCAAATCTAAAACGGAAGAACCGCCATTGCCCGTTGGCGCCACTCCTCTCACCCATCCGGGCCGATTGGAGACCCAGTCGGTAAAATTCCAGTAAGGGACATTTTGTAGAGAGCCGTCCGGGCTTTGGTATTTTCTGAAGAACTCCAGAATCTGCCGAGTTCCTGAGATTTTTTCTTTTACGAATTCGCTATCCGGCCTATGCATCCAGTAATCATGCAGCATGCCGATGTACCACAAAGAAAATGTGGGTATAATTTGAGGCGTAGTGGAAGGATGCCGACTCAGCGTAACTCCTTCGGCTAAACGGGAGTGATCCATCTGATTCAATGCATTGCGGACAAGGCGATCGTCGCCGCTATTGTAGAAGCTGACCATCGCCTGGATGCGGGCGTCGCCGATATACTGAAGCTGTTCATAATAAGGACAATCCATATAGGTTTCGATAGCGCAGAGGCGCGCTGTTCGCCAACCTATTTCCAATACTTTCTGCAGTTCTTTTTTGTCCGATTTAAAATCAGCATTCCATTGAAAAGGATATCCGGTGAAGGTTCCATAGATATCTTCAATTACCAGAGGATCATTTTTAGTTTCCACGGAAAGCTGGATATACCGGTACGTTCTCCAATAAAGAGAATTAAAAACCTGATGGGCTGTTCCATCCGATAAAAGGCTGTCTTTTCGGCCCAGAAATATTTTTCCTTTTATTTCGTTTCGGTTCCCTTTGCCGGATGTTTTAGCGCCGGTCGGACCCGGGGAAGAGGCTGCCGCCGGTCTATATAAAGATTCAGCATATTTCAGAGAGATGATGGCGTTGCGACCCCGGCTGAATTGAAGAGTAATATAGGCATTGGTTAAAAATCCATTGTCAAGCAGCAAAGTTGCTTTGGCGTTCGCCGGTATATGGAGAGCGCTTGGAGATGTGGGAAACGAATCGGGCGCCTTGACGCCTGTCGCTTCGCGCAGGCTTTGCAGGCGCTGAGGGGTTCGTTCCATTTGTGGAAGGGCGGAGGGAACAAGCATCCACCCGGGAGCGTCCCGAAGTCCTTTGGGGGCGCCGCCGCTCCAATGCGCCAGGGCTGCAGGCTCCCACGACTTGTCGTCAAAGCCCGCTTTTTCCCATCCTCTTATGGCTTTATTCATGTCGATGAATTCGCCGGGGCCGGCGACATAGTAGCCGATAATTTCGCGCGCTTCCAAAGGCCGGTAGCTGTCGTCTTTGATGCATTTCCAGGTTTTATTGGAATTTACATCTCGTTCCGCAGCCGTATCTCCCTGAATGATAAAACCTGTATGCCACGAGATTTGGGCTTCGGGCCTGTATCCCCCATCATTCCATATTTGGGCGGCGATGATATTATTGCCGGCGATCAGATACGGCGTCAGATCGACGGTTTCATAATTCCAATAAAACATGTCGCCGCGGGCCGGACCCAAGGAGACCAGCTTTTCGTTGACATACAACTTATAACGATTGTCGGCCGACACGTGCACGATAAAAGTCGCCGGAACTGTTTTCAGATCGATTCTTTTCCTGAAGAGATATACTCCGTATCCATGAGCCGTTGCATCAGGCGCAGTAATCCATTGGGCGTCCCATTCTCGTTTGAGGAGATCAGGATTGATGGATTTTGAATCAGGGCTTTGGGAAAAAATCAGGTTTGTCAGGAGGATCGCGAATAGAAGATATTTAGGAGCTGTATATTTCATTTTTAGAATTCGGATGTCTGCCTGATGCGTGAAACCAATTCTGCAACTTTTTCGCGGGCGAGGTTAATGGCGACATTTTCTGCGACGGTGAGTTTTTCGAACGCGCACAGGCGCTTGGCGTCGCCGGACTGCACGAGAGGACGGCCGATAGAACCGTCCTGGTCTCCAAGAGATGCAAACATTACCTCTGTCTCCGGATGCTTCTCAGAAAGCCACTCGAGATCCCGGCAAAAAACAATGATGCAATCATGCAGCGTATAACCGAGTCCTTTTACTATATCCGGACCGATTTTCATAGAGTTCTGAAGCGCGCGGTTTAAAATTTCTTGAGATATAGAACTGTTGAATTTCGGCTCCCAAAGGCTTCTCAACAAAATTAGATCTCGTCCATGTTCGCCTCCAACGGGGCAGTCCCGCCATGACGTTAACGGGATTCCCAATTCGCGCAGAGAATAGCACAAACGCGCTGCATCCAAAGACACTCCCAACCCGACAACGTTGGCATCCGGCAGCCATTCTTTGATAAAGGTGGCAATAACGTCGACGGGGTTGGTAAGAACTAGAACCTGTCCGGAATAACCGGACAACAGAGTGCAGACATTGCGTACAAGAGGCAGATCACGGCGCAACCCGATAGTGCGCACATCTTTCGGGAACCATGTTGGATATTTTTCATCTGCAAGCAGGTCGCGAGGATCATACTCATCCTTGACGGCAATGGCGACAACTTCGGTGCGCGCCAGATCCTTCTTTCTCAAAACATCAATAGTGGTTTTGCTATTGGTTAGTTTCGCGATAATTCGCAACGAAAGAATAGCGCCATCAAGTTTCCGTTGGGAGCGATTGCGCAAAAGCAATCGCTGGCAAATATTGGCGCGTATAATTTCCTCTGAAAGGCGCAACCCTAGCCTGCCCATGCCTATAACAGCGATAGTATCCATTTTCAGGTTTCCACGAAATTGGCAATTTGATCGAAATCATGATCGCATTCGCCCCGGATTATTTTCAATATAGCTTGTCGGCAGCTTTTATGGCTGCGGCGGGGATCTCCAGATGAATGGCATTGCATTGTTTTTGGTTTAGTCTGACTTTTGGGGTCGGCGGCGGTTGAGGCGGCAGCTTGGAGATCGGGATTCCGGACAGGAATTGAGCCGCTATTTTTGCGAGTTCCGTTCCGGTTTCGGTGTAATCGACTCCTACGGCCGCCGTCGGGCCTTTCTCAATGGCGCTCAACTCCCCGATGATAAATGGTTTTCCGGCCGCCGTCGCTACAGAAGCCAGGCCGGTGACGCCCAAGTTGACTGTATTGTCATTGGCGCAGTAAAAAACATCCGCGGTTTGCGCAAGTTTTTCGGCGGTTTTCGTTATCTGAGACGGATCGGAAATTTGCCCTTGTTCTAATTTCAAATTTCTTTTCCGGCAAGCCTGGGCGATAATTTGCTGAACAAAGACGGAATTCTGTTCGGCAGGATTGTAAATGGTAGCGATGGTTTCGGCTTTGGGCAGAAGTATTTTTATATATTCAAGCGTTTTCTCAACTATTGCCAGATCGACATTAACAATCCCGGTCGCGTTTTTTTGCATAAAAAGGCCGGCGCCCTTAGGATCGGATACTGCCGCGAATAAAAGCGGAATATCGGAAGGAATTTTCGCAACCGCCTGGGACGCCGGAGTTCCAAAGGTGACAATGAATAACGGGCGAAGTTGCACCGCTGTTTCTGCAAGCTGTTCGGCCCGGTGGGGATTGGCATTTGCGTTTAGTCTTTTTATGTCGAGATCGGCAAACTTGGGGTCCGTTTTTAGTGTGGATATCAGCGCGTAGGTAAACGCATTTTCCACTTCAACCAGGGCCGGGTGCGTCGCCCAACGGAGTATGACTACCGTTTGAGGCAGTTTCTCTGTTTGACAGGAAGAGAGCAACAATACAAAGCTGAGTGTCGCTGCCAGTCGAATCAGATAATGAATTGTTGACTTCATACCGTTATATTTTCCTTTCTTGCCCAAACAGAAAAAATCCTCCAATCCTATTATGATTTGCGGACCTATATACTCAATCAAAAGGGGAGGCGCAAGCAACTTAAATTTGGGCTATTTTTATCTCAGCTGACAAGAGACCCCTTTCCGTTGTAAAAGATTGCTGAACTAAACCTGGTATTAGCTATAAAACCGACAAATCCCGGGTGTGTGGCAGTGGTGATACATGCCCCGGGCCCACCTTGTGCATCAGATTGAAACTTTCTTCATTGTTCAAAACTTTAGACATATTCAGGGCAAGGTAAATGGATGTATCCGTCATGCTGCACCTCCTAATATGCAGTATGAGCATTTCTGACCATACGCGTGAGCCGAAGCGAACTGACACGCGGGTTGCCCAACGGGTAGTATGAAAATAGAAAACGGAGGAATGAGTGATGTTATACACCATCGTTGGGATTTTAGTAGTGTTGTGGCTTCTGGGTTTTTCAATGCACGTGGGCGGCGGTTTGATTCATGCACTGTTGGTCGTCGCGGCTGTCGTATTTGTTTTCAATTTATTCACCCGTCGTCGCTCTTCGATCTGACTTATAAGCTGTTTTCCTATCCACCGATCCACCCAACACGTACCCGTTGAGCGGGAAGGAATCCAGATGGGGAGAATTCTCTTTTCTGCCCACGCCGATGATCGAGATTGGAGAATAAAGCTAAAGGATAGGCTGGAGCGTACAAGGGCCGAAGGTATGGGTGTCAAATGATAGAGGAAAGAGACTTTTTATGAGGTGAGCTATGGGAATAAACAATTCGGCAGGTGATAGACCTGGAGAAACGAGGGCAGAGTTCCAGGGTTCAGGGAAGTCAATCGGCTTCGAGAATGTTAAGAATAGTATTGCTGATAAGCTGCATGATGCTGCTAAGGGCTTGGGGGAAAAAGCCGCGCGTCAGGACGCGCAATCCTGCATTGCTCATTACGGAAAGCAGGCATCCGAGTGTTTGGACCAATCAGCCGAGTACGTTCGACAATTCGATTATGAGCAGGCAAGTGCTAGGGTCCGGAAATACGTCAAACAGAGGCCGGGGCGCAGCCTCTTGATAGCAGGAGCCGTCGGCCTGGCCATCGGAGCTATTTTGCGACGCAGGTAAGGAGGCAATCTTTTCCAATGAAGAACAACACAGCAGAAAAGGATCCTACGACACAACGCGAATCCTTCACTGAACTGTTGGGACAGCTTGCCAGCAACTCAGCCGCGGTGGTTCACGACGAAATTGAGCTCGTGATCCAGAAAATTCGCGAAAAGGTGAGGACTTCTCGCAGCGGTGTCATGCTACTCGCGATAGGAGCGGTCATCGGTTTTGGAGCATTCATGACTCTTTGCGCCGCATTGATCATCGGACTCACTTGTTACATGGCCCCCGTCCTAGCGGCGCTTGTTACTGGAGGGGCGCTTGCTTTAATCGGCGTTGTTATTATCTTGATCGGCTACAGGCAATTGAAGAAAGCGATCCCTCGAACATAAAAGACACTGCAAACACTGAAAAGGAGGACAAGGAATGGTTGCAAGAGGGTTTCCATGTGACACAAAGGAAGAGGATGTCGAGCGCACTTCCGAAGAGATACGTCAGGATATAGTTAAAAGTGAAGAGAATATTTCCCAGACAGTCGACCAGATCGGCGAGCGCATCAAAGAGAAACTCGATTGGCGTCGATATGTGGAGGAGTCTCCATACTGGGCACTGGGGGCTGCCGCCGGCCTTGGCTATCTTGCCTCGGGGATGTTCAAGACACGCGCCACTCCCGTGGAGCGCATCATGTATTCCATTGCCGAAAAGGCTCGGGACTCACTCGGTGGCGTGTTGGTCGGAGCCGCCGGGCCCGGCCTGATCAAGTTGACCCTGCTGGGTGTTGCTACGAAGGCTGCTGCCGGCTGGCTAAAAAATGCCACCGCAACAGGCGTGACAAGCTGTGGCGCCGGGCTTCGATCGCAGACAGGAGATGGCTCCACCATTAGCCCAAGAGTAGATGCTTAACAAATTATCAACATTAAGAGTTAAAACCAGATCTTTCCTAGGAGGATGCCATGGAAGTCGAAAAGAACAAGTACGAGACTGCATATTTAAAAGGAAATGGTCAAATTTTAGGTGATACCATGGAAGACGAAAAGAACAATTACGAGACCCCTAGAGGCCAAACGGCAGGAGATGTCGGCAGCGCCGGCGCCAAAGCTCAGAACATCCTGGACCGCGGCGCGAAGGTTTACGGGCAAGCGGAGAAGGCGGTAAGTGATGCGTATGATACAACAGCCCAGAAGGTAAGCCAAACGTATGAGCAGGCCAAGAGTTATAGTGCCGAAAATCCGGGCAAGACAGTTCTTATCGCATTAGGAATAGGAGTAGGCTTGGGGTTTCTCCTGAGTGCAAGTTCAAGCTCTCGGCGCTCGCGTACGGGCCGGTATGCCCAGCCCGTGGTCAACGCGCTCTCGGCCCTTGCTCAGGAGTATTTCCGTTAAACCGTTCAGTTTCAGAAAAGCATCCAGCCTGCGCCAGTAGATCCAATTACTACGCCGGCAAGATGCCTGCCGGGGCCTCTCGTTCAACGTCTGCTGGTCTGCCCTCGCCGGACATCGTCCCTCCCTTGGGAGGTTTCAACCAGCGTCTGCCGCCGGGCTCACACCGTCTCGTGCGCCTGGCGGCGTCAGCGATCAGGGGCAAAGTTGGTAGAGCCGCCGAGAACCGCATCAGCGAAGTCTGCTGTCGATCGCCCTGCCCAAGAGCGGTCCCTTAATCGCCGTGCTCGTCGCAACGCTTCTGGTCGGCAAGCGGTATCAACTACGGCGGCGCCCTTACTAGCGCCGGTTTCCAATCAGATAGTGAGCAATATAGACCAATGGCTCCGGTCAATAGTGAACGGACAGGGAGATTCTAAAGCGGTATCCTTCGGATTGATGATGAATCAACAATTATTTCCTGTCGTCTATCCAGGCAGGCAGGGAGGGAAGTGTCATGAAAATAATGAGAACTGTGATTCTGTTTTGCCTTGTTGCCTCATTTGTACCATTAGCAGCATTATGCCAACCATCCGCCATATTTGAAACGCAACTGGAGGAACGCACGATCAACGGAATAATCGTCTCCTCCACGGCGAACACCATGGTGGTTAAGACTGATAGCGGCCGATACATACTCTTTGCTTTGGAACGCAGCACCGTGCGTCCGCGGGTGCTGACGGCTGGAACCGGAGTTAATGTTACGTCTTATCCTGGCAATGAGCCGGGGGTGCGGATAGCGAGCCTCGTTGCCGTTTCGGAGATAGTTCAGACCGCTAAAGTCCCCGACAGTACGCAGCGCGGGACCGCCACATCCGTCAGCGATGAACCCATTCCGCCTGAACTGCGGCGGATCGAACGCCAGATCAACAGGCAAGTCCGGAAATATAACGTGGGTGTTCGCGCAGGTGCGGCGCTCGATCCGGAGATTATTTTTGGGGGAGTCCACGCCAGGTTCGGCCCGGTTTTTCACCCGGATATTTTCTTCCGACCCAACGCCGATATCGGCTTTGGCGAAGTCACCACGCAGATCGCGGTGAACCTCGAGACGATCTACCGGTTGCCCATAAATGAACGATCGGGCCGCTGGTCTGCTTACCTTGGCGCCGGTCCGGGATTCGCTTTCGGCCATAGGAACTTTACCGAAGCCCAGAGTGGAGGCAGAGTCATCGATTTTGGAGAATTCGACTGGCAAACCGGACTGAACGTTTTCACGGGCCTGGAATATCGCAACGGAATGTTTATTGAATTCAAGGCTACTGCATACGCCACACCTCATTTCCGGATGATGATTGGCTACAGCTTCTGAAGACTGTGGTCCGCAAGATTCGTCTGTCGAAAATAATCAGGGGATGTGGAGTTAGGTGCATTATACCGTTGATCCCTCCCCCGCGGCGCCGGCAAGGCAATCCCGGCTCATGCGCGTAAATTTCTGGGAATCATGCGCTGGACGCTCAAGAACAAATGAGTGTTTGCGGATTTCCGAACTTTGTACTGCGTGGGGAGAGACGAGATGACGATGAACACTGCATCCACCTACGTTTCGCTTCGCATGGCTTAGCCATGGCTCCAGCGACTCAAGATTTGCTTTGTACCGGCAAAGCTAAAATCGAATTTTACCATTTAAAAATCTCCGGCTACGTCATCAGACAGGGAAGACGATCGGGAAGGACCCGTCGACGGCTACGCTGTCGGCGATTGCACCCGAATGGTAGGGTCCCCGTGCCGTCATCACCCACCAGGCAGGCGGCGCGGGCAAACGAGCTTCAGGTCTTAAGGAATGCCAGCAGGTCTGAGTTGAGCTGGGCTTTGTGCGTTTCCGCGAGGCCGTGGGGCGCGCCCGCGTAGATCTTTAAGCTTGCGTTCTTGATTAGCTTCGACGAGCGGAGAGCCGCGGCGCCGATGGGCACGATCTGGTCGTCGTCGCCATGAACGATCAGCATCGGCACGTCGAACCTCTTGAGATCTTCGGTGAAATCCGTCTCGGAGAACGCCTTGATGCAGTCGAAAGTGTTCTTGTGACCGGGGCCTGCATCCCCCTGGAGCCAGAACGAGTCGATCATGCCCTGTGAGACTTGGGCGCCAGGCCGGTTGGCCCCGAAAAACGGGCCGCTGGCGAGATCCCGGTAAAACTGCGAGCGGTCGGTGATGCAGCCGAGGCGGATCCCATCGAACACTTCAATCGGCATACCGTCGGGATTGGCGGCTGTTTTCAGCATCAGCGGCGGGACGGCAGAGATCAGTGCGGCTTTGGCCACCCGTTTCGTGTCGTGGCGGCCGATATACCGGGCAACTTCGCCGCCGCCTGCGGAAAATCCGATTAAGACCACCTCCTTCAAGTCGAGTGTTTCAATTAGTTCGGAAAGATCGTCGACCTCTCCCTTGCGTCCAGCGATGGCTCTCAGCGACCTGTTATGCAGCGGGTTCGGCTGTTCTTAATATGCCCGCCGCTAGCTGGCGTTCTGTAAGGCAAATTCCCAGTTGATCAGCTTATCGAGCACAGCATTAACATAGTCTGCTCGACGATTTTGATAATCCAGGTAGTAAGCGTGCTCCCAAACGTCAATGGTAAGCAGTGGCTTCATGCTCTTTATTAAAGGGGCTTCGGCATTGGCGGTCTTTACAACCTTGAGCTTGTTGCCCTCGATGACAAGCCAACTCCAACCGCTTCCGAACTGTGAAACGGCCGCACCGGCAAGCTCCTTCTTGCAGGCATCAATGCTGCCAAAGGATGCCTCGATCTTCTGCCTGAGTGCTGCCGGCGGTTCTCCTCCCCCCTTCGGATTCATGCTTTTCCAATAGAATGTGTGATTCCAAATTTGCGCTGCGTTATTGAAGATTGCGATTTCTCCTGGCCGTCCTGAAGCGCTGGTAATAATTTTTTCCAATGACAGGTCAGCATATTCTGTTCCTGCAATAAGCTTGTTCAGGTTGTCTACATAGCCTTTGTGATGTTTGCCGTAATGAAAACTCATTGTTTTGGCTGTAATGATCGGTTCCAATGCGTTTTCGGCATAGGGCAGAGGGGGCAGGACGTGGGGCGACGCTGCGCCAGGCACGGTCGAGGCATTGCTTGTGTCTATCTTGATCATAGGGGTCTCCTTACGATTGTTGGACTGATATATTACAGTTCGCGTTTCTGCGGTGGCGAGTCGAGTAAGCGGATACGAATCCATCTACTAGAAGCCATTGGGTCATTTTTACAGACACCCGCTTTCAGGAGTTCAGTGTCTTCACTAGGAATATATTTGGATGAAATTTCCCAGTCAGTTCAATATTGCTCAAACGCTTGGTTAAAATCGCTCATCATGCTGTAATATAGAAGGGAGATCCTAAAATAGGAAATCTGGTGAGTCGAGTCGGGATATTGGCATTTGATATCTACGTGGAGACATATTACCAGCTTAATTTATCGGGAGTTGCATCATCCAAAAACGAGGCATCCGGCATTATTTTCGACAAAGTTTTCAATGGTCTCGTGTTCCTGCTTTATCTTGGATAAATGCTTAAGAACATTCTCATCCCCCATTACGGTTCCCTTGCAGATGAATGCCTGCCGAATGCCGGAACTGCTGCATTCCGTAATGCTATAGCGGGATTTTCTTTTAAAAATCACAAAGTGCGTCTGCCCAAACATTTCGCGTCTCCATGTTTTCGGTGACATTGACGTTCTTGCTCACTATCGAGACTTCATAACCGTCCAGATGGGGGAAAATAGGCATTAACGCGCACTCGCAATTTCCCGTGAATAAGATCCGCATGTGACTGCTTCGCTGCAATTTTTTCGGTCTTTCGAAGGATTGTCGGCCAAAATTATAAACGAAATACGGTCGTTGGATTATGGTTCCAGTAATGGTGCTGGTTAAGCAAGCAGGACTTTCCCATAAGATCATCGGGCGGCTCCCGATAGGAATCGATGCGGTATCGAGTTAGACAAATTTGCTTTGGTCCGTTATAGAGAATATAGCGAAACTAGAGTTTCACTACCTCGGTAGCTTGAAGGCCTTTGGGGCCTTTTGTAATGGAGAATTCAACTGAATCTCCTTCATTAAGCGATTTAAAACCGGTCGCTTGTATTGCAGAATGGTGCACGAATACATCATCGCCGGAAGCAGGACTGATGAATCCATATCCCTTGTCATTATTGAACCACTTCACTGTGCCTTGTTCTTTCACGTTCCCACCTATCTAATCGGATAATTATTGGAGTTGCTCCGTGACCAGCCGAAGAACACCGGTCATTCAAACTAGGTTAAAGAATAACAGGAGTGGTTCCGGATAGCTGTTCACTTTTGCTCACCTGACATCCCAATTCTGAACATTATTATCCAACTAACGGATCGCAATGGTGATCAATTATGAACATTTGCGTGAGCAAAAGTGAATTCCCCCCCGAATTACCTCCGAGGATAATCGAGGCGGAATTTAAAGCATGTCCAATGCCTGGAGCGCCATCAGGACCTTGCATGCGATTCACCCAGTCTCACGAGTAATCTGTAGATCTCGGAATCGGTCGGGGAGTGTTGTCAATCTTAATAAGGCACCCGGAAAGGGGATCCATCATGAATGAACAAAAGAAAATGAATAGTCCTGAAAAACGCAAACAGCAAAAGGCTTTCAACCGAGACTCACAACCTGCTGTCAGCGGCGGCGAGCTACACCAGGTCGCTGGCGGAAGTCACCCCTCGCTCACCACGAATCAGGGCGTTGCGCTTTCGGACAATCAAAACTCGCTCAGGGCCAATCCTCTCGGCCCTACGCTCCTGGAGGATTTCATCCTTCGGGAAAAAATCACGCATTTCGATCACGAGCGTATTCCCGAGCGTATTGTTCATGCGCGCGCGACGGGCGTGCATGGATTCTTCGAGTTGACCGCCTCATTGAAGAAATACACCACCGCCAGAATGCTCACCGAAGTCGGTGAAAAGACCCCCGTGTTTACGCGCATATCGACCGTCGCAGGCGGCGCGGGTTCGGTAGACACCCACGTGACGTGCGCGGATTCGCCGTCAAGTTTTATACGAAGGAAGGCAATTGGGACCTGGTGGGCAACAACATTCCGGTTTTCTTCATCCAGGATGCGATCAAATTCCCCGATCTGATCCATGCCGTAAAAATGGAACCCGACCGCGCCTTTCCGCAATCGGCAACTGCCCACGACACATTCTGGGATTTCATTTCGCTCACGCCCGAATCCATGCATATGGTGATGTGGATCATGTCCGATCGCACTATCCCGCGTTCGCTGCGGATGATCGAAGGCTTTGGCGTGCACAGCTTCCGGCTTATCAATGATGCCAGCGAATCGACCTTCGTCAAATTCCACTGGCGTCCCAAGCTGGGCCTGCAATCCACCATCTGGGACGAGACGGTCAAGATTTGCGGCGCGGATCAGGACTTCCATCGCCGCGATATGTTCGAGGCCATAACGTCGGGCAACTTCCCGGAGTGGGAATTCGCGGTTCAGCTTTTTACCGAGGAAGAAGCAGATAAATTTCCGTTTGACCATCTGGACGCGACCAAGCTGATTCCCGAAGAACTGGCGCCCTTGAAAGTGATCGGCCGCATGGTGCTGGATCGCTGGCCGGATAATTTCTTCGCTGAAACTGAACAGGTTGCCTACTGTCCCGCCAATATTGTGCCGGGCATCGATTTCTCGAATGATCCCCTGTTGCAAGGCCGTTTGTTTTCCTATATCGACACGCAGCTTTCACGCCTGGGATCGCCCAATTTCCACCAGATCCCGATCAATGCGCCCAAGTGTCCGTTTGGAAATCTTCAACGCGATGGACACATGCAAATGGCGCAGCCGTCGGGCCGTGTTTCGTATGAGCCGAACACTCTATCTGGTAATTCGCCGCGAGAGACGCCGACCAGGAGCTTTCGCAGCGCAGCGGCAACAGAAACCGGCGCGAAAGGCCGTATCCGCGCCGAGAGCTTCGCGGACCATTACAGCCAGGCGCGGCAGTTCTATCTCAGCCAGACCGCGTTTGAGCAGGCGCACATCGCTTCGGCATTAGTGTTTGAGCTTTCCAAGGTCGAACATGTGCACGTGCGTGAGGCGATGGTTGGTCATCTGCGACATATCGAGGAGGATCTTGCCAAACGGGTCGCCGCGGGTCTTGCGTTCGACAAAATGCCCGCTGCGCCGGTGGCCGCGGCGCCCGTGCAAAAGATGGCGCCTTCGCCCGCGTTGCAGATTATCGGCAAGATGAAAGATACGCTCATGGGGCGCACGGTGGGCATCCTGATCGCGGATGGTTCAGACGGCGCTGTTATCAAGAGGATTAAAAAGGCTGCGACCGATGCGGGTGCTGCCGTGAAGATCGTCGCACCAAAAGTGGGTGGCGCGAAGCTTGCCGATGGCTCGATGCTGGCGGCTGATGGGCAGCTGGCTGGTACGCCTTCTGTGCTGTTCGACGCAGTCGCCGTTGTCCTTTCTGACGAGGGAGCCAAGACCCTGTCGCAGGAAAGCACCGCAATCGATTTTGTGCGCGATGCTTTCGGGCATCTCAAAGCTATCGCCGCCGACAAAGGCGGCCAGATGCTTTTGAAAGCGTCAAATATCGGAAAAGACGCGGGCGTCGTGGATGCCAACGACAAAGACGCTTTTATTGCCGCGGCAAAGACCCGCCAATGGGATCGGGAAAAGTCCGTGCGAACGTTAGCCTAACCGGGTGGGATTTACGAAAGGACGTGACCGAATTCGCAGTGCGGAACCAGAAGAGCGTCAAGGGCGCGCGCAATATCCATCAGGGCCAAACGCATAAGGCCAACCCATGAGTCGGGACCAATTTCTTCCTCTTGGCTCGAGTGTATATGGAATGGATTTCATCAATTAGGAGATAAAAAAAGGCGAAGAGCATGGATTAAAATAAAATAGCAAGTAGGTTAACTTTAACAAGGTCAAGCAATGGAAAAACAGTGTAACTTGCGTAAAGTAGTGATTGTCGGAGCTGGTGATGTTGGCGCTTCTTTTGCCTATGCGCTTCTTCAAAGCGGGACGGCAGAAAGCATTGTACTCCTGGATGCACGGCAGGAATTGGCCGAAGCTCAAGCGCTTGATCTTGCACAAGGTCTTCCTTTTGTCCCTACAACAGTTGTCCGCGCCGGTTCCCGCGAGGATTATTCGGATGCTGCTGTCATTGTGATAACTGCAGGATCAAGGCAGAAGCCGGGCGAGAGCCGGCTAGATCTTTTAAAACGAAACAACGGAATCGTTTCGCAAATCGTTGAAGAAATTTCGTCTAGTAAATCACCGGCGGTTATTGTCGTAACGTCCAATCCTGTTGATATCCTTACCTATGCGGCAATTAAACGATCTGGTTGGCCACGGAATCGGATTATAGGCTCCGGCACCGTCCTCGATAGTTCCCGGTTCAGGCATCTGCTCGGCCTTCATTGTGGTGTGGATGTACGAAGCGTGCATGCCTATATTCTTGGAGAACATGGCGACAGCGAAGTAGCGGCTTGGTCAATGACCCACCTCGCAGGAATGCTTATGGATGATTATTGTCCGGCATGTCAAAAATGTGGCAACTGGCACAAGGAACGTGATCGGATTATGAGCGATGTGCGGAATTCAGCCTATCATATTATAGCAGCCAAAGGCTCTACCTGCTACGCAATCGGGTTGGCTCTTGTGCGCATCGTTGAAGCCATTCTTCGCAATGAGCACAGCGTGTTAACGGTCTCAACATTATTAGAAGGAGAATATGGACTTAACGATGTATGCCTGAGCGTTCCTTGTATCGTTTCGGAGTCCGGAATAGAAAGAATCATTGAGGGAAAACTGGCGGTCGTCGAGCACACGGCCCTTCATGCTTCGGCATCGGTGGTTAAAAACAGCATAATCGAGTTAACAACTGCCGGTTAATAATCTAAATCAACTACCTGATTTTCCCACGAGCGGTATTGATTGCGGATCGAACTTTATCCCCTGTAGAAGTGGGAAGAGATCGTTTAGCAATCAACAGACTGGATTCCACCTTGATGACCAGCATGTCTAATTTTGACCGCGCGAATGAGCCCTATTGAACTGACATAAAAATGACAGACAGATATAAAAAGTGACGCTCCATCTGTGAACCGGGCTTTGTATAGAACGCTGGTCTGGAACGCGCATAGGATCGGTTGAATGGACGCGTAAGCAATTTTCTTAATCTTAAAAAGGAGAAAAATGACGATCCAATGATCTCATACAAAGACCTGATCATTGACAAAAATCCCGCATCGTCAGAGGCAGCAGCAAAAGCGGCGATGGAAACCTTAATTGCTTCCTAACCTGAGAGAGGCAGTGTGAAAACCCTATACTTGGAGACCCAAGATGAGCATTCTTTTCTCACCCCTTAATCTGCGAGGCCTTACCTTTCGCAACAAAATTTTTGTTTCTCCCATGTGCCAATATTCCAGTCGCGATGGTTTGCCCACGGACTGGCATCTCGTCCATCTCGGCAGCCGTGCCGTGGGTGGCGCGGGACTGGTTATGGTTGAGGCAACTGCAGTATCTCCCGAGGGACGTATCAGCCCGGGCGATAGTGGAATCTGGAGTGACGCCCATACCAAAGCTTTTGCGCCGATCATCCGCTTCTTGCGAGAGCAGGGATCCGTGGCGGGAATCCAGCTTGCCCATGCCGGTCGCAAGGGTTCGTGTTCACTGCCGTGGCTCGGCGGCGGTCCCTTGGGAATGGAGTCAAGCGGCTGGCAGCCGCTTGCGCCAAGTGCCACACCCTTCGATGTGGGGCATCCTGTCCCCCGTGCCATGACACTGGACGAAATGGATGAGATCGAAGCCCATTTCCGCGCCGCAGCGCGGAGGGCGCTTGCCGCTGGTTTCCAGATAATTGAGATACACATGGCTCACGGCTACCTGCTCCATGAGTTCCTTTCTCCGCTATTTAATCATCGTGAGGATGACTATGGCGGCAGTTTCGAAAACAGGCTTCGTTTCCCCTTGAGAGTGGCTCGGGCGGTACGAAAGGAGTGGCCGACGGAGCTGCCGCTTTTTGTTCGGATTTCCGCTACCGACTGGGTGGAGGGCGGCTGGGATATAGACCAATCAGTGCTTCTGGCCCGGAAGCTGAAGGAGATCGGGATGGACCTGATCGACTGCTCCTCAGGGTTTGCCGTGCCGAATGAGTCGGTCCCTTTTGGTCCCGGCTTCCAGGTCCCCTTTGCGGCCAGGATTCGAGCCGAGGCTGGTATCGCCAGCGGAGCCGTCGGCTTTATTACTGAGCCAGCACAGGCTGAACAGATTGTAGCCACGGGTCAGGCTGACGTCGTATTCCTGGCGCGGCAGATGCTCCGCGACCCTTACTGGCCGCTGCATGCCGCCAAGGCGCTGCACGCGGACACTCCTTGGCCGAACCAGTACTTGCGGGCTAAATAGGCACTGCCAGCATAGTATTTTAAAGGTAAACGATTTTCGCGTGATTATTCCAGGTATGCATAATATTCATAGAAGAGGTGCTAGATGAGGATCAGAAAGCCAATCAATCTGTTTTTTGCCTCCACCGTCATGGTTTTATTAATGATGCCGGCATATGTTCAGGCTCAAGAAACATCCCCTCAGAAGGACAGGGCTTTCACGAAAGAGGGTATGAAGGCATTTCCGCAATTTTCCGTTAAGCAAGGAAATGGATTAAGCGGCGCGGATATCGATGCTCTGGAGCGGCAGAACCAAGCCTACGAGAGGATTGCTAAGACCGTTACGCCGACCATTGCGGCAATTCAATCCATGCAGGTGGTCAAGCGCCAACAGTCTCCACTCATGGATCCATCCTTTCGTCAGTTCTTTGGCGACAGGTTCCCGCAGTTCAATATTCCGGAAGAGCGCCGGCGCGCCTTGGGAAGCGGTGTGATCGTTTCTTCCGATGGGTATATCGTGACCAACAATCACGTGGTTGCCAAGGCGACTGAAATTCAGGTATTGCTCTCCGACAAGCGGACCTTTAGGGGGGAAATCGTTGGTGCAGACTCACAGACGGACGTAGCCGTTATTAAGATTGAAGCGAGTGGACTTCCCGTAATCCCCTTCGGTGATTCCAACCAATTAAAGGTTGGAGATACGGTCATGGCCTTTGGAAACCCCTTGGGGCAGTATTTCACCGTGACCCGCGGTATCGTAAGTGCAGTGGGACGCTCGAGCATGGGGATTGAGGGGTTCGAAAACTTTATCCAGACCGATGCCTCCATTAACCCTGGAAATTCCGGCGGAGCTCTGGTGAACGTGCGCGGCCAATTGATTGGCATCAATACGGCGATCTTAAGCGGAAATTCTAATGTGGGCGCTGAGGGTGGTTCTGTCGGCATCGGATTTGCTATTCCTTCCAGTATGGTGCAGCGCACCCTAGAGGCCTTAATCAAGACGGGGAAAGTAACGCGTGGGTACATGGGAATCACGATCAGCAGCCTGGATGAAGGCTTGGCGAAGCAATTCAAAGTGCCGGATATCGGAGGCGCGCTCGTCGAGGACCTGACCGCAGGTGGACCGGCCGAGGAGGCCGGAATCAGGAATGGTGACGTGATCCGTAAACTCAATGGCCAGCAAATTGGCGACTCCGGATTGTTTACCGCCATGGTCACGAATCTGAATCCCGGCGCCGAAGTGACTCTGGATATACTGCGTGACGGTCAACCGCTCATCATCAAGGCGATTCTTGGTGAGCGGCCCAGTGACCTCGGTGTGCGAGTTCGGGGACCTGGCAGTGTCCAGGAAGGGACACTGCGCGGCATTATGGTGCAGGATCTTACACCCCAAATCCGTGAGCAGTTGGGTCTGACCCCGAGGGTGACGGGGGTGGTGATCAACGAAATCGATCCGAACAGTCCGGCTGCACAACAAGGCATACAGTCGGGTGACGTGGTCGAATCCATCAACCGCCAACCCGTACGTTCCACTGCCGATTTCAGTCGTTTGGCCGCTCAAGCAAAAGAGCAGACGCTGTTGCGGGTCAATCGCCAGGGCAGCGGCGGCTTCGTCGTCATCTCGCCTGACGAAAGCGGAGACGACAACCAGTAAGACTGAGGTCCGGCTTCGCCCCGCCGCAGGCGAAGCCGGACCTCAGTGTCCTTTTGTTGCTATGTGCCATATTTATGAACAGGATATTATCCGTTATCCTTTTTTTTAAATTTACCTTCGAGTGGAGCCATCCGTTTTCCTGATTTCAGACTGATGGAATGGGTGGGACAAACTCCGATACAGGTCGCGCAGGAAAAACAGTCCGGTATTGTTCGTTCACGCTTCAGAATTGCTTCCATGACAAAAGACGGGCACGCTTTCGCACATGCTTCACATGCGATACAAGTGTCGTAGTTGACGTGTATCTTGAATATGCTTATCTGCTCAACAATCCATCCCACAAGGCCAAAGGGGCAAAAGAGGTGACACCATGGACGGTATATAAAGAGACCGGCAACGAGGACGGCGCAGATAAATATCCAACTAAAGACAGCTACAACGGAGGGTTTATAAATTTTAAAAGGGTCCACAGCGCCGATGATGTCGAAACCCCAGGCAAAGGCAACAATAGCAAGAACCGCAAATGTGGCTATACGAATGGTGTTCGTTACCACAAAGGGTAGCTTCGCCTGAAAGAAAATGCCGGTCGTTTCCTTTTCTCTACGGTTAAGCCGGAAAATGGCATCCTGGAGGGCGCCGAACTGACATCCCCAGGAGCAGATGAATTTGTTGGCGAGAAAAACTGTAAGGAGGAATATTATGAGTGCAATCATGCGGGGAGGGAAGAGGACCCCTTTCGTCCCTAAAAGAACCACCGCATCCTTCACAGTGCCCATAGGGCTTGGGTCTGATCCAAGTATGACCCCGAAAACTACGACAGCGACCAAGTAGAAAGTCCGGCGAATCTTTGGCGTAATCAAGCCCTTGCGCATGAACACAAAGACTATTGTTAAGAAACCTATCCAGAGGGCAAACTTTATTGGTATGAGTACCCAGTTCTTTGATTCAAATTCTTCGTGCAAAGCACCCTCTTTTGTCACTCTTGCAATGACCTCTTCTTTAGGTATACCTGTCGCCCGAATGGTTTTCTGAAGATCTTCTTTTGCGGTAATGCCGAAGGCCTCCTTGAGGACCTCTTTCGACAATCCGTTCACTTTTCCGAATTCCTCAATGGTCATGCTTTCCGTTATGGAAAGCAGTTTCTGTTCTTTCATCTCTTCCGTTTTTCCGCCCATGAGTTGATTAGACAAAGAAGAAAGAAACACAACGGAAAAGACAATTGCCAGAAAGCCAACTACCACTTTTAATCCATTGGATTTTTCCACCACGCTCTACCTCCGGTATAATATTCGCAGGGATGCTAAAAATAATATCTGGCCCTGAATTCCACCCTGTAGTCATTCTGTTTTTCCCCGAACTCACTTCCCCTCAGAACAGGCATGTCGCGGGCGCAGTAACTGCGGTTTCAAAGCGCACATTCGTCAACGCGTAGCCCGTGGCTGCGGTAGCAGTCGCCGTGAATGCGAAGGAGCTGGCTTCTGCGCCTGTGAGTTCGAGGGCTACAGTAGCGCCCTCCCGAAAGAGCGTGCTGGGATCGAGGGCTAATAGTGCGGGACGTGTAGAAGTCCACTGTTGACGGTCAATACACTGTCATCGTAGTCGATAAAGCCCTGTTCCCTGAACCTGTTCATGAAATGACTGATCCGCGACCGGGTCGTGCCGACCATTTGAGCCAATGTATCCTGACTTACCGTTGGAACTACGCTTTCAGCTCTGCTTTCCTTGCCGAAATGAGAAAGCAGCAGGAGGATCCGAGCCAGACGCTTTTCGCTCGAGTTGAAAAGCTGGTCGACGAGATCCGCTTCGTGTTGGATGTTGCGTGAAAGCAGATGCGTGATAAACAATTCCGAGACGTCGTGCTGTTCGTGAAGCATACGCACCATCAGCAATTTCTCAATCTTGTCAAGAACGCAATCTGTCATTGCGATTGCCGTTGCCATACGTAACGGTTGACCTGTGAGGCATCCCTCGCCGAAGAACTCGCCGGCGTTCAGAATAGCGATGATTGCTTCTTTGCCCTGTTGGGATATAACCGTAAGCTTTGCCTTGCCCCGCCGTAGGTAGAACAAAGAATCCGCAGGTTGCCCTTGCTGGAAAATGTTACGGTCCATTGCGCATTCTATGACGGTCTTGCCGCGGAAGACGCCATTGAACAGAGCTTCCCAATCCACAGAGCCGATTTTCTCTTGGACTCTCCCGATTTTATTTTTATCTTTACCTTCCAGTGTGGGGTCCTTCATCAATTTCCCCAACCGTTTCTTGGTCCTGCCTTTTACCTCATCCTTGGTTTCTGATTTCATAATGTTCTCTTCTGGCCCGATAAAGAACCCGGTTGATGGGCGATAAAGTTCGCGCCTGGGCCAGGCTTACGGGCATGTCCGCCACAAGCAGCCTCTCGGTCAGGATATCCCCTGTCGCACCATGGAGCGGAACCTTGGATGTTTCAACGCATTGTCGCGCCCATTAGTGGGTGGTCGATTCAAGGTCACGCCTACGCCGGATGCAGTCCTATAGCTCCTTCTTGCAGGCATCGACGATGCCGAAGGAAAACGCAGCAACCTCGGCATCGAATTCGAGAATACTCTGGGGTGAATCGCAAGTCAGTTCAGTACTGCACACAAACCCGTTCAAAATTGCTCAGCCCACACGCTGGCTGAATATTTTGAAGATTCTGGTGTGCTATAGGCTGATCGAGCATAAAGACGGAATGTTCTATAGCTTAACAGATGTGGAGAGCGGAGAGGGTGGGATTCGAACCCACGTAGAGACTTTTGGTCCCTAACTCGATTTCGAGTCGAGCCCGGTACGACCACTTCGGTACCTCTCCCTGGACATGAAGCCTACCAAAGTTCTTTACAGGCGCCAAAGAGAATTTGTGTGTTTCGGTAAATCTGGTAAATAATTAGAGAGAACGGTTTTGGGAAAGCATAATGTCCAACGCATCCTTTTACTCCAGATTCGGACGCCTTTCGTAGCTTATCCTGCTTATCCCCGCTACCATGGCGGCGGGCTGGATCTTTGGATATTTTGTGCTGGACCGCTTTCTGCTATCTTTCCCCTGGGGCAGCATCCTGGCAGCATTCATCGGGGCAGGCGCCGGTTTTTACGAAACTTACAAAATGCTGGTTTCCGACCAGGAGAGCAAAGGTGATTAAACTGAATTTTCTGGAAAGCCGGCTCTTATTCATCGGAGGGATCCTGGTCTGCCTTGGGAGCGTCCTGGTCTCCTTGGGCTATGGCGTCCATTATGGGATTTCATTCCTGGCCGGCGGCATGCTCTCGGCGGCAAACCTTGCCTGGCTGCGACACACCGTTAATTCTGCTCTAGGGAAACCGGATAAAAGCCAATTTCGTATTGTCGCGGGCTTCATCTTGCGGCTGTTATTGATTCCTTTATTTCTGTATGCTATCATCCGGCTTTTCTTCTTTGGGATTATTGCTGCAATTGCTGGATTTGCAGTATTTAGCAGTTGTATTCTGGTTGAGGGTCTTTTAGAAGCTTTCAAAAGCGGTTCTAAATAGATATGCATGAATCATCGGCTGTAGGCAGTTTCCTAAATCATTATATTTTCAATCCCGCTGCTCAAGCTTTAGGCGTTCATCTGGGCCCCGGTCATAACGCAGTACCCGACCATATTGTGATGGTCCTGCTCATCGCGATAGCGCTCGTTATTTTCGCCTGGTGGGTGCGGCGACAGCTCAGCGTTGAAAATCCGACCAAAACTCAACACTTGGTCGAAGTCGTACTTGAGGCGGTCCAGGGCCTGATGAGGGACGTCATCGGACGCGACCATGCCCGATATATGCCGATTATAGGCACGTTGGCGATATACATTCTGATCGGCAACATTATCGGCATGATCCCAGGGTTCGTTTCCCCGACCAGCAACCTTAATATCACCGCTTCCTGCGCTGTCTGCGTTTTCGTTTATTACAATTATCACGGGATTCGAAAACACGGATTTATAAAATACCTGAAGCATTTCGGGGGGCCGGTAATTTTTATGGCGCCGCTCCTCTTTTTAATTGAGATTGTCAGCCATCTGGCCCGCCCGTTCTCTCTGAGCGTCCGCCTGTATGGCAATATCTTCGCTGAAGAACTGGTCATCAGTCTGCTGAACAATCTCTTTCCATTCCTTGCCTCAGTTTTAGTTATGTTCCTGTCACTTTTCGCCAGCACTATTCAAGCGCTTATCTTTATATTGCTTACTATGGTATACATTTCCGGCGCTGTGGAAGATGCGCATGAAGAAGAACACAAGGCATCCCATGGCGGACCGGCGACTCAAAATTCTGAAGTTCCCATAGCCGCAGCTTAGCTGCACTCGAGTGAATACGAAAGGAGAATTGGATGGGTAGAAAGTCGGCTTTAATATTGATGATAGGAGTAATACTCCTTTTATGGGTAGTTCCTGTATTGGCCCAAAATGAAGGCGCTGCGGGCGAGCAAGCAGCGGCGGGAGCGAAATCTCAGTGGTTGATTATCTCCGCTGCGTTTGCCATGGCTATAGCAGCCGCCGGCTGCGGATATGCTCAGAGTCGCGCCTTGACTGCAGCATGCGACGGCGTTTCACGCAATCCCGGCGCCACTGATACCATTCGGCTTTTTATCTTTCTGGGGCTCGCGTTTATTGAGTTCTTGGCGCTTTTGACTTTTGTTGTGATCCTATTATTGATCTACTGATCTACTGATCTACACCTAGAGCGCTCTTTCAACTACGAAATACACGAAGTGCGCGAATATATTTCGAGCATTTCGTGTGTTTGGTGGTTGAAGAAAATGTGCCGCTATTCGGAGATTTCGTGGATTGTTGTGAGGCTGCGCATTTCGTAATCTTTTTTCCCTGAGGGCGTGACGATTTCAACGCTGTCCCCTGCCGCCTTGCCTACTATACTGCGCCCAATCGGTGAAGAAATAGAAATATAACCCTTGCTGATATCGGATTCTTCCGGCGAAACCAACCTGTATTCGATTTCCTTCTCGGTTTCGTACTCATACAGAACAACCTTCGAACCATAGGCTGCCTTATCTGTTGGAATTTTATCCATATTCACAAGCAATAGAGCTGCAAGCCTCTGATGGAGCTGAGCTTTTCTGCCTTCCAGGAAAGATTGGCGTTCCTTGGCTGACTTAAATTCCGCGTTTTCGCTAAGATCCCCATGCTCCCTGGCTCTAAGGATCTCTTTTGGCAAATCCACTCGCAATTCCCGCTCAATTCCGTTGAGTTCTTCCTGTAATTTCTTCCTTATATCAATCATGACTTGCTCCCCAAGGGCTAAAATATCATTTTAGGGCAAGATTCGAGGCGCCAGCAAGAGTAAGAATTTGATCGGGAAAAATTCCCAGCCATAAAATTGCTATAAGACCTACCATTATAATCACTTGCATAGGCCAACCGATTATTTCTGGTTCTCCCGAATCCGCTGCTGGATCCCGCATATACATCACAACCATAAGTCGGAAATAATAAAATATCGAAATCAGGCTGTTGAGAACGCCGATCACGGCAAGTCCGACATAGCCATGCTGGATTGCTGAGCTGAAAATATAGAACTTCCCTAAAAATCCACCGGTCAGAGGTATCCCGGCTAGCGATACCAAAGCGAGTGAAAGAGCGGCGGCGGCGAAAGGAGAGGTCCGTCCCAGTCCGGCGTAATCATCCAGCCGCACCCTCATGTCTCCTTTGCGGCTGAGAGACAAAATAACACTGAAAGCAACCAGGTTCATTGCGGTATAGATCACAAGGTAGAATAAAACCGCACTGAGACCCATAGAGCTGTTTGCCACGATCCCCACCAGGATGTATCCGGCATGCGCAATAGCTGAATAAGCCAGCATGCGTTTCACATTGGTCTGAAGCACCGCCACTACGTTGCCTAGAGTCATCGTTAAAATGGCCAGAAGCCAAAGAATTGAGCTCCAGTCCTTGCTTAAAAACGGAAACGCCTGAACCAGAATTCGAATCAACGCTGCAAATCCCGCCGCCTTGGGTCCAACAGCCATAAACGCCGTGACGGGCGTAGGCGCTCCTTCATATACATCGGGCGCCCAGGAATGGAAAGGCACTAGCGCTACTTTGAAACCAAAGCCCACAATCAGGAGCCCCATTCCAATTAATGTAACAGGCTGAACGGAGCCTTGAATCGCCGCAAGCTCACGGATGACCTGATAGTTTGTGCTTCCGGCTCCGCCGTATATCAACGCAATTCCATAAAGCAGAATTGCAGTTGCGAAGGATCCGAGCAGGAAATATTTGAGGGAGGATTCATTAGAGCGGATGTCGTTGCGTTTGAAGCCTGCAAGAATATAGGTTGCAATCGATAGAATTTCTATCCCAAGGAATGTGACGATCAGGTCGGCGCTCGCCGCCATCAGCGACATGCCTGAACAGGCAAACAGCAGCAACGCGTAATATTCTCCCCGGTTGATGGATTCGCGCTCGTTGAATCTCATTGAAATGAAAGCAATGATTCCAGTTGTCGCCAGGAAGAGCCATTGGAAGAATAAGCTGTAGCTGTCAATGACCAGCATGCCATTCAGGATTGTACGCGGCTGGTTGATCCATTGATATTTCAAAATGAAGGCGGCGACGCAAACGGCAATGACTGCGATCCTTCCCAGGCGGCTCTTGCGCTCCGGGGGAGTAAAAGGCTCGAGCAGCATCAGCGCAATTCCTGCAAGGATCAGGACAACCTGCGGCATGAGAGGAATAAAATCATCCAGGGTCATTTCATCTCTCCCGGCAGCTTTCTTACCTGATAAATCCCCTCAAGACTGCGCACCTCTTCTATGCGTTGCTGAACCAAGAGCAAGGAGGCTTCCATGCGACGCAGGAAGGGATTGGAGTATACGCCTATCCAAAGCATCATCAAAATTATGGGGAGCAGAATAAGCTTCTCCCGTAAACTAATGTCCGCCATTACGGAGTTTGCCGGATTGGTTTGTTTGCCCAGGAAAACCCGCTGATACATCCACAACATATACACAGCGCCCAGGATCATTCCCAAAGCCGCAACTGCTCCATAGATACGGTTGCGCGCGAAGCTTCCAGCAAAGATCAGCACTTCTCCAACAAAGCCGTTCAGACCGGGTAGCCCTATTGAGGAGAGCGTTACAACCAGGAACAACGAAGCAAGAACCGGGTTTCGGTGAGCCAGGCCTCCGAATTCGGAAATCATCCTCGTGTGCCTGCGGTCGTATATCATTCCGACAAGAAGAAAGAGCGCGCCGGTCGAAAGTCCATGATTAAGCATCTGAATCGTCGAACCTTGCAAGCCTTGAGTCGTGAAAGTAAAAATGCCGAGGACCACCAGCCCCATGTGACTCACCGAAGAATAGGCTACGAGTTTTTTCAGGTCCGGTTGAACCATGGCTACAAGAGCGCCGTAAATGATCCCAATAAGAGCGAGGATGCAGAGAATTGGGGCCATCATGACAGCCGCGCTTGGGAATAACGGCAGGCAGAAACGGAGCAGCCCATAGGTTCCCATTTTGAGCAATACGCCTGCCAGAATAACGGAACCGGCCGTAGGCGCTTCTACATGCGCATCCGGCAGCCAGGTGTGGAACGGGAACATCGGAACTTTGATGATAAATGCAATCAGGAATGCAAGGAAAAGCCAGAATTCTTCCCAGGGAGAAAGTTGAATGGCGCCCGACGCCAAGTCCTTTATGATTTGGACCAGGTCGAAAGACGTCCCTCCATTTGCGTGGAAAAGGTAAATAATGCCCACCAGCATGAGCAGGGAACCTACCATCGTGTATAAAATGAATTTGACCGCTGCATAGATTCTTCGTTCACCGCCCCAGACGCCGATCAGGAAATACATAGGGATCAGCATAACTTCCCAAAACACGTAGAAAAGCACCAGATCCAGTGCGCAAAAAACGCCGATCATTCCTGTTTCGAGAGTTAAAAGACAAACGAAGAAAGGCTTCACCCTGCGGGTGATCGACTTCCAGGAGGATAGAATCGCTAAAGGGGTAATAAAAGCGGTTAGGATTACAAGGAAAAGGCTGATGCCGTCGATCCCAAGATGATGGTTGATGGAAAAGCCCGCCGCACGAATCCATGGAATGGACTCTTCAAACTGCATCCGGCCTTGAGTTGCATCAAAACGATAAACAAGAGGAAGAGAGAAAATAAACGTCAACAGAGAACTCAGGAACGCTGTAAGCTTGATCGCTTTTTCGGACTTAAAGGGGATTAAAAGAATGAGCAAAGCAGCCGCGGCCGGCAGGTACGTTACCCAAGATACTATGTGTCGTATTTCCATATCCTAATCCGACAATCGCAATTCGCTGCTGTTATCACTATGGATGCGCCGGCCTGTTCAGCTCCTGAAAACGGATAAATAGAGGAGCAGCGCTATGGTTCCCAACAGGATCCATGCAGCATAGCTGCGAATCAACCCGTTCTGAACATTTTTAAGTACGGACCCTGAATTCTGAATCATTCGGCCGGCTTCATTAACGGCATTGTCTATAATGCGAACATCCATGCGTTTCCACAGAAATGCCGTTGAAAACCGGACCGCAGGTCGTATAAAGAGAAAATCGTAAAGCTCGTCGATATAATATTTTCGAAATAACAGATTATGGATCCATCGGAAACGGATCGCCAATTCCTGGGCCGCTTCCGGACGGCGAATATATAAGCGGTACGCTACATAAATTCCAATCACTGCGGCGAGGATTGAAGCGCCGGCGAATCCCGCCTCTGCCCAATGGGAGGGTTCATGCGCATCCGGGCGATATGCCAGCCGCAGTGAAGGCTCGAGGAAATGGAAGAATTTATTGGGCCCCAGATTCATCCAGACAGGCAAGCCTACGAATCCTCCTGCAACAGAAAAAATTCCCAGAATAACGAGAGGGCCGGTCATGCTGGAAGGGGATTCATGCAAGGGATGGTCTATATCTTTTGGGCGCCTGGATTTGCCGTAGAATGCGAGAAAAATCAGGCGGAACATATAGAATGCAGTCAGGCCCGCGGTGATAAAACCCATCAGCCATACGAAAGGATGCCCGCGCGTCCATGCGGACCAAAGGATTTCGTCTTTGCTGAAGAATCCTGCAAGCGGGAAGATGCCGCTTATTGCCAGAGCGGCAATGAACATTGTCAAAAACGTAACCGGAGTATGGTTGCGCAAAGCCCCCATGCGCATGAGATCCTGCTCGCCTCTCATGGCATGAATGACGCTGCCCGCCCCCAGAAAAAGCAGCGCTTTGAAAAATGCATGAGTCATAAGATGAAAAATGCCGGCGGAAAAAGCCCCCACTCCGGCGGCTGCAAACATGTAGCCCAGCTGACTGACCGTGGAATAAGCAAGAACGCGCTTGATGTCCGTCTGAACCAGGCCGATCGTAGCCGCCATTAAAGCGGTGATAATTCCTATTGCCATGACGACATCAAGAGTCAGCAGCGCCCGGCTGAAAATTGGCGAGCACCGAACTACCATATAAACGCCGGCAGTCACCATGGTTGCGGCATGAATCAAGGCGCTGATCGGAGAAGGCGCTTCCATCGCATCCGGCAGCCAGACGTACAGGGGGATCTGGGCGCTCTTGCCTATAGCTCCTACGAACAGCAGCAGGCTTATTGCAGTAAGAATTCCCATGCCGGTTTCGAGAGGGAAGCGCTGGGGTCCTCCGGCTATTTGCCGGAAAACCTCACCAAAATTGAGATTATTGAATGTGAAAAATATCAGGAATATGCCAAGTATGAATCCGACATCGCCGATGCGGTTGACAATGAAGGCTTTTTTCCCGGCGTCTCCCGCGCTTTTGCGGTCGAAATAGTATCCGATCAGCAGATAGGAGCAGAGCCCGACCCCTTCCCATCCGACGAACATCAGAAGAAAGTTGCCCGCCAGAACCAGAACCAGCATGGAAAAAAGGAAGAGGTTCATGTACGAGAAGAAACGATAATAACCGTCTTCCGAATGCATGTAGCCGATCGAGTAGATGTGGATGACAAATCCGACTCCGGACACAACCAGGATCATTACGGCGGAAAGCGGATCCAGCATGAATTCGGCTTTGGCGATGAAATCGCCGGAAGCAATCCATAGGAAATAGATTTGCTCTAAATGCCTTTGTTCGGGCGCCAGCTTCAATAAATTGAGAAATGAGATCAAGGAAAGAATGAAGGCGAAACCGGATGCGCCGCATGCAACCAATGAAATGACGGATTTGGAGAAACGCCGGCCGGCAAGGCCGTTAATCGCCGCTCCGGCCAGCGGGATCATCGGGATTAACCAGAGATAGTCCGTCATCGCCCAATCCTTACCATTTCATCGTATCCGCGTCATCCGCATTCAAGGTGTTGCGGTTGCGATAAAGAACGATCGTGATTGCAAGCCCCACGGCTGCTTCAACCGCGGCGACCACCATGACGAGAAATACGAAAATCTGCCCGTGAACCTGGTTCAAATGATTCGAGAAAGCAATAAATGTGAGGTTGACTGCGTTCAGCATCAATTCCAGGCAGAGAAACATGGAAATAATATTTTTCTTGATGATGAAACCCACGGCGCCTACCAGGAAAAGAAGCATGCTTAATGTCAGATAATGTATCAGGTCCATATCTACGGATTCCGCCGTGCAAGCACTACAACTCCAATAATGGCGATCAAAATCAGCACCGATGTTATTTCAAACGGGAGCAGATACTGATTGAATAAAGTCTGTCCAATATTTCTGATGGATCCCACCTCGCCTGCGAATTCGGCATTTCTCGGCGTTTGCACGAGATTGTAGGATTTTAAAATCGGATACAGAAGAACCAGTGCAAAAGCGCCGAGAAGGATTGCGAGATATCCCAGCTGCTTTTTCTTGTCCCGGAGGACTGCCGCTGAAAACGGATCTAAAAGCATAATTACGAAAAGGAACAGAACCATGATAGCGCCGGCATAGACAATCACCTGGACTGCAGCGATAAAGGGCGCTTCGAGCAGCATATATTCAGCGGAAATGGCGCATAAGCAGACTGCCAGGGACAGGGCCGAGTAAAAGACCCTCTTTTGAACCACAACGCTGATGGCCGCTAAAAGCGCAATGCCGCCGAAAATGTAAAACAACACAGTTGTCATTATTCCAGGCTGTCCAGGATGTGATCGACTTTTTCTACGGTGAGATCCTCGTAATACTTTTCATTAATCTGAATGACAGGACTTGTTCCGCATGAGCCCAGGCATTCAACTTCCATGAGAGTATATTTCTGATCAGGCGAAGTTTCGCCCGGTTTTATTCCAAGCTTCTTGGTAAGGTGACCCAGGATCTCTTCTGCGCTGCAAAGCATGCAGGAGATGTTCGTGCAAACCTGGATGACATATTTTCCCATGGGTTTTTTGTAAAGCAATGAATAAAAGCTGGCTACTTCATTGATTTCAATGGGGGAGAGTTCAAACATCCGTGCTATTTCCAGCATGATATCGGGTGAGAGATAGCCGGCTTCCTTTTGCGCTATTTGCAAAGAGGGGATCAGGGCGGACCTCTTCCGCGGATATTTGCCCATGAGAGTTTGGATCTGCCGGCATGCTGATTCCGATAACATGTTATTTCTCTCGATGTTCAAAGACCTTTAAATCATATAGTTGAGCAGTGTCAAGGTTTAAATGAAGAAAAGGGTTTCCATGTCCCGGTTAAATAGGATTCGCTATAGACGTTTTTCGGATCGCTGGGCATGTATAATATTCCGTGTCCAAATATGCAGGAGGCTCATTTTGTCGGGATTTATTATCATTATCCTTGTGCTCATTCTGTTGTTCAATCCAAAAATCTTTCCCATAATCGGGAACTGGTTGGGAGGAGAGTCGCGGAAGCCTTACCGGCAAGCCAAGTGGATGTGGAGCTTGGCCGCCGGCACGGAGGATGAATCGATTCGGGCGGAGCGCGATTATGGGCGAGAGTGCGCTCAAGCGTTCGCCAAGCAATTCCCCGGAGCCGCCTCGCCCGCAGACCAGGCGCTTGTTGAAAAGATCGGATCTGAACTTGTGGATGCTGTAAAAGATATTCGCCGCGAATTTCACTTCATGGTTGTCGTCTCCAACCTGGCCAATGCCTTTGCGCTTCCCGGCGGATTTATTTTTATCACCGGATCCCTGCTGGATCTATGCAATCGTGAACCCAACAAAATTGCGTTTTTTCTGGGGCATGAAATCGGGCATGTCATGAGAGGGCATGCAAAGGATCATATGACGGCAACAGCATTGTTGAAGGCCATCATGTCACGATTGCCGGCTGCCGGACAGATGCTGCGCCACATTATCAGCCAAGGATACTCTCAAACGCTGGAACTGGAGGCGGATCGGGAAGCTGTTCAATTGACTGCCGCTGCGGGATTTGATGCGCGAGCGTCAGAAAACGCGCTTAAACACTTGGCGCAAGTTTCCCCGGATATTTCCGGTTTGGCTGAGTATTTGTCTTCTCACCCGCCTATATCGGAACGGATTCGCGAATTGGAAAAACATTTTGCGGTTTTATAATGAGAAATCCCGTACGCCCGATTTTTCAAATACTTTCAATTGCGGTGAAATAAACCCTGGGCGTCCGCTTTTCTCGCTTTTCTTCCATTTTTTCTTTTTCCAATCTTTTCTTCCGACGGCAGCAGCTTTGGGTTTCAGGGATGTTGCATTTCCCGACATAATCCGCAAGAATGTCGCGGCCTGATTTATGCAGGAAGGCATAGACATCCTAGATAAAGAATCCGCCTGCGGGTTGGTTGCATCGCTCAAAATATGAAATGTATGTCGAAGTGGATTATACAGAAGCTGGGGCGAGTAACGACCTCAGGCAAACTAGTCGCCGAAATTGACGGCTTGCGGTTCGTCGCTATTCTTTCCGTGCTCCTGTTCCATGCGTCCGGCCACTTCTTCGCTGCGCCTCCGGCGGGCCAATCGCCCTCGAACCTTTTCCATTGGGTCATCCTAAAGGGTTGGTTTGGGGTGCAGCTGTTTTTCATAATCAGCGGCTTCATTTTATCCTTGCCGTTTGCCGAACGCTATCTGCAAGGCAACCCATCCCCCGGTCTGGGGAAGTACTTTCTCCGTCGCCTTACGAGACTTGAACCCCCTTATATCATCAACTTGCTGATTTTGATGGCTTTGATTTACTTTGGCAAAGGAAAGCTTCTCAGCGAATTGCTGCCGCATTTCTTCGCCAGCCTGTTTTACATGCACAACCTTGTGTATCAGCAGATGAGCGCGATCAACCATGTCGCCTGGACTTTGGAGATCGAAGTGCAATTCTATCTGGCGGCGCCGCTGCTGTGCAAAGTGTTCCTGGCATCCCGGGCATGGACTCGGCGGGGAATCATCGTCGGGGGCATTTTAATTTCATGCTGCCTTGATCTATATGCGCACAACTGGTTTGTGACCATGACGCTTTTAGGGCAGATTCGCTACTTCCTGTTGGGCTTCCTCCTCTCGGACCTCTACCTGACTCATTGGCGCAGTGCGCCCCACAAGAGCTTAAGGTGGGACCTGCCGGGTTTGGCGGCTTGGATGAGCTTGCCGTTTCTCATGGAATACAGTTGGGCGACGTTGAACTTCGTCATGCCGGCGGCGCTGTTGATCGCCTACATTGCTGCGTTCCGTGGACGGCTGATTAACAGGTTTTTTACTAATCCATGGATCGTTGTGACCGGCGGGATGTGTTACTCCATCTACCTGTACCACTGCTGTATGATTTGGTGGGCTAAGGAATATCTATTCAAGTATCCGCTCAATCTGGTCTTCAAACGCGTCGAACGCGGCGTACAGCCGGAGAGCGCGATCCAGTTGATCGCGGTGATTTTAATCATTCTGGTCGTTTGCTCCGTGCTGTTTGTTTTGTTGGAAAAACCGTTCATGCGCAAGGACTGGCCTGTAAAAATGCGGCAGCGTTTCCAAGCCGGCGTCGCGTTCTTGGGCCAACTGCCCGAGAGGTGGGCGACAGTGGTTTTGCCGGGTTCGGAGATCCCGGTGAGATGGAGTCAAATCCTGCTTTCACTCCGATCCTGGAAAATTAAGGAAAAAGGATAAACCTTATTATCAAATTAGGCAAAAAGGGTTTAAGATATAAGATAATTGTATGTGGTTGAACCCGGTGAAATAAATGGACGCTAGGCGCTGAAAAGCTGCCGTGTAGAAGAATTCTTATGGCCCAAAATACTCTGAGACAAGAAGAACTCAACGATGAAATCATACGCCTCCGTCAAGAGATCGCCGAATTGAAGAACGCCTTGGATCTTGAGCGCTATAGCGGGGACGAACGCATCAAGCAGGCGGAAGCTTCCGTTAAAGAATCTCAGGAACGGTTGCAGCATGTAACAAAAATGGAAGCTATAAGAGTTCTGGCGGGCGGCATTGCCCACGATTTCAACAATTTTTTGAATGTGATCAATGGATATTGTGAACTATTGCTCGACGATCTTCTGGCGGACGATTCCCGTCGTCATGACGTTGAACAAATCAACATGGCGGGAAAACGCGCTGCATTGTTGGCCGACCAACTCCTGGCTTTCAGCCGAAAGCAGATACTTCAGCCGAGGGTTTTGAATCTGAATGAAATTGTCTCCAGTATGGAATCGACGCTTCGTCGGCTGATCCACGAAAACATTGATCTCGTAATAATCACTCAACCGGATCTGGGCTTGATCAACGCCGATCCGGGACAGATTCAGCAGATCGTCATTAATCTCGTGACCAATGCCCGGGATGCAATGCCTCAGAAGGGGAAGCTCATCATTGAAACCGCGGATGTGAAGCTTGATGAAGAATATGTTCGGGAACACCCGGCTTTCCAGGCGGGGTCTTACGTAATGCTGGCAATCAACGATAACGGTCCGGGCATGAATGAAGCGACCAAAGCTCATTTGTTTGAGCCCTTTTTTACTACTAAAGCAAGGAGCAGCGGAACGGGCTTGGGGTTGTCTATCGTTTACGGAATCGTCGATCAAAGCGATGGGTTTATCACGGTATATAGTGAACCAGGGAAAGGAACAGCCTTTAATATATATTTCCCACGCGTCGATGGCGATATTGTTCGAGCGCCTTGCGAAAGCAAGGTGTCGCCTGGATATGAAGGGATGGAGACTGTTCTTATAGCGGAAGACGAGTCCATGGTTCGTTCCCTGGCTGCCAGAGTCCTTAGTGAGCGAGGCTATACTGTTCTTGAGGCGTCCGATGGCATCGAAGCTCTGAAAATTGCCCGCGAATATGCCGGGAAGATCCATCTGTTGTTGACGGACGTCGTCATGCCTGGAATGAGCGGTAAGGAACTGGCGTCCCGGCTGGAAGCTGAATTGCCCGGCATTAAGTCGCTTTTTGTTTCCGGATACACAGACGATGCTATGGCTTATCATGGCATGTTGGATTCTGATGTCATTTTTCTTCAAAAGCCATTCACAGTTGAAAAACTGACGCAAAAGGTTCGAGAAGTTCTCGGTTCGAATTTGGCGTCGAACTAAATTTTCTCCTCGTAAAAGTGACAGTATTCTTCAACTTCTTGGCAGATAAGGACAAATCATGATTGAATGGATTCAAACCCTTTCTTATTTGGAACAAACCTTTTTCGCATGCGCCGTTATCGGCGGCGTTTTGTTTCTCATTCAGTTGGCGCTCATGTTTTTAGGCGGTGATATGAATACCGACATGACCGCGGACGTGGGGGGCGACTTCGGGCACGGGGGATTAGGAGGCGATGCCGATGTATCGGGTGGCGCCCACCATCCGAGTTCAGACGTGAGTTTCAAACTGTTGTCCTTCCAAGGGCTCACGGCGTTCTTCATGATGTTCGGACTCGTGGGGCTCGCCATGCAAAGAGGCAGCGGACTCGGCGCGGCAATTTCTGCGCTGGCGGCGGCCGTGGCTGGATTCCTCAGCATGCTGGGCGTAGCAAAGCTCTTTCACTTTTTTATCGGTCTGCAATCCTCCGGCACGATCAACATAGATAACGCGCTTGGCAAGACCGGCCGCGTATATCTTCGGATCAAGCCGGATTCCAAGGGACAGATTGAGGTGCCGGTTCAGGGGCGTCTGCGAATTTACGATGCCAGGAGCGCCGATAAAGAGGAGATCCCGACCGATGCGCAAGTTGAGGTCACCGGGATCGAAGGTTCCACTATGATAGTGAAGCGAATTTTGTAGGTTTTTCAACACACCTTTAACAAAGGAGACATTCATGCCGTATTGGGTCTTTGCCGCGATTGCCGGAACCCTCTTTTTGGTTTTTTTCCTTCTGTATCTGGCTGGACGATACAAACGATGTCCGTCGGATAAAATTCTTGTCATATACGGAAAAGTCGGCGTCGGGCAGTCAGCCCGATGCATTCACGGCGGCGGCGTGCTGGTCCTTCCGCTCGTTCAGGACTATCGATACTTAAGCCTTACGCCGATGACCATTCAGATCGATCTGCAAAACGCCCTGTCGTTGCAGAATATCCGCATCAACGTGCCGAGCACGTTCACTGTGGGCGTGAGCACTGATCCCAACATCATGACCAATGCCGCCGAACGTCTGCTCAACTTGCAGCCTCCTCACATTGAGGCTATGGCGAAGGAAATAATTTTCGGACAGTTGCGTCTTACCGTGGCGTCTCTCACCATCGAACAGATCAATCAGGACCGCGAATCCTTTTTAGAAGCCATTCGAAAAAATGTGGAGCCTGAACTCAACAAAATCGGCCTGTATCTCATCAATGTGAATATCACCGACATCACCGACGAATCGGCATACATCGTTTCCATCGGAAAGAAGGCCGCGTCCGAGGCCATAAACCGTGCAAAGGTGGATGTGGCGGAGCAGGACAAATCCGGCGCCATGGGCGAATCGCAAGCTGTGCGGGACAAGGAAATCCGCGTAGCCGAAAATATGGCAAATTCGGTCAAGGGGCAGAAGAAGGCTGAGGCGGACAGACGCGTGTATGTCCAGCAACAGGAAGCTGAGGCTGTCATGGGAGAAAATCTCGCTAAAGCCAACATCGCCGACTATAACGCCGAACTGGTGTCCAAGCAGGCCGCCGCAATGCAAAAAGGAGAGGTCGCAAAGCGCCAGGCCGAAGTGGAGATTCAAAAAGCTCAGTATCTCGCCGAGCAGCAACGGCTCAATGCCGAGGAAGTAGTTCAGAAGGAAATCGATAAGCGTAAAATTGAAATCTCCGCAGACGCCGAAGCCGAAAAGGTTCGCCGTGAAGCCAAAGGACAGGCCGACGCGATTCTGTTTAAGTATACAGCTGAAGCCGAGGGCATCCGCAAGGTTCTTGACTCTAAAGCGGCCGGATATCGTGCGTTGGTTGAGAGCTGCACGGGCGATGCAAAATCCGCTGCAACCCTGCTCATGATTGAAAAGATCGAGCAGATTGTCGCCAAGCAGGTTGAAGCCATAAAGAACCTTAAAATAGACAAAATTACCGTATGGGACAGCGGTACTTCAAACGGAAGTTCGTCAACCGCGGGTTTTATCTCAAATCTTATTAAGTCGCTTCCTCCGCTGCATGAGGTTGCCAAGATGGCCGGCGTCGAACTTCCGGATTACCTGGGGCATGTCGCTTTGGAAACGCCGAAAGATCTTTCATCGCCGCCCCCGGTCCCGCCCGCTGCGCCAATTGCGCCGCCAATTGGTGACGGACCACGATAACTCGGCAAAATATAGAGGTAAGGTTTATGAGGCTCCCAGTGTTGTGGGAGCCTCTTTCAATTGTTTCCGGCGACTTAAGCGCTGAAGGCACGCTCCATAAGCGGGTTTAGTTCCCGGTCGGAGTCTGTTTTTCTTGAACAGAATAAATTATCTGGCACAATCTTATAATGAAGATTGAATTGCCCGAATACGCACAGGTTGTCCGTACGCTGCCCAGTGGCGATCATCCTTACCGGCTGCTGCTGCCACTCATCGACCAAAGTCCGGTTGCGCGCCGTATCGAAACTTCAAAAACTCCGATGAACTTATTATTGGAAAGCGCCCGCGTTCGCATCAAACAGCACGAAGGCTACTGCTTTGTCGATGTCAGAGCGCCGGCGATAGTCCTTTCGGAAGAGTATTATCGCGCGGCCAATCTAATCGACCTCTATCTCGACATGGCTCACGAGCTGACTCATCTCCGGCAGCTTGCAGAAGGGCTGGACCTCTGGGACCACAGCCTTCACTATGTGGATCGGCCGACTGAAATCGAGGGATATGCGGTTGCGGTGGAAGAAGGGCTGCGACTCGGAATGACTGAGGACGAAATTATGCGCCACCTGTCCAATCCCTGGTTGAATGATGCCGAAGTCGTGCGCCTGCGAAAGAATATCGGGATATTCCTCGCCGAGCGTCCGTAAACATAATTACGAATTACAAGTTGATCCTGTGCGCCTTCAACTCCGCGTATAGCGATTGAGCAAGGCCGGACTTCTCAAACCCAATCACTTTTGCTCCCTTGATCCCAAAAAACTGTTCAAGGTCTCCCGCGGTGTAATGCTGCACTACCGGATAGTGTGCGAAGTCGGCCAGAATTTCCGCCCGGCTAATTTCGGAAAGGTCGTTGGTGATCAATACAAAATGCAGCCTGCTTTTACTGCGCGCCAGCGTGTCGCGTCCCACTATCAGAATGCGTGATCGCAGCACAAACGTGAATAAACGCTCCACAGGCCGGGCGGGACCTTGCTTTTTCATCGGCGTGAGCCGCGGCGATGGTGAAACGATCCTGCGCCGCGTTTTTTCGTGGGCGCCGCCGGCTCGCCGGACGGTTGAGGCAACGGGGCGTGAAGCGTCTGCTGATAGTAATCGTCCAGTAACATAGCGATAATGGCCGATTCGTCCTCATTTTCGGCCAGGCTGCGGCCTAGCGGCACGAAGCGCTGGCTGCGTTCGATCAGCAGTTTATCGCGTTGGCGCAGGCGCGCTTCGAGCAAGGCCGTGACGCGTTCGGCTACTACCGATTCCACGTCGACGGGAGTGGGCAGCGGCCGCTCCTGCAGATCAATGCTGAAGTGCCTGGCAATGCGATCGAGGTCCATCTTCTCCAGGTCGCTCACCAATGAGATTGCGGTTCCGGCCGCGCCCGCGCGACCGGTCCGTCCGGCGCGATGGATGTACGCCTCGGGATCCTCAGGCGGTTCGTATTGGATCACGTGAGAGAGGTCGGGAATGTCGAGACCGCGCGCGGCTACGTCGGTTGCCACCAGAAACCGCAGCTTTCCCTGGCGCACCCGTTCCAGCACCCGCTCACGATTCTTTTGTGACAGATCGGCGCTCAATTCATCGGCGTCGTAGCCAAAGCGCTGCAACACTACCGTCACATAGTGCACTTTAACCTTGGTGTTACAGAAAATGATGGCGGAAGACGGATTCTCGATTTCAATAATACGAACGAGCCCGCGATCTTTCTCCATGCCCGGCACAAGGTAAAAGACATGCGCAGTATCGAGCACGTGTACATGATCGCTGCTGAGAGTAATGAATTCCGGTTCGTGAATGAATTCGCGCGCGATGCTCATAACATAGGCCGGGAACGTAGCTGAAAACATGCAGGCTTGCAGATTGCGGTTGGGCAAATAACCCTGAACCTGTTTCATGTCAGGGTAAAAACCCATAGACAACATGCGGTCGGCCTCGTCGAAGATCAAAATTTCGATATTATCGAGAGTGAAGGTGCGTTTGAGTAAATGGTCCAGCGTGCGCCCCGGAGTGCCGATGACGATTTGCGCGCCTTGCTTGAGAGCGTCTATTTGTGCGCTGTAGCCGACTCCGCCATAGACGATAGCTGTTCGGAATCCCGCGTTGCCGCATAATCGCTCTGCTTCCTGCCCCACCTGCCGTGCAAGTTCATGCGTGGGGACCAGAATGAGAGCCTGACAATGACGGCGTTTCGGATCAAGCCTCTCCAGCATGGGCAGGAGAAAGGCTCCGGTCTTGCCGCTGCCCGTGCGGGCTTGGATCATTATGTTCCGAACTCCGAGCATATAGGGGATGGCTCGCGCCTGAACGGGCATGAGGGCTGTCCAGCCTACGCGATCCGCAGCCTCGCGCAAACGTTCAGGTAATTGCTCCATAGTCATATCGGGCAACGGATCGTTTTCTGACATGTCCTCCGTCTCCATTCATAGATCTGTGAACTATACTCGGTTCAGATTATACAAGTTGTGATGCCCTTTTTGGCTTTTTCTGCCTATTTATTTCAAACATGAATCGAGATCGTTCGGTTGGGAAAAGAAAGTCGCGCCAAAGTGCGCCACTTATTTCGTCACAGGCTCTTAATGGTTTCGGATCGGGCAGATGATTCGCCACATCATCAGCCAAGGATACTCTCAGACGCTGGAACTGGAAGCTGATCGGGAAGCTATTCGATTGACTGCAGTTGCGGGATTCGATGTGCGCGCATCAGTGGATGCGCTCAATAATTTATTGCCCTTTCTCCAGCCTGTAACTCGGTCATTTTAAGAGAGCCACGGAAGCCACGGAATCAATCTGACAACTGATTTTCCCTTGACAAAAGTGAAATCAAAATGATATCACTTAAATAGCACAATGATAACGCGAGGGAGAAATTTCTATGCTGAATGAAAAGGTCATTAAAGGGATTTCAGGTTGGTTCATGGTGGCGACGCTCATTGCAGTGCTGATTGTTTTTATAGTAATGATGGGCGCGGCTGTCAGAGCGGAATCCAGGGTGATGGCTTTCTTCTGGATTTTTGTGCTCGTCATTGATGTCATCTGCTGGAAAGGTCTGACGGTGGTCAATCCCAATGAGGCAATGGTGGTTCAGTTGTTCGGCGTCTATAAGGGAACCATCAAGGAACAGGGATTATGGTGGGTGAATCCGTTGACTTCCCGTCGCCGGATATCGCTTCGGATACACAATTTCGAGAGTGAGAAGCTCAAGGTCAATGATCATGACGGCAATCCGATAGAAATTGCGGCCGTTATAGTCTGGCGAGTTGTAGAAACCGCCGAGGCGGTTTTTCATGTAAACGACTACCAAAATTATGTGCACGTGCAAAGCGAGTCTGCAGTGAGAAACCTGGCCACTACGTACCCATACGATGCGCATGAAGAGGGGCAGCTTTCATTGCGCATGTCCGCCGGAGATATCGCTCATCAGTTGCGGCAGGAGATACAGGATCGGCTTGCGAAGGCGGGAGTGGAAGTGATTGAAGCGAGGATCAGTCATTTGGCCTACGCTCCGGAAATTGCCAGCGCCATGTTGCGGCGCCAGCAGGCAAGCGCGATCATCGCCGCGCGGCAGAAAATCGTGGAAGGCGCGGTAGGGATGGTGGAGATGGCGCTGGAAATGCTTAGCGCCAAACATGTGGTTGAACTGGATGAAGAGCGCAAGGCGACAATGGTCAGCAACCTGCTGGTTGTTCTGTGCAGCGACCGGGACGCTCAGCCTATAGTCAACGCCGGAACGCTATATCAATGATTTTGGGTGGTCATGGCTCAACGAAAACCTTTTTTGCTGCGTCTGGATCCGGCAACGCATGAGGCGCTGCAGGCTTGGGCGGACTCTGAATTGCGGAGCATAAACGGCCAAATTGAATATCTGCTCCGGAAGGAGCTGCGTGACGCCGGACGATTGCCGTCCCCGCAGGGCGAGGGGCAAAATGAAGCTCCTAAGAAATAACCATGCTTGAGGCGAGATTTAGCTTCGCGATAAAATGGGCGCGATAATAAAACTTCGATCCCGATTTAACTGAGAACTGGGAACTCTCATCTGCGGTAGAGTTTTTTCCAGGGCTGCTGTTGGGTTGACAATAAATCTTTCAACGCCATCCTGAGAGCGTTCGCGGCAAGTTCGGCGCAATGAAAATTGCCTTCCGGCAAATCCACCAACGCATCGGCTATGTCCTGGGCTGTAATGGAAAGAGCCTGAGTTACAGACTTGTCCTTGACCAGATCGGTTCCCATGCTGCCGCAGGCTATTGTTGCGGCGCATCCGTTGGTCCAGAATGCGGCGTCTCGAATCCGATCGCCCTGTGTCTTCAGCCAGATTTTCAAGATCTCGCCGCCGCCGCTGCCACACTCGGAGAAGCCATCGGCGTTGGGAATGTTCTCGGTATTGTGCGGCTGTAAAATGTGTTCAATGGTGGTTTCTGAGTAAATGCTTCGTAATTTGTCCAGAAGATCGTTGTTTTCCATTAAAGTTCCCATTTCCCGGTTATGACGGGATCGAAGCCCTTGAACTTAGGACTCTTATTTTAACATGTTGATCGTGAGTGCGGCGGAGTACTTGATTTGCGCTGAACCGGGTGCGTATGATGATGGCTCATGAGCGATATTCGAATCGAGATCAATGGCGAAGTGCGAACGTTTTCATCCGTTTCAAATGTTATGGAATTGCTGCGGTCGCTTGGGATTTTGGATAAACAGGTCGCGGTTGAAGTGAACCGGCAAATTGTTCGCAGACGAGACTGGAAGAGCGCTTCATTATCCGATATGGATCGCGTAGAAATTGTTCAATTCGTAGGAGGAGGTTAGACAGTTACGATGGCATATTCTCAAGCAGAGGACTTATTTTCATTGGGCGGACGAGAGTTTCGGTCTCGTCTTCTTGTGGGCACGGGCAAGTATTCTACATTTGCAGCCATGAAGGAAGCGCTTGAGATTTCGGAGGCCGAAATAGTGACGGTGGCGGTTCGGCGCATCAATCTGAACCGATCAAGCGAATCGCTTCTCGATTATATCGATTCTAAGCGTTTTACTCTTTTGCCAAATACCGCCGGATGTTATACCGCTGAGGATGCAATCAGGACCGCTTGTTTAGCTCAAGAGGCCGGTTTGTCCAATTGGGTGAAGCTCGAAGTGATCGGAGATGAGAAAACGCTTTTTCCCGATACGGAGGCTTTGCTTTCGGCTACCAAGACTCTCGTCAAAGAGGGATTTATTGTTCTCCCCTATACTAATGACGATCCCATTATGGCCCGCAAGCTTCAAGACGCCGGGGCCGCAGCCGTCATGCCGTTAGGCGCGCCCATCGGCTCCGGAATGGGCATTCAGAATCCAGCCAACATTCGAATCATCCTGGAAAGCGTTTCAGTGCCTGTCCTGGTGGATGCCGGCGTGGGGACGGCTTCCGACGCCAGTTTCGCAATGGAATTAGGCTGCGATGCAGTATTGATGAACACCGGAATCGCAGGCGCTCAGGATCCGGTCGCCATGGCGGAAGCTATGAAATTAGCCGTGCGGGCAGGCCGTATCGCGTTTAAAGCCGGACGAATTCCCAAGAAGCTTTATGCATCTGCGAGCAGCCCGATTCAGGGCGTCTCACGGAAGTAGAATCGGGAACGCTTGATATTTTATGCCGATGAACATGGAAACCTATCGGAACAGGCTGGAAGAATTTGAGGAACGCCTTAATCGAAGGTTGTATCAATATTACTCCGGCCTGAGTCCCCACCTCGATCTTGGAGGTTTATATTCCGACTATTCCGATATTTTTTCTCTCGATAGCATTCATGAGATTGAATTGGAATTAGAAAGCACAAGCGAATCTTTCGACAGTCGTCGGAAGAGCCTGAGAAAAATCCGTAATTTTCTAAAAGATCAGCATATGGACGCCCAATTAGCGCCGCTGACGGAGGAAATCCTAAGATCCGAGAATCATAAAAAGATTGTATGGGAAGGAAGAAATTTAGATATTTCTCAAATTCCTCATCGTCTAAAAAACGAATCGGACGCATTGAAGCGAAGAAATCTCAACGAACGATATGCCGGTGAATTGCAGAAATCGGAAGGCTTGAGATTGGAAAGCGTATCACGTCTGCGTTCCGCTGCAGCGCGGCTGGGATTCAAAAATTACGTTCACGCGAGAGAGCAGATTGACGGAGTTGAATTCCATAAGATGCTGGATTCGCTGGATGTCGCTCTTCAGCCACTGGAAGATAAATACATGGAGCGTCTCAAGGTTTCTTTTGAGATTTTGCATTCCTTCCAGGAAGCAGGGGCATGGGATATCGCTTATTGGAAAAATAAAAATGAAGCGGAGCAGGTGTTTTTAAAAGACAAGATGCTTCCCATCCTACAAGCAACAGTTTCGGAATTTGGGATCCGGCCGGAAAGACAGGATACGGTTTCAATGGACTTGGAAGACAGGGAAGGGAAGCGTGCAAGCCCACTCTGTATTCCAATCAGGATTCCGCATGAAATTAAGATCCTCATGATTCCGGAAAATGGAGCCGGCTGGTATTCCTCGCTTCTGCACGAGATCGGGCATGCCTATGACGACAAGGGGCGTGCTTTCGACCCGTACGGACCAGCCCCTCGCTTCCATTAGAACACCGGATCATGGGAGACCGCGCCCTTTCCGAATCGTATGCTTTTCTTATGGAATATTTCCTCCGCGACCGGCAGTGGCTGGCGCGAATGTTCTCTTTTGTAAAATCCGGCGAGTTTCTTCGATTCCAGGCGTTGCTAAGACTCTTCCTGGTTCGGCGTTGTATGGGAAAGCTTCGATGCGCCGTCAATCTTTATGAGAGGGAAAGTTTTGAAGGGATGCCGGAGATCTATTCCGAAACAATGAAGGCTTGCACCGGATTGTCCCATTCGCCGGAATTTTGGTTGTATGATCTTTCCAATGGTTTTTATTCCGCCGATCATTTAAGAGGATGGATGTGCGATGCCATGCTTCGAGAATATTTGCGGACCAGATTCGGAAATTCCTGGATATTAAGCCGGTCGGCGGCCGGATTTCTTAAAGAGATCTGGGAAACAGGCCAGCTCTATCGTGCAGAAGAACTTTGCAAAGAAATCGGAATAGGAGATCTGACGCCTCAGGTTCTTGTTGACGAGATCTCGGAAGGATTGAAAATTTGAAAACGTTAAACGTGGATTTGGGGGAGCGCAAGTACCCGGTCTGGGTAGGGCAGGATCTACTGCTTGCCGCAGGTTCAATTTTGGCTAAAAAAGGATTCAAGTCCGCCCCGATTGTAGTCACGAATCGAACAGTTTTGAGAATGCATGGAGATTCGCTTATTCCTTCACTCCGGAGAACTTTTGGCGAGATCCCCGTCGTTTGTATTGGCGACGGCGAAAAATATAAAAACCATTCAACCTTGCAGGACATATATTCCGGAATGTTTCGAGCGCAGGCTGACCGGCGCTCCTGGATTTTGGCTTTTGGCGGAGGAGTTGTCGGGGATATTGCAGGATTTGCCGCCGCTACTTTCATGCGCGGAATTCCTTTTGTAATGGCTCCGACAACGCTGTTGGCCCAGGTGGACAGCTCGATTGGAGGGAAGGTCGCCATTAATGTGGAGCAAGGGAAAAATTTGATTGGGGCGTTTCATCAGCCTTCGGCCGTGCTATCCGATACGAATGCACTGACTACCTTGCCCAAAAGAGAATTGGCTGCGGGACTTTATGAAGTGATCAAATGCGGCGCCCTAGGTTCCGAATCATTGCTGCGCTATATAGAGCGGCGCCTGGCTGATATTCTGAGCTGCAATGCTGCAACTCTGGCGCATATTGTATTGGAGTCGGCGCGCATTAAAGCGGATGTTGTCGCGCATGACGAAAAAGAGAACAGCCTCCGGATGATCCTGAATTACGGCCATACTGTCGGTCATGGTTTGGAGGCTGCAACCGCCTACGCTAAATTCAAACATGGAGAAGCCGTCGCCTGGGGGATGATCGCAGCCGTTGGGTATGGCAGGGAATTGGGCCTGCTTCGAGCGGAAGAAGCGGCCAGGCTGGTTGCCCTCATCCGGCGAGTCGGCCGACTCCCATCCATATGCGGCATTTCTCCAGACCGGCTATGGAATGCGCTTATCCGGGACAAGAAGTTTCAGTCGGGAGGAATCCGTATGATATTTCTTCCACGGTTGGGAGAAGCGGAGATCCGCACGGAAATGGATTCTTTGCGCCTGCGGCAATATTTAAAACAATTTTTAGCCGCTGAAGGAAATATCAGCTTTTGAGGATCCATGACGGAAGAAACTGATAAATCAATCCGGGTCCGCACTATGTTCGGCGCTATTGCCGGTAGGTATGATTTCTTGAATCATTTTCTTTCGGCCAACATCGATCGTTCCTGGCGGCAAACCTGCGTGCTGGAGGTTGAGAAGAGAATTTCATCCGTTGATCCCGATATTCTTGATGTGGGCTGCGGGACAGCCGATCTTTCTCTTGCGTTATCCCGATTGGGGCCGGTGATCGGTTGTGACTTCTGTCAACCGATGTTGCGCATCGGCTCTGATAAAGCGGCTGACAACAAGAATTGCCACCCAATATCTTTATTGAGTGCGGATGCTCTCGCGCTCCCTTTTTGCAGCCAGAGCTTTGATGTTGTGGCGTCTGCTTTTGTGCTGCGAAACCTGGCGGATATGGAATTAGGAATTCGAGAAATGCGGCGTGTTCTCCGTCCGGGAGGCGTTATGGCAATTCTTGAATTTGGAATGCCTAAATCTCCTTTTTTTGCGGCGCTTTACCGTTTCTACTTTCTGAAAATTCTACCGAAATTGGGTCAATTGTTCTCAGGCGTGGATGGACCTTATGGATATCTGCCGACCAGCGTTCAATCCTTTCCCCCTGCAGATAAGTTGAAGAAAATGGTGGAAGCCGAAGGTTTCCGCAACGTGGAATATAGATATTTGACTGCCGGCGTTGCGGTTTTGTTAGTAGCCAGTAGTCACAGACGACTGACCACTAACCACTAACCACTAACCACTAACCACTAACGACCTATCCAGCCAGGA